>NZ_CAIY01000053.1 GCF_000350105.1 Richelia intracellularis HH01
ATTATTTTTTGATTTTTATTTGTATGTTCAGACTTATCTATTAATATTTTTTTACTTTATACATATATAAAAACATTTTTTAAATTTATCAGAATGAGTATAATACTCTGCCATAAAATACATTTATTTTCAAACACTTAATTATAATATTCTATAAGATTTATAATCTTATAATTGATCAGACTTAACATTTTTTGTAGGATATCATAATCCAGAAAAATTTATTTTTTTTACTAGAAATTGAATATATATTCTTGAGTAATCAGTAGCCTAATCCCGAAATAATTTAGTTACCAGGTTAGAATAAGGCAGACTCAGAATCATTTCATATCAAAAATGTGCATAGTTCTGAAAATATAGTTGAAAGTGGAAATGACTGCATTTTTAAGAAGATCTAGTAATATAAACTGTTTATAAATTAATATACACAAAATTTGAGTACAAATAGTTTCACTAAAGGTATCTAAAGCTGCCTTTCATTTCATAAGTATATAGAAACCAAACTTTTACAAATATGGTTTCTATCATTAGCATTGATTTTTAATGTAAGGGAATTTTTTTTGGGCGGGATGCAAGATATTCTATCGCTGCGATAACTTTCTGTCTGGCCCAGATATCAGATGCTAAAATATCATCTAATGTTGGATTTGTATGGTTTTGATTTTTATGGTGATCGCAAACCCACTCTATACAAAGGGGAATATCTAAGAATCTAATTTTCTCTTCTAAAAATAAGGCTACGGCTTGTTCATTGGCTGCATTTAGTACAGCCGGCATTGAGCCACCAATTTTTCCTGCGCTATAAGCTAATTGCATACAAGGATATTTGTGATGATCTGGTTCTTGAAAGGTTAACTTTCCAGACTTAACTAGATCTAATGGATGCCAATCAGTATAAAGTCTTTCTGGCCATGATAAAGCATATAATAGGGGTAAACGCATATCAGGCCACCCTAATTGGGCTAATACTGAGGTGTCTTGCAATTCAATTAAAGAATGGATAATGCTTTGAGGATGAATTACAATATCAATATGCTCATAATCAATACCAAATAAAAAATGAGCTTCAATTACTTCTAAGCCTTTATTCATTAAAGTGGCCGAGTCTACAGTTATTTTCTGTCCCATCGACCAATTAGGATGTTTTAAGGCATCAGCAACAGTAACATTAGATAATTTAGCTATTTCCCAGTCCCGGAATGCGCCACCGGAAGCAGTAAGTATAATCCTCCGTAAATCTCTTGTTTGTGTTCCTTGTAAACACTGAAAAATTGCGGAGTGTTCTGAATCTGCTGGTAATAATTTAACCCCATACTTTTCTACTAAGGGTAAAACTACTGGTCCCCCAGCAATTAAAGTTTCTTTGTTAGCAAGAGCTATGTTTTTACCGGCTTTGATTGCCGCAATAGTGGGCAATAAACCCGCACAACCAACAATACCCGTAATTACAGTTTCCGCATTGCCATAACCAGCCACTTCAATAACTCCTGTATCCCCGGCTAAAATGATTGGCTGGGGATTGACATCCATTATCGCAGCTTTGAGGTTAGGAAGTTTTTCCTCTGCCCTAATTGCAACTATGCTGGGTTGAAACTGTTTTATTTGAGCAGCTAACATTTCCACATTATTTCCTGCAGCTAATCCTATAACACTGAAGTGTTGAGGATATTGGGTAACAATATCTAAAGTTTGACTTCCGATAGAGCCAGTGGAACCAAGAAGAGTAATCGCTTTCACAATTATTGAATTATTGACATACAACTCAACTATAAATTGATAAGTGATAATTTCTATTATCATCTAAGTTATCAATGTCCAGATATAACTTTCCACTACCACTGTTGAAGCCTGCTTTACTTAGGATTAAATTCCAATACCAAGTGTTAAAATTCACATTTTTATGATGAGCATAATAAATTTTAATTATGATTTTTGGATTTATATATCAACCTAGCAATATTTATATTAGCTATATACTTGTAAAATGGTAGTTGCCAGTGGATAGTTTTGACTTAAATGTATTAATAATCATCATATCTACACCATCATCCTGGTATTGCTGGGTACCAAATCAAAAGTCTAAAGCATCAATTTATTTTCCTGAACTTGCCACATGATCAAGTTAATCTTGCACTGAAGGGTGAAGTTTTCTACTCTAATAAATATGATATTTTCTTATAATCCTTATCATTACCTATAGATATTAATTACTTACAGTAAATCAATCCTCTACAACTTTTGAGTTTTATCAATTTCCTTGACTGATAGATGTAATATTACATTGGCTAAATATCTCATAGAAAAATGATAAATACCAAATATTTGTATAGATTTGTCAGGCAAATTTTCAACAAGTAAGTTTGGTATATATAGATAAAAAAGACTTATTCTCTCTACTCTTATTTAACAAGTTTTTCAGATATACTTAGTATTAAAAACATTGCATTTATATTTTTAGCAGCAATGCAATAAAAATACTCAATTAAATGGATTTTAAAATATTCCCAGTATTTCAGGGTATATTACTCATTATTAACTTAAAAAATAGTACATGAATTGTTCTTGCTAAAATTTACCTTAATAATAGAATACTTAATAATTCATTTATAGTCAAAAAATCAGCAATCATGTAGATTAAACTAATGATGATGGAGTTTTCTCTGAATATAAGTAATTTTGCGGAGTATCAATAACAACCATCTCGTGTCAAGACTAAACTTATATACTAGAGTTGAACTATGGTGATAGGAAGTGTTTAGGCTCTATTCACACTACCTTTAAGTTTTATCAAATTAAATCAATCTCTCATAGTTATTAAAACACTATTAAATATAATAGCTTAACATTTAGTTTGTGAACTCTGGCAGAATGCACATGCTGAAAAATAGGAATAAAGTGATTACGCCGGATATTTGTTTTATAAACTCTTATACTTTGCGTCAATTATGGGCTGTCATTGAAGAAAATGAAACAAGTACTCTTCTTAAATTTGGAGATGCCGAGCTTGTGGAGCAATTACTGGGGCAACTGCAAAATAAAATTGTCATGAGTCGTGAGGAAGTTAATACTATAAACAATTACTTGAATTCAAAGGTATCCCTGATTCGGGATTTAGCCGAAGGGAATTCATTTTAGAAGAAAGCGAATAGTTTTAGACTTAGGACTCACTAGTTTGCTTATTCTCTTGGAGGCCTCTTCTCTCCATGACTATAGTACCTAAAACTTTATCTCAAGCGGGTGGACATGCCTACTGCTAGCTAATCCAAAAGCCATATGAACTGCTTTCAGTGCTTGTATGCCTTCTGATTCATCTACAACACAACTGATTTTAATTTCAGAAGTAGTAATCATTTGAATATTAATATTGTGTTTGGCTAATGATTCAAACATTTTTGAAGCTACTCCTGATTGTCCGCACATCCCTGCACCAACAATACTGACCTTAGCAATTGAATTATCTAAAATAACTTCCCCCCAGCCATATGTAACCGCATTTTGTTGTAATAAATGTTGGGCAACTTTAGTTTCGATACGTGCTACAGTAAAGGCTATATCCCTAGTAGGAACCCCGTCAATTACATGACAACGCTGAGATTGGATTATCATATCTACACTAATGTTACTATCTGCTAGTAAGCTAAATATCTTCGCTGCCATTCCTGGACGATCAGGAATATGACGAACTGCTAACCGGGCTTGTTTCATGTCTAAAGCTACACCAACTACTGATGTAACACCGGGGATTTTAGGGGTAGTAGATATTATGTTGCTTTGTATATTCGTCTCACTGACTTTAAAGGTTTCTCTCAAAACACAAACAGCTCTGTCACAATCCGCATAGTTAATAACACAACTAACCTTGACTTCACTAGTAGAAATCATTTGGATATTAACCCCTGCATCAGCTAAAGCAGTAAACATCTTAGCTGCAACCCCGGGATTACCAATCATTCCTGCTCCAGTAATACTTACCTTGGCAATATTTTGTTGTACTATTAACTCTGCCTCCTGATTATGATCCATACTGGAGTAATTGCAAAACATAGGAGTTATTGCAGCAGCTACAGCTTCTACTTTCTTTACAATCGGTTTCAATACGGTAAAGACAATATCATTTGTACTACCCACATAAATAGATTGGATAATCAAATCTACATCTATTTCTTGACCGGCTAATTCCCCAAATATTAGAGCTGCAACCCCTGGTTGATCAGGAATACGTAAAAATGCAAATCTTGCCTGGTTAGTATCAAATTCTATACTATCTACTGGGCATGCCAATTCTAAATTAATTAGTGGCTTTCTAGAATAAGTTGGTGCTTTTACACGAGTCCCCAGCTCTTCTGTCCAACTAGAGCGTACTGCCAAATTTACACTGTAATTGCGAGCAATTTCCACTGCACGGGGATGTAATACTTTTGCTCCCAAACTAGCAAGCTCTAACATCTCATCACAGGTAATTTCATCCATTAATTGTGCTTCTGGAACAAAGCGCGGGTCTGTAGTTAGTATTCCTTGAACATCAGTATAAATTTCACATAAATCTGCACTAAGTGCAGCTGCCAGGGCTACTGCAGAAGTATCAGAACCACCTCTACCCAGGGTAGTAATTTCCAAATCAATAGCATTCGTAACACCCTGAAAACCCGCAACTACAACGACTTTACCCTGTTTTAAGTATTTTTCTAGACGTTTTGTCTCAATATTAAGAATACGGGCACGGGCATGCTGAGCCTCAGTAATAATTCCTACTTGAGCTCCAGTCATAGAAATCGCTGGTTGTCCAATTTCTTGTAATGCCATACTTACCAAGGCAATAGATACCTGCTCTCCAGTAGAAAGAAGCATATCTACTTCTCGAAGACAGGGATTAGCAGAAATATCCGCAGCTAATTGTACCAAGTTGTCTGTAGTACCTCCCATAGCTGAAACAACTACCACCACAGAGTTATCGGCTCTTACTGTATCCTGTACACGCTGTGCAACCGCCTGGATGCGTTCAACGGAACCCAAAGAAGTACCACCGTATTTTTGAACTATAAGAGCCATAAATATAACTTACTAAATTTGTTGTGCCGAACTAACCAAAATTCTGCCATATATCTTTGCTTAGAAAGAACTAAAAGCTTATCCAATATTTAAATTACCAAAAATCGTAGGCATAATTTACTATTAACTCATATTGTATTTACATCTTTTCAAGATGAGTTATTGACGGTATTTTTAATCCAAATTGGTATAACTTCTGGAGTAATTGCTTTGAGTTTTTAATCGAAGTAGTCTGTTCAAGGAAATTAAGAATCATTTTTGTATCTCATTATGTATATTAAATTTTTGTTTAGCTCTGACTTTATAAGGTCAAGGTGTCGGCTAGGAACACTTAAAATTATTTATTTTTCTAATCATAATTTCTAGAAAATAACTCGAGGTTGAATTTAAAATTATTTAAATCTATCTATTAATGAAACTTGTTTCCATGCAGAAGTTAAATCAGACCAACACTACACAGTATTAGTTAGCATGAAGCAACTATCAAAATCTCGATTATGTTGTTATAACAAATACTGAAATCACCATAGAATTCCATTATAGTAAAAGCATCTCCACAAAATTTATATAATTAAATTTACTCTTAAACTTTTGCTCTTTTACTGTTAACTTAACATACCATAAATATTTTTTTTGATGAGGATAAGAATATTTGTACTGCTCTTAAATTTATAAAAAGTCGTAAATATGCTACAACAAGCTTAGAATAAGAAAACAAAAGGTATTATAAATATTTATTCTAAACTTATAGAATAAATATTTAGCCGAATATATGCACCTTAATGACCACAAATATGCCTCGGATTGTTGCTATTTTAGCATATCCTTATAGATAGAAATTAATTAGGATTTGCTATGCTAGGATTTACCTCAACCTCACTCTTCTTAATTTAATACTTAGGATAACAGAGCAAACTGCATATTATGTTTATACCTTTTTCTCTGGTGTATCTTCTATCACAAAATACTTGTAGTATTTAAACTCAGTATTCGGCAGCTATAAAATTTAAAATAAAAATATTATAATAAATAGTCTAAATTTATCCCAAATACTATCTATGACTCATAGTTTAGGTACATATAAGCTATGAGTCAATTCTCTATGAGAAGATACCGCTTCAACTTCAACTACAATAAAAATATCCAATTTTTATTGTAGTTGAAGTTGATATATATTTAATCATCAATAATTAAATAACTATTAATAGAAACCAGATTGAGAGTTACATGATTAATTATAATCTGGATCTCTAAATTATCTTTCTCCAGTTGTAATATAACCAATTTAAATATTGTTGAATTGGTTATATTTTATTTTTTGATAGAGCAATTACATATTTTCTAGGTGTTAAGATATTAAATTCTTATAATATTATATAACTGGATGGTAATCTAATTAAAATGAGATTGTTTTAAGATAAATCAAATAAACAACAAAGAATAGTTATATTTTTCTCATACAAATAATTATGAGAACATTCTTAATAATAAGTGTCTATCCCAATATTTTATATGAGTTGTTTATTCACCATAAATATATTAATATTAGCGGTTTTGGGTTAAAATTTGTTTCCTAGTTATACTAGATAATCGAGGGAAAATTTTACCGGGTCATTTGAATATCAACATTGCTGCAAAAAGGAAATGCATAGGTCTCTAGAAATGCTATATCCTACTACAAAGTAAAAGGTAAATATTATATTAATTTAAATATAGCTGGCATACATTTAAGGTATAAATAATGTCATCATACTGATTTTATCAAATATCAGTGCGATTAGCAGTCAGATAGGCTAGAGTAAAATTACTAGTGAATCTATATATAATCAGCTAATATATTTCAGTTTTTTTGATTGTTACTTTGACTGGTTATTTGAGCTGGGTAAAACAAGAACATTTAATACTGGGGAATCAATTTGAGTTGAATTATTTGGTATTTGTTGTCTTTTACGCCATACTTGTTTTTGCTTTTTTCTAAATTCAGATGCAATTGAATCAATCGTTCCTGTACTGTTGTAGGCATCCCATCTACTATTTGTTAGTTGGGCACAGTGAATTATACTAAACATGTTAAAATTTTGAGTATTAGCACATAAACTACCTGAGTTATCGCCGGAATAACCTGGTTGGTTATCGGGTTGGTTTGATTGAGCTAAGCTGGCTTGGATTGTTAATAGATAAATAACAATAGTTCCCACAATTGTTACAGTTGTATAACTGATAATAGGTTGCAATTTACTGTTCATAGGGGTTTAACATAAATGTATTTTACAAATAAGCAGGGGCTTAAAAAAAAGAGCAATAACATGCCCATATGACATGAGTAAAAGTAATTGGTTTGCTGTATTAGACTTTATTTTAGTAGACTTAATTTTCATATGTCTACCTTCATAATGTACTAGTTTTATGAAACCTGAAAGAAATTAGTGTGTATTTAAGTATATTTTGTTCTTTTTCCCATTATTAATTTTAGATATCAACTCGTAACTAGAGTATAAACCTGATTATAGTAAGCCTGATATTATCCTGAAAGTAGTAATTGCTACTAGTATTGATGACTGAGGGACCCATTTATAATTAAACTTAGCCACTGTTTAGGGTTTTCCAGAGGGTAACTATCCCAATTAAGTTTAAATTTTATTACAGTCCGCAGTATATCTGCGTTTATATTCTGATTTTTTAAAGTCATTAATTCACTTATGGGATATGCTGTTGAGTCTGTAGATAATTCATCTATATTTATTAACCTGATATTGTTTACTTCATTATTAGTTCTAATATTATAGTCTTACTCTGCTGTATTATAATTACCCATGGTTAATGGTCGCAAGTAAACTGACCATGGGTATTTTCTATCACCGTAAATAGGTAAAAGATACTGGGAACGAAAATCAATCTATCAATATTGGATTTAGCAAAGAGGGGAGTTGTAGTATTTATATTTTGCTCTACTAGTAATTTAGCAACAAGTTTACGGTCACAAATATCTTCTTGAACAAACGGCAAATTTTCTTTCTCAGCTAGCCAGGTTTTTATGATACCTGCAGATGGTTTTGATATTAACAATACACAAAGTTAAAACTGATTAACCCTGCACCAACATTTATAAACAATTGACAATTAGCGAAGCATACAATAGACTCCTTAACAATTTTGCCAAACTCAATATTTATCACACTAAAATTCAGAATAATATTTTAGGAAAAAGAGAAGAAAACAAAGAGTTCTTAAATGTATTCATGTGCACGATGGAAATAGCAGAACATACACTAAATTAATTGATTATTTTCTCAAGAGTGGGGTTATTGTTACAGAACAGGTGGTAATTTTACTATCATGAATACGTGAAGACCGATCTTGGTAATATCTAATTTATTTTTAAAATAGTCATTAAAGAATAGATTTATTTTTTATCCAGCTGAAAATTTGAGGCTAAGCATAGCTGTAGGATTTAGCTTAATTCAGTTTATATATCCGTGAAATTTTTTCTTCAAAAAGTCTATGCAACCCAATAATCCCAACCAGTTTACAGAGAAAGCTTGGGAGGTAATCAACCATACTCCTGATATTGCCAAGCAAAATCAACAGCAGCAAATTGAAAGTGAACATTTAATGAAAGCAATGCTGGAACAGGAAGGTTTGACCAGTGCAATATTTGCGAAGGCAGATGTAAATACTAGGAGACTATATGATTACACTGGTGATTTTATCAACCAGCAGCCAAAATTATCCGGTAGCATTAATTCTTTATACTTGGGGCGTAGTTTAGATCAACTTTTAGACAGATCTGAAGTCTGCCGTAAAGAATTTCGAGATGAATATATTTCTATTGAACATCTATTGCTCAGTTATGCTGAAGATAACCGATTTGGCAAAAGTTTATTCCGGGAATTTGGCTTGACCGAAACCAAACTAAAAAATGTTCTTAAACAAATTCGTGGAAAGCAAATAGTGACTGACCAAAATCCCGAAGGCAAATACCAATCATTGGAAAAATATGGGAGGGATCTTACTGAAGCAGCCCGCCAAGGTAAGCTTGATCCAGTTATTGGAAGAGATGATGAGATTCGCCGTACCATTCAAATTCTCTCTCGTCGCACTAAGAATAACCCAGTCCTTATTGGTGAACCAGGGGTAGGAAAAACTGCGATCATAGAAGGTTTAGCACAGCGTATTATTGCTGGTGATGTACCCCAATCTCTGAAGGAACGCAAATTAATTGCTTTAGATATGGGATCTTTAATTGCGGGAGCAAAATTTAGGGGTGAGTTTGAAGAACGACTCAAAGCTGTATTAAAGGAAGTAACGGGAGCTGACGGTAATATAGTCCTATTTATTGATGAAATTCACACCGTCGTTGGTGCCGGAGCAACTCAAGGAGCTATGGATGCTGGTAATTTGCTCAAACCTATGCTGGCACGGGGTGAATTGCGTTGTATTGGAGCAACTACTTTAGATGAATATCGAAAGTATATTGAGAAAGATGCGGCTTTGGAAAGACGTTTCCAGCAAGTGTACGTTAATCAACCAAGTATAGAAGACACTATTTCCATTTTGCGGGGTTTGAAAGAACGGTATGAAGTACACCATGGGGTGAAAATTTCTGATAGTTCTCTAGTAGCAGCTGCTATGTTATCTAGCAGATATATTAGTGACCGTTTCCTGCCAGATAAAGCTATTGATTTAGTAGATGAAGCAGCAGCAAGATTAAAAATGGAGATTACCTCTAAACCAGAGGAGTTAGACGAAATCGACCGTAAGATTTTGCAGCTAGAAATGGAAAAACTATCTCTACAAAAGGAGAGTGATATTGCTTCCAAGGAGCGTTTAGAAAAGCTAGAAAAAGAACTAGCCGATTTTAAGGAAGAACAAAGTACACTTAATGCCCAGTGGCATTCAGAAAAAGATGTAATTACCAAAATTCAGTCCGTAAAAGAGGAAATTGACCGAGTAAACCTGGAAATTCAACAGGCAGAACGGAATTATGACCTAAACCGTGCCGCCGAGTTAAAGTATGGTAGGTTAACGCAATTACATCAGAAACTGGAAATTACTGAAGCTGAATTAACACAAGCTCAGGGGAGTGGTACTTCTTTACTTAGGGAGGAGATTGCAGAATCAGACATAGCGGAAATAATTTCCAAGTGGACTGGGATTCCTATGAGTAAGTTAGTAGAATCAGAGATGGAAAAGTTACTCGGTCTCGAAAACGATTTACATCAACACGTTATTGGACAGGAAGAAGCTGTCACTGCTGTTGCTGATTCTATCCAACGTTCTCGTGCCGGTTTGTCCGACCCCAACCGTCCTATCGCCAGTTTCATCTTTCTTGGTCCTACAGGGGTAGGCAAAACAGAATTGGCTAAAGCATTAGCGACATGTATGTTTAATACAGAAGAGGCCATGGTACGGATTGATATGTCTGAATACATGGAAAAACACACAATTTCTCGGTTAATTGGTGCACCTCCTGGATATATTGGTTATGAAGAAGGGGGGCAACTGACCGAAACTATCCGTCGTCGTCCCTATGCCGTAATTCTCTTCGACGAAATAGAAAAGGCACATCCAGACGTATTTAACATCTTTCTTCAAATATTAGATGATGGTCGTGTAACTGATGCTCAAGGCCATACAGTGAGCTTTAAGAACGCCATTATAATTATGACTAGCAATATTGGTTCTCAGTATATTCTGGATATAGCTGGTGATGATTCCCGCTATGATGAAATGCAGCGTAGGGTAATGGGAGCAATGCGGACTAATTTCCGTCCGGAATTTCTCAACCGAGTTGATGAGATTATTATCTTTCATGCACTATTAAAAGAACAGCTGCAGGAGATTGTAGGGTTACAAGTAGAAAAACTACGCCATAGGTTAACAGATAGAAAAATTTCTCTCAAACTTTCTAATTTATCCTTAGAATTTATAGTTGGAGTTGGATTTGACCCTGTATTCGGTGCTCGTCCACTTAAGCGGGTTATTCAACGAGAACTAGAAACTCCAATTGCTAAATTGATATTACAGGGTGAACTTAGTGATGGTGACATCGTATACGTGGATGTGGAAAATGAACGTCTTTCATTCAAGTGTTTACCTGTAGAGTCTATTCCTAATTAACTTGTAAATACCAACGAATACTGCTCAAAGACGTAAAGGCATGATATTATGAGTTTACGTCCTTTTCTAATGCGTTTGAGGTAGTATTTTGAATTAACGCATAGCAACAATATTATAGGCATTAGCAGCACTACTAAGTTATGTGAATAATTAACTATAAAATTGTGAATTACCATTTATATAATCATATAGTTTGCCATAATTTTTCAAAAAATTTCGTTCCTAAATAACAATTCAGGTATGGGAGTATCGACTGAGTTGAACGTACAAGTATGTATTTTTAGAAATAAGCAGGGTTTAACTTGAATTAATTGAGATATAATTTATTTTTGTAATTGATTACAATATAAAATTGTTTAATTTAGCTACATCAAATATTATTTCTCTAATAAAAATTATCTATCTAAAGCAATAGAATGTTATTCTATCAACTTTTAACTTTTATTATTTTATGCTCAAGTAAATTTACTATACTTAGTATCTTGCATACTAAAATCATAATATGTAGGTAAGCTACTATTATGATGTGCTGAATACAAAAAAATTGTGAATTAATTTTTATTGAAATCAAATGAGACATACTTACTTTTTAAGTATTAGTCTTTGTATTGTTTACCATAATAACTATCCCCTAGATTTTGACCAGGAAATGAAAAATTTTATAAGTATTCTTATTATATAAATCTTTTAAATTTTTATCATAGTAATTGTTTTTTGTATTACTGGTTATTTATATAGCTCTGTGATACTTATCAAAAGACTCAGCAAATTACTATATAGTTA
Organism: Richelia intracellularis HH01; assembly: GCF_000350105.1. GTDB lineage: Bacteria > Cyanobacteriota > Cyanobacteriia > Cyanobacteriales > Nostocaceae > Richelia > Richelia intracellularis. The sequence goes on from NZ_CAIY01000053.1 coordinate 11,953, forward strand.
TATAATAATTTGAATTTTATTAAAGCTACCTAATTTTCTTAGTATTTCAAAACATTTAATAACTTCATTAGTACTTATGAAGAACAAAACTCAAGCTTGAATATTATATTTAATTATGGGCTAATAAATCTGAATAATATCTGATGTAATTACTTACCTATTACAAAATAAGTCTTAAGGATAGAAGTATCTTATAGATATATTAGGATGATAATTTTTGGTTTGTGTTAGTGACTTTTAACTGCATAAAATTATGAATAATATATATAATAATTGATTGTTTATAATACCATAACTTACAGAAATAAAAGTTATGGTATTATTTATTGCTTCTTCAATTTCGCAAGACATTTTTCTGTTTTAGGGTGAGAATAGCAGTGAAAATTGATATGGCTGCACCGATATAAAATACATTGACTCCTCCATATTTCCAGACTCCTCCTAAGAGAACAGGGGATAGAAATTGCCCTAAATAGCTTGCTCCATTTCCAACCGCCAAAATGCTAGAACGGACTCCTGGAGGATTTGTTTGAGCCAAGGAATTATAAAGGTTTGGCATGACAATACCAAACCCAATGCCAAACATGATAGCAAGTAAAAAAATTAGTTGAATTTGTTCAATGTGAGGTATAGTTACCAATGAAATTGCCATAACAACAAAGCCAAAGGGCATTGCATGAGCTGCCCCAATATTCTTGGCTAGTTGACTAGCACTAAAAGCGGAAATAACTGCTGCACCGACAGCTCGAGATGCAACAATCATTCCGTTCAGTAGCGTATCAGCGCCAATGGTAGCTTTGAAGTGCAAAGGGGCATAAATTATAACGATATAGAAAATAGCTGATGTTAAACCCAAAGCCAAGAATAAGGTAACATTACCAGGATTTTGTAGATTTTTGATTAGCTTTCTGTTATTTCTAGGTAGAAATTGGCCAGATTTTGATCTCTTTTGTGGCTGTTCATGTAACAATAATGCTGCAAATAATGTTACTGGCAAGCTCAAGGCATATAAATAGAAGGCATATTGCCAATTTACCGCTCCAAGCAGACCGCCTAACAAGGGGAAGAAAATACTAGTAATTGAAAATATACTAGAAGCATAACCCAATACTCGAAATCGTTCATCACCCTCATACATGTTACTTATAATACCAATACTTGCAACTGCGATGCCTCCGCTTGCTATTCCTAGTAATGCTCTACTCAACAACAATGGTAGGAAACCAGGCATAAATGCCCCTGAAATTCCAAATACACAATAACTAATTAAAGAGGGAATTAATACCTTTAATTCACCAATTCTATCCGCCAATATACCTAGAGCTGGGCTGAATACTGCTATAGTCAGACAGTGCATACTCACTAACATGCCTGCCCATCGAGGATCTAACTGCATTTGAATCACTATTTCCGGTACTACAGGAGATACAACTCCCCCAGTAATAGAGGTTAAACACCCTGATGAGAATAATACTAGCAATTTAGATATCTGCTTACGAGGTACAACAGTATGAAGCATAATAATATTTTATTATTGTTAATTTTTATTAATTTTTTGGTTTATTGTAATGATAATCAGCAATTTCGTATTTTCTACAAGGAAATAGGGTGTTAGATATGTTTCTTGATGACTAGCAAGAATGTTTTGCTAATTAGCAGTTTAAGGTTGTTATTCTTCTCGAGATAGATAAAGATAAACCGGAAATGTTTTCTATCACTTTAATATATGGGTAAATTTAGACTGATTCATGTTATAAGTACAGCAAGAGACAAGTCCTGATTTCAAATATATACATAACTTTAATATGCAAGTGAAAAGCGAAAAATAACAAGCAAAAAATAATATCCATATATTTTGGCTTCTGATAACATCCTGATATAACAAAGTTATGTTAAGACATAAAAGTTATTTCTGGAAATAACTTTAAGAACTCAGTGAGTAGATTAGAAGAATAATTATCTAGGAACAAAGTCTCTAAATAAAATTCAAATTTCAGATTTCATAACCATATCAGTTAGAGACTGATTCATGTGACCATATTCTTCTTAAGAATTAGTTACTAGAGTTTTTTATTATCAAGGGATTGTTGAGCTATCAATATTAGATATAATCATATCAATATTAGATATAATCAATTTACTGAAACTATTTCTGTATGAATTCTCAATAATCTGCAAAACAATAAATAGTAATTATTAGAAATCTTTTTAATAGTCTTGGCTTAGTATTAATTATTTATAATTGATACAAATTAGGTAATTCTTAGACATATCAATTACCCCATAAGTATTCATATCTGTATATCGAGTCCTAATTACTTTGAAGTAATCTATTTCAAGTCCTACAACCTAATACTAACAGAGATTTACTATTTTTGACCCATGCATAAATCAAGTAGAGACACATCAGAGCGGAAATACTATTGTTGTGTCTCTACAATTAACTATTTGTTACTTGGAGAAACTAGTAAATGGGAATAGTTACAATAAAACTCATTGTTTTATGAATATTTGCCAATTTTTTTACTGTTTGTTTCACGGACTGCCTGTCATGTTTAGTCTTGCTAGATAAGGTAAGAAACTAACTATTCCAGGGAAAATGATAATCAAGACTAGTACCACTAATTGCAAAAGTATAAACGGAATTACTCCTCGGTAAATATCACCGGTGGTTATTTCTACAGGTGCTACACCACGCAAATAAAAGAGTGCAAAGCCAAAAGGTGGTGTTAGGAAAGAGGTTTGTAAGTTTGCTCCTAAGATCACTCCATACCAAATTAGATCAATTCCTAATTGTTGGGCTACTGGCACAAATAAAGGAATAACAATGAAGGCGATCTCAAAAAAGTCAATAAAGAAACCTAACACAAATACTACTGCCATACTTAATGCTAAAAAACCTACTTTCCCTCCAGGTAGATGAACAAGAAAGTCAGAGATGAACTGATCACCATTTAATCCGCGAAACACTAAGCTAAAAGCAGTGGAACCCAGGAGGATAAAAAGAACCATACTAGTAATACGCAAGGTTGCATCACATACCTGCTGTAAGTTTTGCTTACACAGTTTGCCATTGAATGAAGCTAAGGCCATAGCACCTACACATCCAACTGCTCCTGCTTCTGTTGGGGTAGCAAAACCAAAAAATATACTGCCTAGTACCAGTATAATTAATAGCAAAGGTGGTAGCATGACCTTTACTACTCTTTTCATCAATGCTTTGCGCCCGATATTACGGACTTCTGCGGGTAAAGCAGGTGCAACATCTGGTCTTAAATGGGAAACAACCAATATGTGAAGGACAAATACTCCTGACATCATTAATCCGGGAATTAATGAACCAACAAACAAATCTCCTACGGATATTCCTAATTGATCCCCTAAAACCACCAGTACTACACTAGGAGGAATAATTTGTCCTAAGGTTCCTGAAGCAGCAATCACACCAGCTGCTAATTCTTTGTTGTAATTGTAACGCAACATTATGGGCAGGGAGATTAACCCCATGGTTACCACTGTAGCTGCTACCACTCCGGTAGTCGCTGCCAGTAAAGCACCTACAACAACAACAGCTAGAGCTAATCCACCACGCAAACGTCCTAATAAGATTCCCGAAGTTTCTAACAATCTTTCAGCTATATCAGTTTTTTCTAAAATAGCCCCCATAAAAATAAAATAGGGAATCGCTAATAGAGTAGTATTACTCATAATGCCAAAGATACGTTCAGGCATTAAACTGGCTAAACCCAAATCAAATATTATTTGGTCTGGGTTTAATTCTTGGAAGATAATACCAATTATGCCAAATAGTATAGATACACCACCAAGGGAGAAAGCAACTGAGTATCCTAAGGATAGTAATAGTAAAGCCCCTGCAAACATTGCTATACTCAGCCACTCATGAGCTAGTGTCATGGTTTTCCTCCTGTGATGCTAGCCTGTCAGTAAGAATTGCCATACTTTTTATGGCTTCAGAAACCCCTTGAAAAATGAGTAAGACAAATGCAATAGGAATTAGAGTTTTGATGGGATAACGAGGTAAACCACCAGGATCAGGGGATATTTCCTGGTCCATCCAGGAGTCAAGAATTGTACCCCAGGAAAAAATAATTATTAGTGTGCAAAATGGGATTAAAAATAATACACTTCCTAATAAGTTAATTAGTGCTTTCCGTTTTGGGGAATATTTGCTATACAAAATATCAACGCGGACATGTTGGTCATTTTTGAGAACATAGGCTGATCCCAATAAAAATACCAAATCAAAAAGATACCATTGGGTTTCTATATAAGCATTAGAACTCAGTTCTTGACCGAAAACACGTCCTAAGTATCGGCCAACAACATTCAAGGCACTAATTATCACCATAACTAGTACCAGCCAACCAGTAGATTTGCCTATACATTCATTGCAAATATCAATAAATCTTGACACACGCAGCAGTTTTTTCAATACCCTGACCACTTAAATACTTATACACTTAGACTAGTTTACACCTGTAAACTAATATTAGTTTATTAGATTTTATATTAGGTAATTAATATTTATTCTTCTTATTCCTTATTATCCCCTATATTAATTACCAGGTATGACATTAAGAGTAGCCAACTTTAGATTTTTATAAGCAAGTGATTATACTTCAAATAAAAATATCATATCCTTGGGTTAGTTTTTGCCGCTACTATTACCATTTTGCCGCTACTATTACCATTAAATCCTCTAGCAATAAACAAACCACAGTAATTCTGAGTATTTTTAAATCTTTGATTCCACTTTTACATATCTAGGATATGAGCTGTATCAGCTTTTAAAAATCTCTCTAATTTAAGAATAATTAATTATTTTTAGTTTACAACACTCCTATATTAGAGGAGTCTTTATACCAGTAATTAGCCTCTGGATTAAATGATACGGCTTTAAATGCACCTATTTTTTAAACATTTTTAATTATAGTTTTAGCTTCGGGTTAGGGTATTTAAATCATAATTTTAGGGAATTTACCAACAATTTGTGGAATTTACTGCACCTCCTGACGTTTTGCTATCTAGTATAAATATTCCAGCATGTATCAGGAATTAACACTAAATTTCAAAATTAAATCTTCTGAAATCAAATAGTCTTGCAAAGATTGAAGCATATAATATGTTGAAAATTCCTAAATTACCCTCTTTGGACAGTTTGGCAATTAATTTCATCACTTCTTATACTTCGAGTATTGTAACAATGAAAAAATTTGACTAACTATATTGTTCCTTGTTTCTGATGGCATACAGGGAATTATTAATTGTTAATAATTCCCTGTAAATGAGTAAATGGGGTTGGGTAGAAAGGCAATAAAAATAAATATTAGCCACCATATTAGAGTTTAGTAATTAGTGCATTATCTAAATAATAAATAGCTCAATAATAGGGAAATAAAAGCCAAAAATAAGTTCCAGATAATCTAGACAGTATACCTCTCAAAGGCTATTAATAAGTTACCAAAAATGGGTTGTATATTACACTATAATATTGTTAATTATTTTGTTGACTAAGTTATTATTTAAGTCTGGATTTAGATATTTATATGTAAATATCCATAATATACATGATTATAACAGGTTCAGGTAACTGCTAATTTGAAATTATAACTAAAATTTATTTAGAAAATATAATTATTGAATTAAGTATATACAGGAAGTAAACCGATCTATAAAGTTTATT
>NZ_CAIY01000052.1 GCF_000350105.1 Richelia intracellularis HH01
ATTAACATAGTATAAATAGATTATTTTTGATTGTATGGAAGATCAAATATATATTAATTTAATTAAATTAATATATATAAAAATTTCATTAGGACCGAAATATCAAGAATATTTTATTTTTTTCCGGAAGACTATATATTTACCTAGTTGCTATTAATAATAACTATTTAATAACTATTTAGCTATGACAATAAAAAAGATAAGTGTTTGAACCTTAATCTAGCCAGATTAATAAATTTATAATTTTCCTACCTGCTTAAATTGTAGACAATTGGTTCATTATAGTTAATATAGGTGTATTTACTAATAATAGCTGTTAGTTAACTAGCTGTAATTATTCTGCTTGCAATCACTATAAAAAAATTAAAAATTACTGCATAGGCAAGTGCTTATAACTCATATAAAAACTCATATGTGGTAGTAGCGACAAAAATAATAAAAATTAGTAAAAGTTATGAAAATACAATCACTATATACATCTGGGGATATATGTGGATTCAGAAAGAATAATCAATGCTTACATGAAAATAATTCTTTATTGGAGCAGGATACTAAATCCAATTCACTGTCAAATAGAATCTATGATAATTCACAAACGAAAATAAATATCCTTTTTTTAGCTGAAATTCTTGATCTAATTAATGATGCAGTTATTATAACTGACACTGAATATAAAGTCACTTATTGGAATCATAAAGCAGAGAAATTATATGGTATAAAAACTACAGAAATTATCGGTGAAATTTTGACAGTTGCCTTTGAGCCCTTATGGTCATACTCTCAACAACAGCAAGCTTATACTGATGCCCTAGAACAGTATGGTTTTTGGAAAGGAGAAAATATTCATCTTAAGAAAAACGGTGAAAAAATCTATGTGGATTCTTCAATTTTTGTTTTAGAAGAAAAGTTTTGTGGATTCTTATGGATAATAAAAGACTTGGACAATATATATTATGAAAGAAGTTTACGTCAAATTGCTGAATACAAGGTTAAGGAACAATCTACCTTAATTGATTTTACAAGAGATGCAATTCTTATGTTGAACTTTGACGGAGAGATTATATTTTGTAATGAGGGAGGATACAGGACTTATGGTTGGGAATCAAGTCAGATGCACGGCAAAAATATACGTCAAATATTGTACGATGATAGCAGTTTGCCACAAATTGAATTTGCTCTGAATAAAGTATTGGAGAATGGAGAATGGTATGGCGAATTATATCACTTGTGCAAAAACGGGCAAAAAATAATTCTTGAAGCTAGATGGATACTAATTAGAGATAACCAAGATAATCCTCAATCAATTTTGACTGCGGCTACTGATATTACAGAAAAAAAACAATTAGAAACACAATTTCTCCGTACTCAAAGGCTACAAAGTATTGGCAGTTTAGCAACTGGTATTGCCCATGATTTAAATAATATTCTTACTCCGATTTTAGCAGTAGCTCAGTTATTACCTTTAAAGTTGCCATGTATCAATGAAAATACCAAAGGATTACTGAATATTGTCCTGGATAACTGTAAGCGTGGCAGCGATTTAATCAAACAAATTCTTGTGTTTGCAAGAGGTGCAGAAACTCAATATATGAATTTACAGGTAGGACATATACTTGTAGAAGTCGCCAGAGTTATCAGGCAGACTTTTCCTAAATCCATGGAGATTTGCATGGACATTTCTACTAGAGAATTATGGATGGTCTTTGCTGATGCTACTCAACTACATCAGGTATTGATGAATCTATGTCTAAATGCTAGAGATGCTATGGCCAATGGTGGTACTCTCACCCTGGCAATAGGCAACTTTTTTATTGATGAAAATCATGCTGGGATACACTTGGATGCCAATGTTGGTCCCTACGTGGTCGTGACAATTTCGGATACGGGATGTGGAATTCAAACAGAAAATTTGGGCCGTATTTTTGAACCTTTTTTTACAACAAAAGAGTTGGGAAAAGGTACAGGATTAGGACTCTCTACAGTATTAGGTATTATAAAAAGTCATGGTGGTTTTGTAGATGTATGTAGTGAGGTTGATAGGGGTACCTGCTTTAAGATCTACTTGCCTGCAGTTGAAAGTATAGAAAAAGTAGAATTTTCAGAGTTAGAACCAACACAAGGTATCGAAGAATTAATTTTAGTTGTGGATGATGAGAAAACTATTTTAGAAATGACTAAAACTTCCCTAGAAGCTTATAATTACCGGGTTTTAATTGCAAAAGATGGGATTGAGGCAATCACATTACTGTCTCAACATGAGTATAAAATTAAAGCAGTATTAATTGATTTTATAATGCCCATTTTAGATACTAAAATAACCATTAGTACCCTCAAAAAAATAAATCCCCAAGTTCCTATTATCATCATGAGTGGATTAGCTTCGGATGAAGTAATTACAAAAACATCTAGTAGTGATTTTCAAGCATTTTTAGCCAAACCATTCACCACTTGGGAACTCCTAAGCACCCTAAAACAAGTTATAAATCAATCTAAATAAAATGATTGTATGATCAGGTAGTCTTATTGGTTGATGATGCTAAGGAGTAATACGTAGATTTTTTCTTACTATCATTTTTTACTGTAGCAACTATACAATCCGGCTTTCCATTCTCATTCGGAAGTTTTAAAGAGTAAAGCAAAATTTACTCCCTCTCTACATCTAAATGCAAGATATAACTGATAGAGAGATGATGAAAGGCCATACTTTTTAATTTGCTTACTTATTCCTTACATTAGCTTTCCTTAGTTTTTTGCTTGCTCAATGCTTATAATTTTCTCTGTCTATTTACTGACTTCTTATAACCCCTATTTTTAAATAAATCTACTGCCTAGCTACTAAGCTGAGTTTATGCCTACGGATAATTATTAGCTTAACTCCGAGTATTCAATGTATGAACAAGCAAAACTATCACCTTGATATCTGAGACTAGAACGTGCAAATATAGAGATCCAGCAGGATGTACAAGTGTATTTAACAAATACCTTTCATTGTATATACTGTTTTCATAAACGGCTTAAAAATGGCAGTTTATTTGAAAGACATCCTACTCCCAGAGGTTGCAGTTTGGATTTCTATATCAATTAAGATACTATTAAAAGTTCATATAAAAATATTATTAATAGTCAATATCTAAATAGTTATGTTGGTAAGGATATTAAATAATATAAATCACTTATCAAGAACAGTAATTTTTTCTAGAATCTTTAATCATAATTCATAATGGGCAAGGCTAGAGAGGTTTATAGAGTTTAAGAAAACATCAGACGAGTTCATAAGTTTTATTAATAGCAAAGATCACTTTGCAAGCATATATTTGCTTGTAGCTTTGACGTAGAAATCTTTATGCAGTGGTTAATGAAGCTTTTTTGTATTACTCAGATATAAATTCTTTAGATCTAAGTAATACAAAAAAGCTGTCGATATTAATCAAGAATTTGGGTTGTAAAGTTTATCTTTGTTTGTTTTATGGAATATTGATAATTATTTGAGACTATGGGTTATTACCCGAAACTTGGGAAAATTCTCTGTATGTTGCCATGAACTAAATCATAGTCAAAAAATTGTTGCTATTTCTTGTCTGTGATAATCTTTCAAAGATTCTATGGCTTTATAATAAATAACAAAATGCATTTTATCTTTTACTTTTAGTTAAGTAGCCAAAATCCAAAATTGTTTTAACTATTACAAATGACTGCTAAATTATGATCATCTTATACATAAGCAATACTTTCAGCTAGCACTAATGATTGAAGTTGAGAATTTAAGTAAAAGATACGGTTATACCACTGCGATTTCGGATATTACTTTCAATGTTGAACGCGGAGAAATTCTTGGTTTCCTCGGGCCTAATGGTGCAGGGAAGACAACTACTATGAGGATTTTAGCTGGTTATTTGCCGGCAACGAGTGGAACAGTTCGAATTGCTGGGTATAATATCCAAAAAGATTCTCTGTTGGTACGTCGGCAAATTGGTTATTTACCAGAAACTCCTCCCTTGTATCCAGAGATGACAGTGGAAGGATTTTTATATTTTGTAGCTCGTATTAAGGGAGTATCACCAGGTGACCGCGCGGATAAAGTCAAATCGGCCATAATACGGTGTAATCTTCAAGATAATTGTTATACTATCATACGCAAACTTTCTAAGGGGTATCGTCAACGTGTAGGTATTGCCCAAGCTATTATTCATGATCCGCCAGCAATTATATTAGATGAACCAACGGTAGGATTAGATCCACGGCAAATCATTGAGGTGAGAAACTTAATCAGAAATTTAGCTGGTAGTCATACAATTCTTCTGTCTACTCACATTTTGTCGGAAGTTAGCATGACATGTAGTCGGGTAGTAATTATTAATCGTGGAAAAGTAGTAGCCACAAATAGCCCGGAAAAGCTAATGGCTGATATAGTAAGTAATTATAACTATAAGCTGGAAGTTAGCGGGGAAGTTAATTTAGTTCGGGAATTATTACAAAACATACCAGGAGTTGTTTCCATTGAGGTTATACCTACTAACGAAAAGTCCGATCAAAACAATAACAGAACCAATCGTACTAATTTGCTAGTTATATCTAAGCCTGGAACTGAATTAGGTGAAAGCATTTCTACCCTTTTAATACAACATGGATTCGGTTTGCATCAAATGCAACGGGTTAGTGCAACTTTAGAAGATGTATTCTTACAACTAACTACAGCGGAGAAGAATCTGCAATCTAATACAATGACATCAACAATACACAAGGAGATATTAGCTTAGATGGCTATTATATTCGGTAATATCGTCGCTATTTATCGCCGAGAATTGCAAAGCTATTTTGTATCACCTTTAGCTTATATTATTGCTGGGATATTTTGGCTTTTATCAGGATTATTTCTTATTTCAATTTTGATTGGGCCTGATGGTATTTTGTCAGTAGTAGAATTATTAGATGCACAGAAGTCACGAATTTCAACACCCATACCACCAATCGATGTAGCTTACGAATTTCTACAAACATTTTTAGACAGAATGGGTTGGTTACTATTATTTATTTCACCAATTTTATCCATGGGACTTTATAGTCAGGAACGCAAGCAAGGTACTTTAGAATTACTTGCAACTTCCCCTATTACTAATTGGTCTGTAGCATTAGGAAAGCTTTTAGGAGTAGTCACGTTTTTTATTACTATGATCTTACCAATTTTTGCATTGGAAAATATTATTTTAAGTTATGCAAATCCTTCAATTTCACTATTAATCCCTATAGTTGGTCATATTGGATTGATTTTACTAGCAGCTGCCATTCTATCTTTAGGAATGTTCATATCTTCTTTAACAGAAAGTACAGTGTTTTCTGCTATACTCACCTTTGCAGCAACTTTACTGCTACTTTTTTTTGATATAATTGCTCGAGGTATTGGTGGTAGCTTTGGGTATGTTTTAGGTTATTTGTCTCCAATTAAGCACTATAACAGTTTTATTCAGGGAATTTTTGACACTAGCAGTTTGATATTTTTTAGTAGTTATATTGTACTAGGTATTTTTCTCACATCTCAATCCATTGATGTACTAAATTCTCAACGTGAGTAGCTTTAAGAATATAGGTAAAGACTCACTTTTAAGGGTAAGAAAAAAGAATTAGTCAGCTATGAAGATTATTGCAGGTAAACTAATTTTGGAATATGGGTTTTGGTTAAATCTATTTTTAATTGCTGCAGGTTTAACAGTGGGTTTTATCTCTGAGAGATGGGATATTATCCCTTTTACTCTAATTGTAATTGGGGTAGTGCTCACAATTGCTTGGTTGCTCTGGCAAAGTAAACGTACCAATTTGTGGGCAAGACGTTCCGCACAAAGCAGTACCAATGCAATTCTGGCTACCACTGCAGTAGTAGTAATCCTCAGTTTGATTAACTTTTTAGGAGCTCGCTACTCTATAAGACAAGATTTAACAGAGAATCAATTGTTTACACTTGCTCCTCAATCTAAAGAATTGGTACGTTCCTTAAAATCACCAGTCAAAGTTTGGATATTTGATATCACCCAAAATGCTCGAGAAAAAGAATTGTTGGTCAATTACCAGCGACAAAGTTCAAAATTCAAGTTTGAGTATGTTGATACCCAAGCAAAACCCTCATTGGTAAAGAAATTTGGGGTAGATAATAATGTAAGAGCATTTTTGGAATCTGGCAAACGCCAAGTGAAAATAGTCGACTTTAATGAGCCACTAACAGAAATTAAGCTTACTAACTGCCTACAAAAACTTATTAGTACCGATGTCTTAACAATATATTTTCTTAAGGGTCATAGTGAAGACATCTTAGATAGTATTGATAGTAACATGTCCAAGGCGGTGGAAGCATTAGCAGAGATGAATTTAATTGCAAAACCGCTAACTTTCACTAACAAATCTCTGGTTCCTGATGATGCTGCTGTAGTGATTGTAGGTGGAGACAGTCAAGATTTATTTCCAAATGAAATTAAGCTCTTACAAGCTTACCTCAAGCGTGGTGGCAACTTGCTATTAATGTTTAACCCTAGAACAGCTCAGAATTTAGATCCTTTACTTAGTGAATGGGGAGTATCAATAGATCCTCGATTAGTAGTAGATATATCTGGGAGTGCAATTCTAGGACCTGCAGTTTCTTTAGTTAATAACTATGGGCAGCATCCTATTACGAAGAATTTTGGGAATAAAACTTCTTTTTATCAGTTTGCTCGACCAATAAATACTAAAACTGTAGAAGGAGTGCAATCCAATCCTTTTCTTTTAACTAAGCCCTATCCTCATAGTTGGGCAGAAAGCGATTTAAACAGTGAAATTTTAAGATTTAATGAAAAAACTGATCGCAAAGGTCCTCTAGCTTTGGGTATAGCACTAAAAAGGAAAATAGTAGGAAAAACAGATAATTCTGGCTATGAAGCAAGCTATTCTAATACTTTATCTCCAGTTTTGCCTATTACTTCACACGTACATGCAACTAATACTAAGAGTACGAATAGGGAAAGTCGATTAGTTGTTATTGGTAATTCCAATTTTGCTAGTAATTCTTGGTTCCAGAAAGCATTAAATGGAGATGTTTTCCTCAATTCTGTTACGTGGTTAAGTCAAAGAGACTTTCAACCTTTGTCAATCCGCCCCAAAGAAGCTAAGAATAGGAGAATTAATCTAAGTCCAGCCCAGGCAAGTTTGTTAACAATATTTTCCCTCGTTATTTTACCGTTAATTGGTATTATCGGAGCCGTACCTGTATGGTGGCAAAGAAGATGATAATATTCTGGGTTTAACTAAATAAACTAATTAAACTTCCTTATTATCTGTATATATGGATAGTAAATTATGTTTATCACACTTCCTATTCGCTCGTATAAATCTAACAAGTAAGTCAATTATTTACCTGGCTAATTCAAGTATAAGGCCGAGATAAAATTGTAAGAAACTACTTGGTAGAACCTAAACTAGGATTAACATATTTCAAGTAATAGCATAAGTATGCAAAAGGTATACCTATATAATCTAGATATGAAATATTGAGATAAGTTATTAATATGGTAAACTTTATGGATTATCGATAAATTAATAAATAACAAATAAATCATATTTATTTGTCTAAGAACAGATTGATAGAAAGTCAGAATCAACGTATATAAAATAAAGATTTACAGAGATTTGAATAGTATAATATTATCTAGATTAGTATCAATAAACATATATCATAAGAAATAAGAAAACGTGATAATACGAAAGAAGTAAGGGATACCAGAAGAAAAAATTAAAAATATTAGGATATCTTAATTATAAGAAAATTTGCAGTTTGTGGATAAAACAGGAACAGCAGAACAGCGATGCTAGACAGTAATAGGAAAAATATACTAATTAAATCAAAAACATCATCAGAGTATATAAACTATGAGAAAATAATAGTAATAGTCATATAAATTTTGTATTTAGATTTATTAAAATAAAAGTTAGTACTAGTTATCATTAAGTGAGAGATTAATATACTGGTATTTGATTGATGCCTATATCGATTGTTTAATTTCAAAGGGTATATTTAGTCAAATTATCTGATATAGCCATCAATATAATACTTTCTTTAATTACTCAAATTTGGTCTTTAAATCTAATATGCAATTAAAAAGAAATACTTTGATTTTGATTTTACTAGCTTTGAGCTTAAGTGGTTTTGTCTACTTCCAAGAGATGAATGGTAACATCAAAAAGCGTCAAGCCAATAGCAAAGAAGAACCAATATTTTTATTGGCAGAGGAAAATGTTCAATCTTTGATTATCAATAATAATAATTATGTTATAAGTTTAGAACGCAATCAAAAATATGAAAAGCCAAAATGGTTAATTACTGCACCAGAAAAGGCATTGGCAAATGATGCAATAGTTACTTATTTAACTGATTTGCTGTTCAATAGTAAAAGCTTCCGCACCTTATCAGTAAAGATTAACACAATAAAAGAATTTGGTTTAGAACCACCTCAAAGCAGAATAACTATAAAACTTAAAAACCAAAAATACTATACGCTTGTTTTAGGCAATTATACTTATCATAAGAAGTACATATATGCACAAATAAAAAGTTCAATAGATAAAAAAAGCAGTTATGTAGAGGTTCTATTAGTATCAAAAGATTTTGCTAATGCTATAAATCGCCAATTCTCAGAGTGGAAACAACTTGCACCTGTAAAAAATAATCATTCAAAACTGTTATCCATTATTCCACAATCTATATACATCAAAAAATACTAGGAAAGGCCTCAACTCCATGTCTTTGATAGCCTAAAGTTGATTTGAGTCAAACTATATATACATTGTATAAAGACTACTTTCAATGATATTGACTATTGATGAAATACATAAAAGAAATGCTAATAATATTCCTTTTTAATAAATATCCCATTTTAGTGTTTATCTTAATTCTCTAATACTACACACCTTTACGAAATTTTTGTTAATCCACATGCTTAGGTATGATACGAAGAAACTCTTATTCCATCAGCTCTTTAACTACTGGCCCTTAATTATTTGCTGCATGATAGCAGTGAATCCCAAACGGTCAGATTTAGTGGGGCTAATTATAGAAATATGTCTACCTAAACACTATTATATGTAATAACTCTCTAGATGAATATATAATGAATTTCATGATATTCATTGTTATTATAATAATCTTGCTAATTGAGGATTAATGCCTTGTTCCAACCAGATTCTGAATATAATATCTTATATCGAGTATAGATAAGACTTTTATTATCAATAAATAACAGCAAATTTCGTCTAAATAAATGTATACAGAATAATTATAAGCAGACCAGTCATATTTTATGATGACAATATTATCCCCAGTGTGACCATATATTACAAACTCAGTAAATGTTTGAGATGCAGGAATCGCAAAGGGGATCTTTATAATGGGAATAAAACTTTTGTGTTCTCGGACAACTGTGAGCTCATAGTTTATATTTACTGAAATTATGTCTTGGAGGGAATTGTATAACCAATTATTCTAAGTCCAAATGGAAGAAATTTAAATCCATCATTTAATTTTTCAGTCATCCAGCAAACTCATTAAAGCTTGAAAATCAGATTCTGGTTGTGACTTGATTTGTACCTGCAACTCGGCTAATTGGCGCTGTAAATCTTGTGCAACATGAGGCATATTACCTTCAATTGCAATTTTTAATTGGTCTTGTTTGATTTTAATTTTTCGTTGTATCTCATGTTCCATAGATATTGTTTGATTCTCTTCTGTAATCATGGATTTACTCCTGTTTATGAAAAATAATTTACCTCAAGTGATTGCCCTGAAAATCAGACATTAATCTTTGCAAGCAATCTTCCTAGTCCCTGTTATTAAAATTAAGAGATATATCGGGAATAATTTACCATATATAGTTCTCATTAATTCCAACAATAAAACTATTATTTTTGTGTGCATACTATTCTTGAAATAGCTCCCCTCAAATTTGTGTTTAGGTACAGCAACATAAATACAATCTTATTGTCCAAAGTTGATAAAATGAGAATAGAGTAATTATACAGTCTTATTCACAAAACGTTAATACAATTTTTATATTGCATACTTTTATATTGCATTCTAAAAGAAGAACTACTAGGTGCCTGAGTAATAATAGGGAAAAGCAGAATTTCATATTGTCGTAGTTTTGTTTGGTCAACACTTATATAAACTTGCTAATTCAGGCCTAATGATAGTTCAACAAGTCTGTATTTTAGATAAAATATTGCTTTGATAACTTAGTTAAAAACTAAATTATGCAATTGATTAATGATGATAAATCAACATAAGTATCAATAACCAAAGTAGTTTTTATATTTGAGTCTCTATATTTAAATAGAAATAATGCTAACCTTAATGTCTATGAATTCATTATTAAAATAATATTCATTCGGGCAGGATTATATATTGTTCATGCTTTAAGTCTATGATTACTAATCTTCATTTTAACTATTATTGTTTATATTTATTTATATACGTACCAAATTTATGATAATTAACTTCCCTAGATCAACCTATACTTAACCTATTATTACTGATAGTATGTTTTGATTGAATAAATGTCTGCAGATGTTGACATTTATCCTCAGAAAATTACCTACTATATAGCCTAATTTTTATATCTTGCCTTAGCACTATCTACTAGCAATAGTTCTGCTATTAGAATTTTGCTAGGGAAACTCTAAACAACAATATGCTTTCACATTTTGCTATATTAATTTGGTTCTAGATAAATTTTAATACTCATCGTATTTTTATCTGGATGACTGGGCTACTTAGTTACCTTTGTTCTCAACATTTACATATATATCCTCTGAAACTGTCAAATTATCTACTTAGCCAAAACCAAGTCTAGCTGTTCCCAGATGTATTGGTTACCTTACCAGTATTTATTGTTGTATATGACTCTATTCTATTTTTCCTTGGTAATTATTTCTATCTTGTTAGTAAATCAAACAATGTTATTAATGTTTTTATACCTAAATTTAGGTTTATCTTGAGTTTCTCTATTCTTTCATTTAATTTAGTTACTTTGATTAACTGATCTATGATTTTGTCCTACTTTATTATATTTTCCTTCTCAATAATGACTTATACTACTTTCTTTCTCTTGGATTATCATAATATTTTATCTCCTAACTTTCAGTTAAATGACTATCTATTATAGATACTTATACCAAAATTAACCCAATAGATTGACTTAATCATAATTAATTAAAACCTATCAATTAAATTAATTAATTTTACAATAGTTATGATGGACTAAATATTTATTTATAAAGATATAGCTATTATACATTTATTAATAAATTTAAGTCAACAAGATAAGTGTAATAATGGCTTCTTCTATGAAATAATTACTAGTACAATCAGGCATGAGTTAATCATTCATTATTAACATTTGTATCCATAGTAGATTTATTCTGGAAGTTTGTTAACTATTAGTCTTTAGTTTAAATATTATCAACTTTAAAATACCATTCTTTATAATCAGCAGATATATCATCAGGTTTTACATTTGCAGTTAGAATAACTACACAATAGAATTTACCATAGTCAAATTCACTCTTCGTAAAAACTTTTTATCCACTTTTAGTTTCAGGTTTTATTTTTAATCTAACATTAAGATTATATTTAGTTAATTCAATGTATAAATTCTTCGCTTATATCCCAGACATTTCTAGTTTTATATTAACTATCTATTCACATTCTAGCTCTTTATATTACGGAAATTGCTGCAGCCTTGATTCCTAAAAAACCACTAAATTCTTCCACATTAAATTTCAACAAAATTATCAAAAACCCTGTAAAAACTAGTTTCTAGGATATCAATTTCTTTCCGGAAATACAACTCAGTCTTACCATGTCATATACCTCTATCGTATTAATAAATTGAGCTAAAAATGTTTAATACTTTGATTTATATATACATTTATATGATACCTAAAACTTAGTTAATATCTCTTTCGGTTATTATACCCCCATTAGTGATGAATACCGAACTGTATTTTGCTAACAGAAACCTGGCAAGATGCACTATAATAAATCAAGTTTATTCTAATGAAAATAATGATTTTAACTTAAAAATTTTGATATTTAGAATCTGTTGGGTAGTTAAAAACTGTAAACTACAGAGCAATGGGCTGTTGCAATATATTTTATTTGTTATTTACTGCAATGAAGCCCATGATAAATCTATAGTTTAAAATGTTTGAATGGCTATACTCCTGTTAATAATAAGTATTTACTGGCTTATTGTTACTACAGCTTCTATAGTAGCTTTTGCTTTTTGCAGATCTATAGAGGTGATTGCCCAGCGTAAGGGTTCTCCTTGCTTAATCAAACTTGTGGCTATCGCCTGTTCTAATTCCATTGGGGTAGTTTGCAGATCAACTTCTGCAGTAATAAAGTGAGTAGTCATTTGCTTTATTTTTCAGTGTTTGTATTTCGTGGTTTGACAGGAAAAACTACTTATATGCTTATATGAGGGGATAGTAAACTTTCATGAGTTTGTGATTGAGATCAGTATTTCAGACAATAGAAGCTGAAAATACAAAAAGTAAATACTAACATTCTGTTACCAGCATTGAGAATTCTTATTCTCTCCTTTAGTAATAGCTTGTTGTACTTACCAGTTATTTTTACAAGGCTAAAAGTACTTTTTCACCAGGATTATTTTTACCCTGACAGAGCCTCAGATACTTACAGCTAGTAACCATCCATAACTAATATTTTATTACTAGACAAAACTCTAGGCTGGTAGTTATTGCTTACCAAATTGCAGATGGTAAACAGTGTTTTCTTGCTCAGTTTCAATTTCTAGGTTAGAGCGAGGATAAGCGGTGCATAGTAGTACATAACCTTGCTTTTGCAAATCTGGATTTATACCCATACCATCAGTTTGGTCAACACTTCCACCATTCGTGATTCTAGCGGCACAGGTAGTACAAACACCTGCATAACAGGAGCTGGGAAGTTTAAATCCTGCTATATCTGCTACTGACAAGATAGTCTTGTTTTCAGGAACTTGTAAAGTATGAATTGAACCTTGATGTTTAAATTCAACAGTATATGTTCTGGTCATATTTCAAAGCAATTATAATGCAATGACAGATTAAATATTCTATCCTATCAATGAGTAAAAATATCAACACATAACCTATTAAGTGGGAATTTATCTTAAAAGATTTTACTTTACTCAATAGGAAAAGGATTAAGACCTTATATATCAAAATAAAGCTTCTGAAAATACGGTTTTATTTTCATTATCCATAAATTATGGTTAATAAGTCCTTTTCGCTAAAGACTGTGAAAGGAAATTCCAACACTCTTATATTAAGAAGCAAAAATTAACTATAGCAACATTATTAATTGGTTGAATAACTGGAGAGCATAATGCTAAAATCATATCGTAAACATCTTGAATCAAGAGCAGCTCTGGGAATACCCCCCTTACCATTGAACGCAGAACAGACATCACAGCTATGTGATTTGTTGAAAAATCCGCCTCAAGATAAAGAAGCATTTTCATTATTAGAATTATTGCGTGACAGAGTCCCCCCAGGTGTGGATGAAGCTGCTTATATCAAGGCTGGATTTCTGACTGCGTGTGCTAACAGCAAAATTCATAGCCCCTTAATTACACCTGTTGATGCTGTGAAACTATTGGGGACTATGCTAGGTGGTTATAATGTGAATCCTTTGATTGAGTTACTTCAATCAAAGGATACTGAAATTGCACTTGCTGCAAGCAAGGCACTAAGTACAACTACCCTTGTCTATGATGCTTACCATGACTTGATAGAGCTTTCAAGTACTAATAACTATGCCAAAAACGTAGTAAATTCTTGGGCTAATGCGGAGTGGTTTACTTCCCGTCCTATATTGCCAGAAATCATTAAGGTTACTGTCTTTAAAGTCCCTGGAGAAACTAATACTGATGACTTATCCCCCGCTACTCATGCGACTACCCGTCCGGATATTCCTTTACATGCCTTAGCAATGCTAGAATCAAAGCTAACGGGATCTATAAAAACCATTACTCAACTAAAACAAAAAGGATATCCTGTAGCTTATGTGGGAGATGTGGTAGGTACTGGTTCATCACGAAAGTCTGCTATTAATTCTGTGTTATGGCATATTGGAAATGATATTCCCTTTGTGCCTAATAAACGTTCTGGTGGATATATTTTAGGTGGTTCTATTGCCCCAATTTTCTTTAATACTGCGGAAGATATGGGTGCATTGCCCATTCAGTGTAATGTTTCTAAGATGGAAACAGGAATGGTGATTACAATCCATCTATACAAAGGGGAAATTACCAATGAGGTTGGGGAAGTTATTTCTACATTCCAACTGAAACCGGATACTATTTTAGATGAGGTTCGTGCCGGGGGACGTATTCCCCTATTAATTGGACGTGCTCTTACTGACAAAACTCTTGATGCACTAAATTTAGGAACTAGTACTGCCTTTATTCGTCCCCAGCAATCAACAGATATAAGCAAAGGTTATACCCTAGCACAAAAAATTGTAGGTAAAGCTTGTGGTTTACCAGGGATTCGTCCCGGAACTCTTTGTGAGCCAATAATGACTACTGTTGGTTCCCAAGATACTACGGGACCAATGACCAGGGATGAATTAAAAGAACTGGCTTGTCTAGGATTTTCTGCGGATTTGGTCATGCAAAGTTTCTGCCATACTGCAGCTTACCCCAAACCAGTAGATATCAAAACACATCAGGAACTTCCTGATTTCTTTTCCCAAAGAGCTGGTGTCGCCTTAAATCCTGGGGATGGTATTATACACTCATGGCTGAATCGGATGCTTTTACCAGATACTGTTGGTACTGGTGGTGATTCTCATACTCGCTTTCCTCTTGGTATTTCCTTCCCTGCTGGTTCTGGTTTGGTAGCTTTTGCAAGTGCATTGGGAACGATGCCTTTAAATATGCCGGAATCTGTGCTGGTACGCTTTCAAGGAAAATTACAGCCCGGTATTACCTTGAGAGATGTTGTCAATGCTATTCCCTATGTTGCAATTCAGAAAGGTCTATTAACAGTAACAAAGGAAAACAAGAAAAATATCTTTGCTGGAAGAATTATGGAGATTGAGGGCTTGGAAGACCTAAAGGTTGAGCAGGCCTTTGAACTTACTGATGCTACAGCTGAACGTTCATGTGCAGCTTCTACAATTAAACTAAGTGTAGAGACTGTTTCTGAATATCTGCGTTCCAATGTCACTCTTTTAAAAAATATGGTGGCAAGAGGGTATCAAGATACCAGGACTATTATGCGTCGCATCACCAAAATGGAACAATGGTTAGCGAACCCAGAATTAATGACATCAGATACAGATGCAGAGTATGTAGAAGTTCTTGAAATTGATTTAGACGCAATTACAGAACCCATTATTGCTGCCCCCAATGACCCTGATAATGTTAAATTGCTATCAGAATTAGTGGGGAATAAAGTTGATGAGGTGTTTATTGGTTCTTGTATGACTAATATCGGTCACTATCGTACTGCTGCAAAGGTAATAGAAGGATCTGGTGCTGTTAATGCTCGTTTGTGGATATGTCCCCCTACTCGTATGGATGAAAAACAATTGAAAGAGGAAGGGGTTTATGATATTTTCGATGTAGCCGGTGCACGTATAGAAGTACCAGGGTGTAGTCTGTGTATGGGTAATCAAGCCAGGGTCGCAGATGGAGCAACAGTGTTTTCTACTTCTACAAGAAACTTCAATAATCGCATGGGTGACGGAGCACAGGTTTACCTTGGGTCGGCAGAAATAGCCGCCATTTGTGCGTTATTAGGCAGAATCCCCTCTTTGAAGGAATATACTGATATTATGGCAAGAAAAATTCACCCCGTTGTTAATGATTTGCATCAGTATTTAAAATTTGACCAAATCCCTGGGTTTGAGAGTGAAGGCACAACAGTACCACTATAATCAATATTCAGTGATAAGGGCATTTTAATCATGCTAAACATAGTAGTATAATACTGCCCTGCGGTGTATTGTTTCTGTTTATCGTAAAAACAGAAACAATACACCACCATCAATAACACTCAATATGGATATCTGCAGATTTAACGGTAATCACCGTAACCTACAATAGGTGAAATAGGTTTATCTGATACTTGGGTTAAAACAGAGATTAAGTAATATAGAGAAACCGCAAGCCCATACTATCTATAAGAATCTGGCTTATAGCCACATAGAATAGAAAGTGTGGACTTGTGATCACCTATAGAAATAAATTCCTGCCTAATTGTGATTCAGCCGGTTTTGTTTATTAGGCAGAATCATCTTGGTGCTAAACCAAAACTAAGCTATTACTCAACAATAATTTTACCGGCCATCCCAGCTCCCCGGTGAGGCTCACAGTAGAAGGGATATTCACCAGAAGTTGCTCCCTCAAAGCTAACCTGAAAACTTTGACCAGGACTCATTAATAACTGTTTGTGACTGCTTCTGTCTGCAATGGTTTTATCAGCACTTTTACCTGAATCAAATACAATGTTGTGGGGAGGAACTTTATTATTAAGAAATTCTACTGTGTCCCCGGCTTTAATAGTTAACTTGGAAGGCTCGAATGCCAGCATGCCCTTGTCTGTACCCATTTTAATTGTGTAGGTTTCAGCGGCAGCTGCAGAAACAAATACAGGAAAGCTGCTCATGACAAATACTACTGTTAACACTGCTGCTAAACTCATATGACGTAGGGCCTTCACGATCATTTTCATGGCGTTTGCCTCATAAACGATTTTATTTTACTTATCTATTCTAAATAAAATATTTGCAAATATGACAACCTGTCATATTTGCAAATATTATTAGATATTCTATACACTATTAGAAATTCCCAGGTCTAACATACACAAATTAGATTTGTCGGGAAATATTAAAACATAATAAGACCTATTTACTAAATGAAGGCATTACTTATACTGATTTTAACATATTGGTATAGTAATTTCCCTATGATTTATCCTAATCCTGATCAACCCAGGATTTTGATTTAGAAAGAAAAACCTTGGCAGCAACACCAGAAAGCAAGGAGAAAAAAGCAAAATTAATGTTTTTCCCTCAACTATATGCTATCTGGCATTGTAACTAGACAAATTTCAGGAGCAGTATACGGTTTTTAATAATCAACGGGATAAAAACATTTAGAAATAAATTTTTCCACCACCCCATTGCTTACCAGCCACCTTTGGTTGAACAAGAATATAACCAGCTATTTCCCTTAATTGCTCATCAGAAATATTTCTCATCTCTGTAAAAATGTCTGCACTTTTTGTGCTGGGGTGTAATTCCGATATTTCAATTTCACCATCGTAAGTAGTAGGGTTCTTCAGGTAGTCCACTATCCCTTCTAAATTATTCCGGGGTGGCGTTGCCAATGCTAAAGTTTCTGGATCTAATCCCACGTTCTGGTTAGTTTTAGTTACACCACCCAAGTGACAATCAGCACAAGCAGATGAGAATAAACGCTTACCTGCCTTTACCTCTGTAATGCTTAGTACACTTGTTTCACCTTTATCATTTAATAGTACAGTGCGGGTTGCTTCATTCAATTCTGTGGCTGTGGCATTACCAACAAATAAATAACATGTCATTAGTAAAGTAGTTACGAAAATGACGATCAGTCTTCTAAACATCTTTCCCCTTTTAAAGATATGCTCAACATAGCTAAAACTACAATGTTCAATCTCCACTAAGCTGAAGTTTGATTGATTACCCAATCAAACTTCAGCCTCGTATTGCTGGGCTAATAACAATCCCGTGAAATATTTGCAGACAAAAATCGAGAAAATACTAATGCTATTGACATTTTCTCAAATAAAGCAAGTACCTGTAAAAAGATTTACTTTGTGTATTAAAAAAATACTTCTCCCTCAATAGGCTCCTTAATGGCTTTATTCCTAAAATTGGTATGTCCACAAAACTCATAAAACTTATGAGTTTTTCAATAGAGATTGAACAGGTGTTTGTTATACACATATCATGTTCAGAGTCCAATTTGTTGACTTGATGACTTCTAACTCCCGGATAATCAAGTCAATTCGTTCAATGAGTGTGTTATTAAATAAAAATTATTTTCTTATTAAGCAAATTTTCAAACTTGTTCTACCGAAAATCATATTTTAAATGTCGGTTCACTATTAGAGCTATTACTAGGTTAATAATTATAATTATTGACAATAATATAGTAGCATTACACTCGTAGTTTTATATTACGAAAACTAAAAAAATGTTGATATATGGATTTATGGCACTGCCAAATTATTTTACCTGATTTTGGTGGCTGCATTTTTGATTAAGAAAAGGGTAGTGTGAATAATGACTAATTGGTCTAGTTGACTTTAGCTATTCTTTTAGAGAGTTATTTAGATAAGGGTATTGATAAATTAACTATGATTGATTTATGTAGCAGGAAGTAATACTTGTAAGACGTTTGCAGGGGATGATTATAGAATCATCAGTAGGATGTCCAATTTTAGCAATTTTTTATCTGTACTCTCTACTATTTTCATAAAAAGACTACAGGATTATAGTGTTGATAAGTATTATTGCCGTTCTGATAGACTTGGCTGTTCAGTTTATTGAGGCAGATTTGAATTCCTGTAAATAAAAAACACACTTGTATTTGTAATGCAGAGGAAAAGTTATAGAAAATGAATGTGGATAGAAACCATATTAATTATGGTGAAGACGCATACTGAATAATGCTAACGCTCTAATTAGTTTAAACATTAATATGATTGGATCTTTGTTTATACCCTCAGTACTACATTTTTCCAATTTTGCCAGTTGATTTTGGATGCATTATTGACGGTGCTTATTGGCGATTTAGGAAAATGAATAGGTATTGTAGTGGTAAGTAGTTGCAGTAGACTAGCAGCAGACCAATTAGGGTACCATTTTTCTTCCTAAAGTACATTTTAGCTGCTACTAATCTCATATTCTGGATGAGTATTGATGATAATTGCCTAAATGTTTTAGTTATGGTTACAACTAAAACACAATGATGTGGGAATAACAATCATGTAATTGCTGATATAGTAGTTGGGATAAATGGCGATTTGGATCATTAAAATCTTTGATATTTTGATAAGCAGCCTTTTTTAATTCTCTTTCGAAGTAAAGAGGTTATTTTCTCATTTTGGCAGATTTTCATATATCTGCTTTTAACGCCTCAATATTTTTCAGAAAGCAATAAGGCAAGTTCTTAGTTAGACTCTTCTACAAGGATTTTGAAAGGAATAGAAGAGACAAATACTATAATAATTACAGATGTTTCTAATAAGTAGCATTTTCAACTTTACTCTTTTGCTTTGTTATATTGTTTAACAACAAGGTTTAATAGTTAATGGTAACTATATTGAGATTTATTAACAAAAAATGATCAAATATTTGCGGCTATTAATAGCTTCTGTTTTGGCCTTATTGATTTTATTCTCTCCTATATCAACACAAGCAAATAATAAACCTGCAGTTGTAACCAAGACAGTCAGTAATAAAGATTTCTCAGGTAAAAGTTTAATCGCTGCTGAGTTTAAGAAACTAAATTTGGAAAATAGTAATTTTAGTAATGCGGACTTACGAGGAGCAGTTTTTAATAGTTCTCTACTAAGTAAAGCTAATTTCCATGGTGTAGATTTTACTAATGGAATTGCTTACCTGGTAGATTTTCAGGGTGCCGATTTAACAGATGCCATACTCACAGAGGCTATGATGTTATACTCCAAGTTTGATGATGTTGATATTACAGGAGCTGACTTTAGCAACACAGTTATAGATGGTGTACAGTTAAAGAAACTTTGTGTTCATGCAAGCGGTATCAACTCCCAGACAGGGGTTTCTACCCGCGAGTCTTTGGAATGTGATTACTAATGTGATTACTAATATGTGCGGAATTTGGGAGCAAAGCCAGCTAATTTTAGAATTAAGATGTTAACAGGCTCTAGCTTTCAGGTATGTTTTACCATCTAAACCAAAAATGAAATTGATATGAGCATGGCCCCCTAGAGGGGCTAATTTTAATTTTTTATTGGTATTCAATATATCTCTAGTGTGAAGTTTTTGCAGAGATAATGCAGTGGAGATGCGAATAAGACAAAATAAAAATATTGAATTTAGATTGATTTAACATTGCTGTGAGATTAATACACAGTAATCATTTACAGTATCTTTGCTACATTAGTAAACTCCCATGGTATAACATTCTGGTTAAGAGATTAACAGAATTAAAAGTTTTTTTCAGTTCTTCCTAACTATTGCTTTTCCCAATTATTGAGTATCAATATTATTAGCACTAATAGGATGTAGTTTTGGCTATATCATACATGAACTACTTGTATATTATAAGACAATTCAGATTCATTATATTAAAAATTATCTAACTTATTCAATCTGATTGTCCTGATTTGAGATCAAAATATCGCTACCCTATTTCACCGTAATAAAAAGCACTTGATTTGTAAAACCACCTGATGTACACCTGTAATACTATTAACAATTTACAAGGTAATTATCTTGAGTAATTTATACTTAATTGATTTTATAACCAGGAGTATTTTGCAATAATTTTGTTAATTACTGAGTAATTCAAACTCAATACTGAACAAGAACCCCTCAAACACCCTAATTTTTCTGTATGTTTTCATATCTGAGTCTGAAACCCCAACTGCTTTCAGGTAAGCTTCTTTAAACCCAATAAATCAGTCTGAACAACAGTTACAATATTAGGGGTGCCATATGGCAAATTATTTACCAAAGAATACTTGGAAAGTAAAAGATAAACTTTAAAGCTTACAAAAAACACACATCCAAACAAAGACCAACTTGCCGTTGCCACCCAATCTTGGCAAAAATAGCAAATTTCTTGGATCTACACCGCAAATTAATTTCAAGCAAGTGGTTATATAACATATAATTTGTTACATTGACCAATATTTGGATAATCAATATCAAGTCAGCAATTAATATTGGGCTATGGTTGAGAAACCATGAAATTTAACTATTATCAAAGAGGAATACCTAAAGTTATATGATAATTAGCACACAATCAATTAAAATAAACGCAAATATATCAAAGATACTTAATATAAAGTAATTTCATCAATAAATATAGCCTCACTTCTTTGACAACAAGATAAGCCCAATATTTATTTTATTAATACGTCTATAAGCCACTTTAAATACTTACAAATAAACAATATGAAAGTACTTTTACCTAAAAATTTATATTGCTAGAGTATTAGTACTACAAACATCATCATAATTCATAGTAGCAAATAATAAAGGATAGTAATCATAGTCCTAGTGATTACCACACTAAACTAGCATCTTTTGTTCTGCTCAATAGTTAAATTGACTTTTGTCATAACAGCATTTCACCATAGACATCATTAAAGATATAAAATAATAGATAATTGGCAATACTAGCGTGATTTCAAAATGCTAGCAGTCATTTACTAATTGCAGTGACCAAACTCTCCACAAGTATTTTTATGGTTTATAAACTTGAATATTTGACTCAATGCACAAAGTCATTATAACTAATGAAGTACTTTTATTCAAGTAAAACTAGCAATAGGAGAAACTCTTTTCCCCTTTGCCTACCACAAACAGCATGTAATCATTCTTATTGATGAAATACCTATATGTTGCCAAACTGGAATATAAAACAAGCTTTAAAATGTTACAAGTATAGGTGCGATAAATTTTCATACAGTAAACATAATAATATTTTGTCATATGCTTTCGATACCGATTAGATCATTACCAGCTAAACTTTTCTACAAATTTCACTCCAGAGTGTTACTAAATTAGAAAACCGCTAAGTCCAGGTAAGAATAGCAACATGTAAATATCTACTTCTTAACTTTTCGATATATATCAAATTTAGATAAAGCCCATTTTCCCAACTATTAGAAGAAAATTTGCCAGAATTGTGGTTAGGCTTGTCATAGTCAAAATGGGAACATCTATAACAATATAAGGAATAGTAATTATGGTTTTATCAGATGTGACCTAATTCTGAATCATTAAAGATATTTGCAAAGTAATTACTACATTTACTGCTGATATTTTTAAGTTCATCTACTCTAAATTAACTGTCCTACTATAATAAACATCTTTTGTTAGATGGGGATACCATAGCTAGTAATTTGAGACTTTCCGCTATCATAAAAAAAATGATTTTATTTGGGTGTAGTTTGGTGGTTTATTCTAATATTCGACTAATGACAAGCGGAATATCTACTGGTAATAGTCTGAGGAACTTTAAATCAAGGGATATTCAATCAAGTCAAGATAGTTTAATAAGTAAATCATTAATTGAATTTTATTTTTGATGAGGTAGCGAAATCGTAAAAGAAATTAATAGAAATCTTCTCTTCATGAGGAATATTATCTAAAATATAAATAACTTCCATAAATCAATTTATAGGAAATAGGTAAATGGCATTAATTACAGTTGTTGATTATGACATGGGAAATTTACACTCAGTCTGTAAAGGCTTAGAGAAAGCTGGAGCAAGCGCGAAGGTAACTTCTTCTGCAAAGGATTTGGAAGTAGCAGATGCTATTGTTTTGCCAGGAGTAGGTGCTTTTGATCCTGCAGTCCAAAACCTAAGAGAAAGAGGATTAGAAGAGCCCATTAAAGCTATCATTTCTTCCGGTAAACCATTTTTAGGAATATGTTTGGGACTACAAATTTTATTTGAATCTAGTGAAGAAGGAAAGGAACCTGGACTAGGAATTTTACCTGGAAAAGTAAGACGTTTTCGCCCAGAACCAGATTTAAGCGTTCCCCATATGGGTTGGAATCAGTTGGAACTAGCTCAACCAAAATGTCTTTTGTGGGAATATTTATCTGCCCAACCCTGGGTATATTTTGTACATTCTTATTATACTGAACCCACTAATCCTGAAGTCTGTACTGCCACAGTTACTCATGGTAGTCAAACAATAACAGCTGCAATTGCTAAAGATAATCTTATGGCTATACAATTTCACCCAGAAAAATCTGCCAATGTAGGACTGCAAATTCTCTCTAACTTTGTTTCCCAAGTCCGTGAAAAAATAGCTGCTTAAATATAAAATAATTCTCTATATTTCTAAACGATTACCTGTACAGTATAAAAATATTTGTAGGGTAAACAATTACCTGTTTGCAAGTCTACTATTTTTACTACTATGTCTTTGAGAATTTATGGTCATCGTCAGCTAAAAACGCTACCAGGAATGAATACTAGACCAACTAGTTCGCGGGTAAGAACAGCGATATTTAATATTTGGCAGGGGGCAATTACCAATTGTCATTGGTTAGATTTGTGCACTGGGAGTGGTGCAATAGGTGCAGAGGCTTTATGTAGAGGAGCCGAAGTCGTAGTGGGTATAGAAAAATCTACCTGTGCTTGTGATATTATTCGGCAAAATTGGCAGAAAGTTGCTGGTCAGTATCAGCAATGGCAAATTATTCGTGGAGACATTTTAACAAAATTAACATGTCTGACAGGATGGAAATTTAACCTAATTTATTTTGATCCACCCTATGCTAGCAAATTATATCAGCCGGCATTAGAGTTGATAGCGCAATATCAGTTATTAGATACCCAAGGAGAAATAGCAGTTGAACATAGTTCTCATGGTTGGTTAGCACCTACAATTGCAGACTGGGAGATATGCCGTGAGAAAGTTTATGGTAGTACTGGTATTACTTTCTACAGATATAGAAAATAAGGAGAAAAAACCGAGTTATATATTAATTATCTTGGTGTGGAGTAAGATTTACTTTGAGAAAAGTGGAAGTTGCAATCATCTACTTGCCCTGGAATAGCATCATTTATAATATTCACTAATTCTCACATACATACAATAATAGTATGTTGTTTTGGATTGCATGACAATTTAGCCCAAAATAATACAATGCTGATCGATAATGAAACATTCTGAAATACTAATCTCTCTCTAATTTTTTCTGCATCTTTGAGTAAGACTATACTAAATATGACTAGTATATTTTTATAATATTTATAATATCGGTTAGTTTAAACAACTTCACATGAATAGTATAGCCGATTAAGATTGAGTAGCTTATTATTTTCTACCAAGGAAATTAATTTCTGGCATGATTGCAATTAAATATTAGGAAGCTAGCCTGTATGAATTAATTTTTATTAGCACAATGGCTCCATGCATCTAGTCTCTTACACCAACTTGGGTGCTATTTATCATAGCTATGATGTGCTTTGTTATGTATATATATGCACAAACAAGTATATCATAGGTGCAACTTTATAATTTAGTTTTCATGATTTTGCCAAATGATATTAAAATAAAGCTAATATATATGTACAATTTTTGTGCAAGACAAAGGTCACGAATTTTAGAATTAAAATTGAACAATTTGGTTTTAGAATTCATCGACCACTATTTAGACTTTAAACGTTTAAAAATACAATACCCATACAGTATTTCATAGTAGTTAATGCATCATTTTTTTCATTTAAGTAGTGGTCAAAACTAAGCTTTGAGCTCTGCTAGTTTTGTTTTTATACATTTTTATTGCTTCTAGGACCTCACATTGAGTAAATAGATCTGATTCAAAGTAGTTAGGTAATCAAAAGGAAGAACAAATTTGTGTTGCACATTATACATTGGTTAGAATAACTTAAATATTTTGTCTCACATAGAATAATTAATAGAGAAATGTGGAAATAACTTGATATTTCTAAATAGAAGAGATGTCTTAGTAAGATTAGCATCAGTCATAAGAAAAACATATTATCGTAAGTAGAGGAACGAAATTCAATATCAGGAATTGAAACATAAATATAGGGGTAAAACACTATAGCTAGCTTTTCTGTCCAGATAAGGAAAGTACGGATGATACAGACAAACTAATTGTTACTGTCTAATTAAAGTGGAGTGAAATAACCATTACAGTTTAAGTCGTGCCATGATAGGTGGAGGTACTTGCAACAATTATCAAATAAAGAATAACAGATTAAATTGCATAAGATACATTGATATATCCACAAATGTTTTATTGGTCTGAGTAGAATTTGGGTATTTGTGGTTTATACTTTATAGCTGGATGAATAATTATAGTGAAGCAAATCTAGGCAATATCAAATTATCCTAAATAGTACACTCTGGATGTGCATGTTGGTAAATTTGTAAGACTTTGAAGTCTATACTATAGTGCATAAATATTAGAACATTTTGAGTATTTAATATGCCTGAGCTATTAGATACCATTTTATATAAAATGACCAACTTCCCTTTTATATTTAAGATTAGGCTAATATTTCTATAATCAAAATGATTATTTCCCCCAAACCTTCTTATTCTCATATCAGCATGCAAGAATTTTGGTTGCCATTTTGAAATGTGGAATCTTCTAATTTTTAATTAAATAAGTTATATATTTATTTTTTTATGCAATCCTCTTACCTAAGATAATTAAAAAAGCTATACTAGTGTCCTTCTATAACTTAGTGTTGGTATATTCGGATCAAAAGCTAGAATCAGTATTAGCACTTACTAATATTTAGTAGTAAACCATATTTTTAGTAATTTTCAAAAGATATCTAGCTGCTCAATCTCAATTTTTACTCTTTGCATAAATAAACATACCACGTACTTATTTCCTATAAGTACGGTTAGTATTCCAACTATTATTCCTGGATATATTTCATGCAGTTTACTATATATTGAGATGGTATTTCTTTACAAATTCATCAGAGGTTATTAGCTTTGATAAAAGCTTCTATATTTTCAGTTAAATAGTCAAATAAGTCAGGAAGGTGTGGAAATAAAGGGGAATAATATTTTCTTAATTATCCACTTTATTTTTTCCTTCCCTAAATAGACTAGCCTTTTAATTCGGTCGGACGCTTATATTGTTGGTAAGCAGCAAAAAGCAATCCACCAAGAGTTACAGGAATTAATCCAAGCACAATACCACATAGTAGGGGTTCAACCATTTTTAGCTCCTAGTTATGTTTTTTAAACATATATTCCTACCTATAATCTTACCAAAGATAGCTCTAGATATAGGAGATGGGGTCAAGATTAATAAATAACTCAACAGGTAAATATATATCTAAGAATGAGGCTTTACAAGGTATATGAACAAAATTCATAATTGGAACAGATATATTTGGAAAGTTAAGAGTAATTGATTTCAAAGTCTTATAAGCATGTATATTTCTAGCATAAATCCGCGGCAAATATCTAGAGTTTATTATGATTTGCCCAAATAATTAAGATGTATAAAGGCAGCTTTAAATTTTTTTATCAAATCCGATTTTCTATTATATGGCAATATGAAATATAATATTACAGTCTACTTAGTTAGAATTTCGAATCAGACTAGCATTAAAATGCTAATCTCAAGTCATTTTATTTAAGAAGTTGATATTATTTATTGTAATTGTTAATATCTTCACTGGTGACAAAAGTATTCCATTCTATCTAATAGCAAATAGATGATACTAATATGGATCTTTTAAAATAATTAAGTACCATGAATATTTTTTTCTTATAGCATCAAATTAGGATAATTATTAAACAAATTAATAGCAGGATCTGATAAATTATTTGTAACTCCGAAATTTTTGCTACCTAAATGAACTGATATTTCCCAATATAATTAAGGTAAATGAGTACTCCATATTAAACTAAATATAAAAAATATGATTTTCAAATACAAGTTTATTGGTAATTTTAATTAAATAATATGATTGTTTATCAGTGTTAATATCATTTTCAGTTGAGATAATGTCATTTTCCTGTAATTTCATCCAATACCCTACGGATAAAACCTATGGTAATTTCATGTATGTTCTAATAATAGTTAGTAAATATTATAAATTGCTTTGTATTTTCCTTGTTTTATTAACTGGATTAGCTAGAAAAATAAACTTCCTTATATATCGATATTAATCATTAAATATATTGTTATTACTAGTATTAATAGATTCATAGTTGGATGTTAATGTTCCTTTAAATATTTTTGGAAGGGGATCTGTCTGCTGTAATTGTGGCAGTATCTGTTTTTTGTTAGTGACTACTTTCCTCCTATTATATTTTCTCAGACTCTCACCCAATAAATTCTGGAAGTTTTTTTATATATGAAGAATAAATATATTATTTCAGTAGTAAATGAGTATAATTACGGATGATGGGGAATACTTACTTACAAAATGGTCTTAATATTTTCATATGTCAGGATAAATATTTAATTTATGCTTGCAGACATAATCAAGAAATTTTAAGCTATGTGTATGAAATAAAAAAATTATGCCGCTCAATTTCAAATAAGTGAAACTTTTGAATAACCAACTCACCAAACCCGAAATTTTAACTCAACGGATCGCTTTAATTGTTGTGACAATTCTGTTGGCTATCCTTGTAGGTGTTTTGACTATTCGCATAGTGGAACACTCACAGCCTTATATGAAAGAGGTTCTTACCTTAAAAGGAAATCCAGAACAAGGAAGCGCAATTTTTCAAATTAACTGTGCTGGGTGTCATGGGTGGCAGGCAGATGGTTTGGTGGGGCCAAGTTTGCAAGGAGTTTCTAAGCACAAATCTAACTATGGCTTGATTCATCAAGTTATTAGTGGGGAAACTCCACCGATGCCTAAGTTCAAACCTAACACTCAGGAAATGGCAGATATTCTGAGTTATTTAGAAAAACTTTAGATTGGAATTCTTCTATTCTTAGTAACATAAATGCTAGCCCTAAAAAAATTGTGGAGCACTAGTTTGAATTTTTATTTGTTCCCATGAGTCTTTTATATTAAAAGGTATTTGACTAAAATGCTAGTGCTCCTGTATTCATCTAGAGGGTAAGCGATTAATTTTAGCGAAAGTCAATTTCAATGAATTGGCTCATAAATAATTATGACTCAAAACCAAAACATAAAAATTTTTTAGATTACTCGGTGAATTTAAGGGATATTTCGTTTTTTGTGTTTTGGGCTTGAGTAACTTGCTACTAAATCAAAATATTGCAAAAATTTTGTATTTGTATAATTACCTAATATTAATAGCTTAAAACAGCTATCTTATAGAAATTTTAAACTTAATATAGAAATGATTATCAATGATTGAGTTAATATAACAATTATTACCTCCTAGTAATTTTCTAGTACTATTAAATTAGTCTAAAATCCAGGTCAAAATCTTTATAAACTATGATAATTGTTATATTCAGGCCATCTGAACTAAGAGTATATAATAATGTCAAAGTATTTATTTAACATTCATAATCAACAAAAACTATGAAAAGCAGTAGCATAGGTGTAAAGTTGCACATAACTCTTAACGACAATCTTAGAAAATCAGCTAAATATCTTGCCATATATACTCTACAGAGGATTATAACTTCAATACTTGCAATGTGATTGGTAGCCCAAAACTTTGCTGTGTCAAGAATTTATTTACCTTTATGCATCAAAATCAAAAGCATCATTTGTCTGCCTAATGAGCCTGATATAGACAGACAGTTAAATCATCAATATTAATTTTGACCTTACATATATATATCATCTGAATATTTTCTCCTATATCTATTCACACCCGAGCAATAGCAAGTGCAGAAGTTTTCTTTCTATACCTACCCTATTACCAATTGAAATGGAAGGATGGTAATGTACTAAACAGCACTAGTAATACTTACTAATCATTGTACTTTACACACCACAATTTATTGCAGCACTCCAGGGCCTAGTACATGATATTCACATCAATTGTACATGCAAATTTACATTTGGCTATACCCTCACAATTGTATTTTGTCTTACCATCTACACTACTTGAGAAATATTGAAACCAATTTTCTGTTAACCATAACTGTCACAGTAACACCAGTTCCACCCAGATAGAATGATTTGGGGTACCAATTTTTGAGTAACACTATAACTGATGTAGTATTAATTACTAACGCATATATCTTAATTAATTTTGGTAACAGCGGTTTCTAGGAATATACTCATATAGTAATTATATGTATTCACACTTCTGGGAAAGTAAATTGTAATACCGGGTATTAATTATTTATTATTGGGTAGTAATAATTTCTTGGCAAAGATTGTTTGTAGAGCCAAGATAATAACCAAACGAGAATATAATTTACCACCTAAGATTTTTAGAAATTCAAAGTTTCTTGTTTATTGGGATATAAAAACTACCTGGATAATACGACTAACTATAAGAATAAGAACTGATCACCTATTTTATGAAAGTTTTTCTATCCATGTCATTTCACATATCGAGATGCCTGTCAAGCAAGTTTGTTGATGAGACTTTCTAACTCCTTTGAGACGTTTTTAACTTCCAGAATTACATTCAATTTAACCCAGTATGAATAAAACTTCTAGCGCTGATTACAGAGTATATAAGCTATTATCCGTTCTTTAACATCAAACTCCCTTAATGTTTTTCTCACCACTTCAACAAAACTCACATATTGAATAACCATTACCACACTTTTAATGCAGTGTACCTGTCGGTAGCAATTTTGAAACCTTTTTATTACACAAACTCCTACTTCCATTTAGTTTATATATGTATTTTTAAAGTTCTATTAATTTTCCTATGGGATGCTGTATGATTTTTGAATATTCAATTATTATCAATATCTATCTACCTATTACCAACTATTTCTAATATTTTAGAGTACAGTTTTAGAGATGGTGGTTTGCCTTAAAGGCACTTAAAATTTACAAGAACTAAAACGATGACGTAGATTTATGCAGAAACAACTTTGAGAATAAAAACATCACCTTAATATGTATGAATAAGATCAAAACTATCTTGACTAGTTTTGATCAATGATGTTACAACTTCTGAAACGACCTGAATCCTATTCATAAGAAGCATAATAGCATTTTGTATAAATCAAAATAACGAGCACTTATAATCAAATTAATTATAAATTATGCTATGTTATTAGTTTAATTTCTAACTTAATTTAGATATAGTCTCCATACAAGTTGTTACTTCCAATAAATATTGTTTTAGATTAAACCATATAATTACTTTGTAAATATTTCCAAAGTTTTTATCCCCATACTTTCTTGGGGGATAATAAAAAAAACTTGCTGAGAGAAAGCATACAAAAATGCATGATATCCTGCAAATTTATTCTAATAGAGAGAATACTAGGGAAGGGGTCTTCATAAAGAACTAAGATAAGCTTGGTTCATGTACCATGGGTTTTATTATATTAGTAAAGTTTAGGTCAGATGCCCGAGATTTAATTGTTGATGGTCTCAGAAATATTAAATACCTGCTAATTAATGACCTAATTATGAACTGAGTTGATAAACTGTTTGAACAACTGCTGCCAATAATTTCATACCTTTAGCAATTTCCTCATTGCTACCTGTAAGACTAATACGCAAACATTGCTGTTTATGTTGCCATTCTTCCCGGAGACCAGGGAAAAAAGTACTGCCAGGAACAACAATTAGACCCACTTTTTTGAGTTGTTGGTAAAGTTGGTAGTCCGTAATTGGTAAATCCTTGAACCAAAGCCAAGCAAAAATAGCACCTTCACCACGATGAAGGAACCAAGGTAAATTCTTAGGCATAGCCGAATTCAAGGAATCCTCTAACATTGTAAATTTTTTCTGATAAAAAGGACGGATAAATTGTTCACTAATATTAGCCAATGCACCAGAACTAATTGCATTAGCTGCTATAGCCTGCCCGTATCGAGATGAATGAATACACAAATTTGTTTGGAAAGATTCAAGCACTTGAATAAGTCTACTACTGCCAATAGCGATTCCAATTCTTTCTCCTGGTAATCCCACTTTGGATAAACTCATACAATGAATAACATTATCTCCAAAGACAGGTTTCATATCAGTATAATTCAATGCAGGGAATGGAGGAGCATAGGCAGAGTCAATTAAAACTGGAATATTATAGGGAGAGGCTAAGGCCGTAATTTTACCAACTTCATTGTCCGTCAGTATATTACCGGTAGGATTAGATGGACGGGAAAAAATTATACAACCTGTTCTTTCTGTAATCGACAATTGACTGAAATCAGGGCGGTATTTAAATGTGTGGGCTTCCTCTTCTACATCTAGGGTAGGTTTATAAGCAACCAAGGCATCTTGGAACAAGCATATACCACCATAACCTGTATAGTCAGGGCTAAGGGGTAGGACAATCTGCTTTATTCCCCCATTTGTTGTGAGTCCACCAAATGCATTTGCAGCACAGAAATAAAGACTTTGACTACCAGGAGTAATAAGAATATTGTTATTATTTAAATCCAACCCATAACGACGATTAAAATCACTGGCGATAGTCTCTATCAAATAAGCATAACCTTGGCTAGAACCATAGCGGCAAACTACTTCTCCATACTCTGAACTAGCTAAAAGTTCTGTTGTACAGTCTCGCCATAATTGCTCTACTTCTGGCAAAATCAGAGGATTGCCAGCACTCAAGTTGATAAATTGCTTACCTGCTCCAGCTTGCAGGGTTTCAACAATATCTTTCATAATTGCCCTAACACCTGTTAGGTTTGACATTTGCTTGCCAATTTGAGAAAGAGCAGGATTCATAAGCTAGTAAACAAAACTACCACATCGAGCATTTGAGTAACTATTGTAGCGCGGGTCAGGGAATTATGAATGAGGAATAGATGTAGTAATCGAAAAAGATGTGCTTATTGTTTTCCATTACTACATGGGCATGTGAAAATTAATTCACTTTGACCATAAAACCGTAATATTTTCTGCATGTTTACTTACAAACAATTTTCTTTTATGATTGTTAGTAAAAGAATTTATGAATGCAATCATACTTAATTATTAAAAAATCCTTTACATATACATGAGTTTACTTAAAAATGAAATGAAGTCTATATAGACCTATGTATCCACAATACACACTAATTATTATTCATGATAGTTCACATCACTGAAAATGAGGAGGTAGGTTTTTATTATAGGAAAAATCAACTGGTTGCATGAATTAAAGCCATTTAACTATTGACAAACTATAGCCCCTATCCAATTTAAACCCTATGGGTTAAGGGGTTATCTTCTTAGTAGCTGCTATGTTAGCATATTCAAAATCAGTTTTCAGTTGAGTTTTAAGATCTCTATAATTTCCCTTAATTATCATAAGAGTATTCTCTTTTTTATAAGTAATACAGATAGAAATCAAGATTACAGGGGTACTTTTTGTTTTGCTGTTATAATAACCATTAATCATACAACTGATATAACATGAGTTTTCTCAACACAAATTCTAAAATCGATGAGATAGGAATCTGAAAATACCTTTAAAAAATTGTTATAGTCTACGTGAATGATGAAAAAGCTATAAAAATACTTTGTTTGCAACATTATATGATAATTCGGGCGTCAAATAGTTAAGTTTTATGGAGAAAGGAGATTTACGAGAAAACTAATACAAATCATAAATTATATGGAAATTAATGCAGCAATTAGAAAATCCAGTGCAATTCGAATACTATCAAAGATATGATCGCATTTAAGGTTTCTGCAGTAAACAACATACCTATGTCACTAGTGACATTGCTATAACGGGATATGGAAATTACAGTGTGTGCTTTTCATTGGACAATTAAGTGCCTGAAATTACTGGCCCCATGAAAAAATAACTATTTTGAGAAAATGGTTAGATTGAGTTTTTCTTGGCAGTATTATATATCTTCGGATATAGCTCAAGGATAAAGTTAAATTCTATAAGTGACTTGT
The DNA here is from genome assembly GCF_000350105.1 of Richelia intracellularis HH01. Classification (GTDB taxonomy): domain Bacteria; phylum Cyanobacteriota; class Cyanobacteriia; order Cyanobacteriales; family Nostocaceae; genus Richelia; species Richelia intracellularis. Next base: position 32,791 of record NZ_CAIY01000052.1, read on the forward strand.
TTTTAGTCTAACTTTGTGTTCCCCTAAATTTAGGTGCTTATGGTTTACCATGAGTATTAGCACCCATTTATTCCTAACCTTAACACTTCCCAATTAAATTATTATAAACCACACCCTCCACCATGGGTTTTTACTTTCGAAGCGAATATTTTGGTTAATGGCAAGGATAAACCTATTGTGGCCTTTTTTGATGTAAATATAACAAACACTAACCTATGGAGAAGACCATAAGCCCCCAATTTATTATTTTCCTAAAAAGTAAAGCTAAGACATATTGAAAGCGCAAAAATTAGACTGATATAAAAGGAATTAATCCCAATTAGAAATCTAATACAGGTTATCCTCAAGGATATACTATGTATATATCTAGGGCATGTGTATATAAATACAAGTATTATACATTATGTTGGTTAACCTCACTGACTAAAATCAGAGGTAAATGGTTAAGACACCAGCCCTCGTTAATCAAAACTGAAGTTGAATTTAACATAGAAAACCTCTATCCAGAATTTTTCCCATATAGGCAAAATATAAAACTGAAAACTAGAAAACTTAAAATCTAAAATCACTTGGGGTATCAATGAAACGAGTTGGTGTAATCGGTGGTGGACAACTGGCTTGGATGATGGGTAAAGCTGCAAAGAAGTTGGGTGTAGATTTAATAGTACAGACACCTAATCCTGCTGACCCTGCTGTAAAAACTGCTAGTAGTACTATCTTTGCCACTATTGATGATATAAATGCTACAAAAAGATTAGCAAAAGAATGTGATATTATTACTTTTGAAAATGAGTTTGTTGACTTGGAACAATTATTTCTGCTGGAACAACAAGGGGTTTGTTTTCATCCCAACCTCATCATACTGAAACGCCTATTAGATAAGTATCATCAACTTTCTTATTTTCAATCACAAAGTTTACCTACTCCTCAGTTCTTTCCCCTAGACGCAGAAATCAATTCCTCACAAATTAAATATATTGAAGAGAAGTTTGGTTTTCCATTAGTAATTAAGGCCCGTCGTCACGGATATGATGGACAAGGGACTTTTATTATTAATAGTATTGAAGAATTTAAGTTGAAGCTAGCCTCTCTCCAGTTTCAACCCAATGAGTTTTTAGTAGAAGAATTTGTCTATTTCACCAAGGAATTGGCAATTATAGCAGCTCGTGCTGTTAATGGTGATATTGTTACTTATCCAGTAGTAGAAACTCAACAGAAACAACAGGTTTGCCGGCAGGTATTAACGCCAGCAGAAATAGATGAATCGGTATTAAAAGAAATTAATCAAATCGCCATTAAACTATTAAAAAGTTTAGGATATGTTGGTATTTTAGCAATTGAATTATTTCTTACCCAAAGTAATAAAATTCTGATTAATGAAATAGCTCCCCGTACTCATAATTCCGGACATTTTTCCTTGGATGCTTGTAAAACTTCCCAGTTTGAACAACATTTAAGAGCCATTTGTGGTTTACCTTTGGGTAGCACCAAATTAATTTGCTCATGTGCTGTTATGGTTAATCTTCTAGGTTATGAGCAATCCCAAAATCGATATCTTGAGAAACTTCGACAAATCGAACAACTTACTCAAACTCATCTTCATTGGTATGGAAAAAATCAATTTTACCCAGGCAGAAAAATGGCTCATGCAACAACTTTATTAAGTAGAACTGATCGTAGCAAGGCAATGGCAATCGCCAATCAAATAGAAGAAATTTGGTATATATCCTAAATCCATTTAATATTGATGTACACAAGATCATTTTTAAGAGTTATAATAAGGGGGTTATACTGTGACGTTGGTGACTGCCATCAAGTTTTTTGATCTATGTCTTTAAGAATAAGGGAACCATACAGTAATATTTCGTGGCAGTAGACCGTGGCATTGTACCCGGAAACTTCAAACGAAAATAATTGGTGCCCACCTGGTTTAACCAGGTCAGAAACTTAGGTAAAACGGCGTTGTGGTAAACTTGACAATTAATTATAGGGATCCCTAATTCGCAAATAAGGATCAATAGAAATGAGAAAATAACTGCCATATTTAATGCTGCCAAAGTTTATTATGGCCTCAAATAGTTCATGACCTGGATTGAACTTCAAAGATTCAGTGACACATTAAAATCACAGTAAATTACATTTTTAATTTAGAAAAACTATCTATCACATTTATTTTTAAAATTAGGTTGGATTTACAACAAGTGTTGATATTCTGACACAAAATAATCCAACCCATGGTTCTAGGATTGTGAGGTCTGGCGCTTGCCAAAGAAAATATTTTCTACTGCGATCATTATCCTTAATAGATCCTCCTTAAATAATGGAGGCCATTCTACACCTGCTTTTTGACCGGCTGTAAATAACTGTTGTGTTTTAATACTTAAAGTGTATAGGGCACAAACTAATTCTTTATCAAGGGTAGGAGCATCTTGCAATTCTCCATATACGGATTTTAAAGCCAATAAAATAGATGTAATTTGACCTGGAATCGGGGGTTTACCCCTCTGCATATACATTAATAAGCCATCAGGATTTTTTTCTGTGGGTTTCGTTTGAGCAATAAGAAATTTGCGGGCTGTTTCGTAATTCATAAAACTAGAGAATAGCTGATAAGGAAAGAATGAAGTAGACTGATTACTAAGCAATTAACTACGTTTATTACCTAGTAACCAATCTAAAATCTACAATCTAATTTGGTTTCTTATTGTGGACAATTAATTGAATATGGTAATTTATTGCAAATCACCGCAGATGTTTGTTTATCAACTGCAGATGTTTGTTTATTTTTAAAAAAATGTTTTATCACCTTATTTCTTCCCCTGGTATTTATCTTGCGATTGGGCTTAACAACCTCAAACTCAAAAGAAGCGACGTGGTGACTGGCAATATACACTTCAATCAAATGCTTACCTGGCGGATCTCCGAGAGTAACAGTCCAAGAGTTATTAACCACACCTTTTTTGACTTCAGCTATCTTCTCTGTGATTGCAGCAGTACCATCATGCGATAAGGAAAAATTATACCCATTTTGGTTTACCCAAGTTAATGGCAATCGTGGTAACTTAAATATCTCTTTCCATACCAAGGAACCTTCATAGTTTTTGATTTGTAATTGCCATCCGTAGACTAGTCCTTCTTGTAGGGGTACTTTCTTTGTGGGAATAAATTTGATTTTGCCATATTTATCCTGACGAAATACACCAAATTCAGCTTTAGTAACTTTAATTTCTTGTGGATTTACAGGAAATTTCGGTGTATCCTCTACTTTTGTTGTTTTTAATAGTTTTTTTGGAGATCTTAGGGGAATTTTGGGTGAATACTCTATTTTCGTAGGAGTAGGTAGTTCATATGGAATTTCTGGGAGCTCTTGACCCAGTGAATATGGATGTTCATGGGCAATTGCTGGTGATATTAAACTAAGACAACCTAATAAGGTATTGCAAAATAAAGTTTTCAACGGCATTGGCATTTTTTTCTGCTCATTAATTCAGGGATACTAATTGCTCTACTCAGGAAATATTTTTTCAGATATAATCAAAAGACTTTAACTACTATGAATCAATTTTCCCTTTTCCCTTGAAGCTAGACAAATGACTGCAATGGGAATATGTAATTTGTATCCTGGGTTTTTATGTGATTCTTTCATACTGATTGTGTGATTATGATCCTAAATTTCTGGTGTTATTTACATATAAGGACCAAGTCTAAAATTCAAGAAGTTCTAGCAAGTTTGATTCTGTTAGTGGGTTATTGAAGTCTAAAACTGGCGATTGCTAATCTCTCTTTTTGCCTTTCACCTGTGAATGTTACTACAATGAGAGGGTGATCATGAACTAGTTTGATTAATAACCTCAAAAAATTTATACAATCTTTCTTCAGTAAAGTGGCAATATTTTAAAACTTGGCAATATCTTAAAACAAATTCATTTAACGAGAATTACAACTGGCTTGTATTTACGTGAATTCCAGGTCTAGTATTCCTTCCAGTTCAGTTATTATCAAATTGTGTTTGGATGGTATTGGAAATATAACTATTTCTGAAATTATTCTATTAAGGCAAGAACGATTTAACCTAATTTACTCTAGCTTCACTACCATAAGGAAAAGATATACAATTTGACTTATAGTCCAAATTCTTATGCCTATCTACAATACTAATCAACAGTATGAAAATATTGTAATAGATATTTAAAACTTATAAATCTTCTAATAATCTGATAACTTGTATCTCAATATTTTGATTGTTTTGGTTGGGTATTTTAACCCATTTATTGAAGTATCAATATATATTTGAAGTAGTAATATACAAACAAATTTAATTTCCGTTAAGCTTTAAGTTAATAACTATTATAATTACTAATGTTGCTGGAAATAATATACTTATAGATTGATTTTTCTGGATTTGAACTTGCCATGAAGGCAGTTTTTAGACTCATCAGATAAAGCTAAATCTCTGTTAACAAAGATACACAATCATTATTTTATCCCTGATACTAACCAAAGTATGTGATTTTCACTTATATCAGCTTGGTTCAGTTTGATCAATTATTTGAGATAACTAATATCATTAGGTGGCTGCTGTCTACGTATTTCTTTACTTATAGCTAGCCAATAGTTTTATGACTTTAACTATTGGCTAGCTATAATATTAAAAATGCTACTATTTTATGAGAAAAGTTTTCATAAAATAGTAGCTATTTTTAATAGCTGCGATACTTATCATATTGTAGTTTATACTAATTTAGTATTATATTTTTATTGGATTATAAAAAACTCAACCAAGTTTTTCTTTCTTGATATACAAGTGGATTAATTCAAGTAACCCTAATTTTTGGTTTTCATATATTTCTTATTCATCTTACTCTTTTCTGTTTTTATTGGTTCCTTCTTTTGTGTTTATTCCTATTGATGTCTATTTCTACCTTTTTAGTTGTATTTCCTAATAGTATTTTTGATAATTTTTAATATATATATGCTTACATATCTGAAATTTATATGTTTATTGTGGTAATTATATTAACTTGCTTATTAGTTGCTCTATTATCTAGAAAATCTAAATTTTTACAGATGTAATCTTAAGAAAGAAAGTACTAGTGTTATCTAAACCCCCATTTTGGATTTTATACTTTAAATTATTGGGGACTAAAAAAGTACTATCACTATTCCTCATTTCCTTACCCTTAAGACTTTCTACTGCTTTCCCATTTACCCTATGAGACTACCAGATAATCGTAAATATGCTCCTGCTGTCCAACGTAATCGTGAACCCATCCTGGAAATATTGGAACAAGTTCTCCCATCCCAGGGTACTATTCTAGAAATATCTAGCGGTACAGGAGAGCATGCCGTTTTCTTTGCTCCACGTTTGAGACCTAGGATTTGGCAAACATCAGAACCAGATGTAAGTTCACGGGAAAGTGTGGTGGCCTGGATTAAAAATTCTCCCACAGACAATCTTTATTTCCCCTTAGATATTGATGTTAGTTCCACGGAGTGGGCAGTAAAATCAGATAGATTTCTCAAACTAGTTCCTCCAATTAATGCGATCGTTAATATTAATATGATACATATTGCTCCATGGATTGCTTGTTTGGGACTTATAGGAGGTGCTAATCTTATTCTTCCTACTGGCGGTATTCTTTATTTGTACGGACCTTACAAACAAGGACAAAAACACACAACATCAAGTAATGAGGCTTTTGACATATCATTGCGTGCTCAAAATCCTGAGTGGGGAGTACGTAATTTAGAAGATGTAATTGCTGTGGCAAGTAAGGAAAACTTCAACTTGCTCGGTATTTATAATATGCCAGCAAATAATTTGTCTTTAGTCTTTCAACACCAGTGAACTCAAATTTCTTATACCTTCTTTGCAAATATAAGGCGGGTAATACCCACGTTGAAAAATTATTTTTATAGGAATAATAATCTAAAATCTAAAAATAGTTCTACTTTCGTAATCGCGGCATAGTTACTCCCCCAGAGTACCGTGCACAGACGCAATTATCATTCATACCCCAAAATATCTAACCTTTGCACTAAAGATTAGCTATTTTGGTATTGCCGATTGTGCTCCGCATCTGCTTGAGAACTTGGTTACCTACAAGAATAGCAAAAGTTGAAGTAACTAATAAAAAAATATTGGTAACACTTTACGAGCAATTTCCGCAAGGAAAAATTCGCCTTATATTTGCCTTTCGCTATTCAGAGGTAGACGATCCCTTAAGTATTCTGTATCTGTTTACTCGCAGTTTACCGAAAGCTGACCATAAACTTGGTATTTTCTTAAAATATCTATTCTATACACATTTTATTTACGATCAGGGTATGACCATCTAGGCTGGTAAATGGTTAGGTTGGCTTTTCTCATGGTTAGGGAGTATTCCAATTCATAGAGGTAGGCTATACCGCAAAGCTATTCGCGAGTCGTTAGTCTTTTAGAACCAGTTACTGCTCAATTGAGTGTATGGTATTTGGAGAATTTACAAAAGCATAACTGTAGTGAGGAAGTCCTGATAATTCCTGTAGAAATTCAGTATCACTATGCAACTCCTCCATGTTTAAAACTAGACTTGTTATTAAGTCAAATGGAAGTAGATTATGGTTTGCCAATACAGAAAATTGGCAAATATCCTAGTGAGAAGCACAACAATATTTTTTACCAACGTTTACCGAGGTTGGGTAAATATTTAATTTCCCACATGGAAGGTTTGTACCATAACCACTACAATTGCCATTTTCCTGATGCGTAACCAGGAGAGAATAGGGCAGAAGTATTAGTATATCGTTTGTAATACTTGCTTAATGAAGTCTTAAAGGTGTGTGAACAATATTTCAACACCCAACCCCAAGAAAATATTATTGATCGCTGTCTTTGTATAGAAAAGGTTGGATGGAGTCATATTTATTGCTAAGATACTACTGTAATTCAATCACCACTAAACCAAGATAATTGCTGATTGGATTGCCCATGAGTATGCAATTAGAATATGGCATATGCGCTTAGTAGAGAGCTTGGTAGCAGTGAATTCTAATTCTATTCAACAAAAACCCTCTATTAAAAGATTTGCGGATATCAGTTTGATCATATTTGATATAATTGCACGGATAAAAGCTCTGTGTTGCCCACCTTTGGGTTAGCGAAACTCCCAGGTAATTATATATAGGCAAACTAATTTCTGTTAACAAATTCTGGTTAAATTATCAGCACAACTCTGGGGGTAATCATCACTGGGCTACTAAAGAAGCAGTAAGTGATATAACAGCCAAGTTGAAAATAGCATTGGAAGAGATGATTGTATCATCATAATGATAATAGAGAGTTAAAAGTTATAAATATTTGGTTTGATAGAATCCCAACGATTTCCACTCATACATTTTTAACTGCTTGTATACTAAACCATAAAATAGTTCGAATATACTGAAAAATGTATGAGTGGAAATTCTTATACTGAACTGCTTAATATATTGTAACTATGCCTGAATAATAGATTTTATAAGAAAAGAATTCTAAGGGATAATTATCTCTTAGAAAATCGTCTTAGTTCATTGCTACGAGGTGAACGTACAACCAAAAAACTTTTTTGAAAAGTCTTGGTTTAAAAATTAACCCTAGGAGCAAAAATCATAAGGTGAAATAATGCAGCAGAAAATACTAATTATCCATGAGTTCTAGTTTTCAATGAAACTTTCACACAATAATGCACCACCACAACACATTTTTGTTCTTTACTTCTGGACCTTTCTTTTATTGAGAGTGATCTAGCCAGGACTAAGATTAGTCTTGGTCTTTTTGCTCTTGCGCTGCATTCATCAATGCACGCACCTGTTCAACACCCTCAGATGGTTCAAAAGAAAATGGAAATTTCCCTTTAGCAATCATTCTTAGTCCTAGGGGAGCTATACTTAGCAAACCCCGGATATCCCGAAAATAATTGCTTGTAAGCTGCAAACCAAATTGTCGTTCATCAATCCATCCCCCTGTCTTAACTAGCTCTGTCAATACTCTACGGTGACGAATAGGACGACTCTCGTTTTTGGTTTTTGCTGCAAGAATCTCCCGCTTGATTTTTGTAATTTGATCCATAGGAGCAACTCCCATGGGGCAAATAGAATTGCAATAATGACAACGTGTACAACCCCAAATTCCTTTAGTACCGGTATTGTATTCCTCTAAACGCTTTTGATGCTCGTCGTCACGGGGGTCAGCGAAGTTACGGTAACCCTTTGCTAAAGCATGGGGACCAGCAAAATCCGGATTTACTTCTACAGCATTGCATTCTGAATAGCAAGCACCACACATAATACAATTAGACACCTGGTCTAACTTTGATCTTTCTTGTGGTGTCTGTAAAAATTCGCGGTCGGGTAAATTCTCACTAGTAGTATTTACATAAGGGACTATTTTCTCTAGATTGTCCCAGAAACTTCTCATATCTACTACTAAATCCTTGATCACAGGCAAGTTTCCCAACGGGGCTATAGTTATCTCAGGGATTTTATCCTCTACATTTTTTGTGCTAAAGTTATGGCCTAGTTTGGCAAGTTCACTACCAACATTCTCTTTACATGCTAAGGTTGAGCGCCCATTAATTTTCATTGCACAACTACCACAAATAGTATTACGGCAGTTTTTACGAAATGCTAAGGTCCCATCTATATTCCATTTAATGTGATTTAGACAATCCAGGATAGTGCTACTCGGTTGTGTATCTAGTAGATACTCCTTCGAATTTGGTGCCGAGTTTTGTTGCTGCCGAAGAACCTTGAAAATAATCTGCATTCTAGTAGCCGAAATCTTAGGGTTTCTGAAAAGTTATTCGGGGTTTTAGTTAAATTTCTCCAACCCCACTTGCTCCTTTAAGTCTACCTTGTGGTGCTATCAAATTAAAACTGCATAGCAGTAATTCATGATGGCAATCTTAACTTTCAAAGTTAATCAAAGTCACTACAAAGTGCACTTGTGTTACCATATTAACCTATTTCTATTGAAATTGTCCTAACCAACTATACCTATCTGAAATTATTCCTATTTTCATAGGTTAACATACTTCTTTTCCTTCACCTCCTAACAAATACTTACAAGCATTTGTTCATTTTCTAAAGGAAAAATTCAAATTTTAGTATTCTAGATACTAAGATTTCTGAATAAAGTACTTAGTATCTAAGTTATAGTTTTTTCAAACTCATAATAATCCTCAATACATTATTATATGATTGTTTGACTTGCTTTATATTAATGCTACAGCCCCAAACAAATAATATTTTAAATTCACATATAATATATTTATTTAGCTCAATGTATATGAGTATAATCTAATTAGAACGAAATTCATACTAAGTTAAATGCTATGTGATCCCTGGAAGCTATAATAGAGATTTATCATCTTGTTTATGATAAATCTCTATTATAGCTTCCAGGGATTTTAAATTAATATTAATTAGTCTATTCACAATATTAATTATCCTTAAGGTCGGTGATTATTACATGTTTAACTTACTTCTCTAGGTAACTAACTTTCTCTCTTATCTTAATTATCCTACATCTTTATTACTCTATTATGTTTATATTCAGTAAATAAAAGTAACTATTGAGGAAATCGCATACATTATGTATGTGAAAAATAATTAATCACTATATAATACAAGTATTAAACTGAGTCAGGCTATTTCCCACTTATTATACTAAACTTTAATACTCAACAATAAGTAAACATCATGTTGTCATTCTTGAGCAAAAATTTATGTATTTTACATAAGCAAATAACTATGTTAAAAACAAATATTCTAAAAAGTGAATATTAAAGATATATAACCAAAGATCAAATACATTCATGGGAGTGGTATAGACAAATGGGATATCTCATCAGTTAGGTGAAACTAAAGCATCTAATTTGAACAGGAGATAACATACTCGAACTAATGGATAGTATTATCTTTGTACGAAAAGCCAGCAACTACGAAGTTTTTATCATCATGCCATACCCACAGTTCTTATCATCAAAATATGGTCAAAATATCCTATAATTAGGATTACTCGTTAATAAGAATATACATTTCATTGATTAGGGCAAAATATACCTAACTCTTAGAGAGGAAATCAACGATTAATTATGTCCAGGGTAAATTTTCAGAAAAACTAGTCATAGTTCCTTGTAAGTCTACTAATCCTACTTTAATGTCATAATCTAAAAATATTTGATATATAGATATAAAGACTAATCAAAGAGAACCTATCTGAAAAATATGGGATAACTGCTCGAGAAATTTTTCTTTCACCTAGGATAAAAGCTATTTGATATAGGATCAAGAGTGATACATGTTCTTGATTTTCAACTAAAATGGGGAGTAAATAGTATTGATATAATTATAAGTTTACTACATTCTTTCGGGACATAATACTGACAATAAATTATGCGTAAGTAAACTATAAATTCATGGCAATAAATATTTATTTCTGAGTAAATCTAATTTGGATGAAGCATAATTTCAGGAATGATAAAAGTGGGACCCCTAAAAATAAGGGGCTAAAAATATACTGGTGGTACATTTCCTACCTGTATAAGTATTCGCAAATTTTCATATCAGTATTATTATTTCAATATTTAAAGTCTGCTCATAATATAAGGATAGCAAAACTTCTGATCCAATAACAATTTGTATGGATAAAGTGATTTCATACAATTAATTATTTAGCCATTAAAATTATCACAATTATGTTGCGAGAGTGTAATAACTTGCTTGGTAAAGAACATTACAAACTTAAATTACGAAGGATTTGTATGCTATATAAGTATATTCCTGGCAGTATTTTATACATCTATAATATTTCCATAACTATGATGGAAATTCCCTAGCTAAAAATCCAAACTTAATGATTAACATATAATTAACTACCATATTCTTGAGCAGGAACTAAAAATCACAATCAAAATTATTTTAAAACCTTTGTTTATTCTACTTTTATCCTAAAAGATATTGAGCTCTTCCTACTTACTATTGTGGTATTTTGTACTTTCTTAGTCTAAAATCCCAAGGATAAGCAACCTAGTAAAAATAAGGAAAGAATCTACCCTACAACTGGTTTCTAATTAAAGAATAACTATATTTCCTGCTAATCATAATCTTTAGCATAACTGCAAAATGCTATTTATATTCTTAACTTCAGGATATTGATTCTCCAAAAATGATTCGGTCTACTAAATTTAAGTTGTATAATTTAATTCCACACTAAGAGTCACTACACAATTGGATCTAAAGTGCATATTACTAGAAAAATGGTCCTGCCGACAATAAAATGTACATTTCCATTTATATAGATTTGCTAAATAAGTTGATTAACATTAGACTCAGATAATATCACAACTCTCAATTCTAAAGGCAATTATAAAAATAATAGCTTACATTTTTATGATTTTTTATAAAAAATCACTTTATTGATCTACCATTACGCCAATAAAACACATGCAAAAATATCATTACCCATAGCATATGATATTAACTCATAACTTGAAGATAATAAGTTAAGTATCATTCTAATTCAATATTAAACAACTATTTTGCTATTATTAGTTCATGCTGGTATTTAATATGAAATTACCTGGCTATAAAACTAGTCTAGTTTGTTGTCATCAGGGCAAAATAATACTTTTTGTTTCTTGGCAATGCTCAATCTAGAAAATTCTTGTATTTGCTGGCAGAATAAAATATTATGTCCCTACACGAACTGAGGGTAAATAATATGCTATCTACTATGTGAGAAGATAAAAAGGTAAGAGCCTATTATCATTAAAGCTAGTAGGATAAGTAATATAAAGTAAAACTGTCTGTAATTCCCTGATTAACTTTGCTACTAATATTTGGCGGCAGAGTTGGTTTAATTGGCAAAGTTAACTTAACCTAATGTAGTCACAGCCACACCAAACAAGAAAAATATTTTATTTACCTTGGGAAATAAGGGTTATAAGTGCAATCAATTGACCGAAATTAGTAGGCTGTGACACCATGAATAGACTTAGTCATGAATGACTAATAACAGTTAATCCCGAAAGAATCAATGAATAAATAGACCACTCACTCTATGGTCTTTTAGGGATATTTTTGATGTCAGAAAACCGATAAGTATGATGTTTAGACATCAGTTTCATATGGAAAAAGTAAGGATATTGGGAGCGTAATGACTGAAACTGCAACCTCACCATTAACAGGAAAAGCACTGCTTGCTAGAGTTAAAGAACTTTCTAGCTTGCCACGTCGAGAAAGGGCAAAGCAGTGTGGCTATTTTACGGTTACTAAAAATAACCAAGTTCGTGTAAATTTAACAGATTTTTATGATGCTTTATTGTCTGCAAGAGGCGTCCCTCTAAGTCCAGAAACACCAAAAGATGGTAGGGGGCGCGAACCAACATATAGAGTAAGTGTTCACCAAAATGGTCAGATTGTCATAGGAGCAACTTATACCCATTCTATGGGATTAAAACCTGGGGATGAATTTGAAATCAAACTGGGATATAAGCATATTCATCTAATACAACTAGAGTCAAAAGACACAGAATCTGATAGGGATTCAGACAGAGACGAATAATTTTTGTCTTTTGCAATTATGATCCTGAGGAAAAAGCCTAAGAGCTTTTTCCTCGAAGGTAAAATATGGATTAAATCAATATACATAGGACAATCTGACAATTGAAAATGCAATAATCTATCTATCTATTAAGATAAATACTACAAATTAGAATAGAAGTTATAACCTATTCATTAAGATTGATTGAAGTGACTATACAAGGGTTATGAAACATCGGTATATATTGAGAATCTTATCTTAATAAGAACATCTTAAAATCTTAGATGAAAATAGAATGAAAAACAGAAAAGTGCAAGGCAATAGTTATTTTTCATAAAGGCTATGATAACAAGTGATTTTATCATAGCCTTTACGGTTTTATCAAAAAATACCTAGTCGAGGTTCATACTCAAATTACTAAGTCATGTTATAGATAATATGGGCCAATGAATTATAAATAATCCACTCCAGTAAATTAGGATTATTTGTGGAGGTAAGCATGGTTATAAAAAACTATGCCAAATTTAAGGTCAATATTAATCATAATATGGGATAAAAGCAAGTATAGTAAATCAGTAGAATATACTGAATAGCTACTGTGAAATAGAGCGAGAGAAGTCTATGGAGGTTAATACATATCTATAGATTTTTAATGAAGTCGCATTAGAGTGGATTTGCATAATTATGTAGTTGTATTGATGTTGTATTCAGAATATATCCTAAAAAATATCTATATGGATACCAGTCACTACAGTCAATAGTCTGAAATTATTTGATCGTAAACTTATTGGTACGAGGTGTGGAACTATTAATATTTTCGTATTGTTGACTAACTCAATTAGTAAGATATTTTCAGTAGAAAACTGACAGGTATTGGACTTAAGGTGATACCGTTATGATATTGGTGTTAGCCAAATTAATTCATGATAATTGTATAAGTACAGACTAAGTAACTGCAGATTGGTTGTTAAATATATTATATAATAGTCAAGTATAGAATACTACCACTATAGATATATCCCAATGAATAAACTATGGTATTAATTTTCTACAATGTAAATATTCTAAATAGATAATGGGAATCATCAAGAAAATCCTGATGTAGTTAATAATGGGTTTTCCTAATATTATTGATATAGTTAAGTTTTATGAGTGTAACTCTCAGATTTTAGACCTTAGTAATTCCATACACCAAATAATTGCTACCTAGTTTCAAACTTTATTATTTGCCGATATTTCCCTCTGATTTTTTTATACCTTGACTCTTTTCACCTAAAACCTGCTTCTTAATTTCATCTTTATATTTAGGAGGTGCTAGCTTGGCAGCATTCTTAAACAAATAATTTGCCTCATCAGCCATACCCTGAACTTTTAAAAGCATTGCTTTTGCTAGAATAGGACGGAAATCTTGTTTGTCATATTCAATGGCCATATCGTAGATAGTAATTGCTTGACTATATAATTCTTGCAGAGCATAAACATTACCCAGAAGTAACTGTATCGCAATTAAATCTGTATTTCTAGGCTCTATTTTATTGGCTTGGGTTTCTTTAGCAAGGGTTTCTTTAAGTAAGCTAATAGCTGCTTCTGGCTTTTTTTGGTCCAATAAAAGCATTACCATTCCTTGTAAAGCTTCAAGATTAGCTGGCTTAATCTCTAAGATAGAACGATAAGTTTGGACAGCACCTTCTTTGTCATTAGCTTGTTGCTTAGCTTGAGCTAGCAAAACCGCATATTTTATCTCCTCTGGATTTAGTTGAGTCAATTTATCTAAGGTTTCTATAATACCTTGTAAATTCTCATCACCCAGTTGTAATAGTCTTAATTGCCTTTCTAATAAACTACGCAAAGTGGATTGGTTATTAGGTTCTCTTTGCAAAACCAACTGCAAACCTTTTATATCCTTAGTTAACTTGGATCTCTCCTCTGATACAGAAGATTTTCTCTGTTCTGTGGCAGAAATAACAGGGAGATTTTTCTCATTAATTATGGTTTCGATTATGGGTAAAATAGAAACCCCAATAAAAGCAAAAATTGCTATAAATAAAATAATCTTAACTATCCAGCGATTACGCGCTTCAGTCACGGAAACTTCCTTAGAATTTATAGAACTTATATAGTTATCATGGTTTATGGCAATTGGTATGGATAAAAAAGTTGAAAAACTTTACGGAATACTGTTAATACTAAGTGAACTTTATAAAAAGGGCAGTCAAAATATGTAAAACAACTAAATTAGTTTGAGGAGGAACCATCTAAAATTTTAGCTATGCTATTTTCTCTAAACTGGGATAGGGACATTAGGTTACGTAATTTGTTGTCCACATATTTCAGGTATTCATCACCATATAGGTAGCTGGCATATGACAAATTGTAAGAAAAGTTAATTTAATATTTGTCATCCTAAAATTTTTCCAGCTATCGTCAGCACAATCCAATTATAGGGATACGTCTCCGCCGCAAGGAGTTTTTATGAATTCCGACCTGACACCTTCACATGATTCCTCGAATTCAAATACATCTCAAGAGATGACGACAAATCAATTAGTCTCTGAGAATAAAAATTCTCAAGTCGAGGAAATTTCTACACAGGACAATTCCTCAGTTGACTCTCATGACTTTACTAAAGACCAACACTTAGCAAATCGACAGCAACCAATTCCACCACCTAGTGAGCTCATGCAATACCGAGCAATTGGCTTAGTAAGGGGTCGCTATATCACAAGCAGTGAGCAATTCACTCAAGGTTCACTCCTAACTTCCGATGGTGTAATTTTGGATTCTGTTCTACTAGGAAGAATTATGAGTCTAGTAAAAAATCACCTAGACTTAGAAAAAGAGCACTTATGGGTTGTTTATCCTCGGACTCGCCAAAAAAATGATCAACTTCATTTGCAAATTGTAGGAGTTTGGGAACCAGAAAAGTTAGCTAAACAATCTGCTGACATAGAAAATCAATCAAGTAAGTTGACATCTGGAAACTTATCGGAAATCCCAACTGAATTTACTCCTTCATCAGAATTTACAGATGGTGGTTTTTCTGTTAGGGGTGAAATAGTTTATCAGTCAGATCAGTCTCAAAGTTTAGTAGTGAAAATTAGACAATCACCTCGAAAATCTACAGATAAGCCTAAATACTTTAAGCTTAAAGTCAAGGGTACATTAGATATCAAAGCTACAGAAAAGTTTTGGGACTTGCAATTACAAAGAGAGGGAGATGCATTGGTATTAGAAAATGCTGAAGTGATCACTGATTTGCCAAAGACAAAACGACCACCATTCAAACAGCGATTCAAGAGTGGAAAGAAACCCTTTAGAAAATATTCTAGTGGGGTTCATCAGCGTCCCTTTAAAAAGTCTGGTGATGTTTCGGAGACCTCTAAAACCCTCACAAAATCTTCTCTTCCCAAACCAGTAAAACGATCCAAACAAAACCCGCAATAGCGTAGTAGGGGGGTGTAGGCGCAAAGTGACTTCTTGCAGAATGCAAGTAAGGGATAGAAAGAGTTATGGATTTGTAAACGTTATACCTCTGCTGTGAGGTTATTACAAAAACCATTCATTAATTTCTTTTTCCCTAGTAGCACTTTGCCCAGCTGTACACCTAGCAACCATTTAAGAATTATTATCATTTCTCCCTAAAACTTTGTCCAACTGTCTTGTGGTAAAAAAGAACCTTCTTTAGTAATGGATGCAACTGCTGTTGTTAAAGTAAACTTACCAGCATCAATCCATTGCTTTAACTCTTGGGCAACTTGTCTTGAAAGATAAATACTAGCAAGGGGAGCCACACGCACTATTTTTCCATCTATCACAATTTTTCCCGACTTTAGTTGGGTATAACTAACTAAGCCAAAAGTGGGACGTACCCGTCGGGGAATAGACAAATCCACAACTGGTGCAACTAAATCTTTATCCTGAACAGCACACCTTACAACCACTTCCTCATTTAATACAGGTAAAGGTACACCTACACCTAGCATTAGAGAAGGACCATAATTTTTGAAATAACAACCCCTCACCCAACGCTTATTCATTTGCTTACCATTACCAATTAAAGCTAATGTTGCTGCAGGTCCAATAGGTGTGTGATTAGGTAAACGCTTCTGCAGGGGAAAATGCTGAGTCCCTTCCCAAGCTATATAACCAATACCCCCACCTAAAAAAATCCGTGTCCCAATACCTACAATTTGTAAATCTGGATCGTTTAGCAAGGGGGATATGGCTCCTGAGTTTGAGTAGACTGCATTACCTAACCGTGGCTGTAAAGGACCTAAATATGTAAATAATGGTTGATCACCACCATTTACACCTACAATAAAATTTTGATATATATTCCTCGGATTGAATAAATAAAATTGATTAATTGTGTCTCGGGTAATAGTAGTTTCAAAGTTAGCCCTCGGATAGCAATCGGTAACTTGACCTTGGGCATGAACACGAACCGATTTACCTGCAATTAAATCCTCTATAACATGACCACCTCCTCTTTCTTTCATTTCTTCCCCATCCGTGACTTCTGCTGCACAACTAGCTCCCAAGTACAAATCAACTGCTCCAAAACCTGAATATGCAGGTACCCCATCTAACCAACAACGGCGGATTTTTATAGGGGGGTCAGTGTGCCCCAAGTTAATCACCGCTCCGCTTGATTCCATGGGCTCAAAAGTTCCTGTAGTAATTACATCTACCTCTTTTGTAACTTTTGTAATCCCAACATCTGCAACTTTTGCCTTCACTTCTTCCGCAGTCATTACTACGGCATTATTGTGATTAATTTTGTCATTAATTTCTGCAATTGTTCGCATCATTATTTACTGCGATCATAATCATGATTTTAGTCTATAAATGGAAAAATAGGGGTGAGTTAAATCCCAAAAAATAAAAAATCACTTCGTATTTACATCAAAATACAAAGTGATTATTTGGTAGATTCCATGCCAGACCAAAAAGTCTATTAGAAGTAAGACTTTTCGTAAAATGAACCAAAATCCTACAATTCAATTATATTTGCAATTATTTTTTAAATTAAGCATCAGAAATATTATGCAACTACGAAATGATTTTAGGATGTAGTAACTTCTGTAGAACCATGAGTATAGGAGCTAGTCAAATTATTAAATGTTAATTGACCAATAGCTCTAATTAGCATATCTTCTAGTTCTTGTGCTATTTGCATATTCAGTTTAAATGCATAATTAGCTTCATCAACAATTTTTTCGGCAGTTACATTATCTATAGGGATGGAATTCAAAGCTTTACGATATTTACCTTTAAAGGCTTTCTTGTCAGGAATTTGCTCAAAGTTATAAAAGGATGTACCTTGGAATCCTTGTAATTTTAGGCCTGATTGTGCAATTGCTTGTAGCATTTGCCCTCCAGAAAGATCTCCCATATAACGTGTGTAAGTATGGCCAATTAATAATTCTGGTGAGCAATTGACTAGTTTTTGTAAACGCTGAAGATAAGTTTGGGTAACTGGAGATGGTTTGATTTGCTCTTGCCATTGTTCACCATAATAAAACTCCATATCTTTTACTAAAGCATCTTGGCGATTCAATTCAGGGAAGTAAACACCCCTAATAGCAGGATGATGTTTGTGACTCTCTATACCTATTTCCAAAGCAGTATAGATGAAATAAAAATTGCTTAAAAACTTTGCAAAGCACTCCTTATCTACAACTCCTTTGACAAAACATTTCATAAATCCCACATTTTCAGCTGCTGTATGGGATTTCTTTGTACCATTATAAAGTTTCTCGGCAAGGTTAACAATCATGTTTTGTTCCTTAATATTCTCAATTCTATTTTGCAGCCAGCAACTCTGAGCTTTTACCAATCGAATATCAGAGTATTGAAATTCCCTACGACAAGAAAGCCGACACGACAATGAAACAACTATTTCCCCTGAATAATGTCGATTTACACCCTAATAATTAATCTAACTGTTTATTATTGAATAACTATGTAGTAATTCATGTTTATTAATATCTACATGCTAGTGACTAATCTAGAGAAATTAGGTAATAAGAAAATTAGCAGCTTTTATTTGAATATATTTAACTTCACTACCTTTCTCTTATTCTTTTTTCTAATGATACTTTTACACAATGGTTAGGGGTTTTGATTGATAGTATTGACTCAAGACTCAGTCTGGAATATATGAATCCGTTGATAGTAGAAAGGAATTAGTGATTTTTATTACATTGCATACTTGTTTTAATACTGGCACATCCACACTAGACTACAGCCTCTAGGAAATTTAGAATTACTCAATATTTGCTAAAATTTATATTTCTAAATTTAACAGCATAAAGACAGACAGCCTTTACTATAAATTGCTTTTAGCAGTTGAATTTTAACTCTTTGCTGCCTGCGAACTTAGTGAGAGTATTGCTAGATATATAATCGCTATCTGGAATTCTTTGACTTCGTGTTGCATGAACTCACTGAAAATGTACATTAGTTACATAAGCTTTACAGCTCATTGCTAGTTGAACGGAAAGGTCAAATAATCAAAGATAATAGTCATAATATGCAGCTGTACTTGCAAGTTATCCTAGCATCCATGAAGATAAACCATAAAATTTGCCGAATTAACCATAGTTAACTCGTGGAACTCTCTAACCAGAGACACTTTTATCTTTTATATAGACCATCCCTTATTTCATAAGTTAATCAGATTTCTATTCGTAGCATTAGAATATGATAGGATTATAAAAACTTTGTGTAAAATCAAGGCTGTTATTCCATGCAAATATAGTTTACTTGCTATTGAATACTATTAATCTCTATTATATACTTTAAGAAAAATTAATCAATAATTATTCCAATAGTTCAGGATTTATTTAAGCTAATATTAAGTAGGTAATCAATTTTTAAAAAGGTTTTTTATCTCTGGGTATACTAAACTTTTTAAGTGAGGTATAATTGTTTTTTATATATAAATCTGACTTGTCTATCTTAGCTTATATAAGTCAGATTTTTCTGTTTTTATTGCTGCAATATTTATTTTTGTATCTCATAGTCTGAAATTACAACTTATGGATAATTTCTCATTATAATTTAACTATTTTCTTTTATATTTATGATATTTAGTCAAATTTGCAAATGCGACTATTTTCTTTAGCTCAGACTACCAAATACTATTTAATTAAATATCTTTACTCAGGTAGGACTATTTCTTGTGAAGCTCATTATTATTTACCTATCATATCGTAAAATTACTCTTATTAAGAGAATAATTTAAAACTCCTCAACTTAAGTAAAATAATATATTTATACAAATTTTAATAAGTAAGTAATATCATAATTAATTTTAACATAGTAAATATAATACTCTCTTATAAGTAAGAGGTAAATATTAAGTAAATTACTTTTACCATATCATCCTAAAAATATAATTTCGAAAACTAGTTTTGCTTAAGATAATTGTTACTAGCCATACTAAATATTTGGTTGTATAGAGAACTTTTCTAATTATTCTGTGCTTTTTTTTTGCACATTTTCATAAACTTATTTAACTGCAGCCTTATAAATTTCAATAATTTATAGATACTTGAATATTTAAAGCTAGAAATAATAATTCTGCTTAAAGCTAGCTTTTCTATTACTAGAATAATATTCATATAATTGAGGTATAATATACTTACATGATATGAAGA
Source organism: Richelia intracellularis HH01 (assembly GCF_000350105.1). Lineage (GTDB taxonomy): Bacteria > Cyanobacteriota > Cyanobacteriia > Cyanobacteriales > Nostocaceae > Richelia > Richelia intracellularis. Next base: position 53,017 of record NZ_CAIY01000052.1, read on the forward strand.
TATACAATAAATTATATTTCTTATTTACGAATAAAACTACCGAATTTAGATTTCAAATTGGAGATTCTCTTAGCTTTTTAGTAGGAAGGTAATAATTGAATTTTTCTAGGCATTAAAATAATCAAAAGTATATGCAAAAATACTAACTATGACCATTTTCGTTTCATTATCATGCTTAATGAATTCTGATGTGATATTTAGCTTATTTTCTGTACTTTTTTTTAACGCAAAGTCTATTATAAAGTTATTTTCAGTGTATGTATTTGGCAATCTAATTGAGAGTATAATAAATCAAATGGAGAGCCTAATGTATCAAATTTTTAGGTTCTATATAATTTTGTTTTTGTGTTACATCATTAATGTTTACATACTTGTTTAAAAAGAATTCATAGTTAAATAAAAAACCTAATTATTATTTATCAAGCAATATTAATAAAGATTCTGAATGGATCACTAAAATCTTCTTTATTCAATAAGCTTATTATTTATAAACTGGCGGTTTTAGTGTAATATTTGTCTAGTTCTCGGTATTATTTCCAGTGAACCTTCTAATTCCTATTTTCCACTAGAAATCTATATTACATGAGAATTTTATTATTCATCAATTATCCTACTCTAGGAAGATCTTCATATAATCAATTAGCGTCATATTTCCAACTTACTTAAATACAAATTTTCATAATTAATAGGTCATAAATAAAGTCGTGGTAGGTACAATTTGTAAAATCTAGAAGTTTTCTACATTGTATATTGACTCGAATGAAATTGAATATTAGTATTTTATATTAAAGAATTTTATAAATTAATGTAAGAACAATTTTATTCAGATAATTTCACAAATGTGTTGTTTGGCATTGAGAGTATCTCCTAAATGCTCCCAAATATTGTCAAATAAACATTAAATGAATATTTGTAAGGCTATACTTGCAGCTCAAGTGAGAAAATGCTATCGGGAGGTTTAGAAGTGCTGTTTACTTCCCAATCAATACTTTTAAGAAATTTTTCGGCTGAATTTGTCTCTACAATATCTACTCCCCATTCTCCAAGTTTTAGTGAAGTTGAAGAAATACTAATCACAGGTGTAGTTTTGATTCCCCCCAATGCTAATATATCAAGCCGGTTAGAATGATTAACCTTTTGAACTTTACGCCTAGCAGCTAAAGCTTGAAGACAAAGAATACCCAATGAGATTGGTGACCGCTGATGTTTATCAAATAAGATTTCAAGAATCCAGTGATGATTGTTGACCTTACTACAGTTTATATCAGTATAAGTACTAAGTTCATCTATTAAATAAAGTGCAAAATCTTCCCGACTAAGCTTAGGAACTAAGTTATCCTGAACATCAAAGTTGTGGGACAACAACATACGCTCTTTTTGGTATTTATCCATTACTTTGTTTATTATCCTTGCAAATTACTTAAATTACCAGATACCATTTAAGGCTTGGGTTACCTTAAATTCATGAAAGTCTTCAAGCCTATCTTATTATTGCTTTGCACAACTGTTGAGTAAAATATACCAAATTTCGATGGTTAAATTTAACTCGAGTTGGAAGCAGGTATGGGAATAGCTTAAAAGATTTATCTCATTTATTATGATGATCTAACTTATGACCTACAGAATATGAGAATTTGCATTTTCAATCAAAACACTACCACCTTCTTATAATAGAAATTATACAAGGTTTTGGGATGTTCTACCTTGGTTAAGGTCCCTTGCATAAGCTCCTACTTTTGAAGAGGAAATAATGTAAACTGAGAATGAGAAGTAAATATGCTGATCAAGTTGTACATGAAATGATTACAGAAAATTGAGGTTAATATATTTGTAGTCACTACAAGCTAAGACATATTCTTTGAGATACCAGTAATCATCAATATAACTTTCTCCTTATAAACCTTTTGTTTGCCTAAATTCACTAACCACATCCCTTACCTTTCTAAATTCTCCCTCTACTAAATAATTTAGCTGTCGTATTTCGTCTGCAGAAATCTTACCTGCCATCTGGGATACAACTTCTTGCAATTGGGGGTATTTATTTAGAGTTTCTTTTCGGAAAATAGGAGCCGCTTCATAAGGTGGAAAATAGTTTTTATCATCTTGGAGAACAACTAAATCCAATCGAGCAATTTGCCCATCAGTTGAATTAGTAACAATCACATCTACTTGCTTTTGGACTAATGCCCTGTATAGTAGTCCTAAATCCATAATTTGTGGTGCTTCTTGAAAATCCAAACCATAAGTCTTAGATAAGCCAGAAAAACCATCTTGCCTTTCCATGAATTCATATCCAAAACCGCTGCGCCATTTAGATGTATAACTTGCCAGGTCAGATATGGTACTAATTTTATAATTTTCAGCATCTTCCTTGCGGATAATTACGGCAAAGGTATTTTCAAATCCTAAAGGTTCCATTACTTCCAATTGAAAGTCTTCGCTATAGACTTTTTTCAGACTTTGGTAAACCTCCCGGGCATCAGAGATTACTTCCTTCTGAAGGATGGCATTATAAGCCGTGCCAGTGTATTCGATGTAGGAATCTATTTTCCCAGCCAACAGGGCTTGGTGGCAAACAAAAGAGCCACCTAATTGAGGCCTTCGATCTACTGTTAATCCGGTTTCTGCTTCTATTCTTTGTGCTAACAATTCCCCTAAAATATCTTGCTCAGTAAAATTTTTCGATGCAATAGTAATGTTACTATTGCCATTCGAAGAATCGTTAGAAAAATTACTATTGCATCCAACTAGAGCAATAATTACAGTTAGAAATAATATAAAAGATATGACTTTTTGTTTCATTTGCTATTAGCTATTAATTGTCATATTGGTTTATTTGATAAGTAGAATAAGCCTAAAATATTGACTTGATGGCTTTGACTAAATCAATGTTTAGCTTTTGTTGTTCTACCCTTAGTTAGATGATTTTCTAAACTGCCAATAGCAAGATCAACCAGTAAGGCCATTGCAGCTGCGGGTAATGCTCCTGCTAAAATTAATTGGTCATTTACTACAGAAATTCCTCTAAAAATAAAAATTCCCAAACCACCGGCTCCAATTGCTGCTGCGATTGTAGCAATACCAATAGAGATAACTGCAGCAACTCTCACTCCAGCAAGAATTACTCCCATCGCTAAGGGAATCTCCACCTGAAATAAAAGCTCTGTATCAGTCATTCCCATACCTATACCTGCTTCACGAATAGAGGGACTGACACCAATAATCCCCGTATATGTATTCCGAATAATAGGCAATAACGAGTACAAAGTTAAAGCTACTATCGCAGGAACTGCACCAATTCCACCAATGATCGGAATGGGTATTAACAGGCCAAACATAGCTAAACTAGGTATTGTCTGCATGATATTAGCAAAGCCCAAAACAGGCTTACGCAGATTTGGATAACGGGTGATTATAATTCCCAAGGGAAGACCAACCAGAATAGCAATTACAATGGAAATCATAACTAAAAATATATGTTCTCTAGTCCTTTCCAATATTTCTGGTCCGTATTTAATAAGAAAAAATCCGTTCATGCTACTGCTTTAACACACTCCATAAATGCTTGAGCTTCTGGGTGGGAAGATTGAAGAAATTCATCAGGAGCACCCAAGAATACCATTTCTCCCTTATACATTAATCCAATACGTGAAGCTAAAATAAAGGCTTCTTGTATATCATGAGTTACAAAAACGACTGTTTTCCCCAAATCTTGTTGTAAGTGCTTAAATTCCTTTTGTAGTTCTAGACGGGTAATAGGATCTAGAGCACCGAAGGGTTCATCCATTAATAAAACTGGTGGATCAGCAGCTAATGCTCTAGCCACTCCTACTCTCTGTCTTTGTCCCCCAGATAATTCATGGGGGTGTCGTCCTGCAAATTCTTCTGCTGGAAGGCCAACAAGATTTAATAATTCGCAAACCCTTGTTTTTATTTGTTTCGGCTTCCAACCTTCCAGGGAGGGAACCAATCCTACATTTTTTTCCACTGTAAAATGGGGAAACAATCCAGTCTCTTGGATTACATAACCAATTTTTCGCCTCAGTTTGATATCATCCCATTGCTGAGTGGATTTCCCATCAAATAAAACCTTTCCTTCTGTAGGGGTAAATAAATTATTAATTAATTTCATGGTAGTAGTTTTACCACTACCACTACGGCCCAGTAAAATTAGCGCTTCTCCTGTATAAATAGAAAAGTTCAAATTCGATACTAAGGAGCGGTTGTTTTTACTTAGGGTAACATCTCGGAACTCTATTGCTATAGGATTATTATCCAGCATTTTTATTTCTTAGCAAGCACTGAAACGAACTTCAAAATTAGAATATATGAGGATAGTAAGTATTTTAATGTCCTCATAATTAATAATGGTACAACCTAAGAAGCTATTTATGAAGACAACCTTTATTATTTAGAGATTTATGTTCTTTAATTATTTAGAGATTTATGTTTAAAAGCATACCTGCTTCATAGTTATATGTATGTAATAAACCAAAATATTTAAAAGCCTTCAAAATTTAGGCCCGCTCTGAGTTAACAGAATTTCTGTTTAAACCACAAAAAGTATGGACACTATTTAAATTCAGATGATAATTAAGTAATTACTAGTAATACATTAAGAAACATTACAAATGTATCACAAGCCTCACAAAAACCAAAGTGTATGCAGCAAGTTTTACTTTTCCTCTTGGTTTTTACATTTGTCGGCCTTACTAAATATTATAACAGTCTAAGGCTGAAGCACTAAAAACTAATATATTTCCCATCTTTTCTACTTTGATAATCAAATTTGGTTTTAGCTGCAGGTTATAGAATTAATTATTTCTAACTTTAAAATTTTATACCAAGTATTCTAGTTTACTTTCTTAGTTATATTTAATTTTTTAAAAATATTTTTAGTTGCAATCAATGATGAATTCTTAATATTGGGTGATCCAAGTCGTTTTGATATTTGAATAAGCCAAAGGCTTATATAACTTAATAATTTGGGCTATACAGTTGATTTTTTATAAGTTTGTGAAATATCTGCAATTATCAAGAGGTCGTAAATTATTTCTTAATAAGTTAGATCGTTATAATTTAATAACCTATTTTGTGCATCTTTTAGTATTTCTTAATAGAAGATAGAGGTATCACTATATATTCTCTATTTTTTGTATTAATGCATATATGTTATTGAATAACATATATGCATTAATACAAAAAATCTTTATTCTTATAATTGATCAGGAATATATAAAAACTATGAAAGCAATATGGAAAATGGCTTATGAGAAGACTCTTATAGAGATTAACCAAGATGATGCCTGCCAGCATTTATTGTCAAACAGTAATATACTACTACTTATTAAAAGTCCAAAAGTAACAGTAAAAATGAATTGAGTATTGTAAATTTGATGGTTAGTAAATAGATGTATATCATTGATAAATCTATCATTTGCACGGAGGTAATTTTAAAAACAAAAGCAGATTTTTACTTTATTTTATTGTCATAAATGATTAAATTACTATTAGAGGTATCAATGGATATTCATGAAATCAGTGATTATAAAAGTGAATATAAAGTAATTAGTGATCGCCCATATTTACATGGTGATTTATTTGTAGGAAACGATATTAGATTTGAAGATGATAATATAATCAAATCTGCCGATGATAAATTAATATGTAATGCTGTTAATAGGGGCCGAGTTGCTATTTTTATTGATGGCTCTAATCTCTTTTATGCTGCTTTACAACTAAACATTGAAATTGATTATACAAAGTTGCTTGTATATCTAACTAAAGGTTCTCAATTATTACGTGCCTTTTTTTATACTGGAGTAGATCGTAGTAATGATAAACAACAGGGCTTCTTACTCTGGATGCGCCGTAATGGTTACCGTGTTGTTACTAAAGATTTAGTCCAGCTTCCTGACGGTTCTAAAAAAGCAAATTTGGATGTAGAAATAGCTGTAGATATGATGAATTTAGCTCCACACTATGATACTGCTGTTTTAGTAAGTGGAGATGGAGATTTAGCTTATGCTGTTAATGCAGTTTCTTATCAGGGAGTAAGAGTAGAAGTAGTTAGCTTACGTTCAATGACTAGTGAAAGTTTAATTAACGTTGCCGATTGTTTTGTCGATTTAGATAGTATTAAACAAGAAATTCAAAAAACTTCTCATTCTGGTTTTAATTATCGATAAATTTCCACCGTTAATTTTGTCTATCAGTTTCTAATTATATAGAAACAAGACTTCATAGGTTGGTGTGTTTATTCGTAAATTGGGATCATCAATATATGACCTAACTAATCATATATACGAATTTTGAAGACTAGCTACAGATGTTACATTGTATCTAGTAACATCTGAATATGCTTGAATCATTACAAAAAATTATCAATAAGTAATACAAGTATTTATATGGCGAGATATTAGTAAGAGTAAAATCATCTATAGAACATAATAATTATGAAATTTTTATACCCACGACTCGATAGGAAAACCTTGACATGGTTGATGTTAGAGTAGAGCATATAAAAATATACAAGAGAAAATAATAAATCTCTTAATAAGGAAGAGTAATAGAATAATAAGAGGAATTAAACTTAACTTAAGTCAGTGTCTGTATTCCAGAATACCATGTAAATTAACCTTGGGGCAATTACTGGTAAAAGCTAGAAGAACTAAAAGGGAGAAACATTAAAATTAAAATCAGGAAGATAAAAATATATTTGGGAAAACATAGAGTGGTTTTGATGGAGTAGGAGTATTTCTATATTTCAAGACTGCAGATGTGTAAATACTATAATAAATGTAACTAAATTATCAACTAATTCATACAGGTTAAAATACAGTAATTAGAACAGTTAGAATAAGGACTTATAGAATAAGAAAACCCCCAAAAATATATCCAATGTTTGATATAATTCAAACCGTATAATAGTGATATTTATCATTACCATTATGAAAGATAGTAATCAAAATTTAAGTCGCCTTAGAATAAAAAAATACATGTCTTAATATTATACAAGTGAAAGGCTTGATGTAAAAAATGATTTAAGGAAGCAAATATTTATATTAATTACATAACTTGATATTGATAAGGTTATAAGGAAAAATATCTATTTTCTTTTATTATAGTAGGTGAAATTTAATAATTGTATATTTTTAGATAATTCAGAGACACAAATTTATGGATACTAGAGCTAAACAAATTTTAGCTCTAGTATCCATAAAAAATAAAAGCTAGTTGTGATTAATATTGAATAGATAAACCTCAAGATAATGTAAGTCTACTAATGTCTATTAATGATTGAACACCATCAATAAATTTACGTAATTGGTTATTTGGGGAAGGTAAGCTATAAAAATGATAGTTAATTTTCTGTGCCAATTCTTTCTTAAACTTTTCTAATTTGTAACCTCAATTTTTACAAAGGCAAAATTTGTTAGAAAATAAATTCAGGCTGAATATCAAATCCTATAAACCTATTTATTTACGAAGATAGCTTTATAATATAACTAAAGAAGATATTTATAAAAAATTATTCAGTACATATAATAAATGATTATTAAATTTTTTATATTTAGTTAATATAAAGCATATTCATCATGGAATAATACCCCATTTTAGCAGACATAATATTTTTTAAACAGGACTCTATTTTTATGCTTTTACTATTGTGCTAATTCTAGTTTATAGTCTTTGATATTTTTTGCTAAATTCTCTTACATCTCATGTAAGTATCTATATTCTTAGTGTTAATTTTACATCCTGGCACGTTATCCATAGGAATATAAACTATTTAGCCTTGTTGTCACCTATGAAACCTCTTAATGTTATGCCCCACGGTTATTTAGAAGGATTAGATAGATAAAAATATTTTTGTAGTATCGAAATACTACTTATTTAATACTTTTCATTGCTAAAAGTGCAGTTCCATATGCTGCTTCTATATTATGGGGAATAATTACAGGTACTCTTAAAAAATTTTTTCTGATTTGTCTCCATGTATCATTTACAGAACCACCACCAGTAGTATACACCAATGATAAGTTATCCGCGCCAAGTTGTTTTAATAGGTAATACCCTCGATTTTCTATACGGGCAATACCTTCTAACATTCCATGCAAAAACTTTGCAGTGTTATTTGGACGTGGTTTCATTCGTGGTGATAGGTGAGGATCATTAATAGGAAAACGCTCACCTGGAGCTAATAAAGGGTAATAATCTAAATTACTCAGTTTAGAGGGATCAATCTGTGCACTGAGATTTTCTAACTCCCCACTGGAAAAAAAATGCTTCAGTACTGCTCCACCCGTATTAGAAGCACCACCAGCCAGCCATAAATTCCCCAGACGATGGCTATAAATGCCATATTTAGAGTCTTCGATCTTGTTAGTACTGATTAGTTTTAATACTAATGTAGAGCCTAAGGATGTGACAGCTTCACCTGGGAACTTGGCCCCACTTGCTATAAAGGCTGCAATGCTATCGGTTGTACCAGCACATACAATACAACTTGCGGGGAAATGGTACTTCATGGAAATTTCTGAACATAATTATGCAATAGGGGTACCTGGGGCTACAACTTGTGGTAGGTTAATGTGAATAGAATAATCTTCAAGCCAATTAGGATACTGAAAATTTTCCACGTCATAGCCGAGTTTTAGTGCATTGTGGTAGTCAGTGATACCTAGTTTTCTATGAAGTATGAATCCCAGCCAGTCAGCCTGATGTAAAAAATATTTGGCGTTGCTGAAGTAAGATAATTTAGACATCCATATTAATTTAGCTAGGCTGGATGTAGTATTAAAGACAATGTGATTAAAAGGAACATTTTTTCGTAACTCTGAGAGTATTTCCACTGGGCATGCATCGTTATACATCATCGGGGCTTGTACTGGCTGGCCATAAGCATCACAGGTTAAGACTGTAGAAGAAGTACCATTAATTGCAATTGCATGTATGTTGAGTCGGAACTCTAACGGTATTTCCATAAGCAATCGACTTAAATACTTTTGCCAAACAACATATTCTCTAGCTTCTGTAATTTCCCAGTGGTATTGAATTTTTTTAACAATACATTTGTTTTCATCAATTACCACACCCCTCATTCCAGAAGTACCACAATCAATACCTAAGAAAAACTTATTACCTGATAAATTCTTACAATTCAATTTAATAAATAAACCATATATATTTTATAAGGTCATACTCAACCAAATCATTCGCGGTAGAGAAAGTGATATATTCCTAACTTATTGCAAACATTTACCAAGAATGTCAATGAGATAAGAAAAATTTTATAGGTGTTTATTCCAAAATATTTGAGCATTAAGCAACTTCTAAAATGTTTGATTATCTTCCAAAAATCATAAATGTGTTTGCATCTTGATTTAATACCCTGGGGGATATACCCTAGAATTTGGGTCTGAAAATTAAAGACTAGTGCCATATAGAAAGCAGCGTGGAGGGAAAGCATTGTGTTTTCTGACTTCCAACATAAAATTATATGTAACTTAGTTCTCCAAGATCTCAATTAACTGTTGCATATTGTAACAACATAGTTCCCACTCTTGGCAAAACAGTGAAAAGTAGTAAACGAATTGTTAACCTAAACTTGAAATCAGGAGGTTTGAAACAATGACAGATATTCAAGTGTATATTGCTCTTGCCATAGCCTTGATACCGGGCGTTTTGGCTTTCCGTTTAGGGATGGAACTCTATAGATAGGGTTTATTATGGTAATAACAGCTTGATTTTAACTTGGGTATCAGTCTCAATAGCTTAAATTTAGATTAAAATGATACCTGAGAAGGAGTAGGGAAATGAAAAAAGTGGTAAATGTGTTTTTCGTGGTGTTTGTCACTTTAACTCCCTTTTTCCTTGCTCCTCTTCTTATTCCCAATTGTAAGTATAATTGGTATATATAAAAACAGGTAGGAAGTCCAGCAAGCCTGATTTTTTTTCTGTATTAACCCGAAAATATACGTATATTAATTGTCAGAAAATGCAGTAATATTACAACTAAATAAAATTTGGCTTTTCAACTTGAAGGCTGTTTATAACATATCTGTTCGCTTTGTGAATTTCTATGGTGAATTAAATTTATGAACGCAATTCAACACTCTTTTTCCCCTCCACAACCAATACAGGAAAAGCCACATACTTCCAGACATAAACGTAACTTACGCCAGAGGTATTGCCGGGTTATGGCTATGGAAATGGGTCTTAAAATTGGAGTGAATTTAATAATAGCAACGGTTACTGTGTGTTCACTTGCTCGACTTTTACCTTATCATTGGTCCCAACAAGAAAAGTTGCGGGAGATCCGCACACAGGAAAAGTTGATGAAGGAAAATGTAGATAATTTAACAGTGGATTTTAGTCGCAACTTTGATCCCCATCAAAGGAAAACTATTATGCAGGAGCAGGGGTATAGATTTTCTCCTAATCAACTCCGGATAGTGTGGAGTAAATATCCACAGGAGAAACATCAATAAATTATTAATTGTCTTTATATTTATTGGGTCTTAGGTATAATGTTGTAATCTTGCAAAAATATCAAATCCAAAACTATTAAAATTAACATTCTACTGATTCTAAAATATCCATCCCAGGATTTTTAAAAACTTACCTTTATATAGGTTTGTTAATCACCATTTATCTCTGACTTGTTGATGTTATAAGTATTCAAGACATGAACATTAAAGGGTCATCACTTGTCTTCAACTTTTCACATTTGAATTGGGGTGGGTATTATTAATAAATGTACTTTTTACTAATGGTGGGTAATGTTATGAACTAATCCCCTAATGTAAGGGTGCAATATGTCAATCAGAACAGGTCGTTCTCTTTGATTTCGTCAATCTTTAGGTCTGTTTGATTTAAATACTTTTAATAAACTATAGTGATATTAATTTTGTTTATTAAATGGATTATATGAATATAGCTACTATAGGCCACTTCACAAATGCCAAAAAGTGGCTATTTTCATTTATAAACTATGATGTCTGAAGTTTTCGAGTTATTTGTAGCCATTCATTGCCTATTGAGAGTTCACCTGACATAAAACGCTTGAAGTATGAAACTAGCATGTCAAAAACTATAGGTAATTCCATATGATATACATATGAATAGTATGTATATCATATGTATATCATATGGAATTAGAGGTCAATGTCAATATTTTTTCTTGTGCCTGCAATTATAATTCCTATGGCCCATAGAAATTAATACGCATGATCTACCAGAATATATATATATATTCATAGCTGAGGTTATCCATAATATTGTTGATACTTAAACTGAAAATGCGGATTACAATTTATGGAATGACCCTACCTAGTCAGGGAATTGCTATTGCTGAACTTAGTGCAAGCACATTGAGATTTATTTGTGTTCCTATATCACATCATTATCTTAGTTCTAAGCAGACTAGGATGGCAGTAGAAATACTGCCATCAACAATTGATAAAATAGGTGTATTTGCAAATATTCTTCCAGAGGAAGTTTCCTGTATTATGACTGACTCTGAACTGACAGGGATTCAGCTGAGCCTCCCGCTATTTGCGATAAAGTTGCGGCAAATTTGCCTAATACCGAAATTATTAAAGCTTTGCTAAAGAGGTCTTACAAAAGGTGGATATCCATATTGGTTATGTCGATACCTTATTAATTGATTCTTACCATCCCCACAATTTAGGAGGTACAGGAAAAACCCCTAACTAGAAAATGTTGGAGGAATTTTCCCCTGGTATGCCTTGATTATTCGCTGGGGACTAACACCGGATAATATTTTAGATGACCTGATTCATGTTTATCCTAATGGAGTTGACTTATCCAGTGGATTAGAGTTTGTTCTTGGGAATAAAGATATTGACACGGTAGCTAAGTTATTTGCCAATCTAAAAAGTAAATTTGCTTCATAAAAAATGAGATTTGATATTATTCCATTTTATAAGCTTGGGTTTATTTTTAAGTACACACTATTTAAGCTGATTGCTATAAATAACTTGGGTTCTCTCAGAAATATAGGACAGTTATAGTTAGTCACTACTAAAAAAGAATAGAGCTTTTGAACAATAAATTTTGTAATAATTTATTTGGTATAAGATTATAAAATTATCCGGGGTAATCCAAATCTTCAGTATCATTGAGAATTTTATAAACTCAATTTAAATAGTGCTATTAGAAATGTTAGATTTTCAACCTCTAGGTTTTCAGCAATGTATTCTGAATACAATTTACGGGGATATGGTTTACTCTAGGAATGATTTACACTTTCGGGAAACACTACTACCAAAATCCCCTTTGGTTTTTTTGCATAGTTTGGGGGTGGGTTCATCCAGTTATGAATGGTCAAAGGTTTATCCCGCATTTGCCACTCGATATTGGGTTATTGCTCCTGATATTCTTGGTTGGGGAGATTCAGCTCATCCCAAAAGGGATTATTATCCCCAAGATTATTTAAACTTAATAAGAACATTACTTATGAAGGTGGCAGTCAAGCCTGCTTGGGTTGTTGCATCTTCTCTAACAGCTGGTTTGACAATTCGTTTAGCTATTCAAGAGCCACATTTATTTAAGGGATTGTTTTTAATTTCCCCTTCTGGTTATCGTGACTTTAGTAATAGGTATGGTCAAGATTTAATATCCCTATTTTTCAGTATTACTGGATTTGATCGCATTATTTATGAATTGGGTATTGTCAATAAGTTAGCAGTACGTACCTTTTTAAAGCAATTTCTATTTGCCAAATCTTCTTGTCTTAGTGATGAAATTGTTGATGCGTATTTAGCTTCTGCAGCAAAAATTAATTCGGAATATTCGGCTTTATCTTCCCTGAAAGGTAATCTTTACTTTGACCTAGCACAATATATACCAGATTTAAAAGTACCCACTATATTTGTTTGGGGAGAGCAATCTTGTTTTAATAGTCCTCACCATGGACAGAAATTGGCCTTGCTTAATTCTCAGTGGATTAAGAGTTTTCATATGATTTCTGGGGCTGGTGTATTACCTCATTTAGAGGTACCTGCAATTATTATTGGACTTCTTGATAAATATTTGGGATAAATAGTAAAAGTAGATATAAATAATTAGTGATATATAAAGAAATAAGTGCCCAAAGACAGAAAGTAAAAGTGCTACTATGGGGTTTCATTTGGTATTTTTCGGTTGAGCAATTCCCCGAAATGGTTTTGGCGAGGTGCTTCTCACAAACATCCAAATATGGAATTGCCACTGATAGTATCTTCACATCACATTACAATCGTTGACTTTTAACCAATACTTCACTGAGGAAAATTTCAACTAGACTTTTATACATATCTTACATGCCTTAGGCTTGAACACCAGGATTAATAGGGGTGTTTTGGAAAAAGCCAGATATCGAATGAAAACATCTACGAGAATACTTGTGCTACTAACTTATAATCCATCTGATGATCTATTCTCTTATCCATAGATGTTCGAAAAATACCCCTGCCATAACAGCCATTGTATTTATTACTTCTAACTAAGTAATATCATCTAAAGTTGTACTAAGTTGCATCCCTATGAAATGTAATTGTATTACTTAGGCATTTTTCTTTTTTATATTCTACGTGTGATGATACAAAGCTTGAGGTATAGGGTTTTCACTTCCAATTAGTATTACCTTTTTCTTACTTATTTGGAAAAATGAAAGAAAGCCTTCTCTTTGTTAAAATTAGTAACCTTAGTTAAATTAAGGATGATGACATTACCAAATCCACAAGTGGTAAATAACTTTTTGCTACCCGTAAAATGCAGCTGTGGGTGGCAGATAATTATTAAAAATGCACATCATAAAAACCATGCAGTGATTCCTACAGAACAAAATCCATAACACTGTTGTTTAGTGTTCAACACAAAAAGCTGAGAAATGCTAGTACCAGTTTGATCTCCTATTTACAAAGAGTTTTACTACCTTAATTCACAAAAATTTACTTTTTGATTATTTTCAATTCTATTTTCTGCTTATGAATTATTCCCATTTGCTAAAACTAATTGTGTTGAATGAAACGGTCAGCAAAACACTAATGACATTGCTGATGATTCTTTTCTGCACTTTTGGGTTGTTATCAGAGATTGCAGTTGCCCAAAATAAAACACTAATTAACAGCACCCCTATTCAACCATATCTGGACCAGGCAATTCAGAAGATGACTGAATTCAGTCTAGAAAATGGGATGAAGTTTATTATTCTGGAAAATCATGAAGCCCCTGTAGTTTCTTTTGTTACCTATGTGGATGTAGGTGGAGTGGATGAACCTGATGGAAAAACTGGTTTAGCACATTTTCTAGAACATTTGGCATTTAAGGGTACAACTTTAATTGGCACAAAAAACTACCAACTAGAGAAGCCTCTGCTTGAGCGATTGGATGAGTTGGACAAAAAAATTCAAGTCTTTGAAGAAAAAGGTAAACCCGATGAAGTTTCTGAACTCAAGACTAAATTCGATGCTACAGAAGTCTTAGCAACTAGAATTGTAGAACAAAATGAATTAGGGCGAATTGTGGAACAAGCTGGAGGTGTTGATTTAAATGCAACTACATCAACAGAGGCAACTCGTTACTTTTATAGTTTTCCTGCAAACAAATTGGAATTATGGATGTCTTTAGAATCTGAGCGCTTTCTGGATCCAGTATGGCGAGAATTTCACAAGGAGAAAAATGTAATTCTGGAAGAACGAAGGTTAAGAGTGGACAACTCACCTATTGGTCAGATGCTGGAAAAGTTTATTGGTACTGCATACACATTACATCCTTATAGAAGACCTGTAATTGGCTATAACCAAGATATACGTAACCTCACAAGAAAAGACATAAAGGATTTTTTTGTCACTCACTATATCCCGGAAAAAATCACCATCGCCATTGTGGGGGATGTTAGTCCTAACAATGTGAAAGAATTAGCCAAAGTTTACTTTGGGAGATATCAATCTACGCTTCAACCCAAAGGAGAACTAGAAATTAACATGGAGCCGAAGCAGGAGCAAAGGAAAAAAGTTATCCTCAAATTAAAATCCCAACCCTGGTACTTAGAAGGATATCACCGTCCTTCCATCAATCATCCTGATGACCCGGTATATAATATTATAGGTCGATTGCTGAGTGATGGTCGCACTTCCAGGCTGTATAAGTCTTTGGTAGAAGAACAAAAATTAGCTTTAACTGCCAAAGGTTTTAGTGGTTATCCTGGCAACAAGTACCCGAACTTAATGTTATTTTACGTCCTTACTGCACCTGGACAATCTGTAGATAAAGTGGCATCAGCTTTAAGTAAAGAAATTAATCTGTTGAAAACAGAGTTGGTTTCAAAAATAGAATTGGAACGCGTAAAAACTCAAGCTAGAGCAGAATTATTACGTGCCCTTGATTCTAATATGGGTATGGCACAGAAACTATTAGAGTATGAAGTAAAAACTGGTTCCTGGCGAAATTTATTTAAACAAATAGATGCCTTAGAAGCAGTAACCGCAAATGATGTTCTAAGGGTATCACAAACAACATTTACCCCAGACAATTGCACTGTGGGTAAATTGTTACCCCAGGATGGATATTAAAAGATAGGGATAACAGAGAGGGCAAGCTATTTGTTTATCTCTTTACCCTTTTACCCCTTTATTTATAAAAAGAAACGAAGAGATAATGGCACGTAAAAAAATCGGGTTTGTGACTTATTATTGGAGGAGGTTAATCTATATCCTGATAATTGCAAGCGCCTTCTTACTCACTAACTTTAAATTTTCTTGGGCTTCAACGGAAGCAAAGCATTATACAGACCTAACATTTCCACCATTGGCAGAGATTACGTTACCCAAATATGAACGGTATGTTTTGAATAATGGTATGGTAGTCTACCTCATGGAAGATCACAAACTTCCATTAGTTAGTGGTTCTATGGTTATTCGTACAGGTTATCGTTTAGAACCAGATGATCAAGTTGGTTTGGGAAGTTTAGTTGGTAACTTAATGCGAACTGGGGGAACTAAAAAGCATTCTGCCCATCAAATCAATCAAATGCTAGAACAAAAAGCTGCAGCTGTAGAAATATCCATTGGGGAGACTGCTGGGAGTGCTAGTTTTAGCGCATTGCGTGAAGATCTAAATATGGTATTTGGATTATTTTCAGAAATTATCCACGAACCAATATTTGCTCAGGATAAGCTGGATTTAGCTAAAACTCAAGAGAGGGGACAAATCGCGCGCCGCAATGATAGTCCTGATGTTATTGCCAACCGAGAATTTAAAAAATTAATATATGGTCAGGGTAGCCCTTATGCCCGTACTACTGAGTATGCAACTCTAGATAACATTCAACGCCCAGACCTGGTTAGATTTTATCAGCAATACTTCCAACCAAACAATATAATACTGGGAATTGTAGGGGACTTTGATGTAGCAAAGATGAAGTCCTTAATTCAAGATAGTTTTGGGGAATGGGAAACTAATACTGGAATAATGGCTAAATCTCCCACCCTCCCCAATGTATATCAGGTAACACCCAATGGTGTTTTTTTTATAAATCAGACTCAACTAACCCAAAGCAATATCCTTATTGGGCATTTGGGTGGACGATTTGATAGTCAGGATTATCCTGCCTTGGATGTATTAAATGGAGTTCTTAATGGTTTTGGTGGACGCTTATTTAATGAAATTAGAACCCGCCAAGGTTTAGCATACTCAGTATATGGTATATGGAGCCCGCGGTATGACTATCCGGGAATATTCATTGCTGGGGGACAAACCCGTTCCGATGCCACAGTGCAATTTGTCAGGGCTGTAGAAACGGAAATCAAGCGAATTCAAGATCAAACAATAACCCCAGAAGAACTAGCGTTTGCTAAAGAATCTACCCTTAATTCTTTTGTCTTTAATTTTCAAGATTCTGAACAAACCCTAGCTCGATTGATGAAATATGAGTATTATAACTACCCGCCCGATTTTCTCTTCCGATATCGTCGTGCAGTAGAGGCAACTACAGTTGCTGATTTACAACGAGTAGCAAATAAGTATCTGAGGCCTGATAATTTTGTTACACTGGTGGTTGGCAATCAACAAGAAATTAAACCGTCTTTAACAGAATTATCTGCTCAAGTTACACCCATCAATATAACTATTCCTGGTTCTTACAAAAATTGAAGTTGATAGAAAGTTGTTCTTTCTTGGACAAATTTCTTGAATAAGTAAAAACCTTTGTTTATTCTAACCTTTAATTCCAGTAGTAGAAATACCACGAATAAATTGCCGCTGAGCAATCAGGAATAGACCCAATACTGGTATCGTAGAGATGTTAACCGCTGCCATCATCAAAGGCCAATTGCTAGTAAATTGATCTTGAAATTCCGCCAGTGCTAGCTGCACAGTTTTTAACTCTGGGCGAGTGGTAAATACTAAAGGTTTAAATAAATCATTCCACTCCCCAATAAAAGTAAATAAAAATAATGTAACCAAAGCTGGGCGAGATAAAGGCAGCATTATTTGCCATAATATCTGTAGGTGACTTGCTCCATCAATAACAGCAGCTTCTTCGATTTCCACGGGAATGGTTTGAAAGTACTGTCGGAGTAAAAAAATACCAAATCCGTTAGCAGCAGTCGGTAAAATCATTGCCCAATAAGTGTTGATGAGGTGTCCCCATTTAAGTACTAGAAAAATCGGAATTACCAGCATTTGAAAGGGAATCACTAAAGTTACCAAGATAATTAATAGAATTATTTGTTTACCCCTAAACTTTAATCTTGCTAAAGCATAACCAGCAAAAGCAGACGTAATAATCTGAAAAGTTGTAACTGCCAAAGCCACTAAAGTAGAGTTGGCAAATGCACGTAAGAATTTACCTTGCTTCCAAGCTTCCAAGTAATTAGTCAAAGACCAAACAGGTGGGTGTAAAATTCCCATAGCTGTCATTGGTGGTGCCAGTGATGTTACAAAAACAACGAATAATGGTAGTAAAATAATAGCCATTCCTAAGAGGAGGACAGCAATACTTAACCAGAATGAATATTTGGGCTGCCAATTAGATTTATATATTAATGTCATTCAATCATTATGTTGGTTCACACTAGAGTATATACCCCTCCAAAGGCTAATCTATTACATAGTAGTTTGTTAAGTTAGATGGAAGAATCACCCCTGCTGATGAGAAAATAAGGTTACAGGCTGCTCGCCAATAGTATGGTTGTGGGAATTCGCCCTTGGTTGTCTCTCACTATTTTTAGTTCAGTCATAAGCTGGCCTCTAATCTTTCACCCTTAGGGTTGGCTTCATAAATTCATACCTTCCATCTCTTACAATTTGGTTTTTCATTTTGTAAGTCTAGTCAAAATTTCCAGAACGTTGCCCTTTGTTTATGGGATAAATTAAACGTTTAGTTTCAAATTCCTGATAATACCTAGGAGTAAAGATGACGATGCAGCAGCTTGCTACCCAATCTGAAATAGATTTTTCTAGTGAAATATACAAAGATGCTTATAGTCGCATTAACGCGATCGTGATTGAAGGGGAACAAGAAGCACATGAAAATTACATCACCTTAGCTGAAATGCTTCCAGAAGAGAATGAGCAACTAATTCGCTTATCACAGATGGAAAGTCGCCATAAGAAAGGCTTTGAGGCCTGTGGACGTAATTTGCAAGTTGCTCCCGACATGAAATTTGCCAAGAAATTTTTTGCGGACTTGCATCATAATTTCCACACTGCTTCAGCTGAGGGTAAAATCGTCACTTGCCTATTAATCCAATCTTTGATTATTGAGTGTTTTGCTATTGCTGCATATAATATTTATATACCCGTAGCAGATAATTTTGCCCGTAAAATTACTGAAAATGTTGTTAAAGATGAGTATACCCACCTAAATTTTGGAGAAGTCTGGTTAAAAGAAAACTTTGAAGATTCCAAAGCAGAATTAGAGGAAGCAAACCGCCAAAACCTTCCTATTGTTTGGAAAATGCTCAGTTCTGTAGAGGAAGATGCTGCTGTCTTGGCAATGGATAAAGAAGCTTTAGTAGAAGATTTTATGATTCAATATGGAGAGGCCTTAAATAATATCGGATTTAGTACACGCGATATTATGCGTCTCTCCGCATATGGATTAAGAAAAATTTAATAAAAAATTAAGGGGTGTTTTTATCACCCCAACTGTACAGAAAATCCAGACAAGAGGAGATGAAAGGGAAGACAAATTTAATCACAAATAAACTATCCAAATTCAAAACCCAAAATTACTATTAGGTAGACTCTTTTGTAGTTTTTTTAAAACTTAGTCACATCCTAACCCAAATTGGTAGCCAGCCTTTATGAAAGAACACGCCAAAATAAAATAGTTCATGTTTGGTCTTATTGGACATCTTACAAGTTTAAAGCACGCTCAATTAGTCGCCAGAGAATTGGGGTATCCTGAATATGCCGACCAGGGGCTTGACTTTTGGTGCAGTGCTCCACCCCAAATAGTAGATAGTATTACTGTTGCTAGTATTACAGGGCAGAAAATTGAGGGCTGCTATGTAGAATCATGTTTCTTGCCAGAAATGCTTGCTAACAGAAGGATAAAGACAGCAACCCGCAAAATCCTAAATGCCATGGCACATGCCCAAAAGCATAATATTGATATTACTGCTTTAGGTGGTTTTTCTTCAATTATTTTTGAAAACTTCAACCTGGAACAATTTCGCCAAGTTCGTAATATTGAGCTGGAATTTGAACGCTTTACTACTGGTAACACTCATACAGCGTATATTATCTGCCAACAAGTTGAACAAGCTTCACAGAAAGTAGGTATTGATTTACCAGAGGCAACTGTGGCAGTTTGTGGAGCTACAGGAGATATAGGAAGTGCCGTTTGTCGGTGGTTAGTCCAAAAAACAGATGTCCGCAATTTATTTTTGATTGCTCGTAATCAAGACAGATTGCAAGAATTGCGAACAGAGCTAGGTTGCGGGAAAATAATGTCATTAGAAGCAGCTTTGCCCTTGTCTGATATAGTGGTTTGGGTAGCAAGCATGCCTAGAGGCTTAGAGATAGAAAGCCAAATTTTTAGAAAACCTTGCTTGTTAATTGATGGTGGTTATCCAAAAAATTTGGCAACCAAAATTCAGCATCCTGATATTTATGTTCTTAATGGAGGAATTGTAGAACACTCTCTAGATATTGAGTGGAAAATCATGCAAGTTGTGAATATGGATGTTCCGGCAAGACAATTATTTGCTTGCTTTGCAGAGTCTATGCTACTGGAGTTTGAGAGGTTATACACTAACTTTTCTTGGGGGCGGAATCAGATTACCGTAGAGAAAATGGAGCAGATTGGTCATTTGTCGATAAAACACGGGTTTAGACCCCTGCCAGTTTAGCCGTTTTCAGTTGTGAGGTATGAGTTTCAAAGTCAAGACTTTCATAATTTATAACTTATAGCTTATAAACCCATATTCAACATAAAATAAATCTTAAGATGTCAACCACCAAGCATAAAACTCTACTGTTAGATTTTGAAAAGCCGCTAGCAGAACTGGTAAATCGGATTGAACAGATTCGGGAACTAGCAGAAGAAAATGACGTGGATGTATCTGGTCAAATTCGCCAGTTGGAAGCTCGCGCTCAGCAACTGCGTGAGGAAATTTTTACTAGCCTATCTCCTGCACAAAGGCTGCAAGTAGCTCGTCATCCCCGCCGCCCTAGTACCTTGGACTATGTTCAGGCAATTAGTGATGAGTGGATGGAGCTGCATGGTGATCGTTGTGGTCATGATGACCCAGCCTTGGTAGGTGGTGTTGGTCGTCTAGATGGACAGCCAGTTGTATTTTTGGGCCATCAAAAAGGTCGGGATACAAAGGATAATGTGGCTCGCAACTTTGGCATGGCTTCTCCTGGAGGCTATAGGAAGGCTTTGAGGTTAATGGAACATGCCAATAAGTTTGGAATGCCTATTATTACATTTATTGACACTCCTGGAGCTTGGGCTGGGATGGAAGCTGAACATCAAGGACAAGGCGAAGCCATTGCTTATAACCTCCGAGAAATGTTCCGCTTTGAAGTGCCTATTATTTGTACTGTTATTGGTGAAGGGGGTTCCGGTGGTGCTTTGGGAATCGGAGTTGGTGATCGCCTACTTATGTTTGAACATGCTGTTTATACAGTTGCTACCCCAGAAGCCTGTGCTGCTATTTTATGGAAAGATTCTAGTAAATCTCCTCAGGCTGCAGTTGCCTTAAAAATTACTTCCCACGACCTCAAAGAACTGGATATAATAGACCACATACTAACAGAGCCTTCTGGTGGAGCTCATACTGATCCTTTATCTGCAGCGAAAACACTCAAAGAAGCTTTGTTAGAAAACTTAGCATTAGTAGCTCATCTAACACCTCAAGAAAGACAGCAACAGAGGTATGCAAAATTCCGTAAAATTGGTGTTTTTACGGAAAACGCACGCAAGCAATAATGAATCCGGCCGATCACATTAATACCACCGCGACAAATGGCTATGGCATATTAACCTGAGTAATCTCAACCTGGCATCATTCATCATACCTGTTAAAAATAAATAATTACTTAAAATCTATAACTTCCTATCAGTATGTTTCAGGATAATATTTACACTGAACTGCCTACTTTTCAAGAAAATAGGTTATAATATGGTTATATGTTGGAATATAATAGATTTATTGCTGCTCTGACTACCTCAAATAAAAAACTGTAATCTATGATTACCTTATATCAGGGTTGATAATAGCATAATTTGTAGTAATTCATAATGTCAGAAGCCATTATTAAGGTTTATGGCCTCAAAATGTGTCTTACAAGTACAAGTCTTTAAGGCAGAATACCAGGGTCTTAATTGGATAATAAAGGAATTGCCAAATATACTGAGACAATAAATAGCATGAGTATTGAGCCAAAACAACGTGCCTTAATTACTGGTGCAAGTAGTGGAATTGGGAAAGCTACGACTATAGCATTTGCAGGTGCAGGGATTGATGTAGCCTTGGTTGGTCGTTCTTTTGAGAAGTTAAAAGTTGTTGCTACTGCTGCCGAAAATATGGGAGTTATAGCTAAAGTATATCCTGTAGACTTTAGCTATATTGACCAAGTAGAACCCAAAATGCTTGAAGTTGCTAGTGATTTTGGGGATATAGATATATTAATCAATAATGCTGGTATAGCTTACACTGCTAATCTTCAGGACACTCCATTAAAAGATTGGCAAGATGTTATTAATATAAATCTCACAAGTGCCTTCCAGTGTACCATGGGGGTTTTACCTTCCATGCGGCAAAGAAGAATAGGGACAATTATAAATGTTGCCTCAATTGCTGGACAAAAGACATTTCCCGGTTGGGGTGCTTACTGTGTCAGTAAGGCTGGTTTAATTGCCTTTTCCCAAGTTTTAGCTCAAGAAGAAAAAATTAATGGAATTCGTATAACCACTATTTGTCCGGGTTCTGTAAATACGGAATTATGGGATACAAAAACAGTAAATGCTGGTTTCGACCGTTCCTGCATGCTAAATCCGGAAATTGTTGCTCAGTCGATTCTATATATAGCATCTTTACCACAACAAGCGGTGGTTGATGAGTTAACCCTCATATCTAGTGCGGGTATACTATAAAGTATATGGAAATATAGATTTCAGATAGTAGTAAACTCATTGAAGGCTATTTATTGTAATATCGTCCTCCATCTATAGCAGATACAGAACATTTTACAAAAACTAACATCATGACTATTGCTGGCTCCGAAAGTTTTAAATCTTCTCAACCCCCTCTAAATACTAGTTTACCGAAGGCTGTGAACGGTACTAGGCCAGATCGTAATACTAATAATGGCAAGCAGGCTAGCTTCAATCAACCAACAGAAAAAGATATGGAGCGTATGCAAGAAGCAATTGAAATATTATTGTTGGGACTGGGAGAAGATCCACAACGAGAAGGGCTACTCAAAACACCAAAGAGAGTGGCAGAAGCCATGATATTCCTCACTAGTGGTTATAGACAATCCCTAGAAGAATTAGTTAACGGTGCTATTTTCGATGAAGGCCATAATGAGATGGTATTGGTAAGGGATATAGATATTTTTAGCCTGTGTGAACATCATATGCTGCCCTTTATGGGTAAAGCTCATGTGGCTTATATTCCTAATCAAAAGGTAGTAGGATTAAGTAAATTAGCTCGGATTGCAGAAATGTACTCTCGTCGTCTACAAGTCCAAGAAAGACTGACAAGACAAATTGCCGAAGCAATACAGGAGATTCTCAATCCTCAAGGTGTTGCTGTTGTTATTGAAGCTAGTCATATGTGCATGGTAATGCGTGGGGTGCAAAAACCTGGTTCTTGGACTGTTACTAGTGCAATGCTTGGAGCTTTCCAGCAAGAGCAAAAAACAAGGGAAGAATTTTTGAGCTTAATTCGTCATAAGCCAGGATTTTCCTAAATATTTTCCCTATTGAGCTTGAGGAGCTATATCTTATCTAGGAGTCGCAATCTAATTGATTTGGTTTGAATCAAACTAATTTATAGAATTAGTATTGCTATGAGATAGAAGCTAAAAAGTCATATATATAAGTGAATCTTGGAAATTATACAGAAGATAGTTTGTAGGGTTTTCTTTCTTCCTTGAATATGAGTATAGTAATTTGCCACTGAATAATTTTATAAGTTTCAGAATCTCTCCCCAAATTACTTTCTACAAGTAAGACTTTTAGTATTAATTTAAAAACTTAAACTATGATAAGATATTTGCATGTCTTGATATTTCTATCATAATTAGAGAATCTATACTGGCTTCCTGCTTTTATACTTAGTTAAATTTATGGAAGAACTTAATTTGAGGTAACAATTATTAGTGAATTAATATTTACCTAATATTAATTTCGCTAGTGCAAACTCTAATTATTTTACCAAAATTAATACCGGGTTTTTATATACTCAAAACATATTAATATATTCTCGTAGTATAACTCAATTTTTCACTTTTCTTTCAGATATAATTTTAGATTTTAAATAAACTTACCTAAAAGTAATTATAATTCAATTTGAAATCTATAGTTCAGAACCTATATATAGAAAATTATAGATATTTGGGATATATTCGACTTTTTATATTTATTAATATCGTGCGAGTAGCTTATTAATAATCAGGGCATAGTATGATCGCTGAAGTTTTTAGGTTAATTAACTTGTCTGTTTTAGTCATACCAACATAGCAATAGGTTTTACTGAGTAAAATATCAGAAAAACTTTTACTTGGTAAACTTTTAACTATACCGAATTAGTCTAAAGCCGAGTCTTCTAATATCTGTTGGTAAACCTTATCAGTTTTTTGAGCTAATTTATACCAATCAAATCTTTCTTTTAATTGTTTATAAGCATTATCAATTAACCATTGTCCATAGCTAGGATTTTTTAAAACTTCTAAAATTCCCCCAGCAAGAGAATCAGGATTGTTTGTCTGAGTAACAATTCCTGTTTTCCTATGTTGTACAACTTCTGGTAATCCCCCCGTATCAGAAACTATAACGGGAACACGTGCAGCAAAACTTTCCAAAGCCACAATACCAAATGGTTCATAGAGACTAGGAAACACAGCACAGTCAGCGATAGTTTGAAATTTATCCAAATTATCATCGGACATGAATCCAGTAAAATAACACTTGTGCCAGATACCCAGGTTTCCAGCTATTTGTTTGAAATGCTCCGCATTGCCTCTACCAATAATCACAAATTTGACATTATTTCCCATGGATCTTATTACTTGTGGGGCTGCATTTAATAAAACTGAAACTCCCTTTTCGTATGTCATTCTTCCCACATAGTAAACTATTTTTTCCTCATCTGTCGCAAATTGACGACGAAATTCCTGAGCTTGAAAATTACCATCTTGTTGTTTTTTCTCTGGGCGAATACCATTGTAAATTACATCTATCTTGTCCCTCGAGGCACGAAGTACCGATTTTACCTCACTTTGCATATAATAGGTGCAAACAATTATCCTCCATGCATGATAGGCTAGAATCTCTTCTTTGCTGTTGATATAATGCTGTGTAGTATTATGAATACCATTATTACGTCCCCACTCAGTTGCATGAATTGTAGCAACTAAGGGCAATTTGAAGTTATGCTTAAGAGCAATTGCAGCATCTCCAACCAACCAATCATGAGCATGGATGAGACCGAATGAACATTCTTCGCTGATAAGCTTGCCCCCATGAGCACCCATAGCGTGATTCATATTTTCTATCCAATGGAAAAAGTCATTTCCTGAATGAACAGATATCCTATGTACATGAATTCCTTCGACTTCTTCATATATGAGGTTTCTATTATAATTGGGGGTAATTAGATGAATTTCATATCCTAATTTGACTAGTTCCGGGTATAATTCCGACACATGACGGGCAATTCCTCCTATAATCCTTGGTGGAAATTCCCAACTCAGCACTAGTATCTTCATTGAGTCTAATCCCCTGCTACTGACAAATGCACAACATAGCAGCTATTATATTTAATCTAGTAAATGATTTCATACAGGGTGAAAAACCCCCATATTCCTCTTCTTACAGTTATTCCAAATTATTCATTTGGTCTAAGTTCTGGGATTTTGTGCCAAACAAAAAAACTTCAACAGCAAATCTGCTACCCTATATTTTCAATGGTTGTAGCTATTAAAACCGTATTATGATGTATGCATCTAATGTGTTGATTATAGCCACTTGATTTTTTTTTAATCATTTGAAAATACTCCAATACCTAACTTTTATTGGGGTAGATATAATAAATATTTTAATTATAATTAGTATTATTAATGCTTAAGCACACGTATGTTTCAGTGGTCTGCTTAGCTATTTAGTTGCTAAATTATAAGTAACAATTATAAATCCAAGAATAAAACATAATGTAAAAATCTGTCTGGTCATAATAATAAACATTAAACTAACTTTCCATGGAATTACATTCATAAGTTAAATCAGATAATCAGAAACAAAAAATTACTATAGGAATAACTGTTTCTGAACTTATTCACTTTATAAATAAGGGTTTCTACAAATTGATTAATTTTCTTAGAAAATACATATTTACAAATTTAGCTAAGTTAGCAGGACGTAGATAATGATTAGTTAGAGTTTTTGGCTGCCTAATAAGGAAATAAGCCAAAATAACATATAGTATTTATGTCCTATTCTTTTTACCAATTTCTAATTGGAAATTTTCCGTAATTTTTTTTCAGCTTCAACTATTATTGATAAGATTACCTAACTTATTAATGGATGATTATGCAAATCAATCTTGATTGAAGTTTCTTCTATCTAAATAATTTGTTAATGGAATATTTAAATAACAACGCTAAAGCCCCATAATAATATATTTAACTTTATATTGTGAATTTATCAATTATTATAAGGACGACTAGAAAAAAATCAATGGTATTTTTTTGGAAAACTTCTTTTATGTACTATATCAATAATTAGTGAGTGTTATGCTTGTAAGCAATATTAGAAAGCTTAATCTTCTTAGTATTTAAGTGAAGTATATACGAATTCATTATTTATATATTCATAACTAGTATAAATATATAAATCACTATTAGTGCCTATAATAAAATTGACTGAACACAATAATTATATTGAGGTTCCCAATATCTAAGTTATAGTATTAGCAGTTATATGATAAATAGTTAAATAACTTACTATAGACACTTATATGGTTAGCATTATAAGCCTTAATTACATAGTAAAATTTCGAGAAAGTAATATATTAAATATATTCTAAAACTAGCTAGTAATCTTTGATAACAAATTAGCTTACTAACTATCCAGATTGATGGTGAATTGAATGGTAAGTCTGTTATTTAATAAATGATAGTTTATCTTGATAAAAGAATATAAATAGCTTTTGAACAATATAATTGGATATCGAAATTAGATTCTTAGTTATTAGTCAACAAATTGGGGCTTTTGTAATTTTACTATAATCCTAGCAACGGAATAATGATTAGTATGATTCATTATTAGTTAAAATACTTTAAATGTCTTTGTAGGCAAGTTTATGATTCTAAGTTACCTAGAAATCACTTCGGGGCCTTAGCATCTAGTCAATCTTGGTAAGACATCAAAAAAATATAAAGGGCAATTATAGGAGTTATTTATTGAAGAGACTACGGGAATAAGGAGATAGGCGGCTTTTATATTTTTCTACATCTACTTTCAAGGCTTTTATCTATAGGTCTTGATTTTAAAGGCAGAAAGAACTTGGGACATGTGATAGTCATCTGATAAATTTTCTTATCTTTGTTTATTCATGTCTACAGTTTTTATATCGCTTGTAATCTAAGTGAGTTGTTTGGTGTCTTAGCATCAAATAAAACCACAATCATGTCAATATAGCTGAAACCAATTAGTCTACCATAGGAATATAAAAGTTAAAAATGATGTATATAGTCCGATCCCTCCTTCAAACGTTTCGTAGTCGGAAAATGGCAGTTATATTACTGGTTGGTTTTTCTTCCGGTATGCCATTATTTTTAACAAGCAAGACACTACAAGCCTGGATGACAGTTGAGAATGTTGATTTATCAACCATAGGTTTATTTAGCTTGGTCGGTTTACCTTACTCCCTAAAATTTCTGTGGTCGCCTTTATTAGATAGATTTTCACTACCACTTTTAGGTAGGCGGCGGGGTTGGTTAATTACACTGCAGATTGGCTTACTGTTAGCAATTGCCTGTATGGGTTTGCAACAACCAAAACAAGCATTACAATTGTTAGTGATTAATGCCTTAGTCATATCTTTTTTGAGTGCATCTCAGGACGTTGTCGTTGATGCTTACCGTGCTGATGTACTTAAGCCATTGGAGATGGGTATAGGTACAGCAGTTTATGTTACTGGTTATCGAATTGCACTTTTACTTGCTGGTGCATTAGCACTTATTCTTGCCGATATAGTATCTTGGTCAGTAGTTTATTTTTCCATGGCTGGGTGTATGGTATTGGGAGTCTTAGGAACTTTATTTGCACAGGAGCCCGAAGAGTTAAACCCTCCTACATCCATTAAGGAGGCAGTAATTTTGCCTTTTGGAGAATTTTTTCAACGTCAGGGTTTATTCCAAGGTTTTCTGATTTTACTCTTTATTGTTCTATATAAGTTGGGCGATGCTTTTGTAAATAATATGTCCACATCTTTTTTGCTACAAACTGGCTTTACTCAAACAGATATTGGCACAATTCAAGGTGGTATGGGTTTAATAGCTACTATAATTGGTACTTTGGCAGGGGGTGCTTTACTCAGCCAAATTGGTATTAATCGTTCCCTATGGATATTTGGAATTTTACAGGCATTAAGCAACTTATCATATCTAGTACTAGCAAGTGTTGGTAAAAACTATCAGTTTTTACTAGCAGCAATCAATATTGAAAACTTTTGTGCTGGTTTAGGGACTGCCGCATTTGTTGCCTTTCTGATGAGTTTGTGCGAACAGCGTTTCTCTGCTACTCAGTATGCTTTGCTTTCTAGCTTCATGGCTGTGAGCCGAGATATTTTAGTTGCTCCTGCAGGTGCATTGGCAAAAAGTACTGGTTGGTCATTTTTTTTGTTATCAGTTTTTTTGCTGCATTACCAGGGATACTCTTATTGCCATTCTTTGCACCCTGGGATAAACAACTAGTAGCAATCCCTAGACCAGGAACTACAGATCAAGGACAAGATTCATGGGACACAAAATAGTTGTTTTTACAGCTACATTTATTCTTTTTATTTCTGGGTTATTACTAGGTTATGTTATTTCCCAATTAGTTTTAGGCTTTTTGCCTCTCAATTTGATAACATTTTTGGGTGCATTTAGCCTAATTATTATTTTTGGAATTGTTTACTATGCATTGTTTTGGGATTTGAAGAAACAACAATCCCAGTCTCCCTCACTTGCTGGTATTAATTCTCCCAGTGTCGATGGAATGCCCTATAATAAACGTAATAAAGAAAACCAACCCTCAGGGACACTGAATCCTAGTTTGGAAAATAAACTGGTTAGTTTGTTGAATGGGGATGTTAATGTAGCAGAGAGACTAGTTAATCAAGTGAAACAGGACTATCCTGGTATGCCGGAAAATTGGTACTGGGAAAGAGTAATTGCTGACTTAGAACGTGATCGACGTTGACTATTAAACTACATATTGTTGGACAAGGTACATTAGATTTATTTGATTTTATTTGATTTTGTATATTTGTGACTATTTAACTACTAACTAATATTAAAATAGATTAAAAAGCTATGATAAGTTATCTATACCTTGGCAATTTGAAAGCATGGTTGTATTTCGTCAGCATATTATTCCCTTCCTTGTGATAATTGCATTTTTATTCGCATTGGTAGTAGTCAGTGCCCGTATATTTTTACCCTCAGATATGGCTAAACCAGCACCTATTGTCAGCGAGTTTGAACAGAGCAAATTATATATTCCTCTCAGCAAAGCACTACATTAGGTAGTGCTTTGCTGGTCATAACTACAGAACAGGTATTTCTAAGTGTATATAGTTATACTTATCTTTCTCTGTTTTAAACATAGTGATAAACTGAAGCCTATTATTTGGTAGTTGTATTTTACAATGAGAGACTAATATGAAATTCACCATGGTTAGACAATTGAAATGAGCCCATTTTAATCAGAAAGCTCACATAAAAATACTTACATGTAGTTCAAGGTTTTCCTCATTCAAAATAAACTGTCATACGATATCCCTCAACTATATTTCTTTGTAGGGGGTTTCTTTTTCGCCCTTCTGCACCTAAAAGCTTAAAGTATTAGCAGGCTAGCCAAATCATGTTTTAAACATATTACGACCATAATATAAGTATTTTCTTTTTCTATATTTTGTTAAAATACCGTTATGATAATAGTACTAAAAAATTTAATACAAAAATTCAAGACCTCAGTAAACACACAAGTACTCGATAAATGGAATTATAAGTATCTATAAGGAGTATAGCTATACTCTACCTAATATCATATATAAAAGGTTCCGCCACAATTCGCAATCTAAATGTAAGATTCAACTCATAACATATGAATGTAATGTATGATTATAGTAAGAGAAATTAGACCTAATAAAGCTTAGCTAATTCCTAAACAATATTGTAAAACTTGCATTTTCCTGTACTTTTGTAATGCTAGGAACTATTAAAAAATACAGTCCAGTTGAAAATATTGGATAATAAAAAGCATTAATTAATAAATTAAATTTAAGATATGAAAATTTGTTAATTATGGGTAAAAGCTTTCAATTCTATTCCAATACAATCAAAGATTACTATTATTACTGATTATTAATACTCAAGAGAATTCAAATAGGATAGAACTTTTATGCTGGGACTTAAATTTTATTAAGCCTGCCAATTAGGCATAAAATAAATTGTTTATTTTGAAATAAATATTTACAACTGTGTAGTTCAAAACAAATGTCTGTTTCAAATTTGTTGGGTAATAACTCATAATTTAAGTTAAGGTACGATGATTATATCCATTTATGAAACTTGCATGTATTATCCAGTTAGGTGTGTCGCTGATCATAAACTAGTGCTTTCTTCACTTTCATCAACTGATGCTCATCTCTTGTGAGTATGACCTTGCTTTTTGCAAAAACAATTCAATTTTTATTTTTCTGTATTATGAGAGCCCTGAATGAGAATTTAAAATTTATGAGTTATTAATTTATTAACCTAATTAAAATACTCAGTTAATGGTTCTAACAAATGTTATTTTATCCTCTAATAATTAAATTTTATAAACTAAAGCACATTCCGCAAACCATGATAACCAATAATTCATAGCAATGGGTTTAAGCAAGTTCCATTTCAACATGTCTATATAATTCAAACGTAAATTAACATTTGAATTATCATTAAGAAAATAATTAGCTTTGAGAATTAGACAAGTGATTTCTAAAATCCAATCCAAAGTCGCTGTTTGGGTTTTTCTACATCTGACTATTAAGTTTACTATCACCTCTTATTTCCAAACAAGCTATTAACTAGTAGTTCACTATTAATTAGGCTTTCACTTTTGGGGGTTTATATATATCCCTAATTAGGATATAGTCCCAATTGGGGATGATATAAAAATCAAGTATGTATGACGAAGAAGAACTAAAACTGTTAGACCATGAAATAGGGTTAGATGAACCCTTTGATCCTTTAGATAAAATTGAGCCACTAAATAAAGAAGAAGTAATAAAGCCAGATATAGGGGAAATGTTAGCTTTATTAAAAAACCCCCAGCCCCAGCAAAGAATGTTGGCAGCACGTGCTTTTTGTGATATTGAGGATTCCAGAGCAACACAATACCTGATTTGTCTGTTGACAGATGCATGTCCTCTAGTCCGATTGAGTGTGGCTTATGCTATTGGACGCAACCCTAGTCCGGAAGCAGTAGAACCACTAATTAAGCAACTAAACCAAGATTGGAATGGCTATGTGCGTAAGGGTGTAGTATGGGCACTGGGAAATTGCCGTGATCATCGTTGTTTAAAGCCCCTAGTTGATTCTCTAAAAATGGATATACCTGCGGTTAGGTTATGGGCCGCTAGTTCTTTAGCACAAATGTCTGATGTAGATTATGAAACAATACTAGGTGCGATTCCACCACTAATAGAAGCTTTATTAAAAGATATAATGGCTGCAGTCAGGAGTAATTGTGCTTGGGCTATTGGCAAATTGTGTAAGGAGTTACCATCTAATATTGTCTATGGTGCTGCCATTGATGCTTTAATTGAGTCTTTTGCAGAGGACAAAGATTTAGGTGTGCGGGAAGATTCCAAAACAGCCATCTTAAGTCTTGGAGATCCCAGAGGCTTGCAATTGATAGAAACTCTGCAAGAAGAAGGTTGGTTTCTAGGAAAATAAGAATAGGTAAATTGGAAATTAGTATGGTGTGGGAAATATTTAAACATCTTTCTCCTTAACTATTTCTCTCACTTCTAGTTCCTGAAATCATTAATTCAATAAGTATCAATCACACAGTAACTTTATGCTATACGGACATTAGAAAATAAGAATTATTGAAAATTTAGAATAGCAGATTTGCATCCCCTCTGAATTTAAAAAAGGCAAAAATGCTATTTTTTAGCTATCACCTAGTAACATAATCTTACTTAAGATAAGCCATGATAGACTATCATTCCTTATTTATCTGAGGAAACTTGCTTTCTTTATCCACTAATAATTCAGTAAGGTTTAAAAAAAGTATATTTAAAATATGTATTAGAATAGTAATAAAATTATTATTAAAAGAGTAGTAATAACATATTAATAATTATCAGCTATACAATACCTTCGATTGACTATGAGATGAATCTCCTGACTCAGGTTATAAGAATAAATTTTAGTAGCTAAATATAAAAACAATGTTAAGAAATATCCAAAGTTCTTATCAGTAAAAGACTTCGTAGTTAAGATTTTATATTTTTAGTTTTTTATTTAATAAAAAACTAAGTTTCAGATTATATTTTATTTATCAGGACTATTATAAATAGTGGATTTTTATTATCTCTTTACCATCAGATAAACTCATAATAGT
>NZ_CAIY01000051.1 GCF_000350105.1 Richelia intracellularis HH01
CTGGTTATAAATAATAAAATCGTAGAATTAACCTTTTGATATATACTAGTCAAGTACTGTAAATTATTTTCCTAAATACCAGAGATTTTATACTCTTATATAGTATTTATTTCACTGCAATAGATACCATATTTTTGTTGATTAAAAATTTATATATAAGTATAATAATGCTAAGAAAAGTAACTTCTATTGGAATATTTTATATTAACCATGTTCTTTTTTAACAAAAGTTACTTTCAGCTATATCTTATTATTTATTTTAGCTGATGCTAATCATAGCAATTTACTTATAGAAGTAATATAAAACCATTAGAGAGTGAGTAAGATAGAAGCCATAAATGATTTATTTACATATGGTAAAGGCATTTATGAATAAGCATATGAAACATATGGAGAAAAATATTAAAAATTTGACTCAATGCAAAAATATTTATTTTTTATTAGATTTTAATTTTGAATAATCAGTTTGATTGATTTTGATAGTGGATAACAAATTTATATATTATCAAAATGTATTATCAAAATAATGTAATTAAGAGTAAAGGAAAAGGATTGAAACAGTAAAGACACATCCGAGAAGTACTAAAGCTAAATATCTAGATGAGCAAAGTGGCAATAGCCTTATGCCTTATACAATTCGCAATAAAAGTTGCCTTGGATGTGATAATTGTCGCCTTCAATGTCCTATGGGTGCAATTAAAATAGAAAATAACAAGTATTGGATAGATCCTTCTCTTTGCAATGATTGTAAAGGCTACTATCCAAAACCACAATGTGCAACTGTATGTCCCAATAATTCCCCTATCCCCTTGCAAGCAAAAAAAGGTAGATGCAAGGTTGAGCCAAGAGAGGCTACAAGTCCAGATTTATTTGCTAATGGCAGAACTAATTTTTTTGCATCATCAATAGTAATTTGGGAAGGTTGCAATATTTTGGCACAGCGGTCTTCTCTAACTTGGGAAATTGATGATGGAGGAAGATTTTTTTACCGCAGACAAATTAACCAAGGTAAGGGTGAAATCATTTTTCATATTGCAGATTCTCCTCATGAGAATATTACTGAACTGGAACAACTAGAAAATATAGATCTTAGAGCAGCTTGCCTGCACTTAGTTTTGGCCGCTTATGCTACTACCCTTGATCAACCTTGGGAACAAATATTTACTATTGATGATCGCCAAATTGAAAAATATTTGGGATTAGAAAAACGTAAAGATCTAAGTAAATTTTTTAAACTGAATTTAATAAGGAAACTATTCCAACAAGCTTGTTCCTTATTGGTTTCTGTGAAATGGTTTCCACAAGGTAGAATTAAGGAGTTTTCATTTGCTGGCAAACCCTTATGGCACTTACAGGAAATGAAAAACTACTTTCAAGAAGATAAAGAGGGTTGTCAATACCTTACAGGTATTACTTTCAAAGTTAAAGTAGGTATTTGGGCAAAACACTTCCTTAATAGGCAAGGATGTAAAGATAGGAGAGCATTTTATCAATATGGTAACCTTCCTAAGACGCTATTAACTAACGTCATGAGCATTTGGCAACAACATGAGGGGACTGCTAGGTTAATGCTATGGTTGCTATTTAAGGTAAAAATGGGTAAAGATCAGCGAATTATGGTTCCTACCCTGATGCGTATTGCTTATGGCGAGGAAAAAGTTGCTATAGCCTCCACCCATAGGCATGATCGTAAACGCTTATTAAGGACATTTGAGAAAGATTTGGAGGTTCTCAATCACTATGGAATAAAAGTAGTATTCGATCCTGTGACTTATCCAACTGAAATACAACCGTTATGGGCTAAGTTAATAGATATTCCTGAAGATCCAGATGAAGCTTTGGAATTTTGGATTAATGATGCTGGTGCAAATAATCGCCTCACAGATACAGGACCGCGTGGCAAATGGAATCAACTTATGAACGCAAGGATATTATCTTTTGAATTACCTCCAGAATGGGAGTATCAGATAACTAAGTCTGATAGGAAACCACGAGAAAATAAGTACAAAAAGAATAATAAGAGTACTAGCGGTTTATTAGGAGAAAAAATTTGTCAAGCTAGGAAAAAACTCAGTCTTTCTCAGAGGGAGTTAGCACAATTAGCGGGTAAAAGCCAAAGTTGGATTCGTGATATTGAAAATGGTCGTTTAAAAGCCAAAGTGAGAGACCAAGCACTACTACGGAAGGTTTTGAATATTGCTTAGGAGGGAATTATGATTTTTCATGGATTATTTATCTCCAATTAATATAAATCAAGTCAAGATATTAGTAGAAGTTTATTTTAGGAATGAGTTATGTTTCCTTTTTGGGGTTATCCTTTCTGTAGTTTTGATAAAAACTCCATTGCAGTTCACCAGGAACGCAAATTGCACTTCTTGAAAATGATTAGAGATAGCTTAGAAGCAAGAATAGCTGCTATGAATGCTGCTATTGAAACTATTGAACGACAAACTAGACAATCAGAAAATGACACATAATATGCTTGTCTGAGTATCCCAATTCTTAAAATTTTCCAAGATGGCAAGCTATCATGATACTAATTACATTTATGCTTGCTCTTTGAAGGGATTCTTATAAGGCTAAACTTAGTATAGGGAGTAAAATGTACGCATGAAGCTTTGTTATAATTAACATAAGTTCTTAAGGTACAATTTGCAAGTAAATAGACTTCGCAATAACTTTACTCCCTCATAATGAATGATCTTACTTCTTTAATAGCAGATAAATTTTCACTTATATATATATAGAAAAATTATATATGAATAAAGATGTGAGATAACTAAATTCTTATTCCTAAATATATATTATACCTATAAATATAGCTAAAATTAAAACTATATTTTTGTAATTAGATTATTTATCTAATTACTCTAAGAAACTATGATTATAATGCTGTTTGTTAGCATTAAGTATTGCCAAAATATTGATAAAAAAATTACCGTTAGTGTAAAATCATAAGTTGTTCAAACCTAATTGAAAAGGTTTTTCCTTAGGTATTCAATTATTTTTTTCTCTATAGGACAATTCTTTACATTAAAATACATAAATTCTCATTTTCAGTGGGGATTTACCAAGTTTTTGGAGATATTATAAATATGTAAATATACATAAACTTTACTAAAAAAAAGAATGCTAAGAATGAAATATGAAGAGTTATAAATAAATTATTAACATTCCCTAAACTACAAGTTAGTGTAAATTTTTCTAATCAAAGCCAAGCATCTTAAAATTTTTATAACTCTTCTATTAATATTAAAACTTGAAGCATTCTACTAAATAATACTGACTAGGACATAATGAAAGTTTATGATACTATTAGTTGGTTATTTTCTATCAAAAGCTAGATCATAAGACTCTCACTTAAAGATTTTTTAACTCTCTTATTTATAATATATCATTATATATATTGATCTAGAATTTTAAATTCAATATCATAGATATATAGTTAGTTTTTCTGT
>NZ_CAIY01000050.1 GCF_000350105.1 Richelia intracellularis HH01
GGTCTGATACAACACCTCGAGGTTCAGGGTTGTCAGTCCATCCCAAGCGTAGTCCTGAATAGTCAGTATCACTACTGAGGAGATATGAGTCAGAATCCACCTCGTGGGACTCAATCTCTCGCTCCATCCTCGCCGCCAAAGAAAGTGCTTTCTTTCCATGCGACGTGGCTGGGTACATTTGGAAACGACCTGCGAAGAACGCAGACTCGTCGTTGTCGGTGATGTCATCAACAGGACGTACACCGATTCCAATACCGTTGAGAACAACGGAACGTGTCATTGAAACCTGACGCCCCAGTATATCTGAGGCGATATGACTCAGGTCAATGAGAAATTGAAATGCCGGGTTGAAAACCGAGTCATTATCAATATCAATATCGCCATTGAGAGGCTCACTCTCAATCCATACGGCTCCTTGATTATCTGCATTAGGTCTCACACGGCGGGATACTACAATTCTTCGACTTGCCATATCCTACGCCTGGACCTGGCGGTTCATAATTTTTAGGGTTCCCTAAAACTGTTAACACCGCCCTAGTGTTAACAGGCGCAATCGTGTGACTGCGCTCCATCTGTTAACTGTTACG
>NZ_CAIY01000049.1 GCF_000350105.1 Richelia intracellularis HH01
GTTTATACTAAATTTATCTTGCCGGAAACAAAAAAATGCTTGCCTTAATATATTTACATCATTTTCTTGAGTATATTTCTTAACTCTTTTTAAGAAAAGAGTTAAATTTTACCCTAACAATCTATTTTTTACCTGAATTAATTTCAAATATTTTTATAGTTGAATATTAAATATTGTAACTATTTAGCCACCCAATGTCTGTTGTCTCTTAATTCCCATATGAATTTAATAAACTGTAAGTTTTTTATACTGAAATAATATTCTGCACTTCTTCATCATCTTTTTAATAATGAATGCTATTTTATTTATTAACTCTTTATATAACTATTAAGAATAGCATTTAAATTGTGTAATGTAGCAACAATGATAAATTGCTAATTAGGCATATTTTTATTGGTAATTCATTCCAACAAGTATGAATTATTTTGCCATTATTAGAAAGTTGTGTATATATACTTATTCATCTTCAGAGATTTGATCTAAAGGTATGAAAGCAGTTATTTTAGCAGGTGGTCTGGGTACGCGTTTAAGTGAGGAAACTAGTATTAGGCCAAAACCAATGGTTAATATTGGTGGAAAGCCTATACTTTGGCATATTATGAAGATTTATGCAGCACATGGTATTAATGATTTTGTCATTTGTTGCGGTTACAAAGGTAACTTAATTAAGGAATATTTTGCTAACTATTTCTTGTATATGTCTGACATTACCTTTGATATGCGATTCAATCAAATGAATATACATTCCGGTTATGCAGAACCTTGGCGTGTCACTTTGGTAGATACTGGTGATACAACTATGACTGGAGGTAGATTAAAACGGGTTCAAGAACATGTTGGAAGTCAAACGTTTTGCTTTACTTATGGTGATGGAGTTAGCGATATAAACATCACTGAAATTATCAAATTTCACCAGGAGCAAAATACACTAGCAACTCTTACAGCAGTCCAACCTCCTGGACGTTTTGGTGCTATTTTTTTGGAGAATGAACAAACTAAAATTACTAGTTTTCGAGAAAAACCCCAAGGTGATGGAGCTTGGATTAATGGGGGTTATTTTGTTCTGGAACCAGAAGTAATTGATTTAATTAGTGATGATTCCACTATATGGGAAAAAGAACCCCTCGAGAAATTGGCAGTAATGCATCAATTATCTGCATATAAACATAAGGGTTTTTGGCAGCCTATGGATACTTTGCGGGATAAAAATTATTTGGAGAAGCTTTGGCAGGAGAGTGACGCCCCCTGGAAAACATGGTAAATCTATAGGCTTTACTTTTTAAGTATATCTAATCGATAAAACTAAAAAATAACGAACACTTATGTATGATTTTGCAATTATTGGAGGGGGAATAGTTGGACTATCTACAGGTATGGTTTTAACTCAACGCTATCCTCATGCCAAAGTTTTAGTCCTGGAAAAAGAAAGTCTTTGGGCTTTTCATCAAACTGGCCATAATAGTGGCGTAATTCACTCCGGCATCTATTATAAGCCAGGCAGTTTGAAAGCAGAATTTTGCCGAGATGGCTGTCGCTCTATGATAGAGTTCTGTCAAGAAAATGATGTCGCCTATGATGTATGTGGCAAAGTTGTTGTTGCTACCAGTGAATCAGAATTACCACATTTAGAAAAATTATTTCAGCGTGCTTTAGCTAATGGGATTAAAGTTAAGCGTCTTCGTCCGGAGGAAGTTAAAGAAATTGAACCTCACGTTTCTTGTCTAGGGGGGATTAGAGTTTTTTCTACCGGTATTGTCGATTATAGGCAAGTTTGTCTCAAGTATGTGGAGATAATTCAGCAGCAAGGGGGAAAAATAAGCTTAAATAGTAAGGTAAAAAAATAATAAATAATGGAAATACTCAAGTATTAGAAACAAATAATAATACTTTTTACACCCGATTTGTGATCAATTGTGCGGGATTGTATAGTGATCGCATAGCAAAATTGGGTAAAGTTAATCCAAAAGCAAAAATAGTACCCTTCCGGGGAGAATATTACGAGCTAGTTCCAGAAAAACGCTATTTAGTCAAAGGTTTAATTTATCCTGTTCCTAATCCCGAATTTCCTTTTTTAGGGGTTCATTTGACCCGAATGATTAATGGCAGTGTTCATGCAGGGCCAAATGCTGTTCTTAGTTTCAAACGGGAAGGATATAAGAAAACCGACTTTGATGCCCGTGATTTTGCTGAGGTGATTACATATTCAGGCTTTTGGAAGTTAGCTGTAAAACACGCCAATAATGGAATTCAGGAAATTATTCGTTCTTTTAGTAAGACAGCTTTTACCAGAAGTCTGCAACAGTTAATCCCAGAAATACAAGAAAGAGATTTAATACCTACTCATGCAGGGGTTCGTGCTCAGGCTTTAATGAATGATGGAAAATTAGTAGACGACTTTCTAATTTGTTGTGATGATAACTCCATCCATGTGTGTAATGCACCTTCTCCTGCCGCAACTTCTTCCATTGAAATTGGAAAAGCCATTGTCAAGCAAATACCTCATCAGGAACATCTATTACCTATTACCATTCGTTAGGATATATACATAATATGAAGATACTAGTAACTGGAATAGAAGGTTATCTGGGTTGTTTATTATCTCCATTATTAATGGAGAAAGGTCACGAAATTATAGGTGTGGATACTGGCTTTTACAAAGTTGGTTGGTTGTATAATAATAATACTAGTACAGCTAAAACATTGAATAAAGATATCCGCCATATTAGCGCAGAAGATTTGCAAGACGTGGAAGCTGTTGTACATATGGCGGAATTATCTAATGATCCTATAGGGCAGCTAACACCCCGGATTACTTATGAAATAAACCATAAAGGTTCTGTGAGACTGGCAAAATTAGCGAAAAAAGTAGGGGTTCGTCGCTTTGTTTACATGTCATCTTGTAGTGTCTATGGTGTTGCAACCAAAGGAGATGTTACCGAAGTTTCCCCTATTAATCCCCAAACTACCTATGCAGATTGCAAAACTTTGGTGGAAAAAGATGTCCAATCTTTGGCAGATGATGACTTTTCCCCAACTTTTATGCGTAATGCCACGGCCTTTGGGGCATCGCCAAGAATGCGCTTTGATATTGTTTTGAATAACCTTGCCGGTTTAGCATGGACTGGTAAAGAGATTAAAATGACCAGTGATGGTAAACCATGGCGGCCCTTAGTTCATTGTTTGGATATTTGTAAGGCAATTACTTGTACCTTAGAGGCTCCCAGAGATATTATTCATAATCAAATCTTTAATGTTGGAGATACAGCAAATAATTATAGAGTCAAAGAAATAGCAGAAATTATTGCAGGTATTTTT
Source organism: Richelia intracellularis HH01 (assembly GCF_000350105.1). Classification (GTDB taxonomy): domain Bacteria; phylum Cyanobacteriota; class Cyanobacteriia; order Cyanobacteriales; family Nostocaceae; genus Richelia; species Richelia intracellularis. The sequence continues at coordinate 3,316 of NZ_CAIY01000049.1, forward strand.
CCTGGCTGCACATTAAGTTTTGGAGATAATGGAGCAGACAATCGCAGTTATCGAGTTTCTTTTGAAAAGATAAACACCATACTTCCTGGCTTTAAGTGTGATTGGAATGCTAAACAAGGTGCGGAACAACTATTAGATGTGTTTAGCCTTATTGATTTGAATACAGACTTTTTTATGTCTAGAGGATTTACCCGTCTCAAACAATTAGAATATCTAATTCGTACTCAACAAATTGACAAAAGCTTCTTCTGGAAGTGAAGCTTTTGTCAATTTGTTATTCCCTATAAAAATTAATGGTATTCATATAGATTTGTTTTGAAATGATTGATTTACTGAAAATATATCGGAGCTCTAAATATGTATTACTAGCTTTTAGATTCGTGTTTTCTGTTTAAAGAAACTTAATCTAAATTCAGTGAATTTTGATATATAGATTTCAAAATTCATAGAAAATTTTAAAAATTAAAGATACACTTTATTTTTTGTATTTTTTCGAAGGCTAATCATCTGACTTATAATACGAAATCGGAAATCGCCAGAAATAGTGTACTCTCACAACTAACTAATAGTGATGATTCAATATAATAATTTTGCTGATTATTATCATAATAGATTAAGTTAAAATAATTATTCTTGATTGATAATTTTTTAGCAAAATTGTATGAGGTTAATAATCAATTGTGAATAAACTCCCCTTGCATTGATCTCCTTTGATTATGATTAAGGCTTTAAAATTCCTATTATTTTTCTCCTCCTTTGATGTAGAAGTTGGATATTAGGTTTTTGAAGCTAGGCTATTTGATTAATTAAGTTTTGGTAAATACTCCGTTAAAACATGAATAGAAAATTACTGACAATCGCTATTCCTACTTATAATCGTGCCCAATTACTAGATCAACAATTGACGTGGCTAGCTCAAGCAATTCAGGGATTTGAATCAGAGTGTGAAATTATAATTTCCGATAATCGTTCATCTGATCAAACCCAGGAAATTATTCATAAATGGCAGCTAAGTTTTATGGATATTATACCTATTAAAAATAATAGGAATCATGCTAATATCGGTGTTATGAGAAATATTGCTTACTGCATAAATATGGCTAGTAGTAAATATTTATGGGTGATTGGTGACGATGACCCTATTCAAAAAAGAACCTTAGGTTATATAATTTCTCAACTCAAAGAACATCCAGAATTATCGCTGATAATACTCAATTTTGCATGCCGTTATCAACCAACAGGCAAAATAATTTACGAACGTTGTTTTGATATAGAACAAGAGGAAATTAGTTCTGATGGTAAAGCAGTATTCCAACACTGTTTAGAAGAAAACCACTCTGGAATTGGCTTTCTAAGTGCTCAAGTATATCGTACAAAAATTATTCAAAATGCTTTAGCTCATTGGACGGAAAGCATTAATAATATGGAAGCCCAGGTATATTGGGTCGGTTACTGCGCAGCATATGGTTGTGTGAAAGTAACTCAAGAAGTTTATCTAGAAAGTGCTTTTGGTAGTAGCTATTGGATGAAACAGCCAAAGATTTTACTAAAGATGCAGTACATTGATCTACCAACCATATATGCCAAAATAGAAGAGCTGGGATATCCCAGTCAATATTGTCGGAATCTAATTTTAAAACATTTTCTCCATAATAACTGGAAGGTATTTTTTGGGGCCTTAAGAAGATGGCCTATTATTGCACTTAATACTATTATTCCCTACTTAGCCTTAGTAGCTACATCATTATGGGAAATCCTAATCTCATTGAAACCTATAGAGCCTAGAATCCATTAAATCACCATCTCAAATACTTACTTTTTAGGGTGAAGTAAAAATTCCATCTAAAGTAATGCTAGCCACAAGCAGACCAAAAAAATATTTATTTATGTCTCAATACAAGAATTTAAAGGAAGAGTCCGAGTGGCAAATTCAAGCATTACTATAGTGCATATATCATCTAGTACACATATCATCGCAATATACAAAAAATCTATTATATTTTTGAGAATGACCCATAATCCCAAATTCATCTCTACAATAAACTGGCTAAATCTATACTCTAATATCTAAAGGTTATTGGGTTATATAAAGCACTTAGTTTATTAAATATTTCAAACAAATTAGAAAAATAAAATATGAAAATTTATTTATACCATGGTATAAGCTCAAATTATTGGTTATTACTAACTTTGTGAAACTTAATAGTTGCTGTTATTAAATTAAAGTTCCAGGATTAGTCAGTAAAGAAGAAACGACCATTTACCAAAAGTAGCAATTTCCTCGATCTATTATTATTAAATTTCGAGCTAATAAAAGTAATTTTACAAACCATATGTGATTTAATTAACTCTCGATTTTTATTATTTTGTCGTTGAATTAATTAACTTTCTCTGCTTTTATGGAAATTAATATCTAACCATAATATTTTCAGAAACTAATGTAATTTATTCATCGATTAATAATATTGATAATTGTTTATATAAAGCTAAAAGTATTACTCAATTCTATTTGGTAATGCTTTTACGTAAAGTGTTATCTAAAGAAGCTGTACTGAACATTATATAACTAAGTTTAATTTATCATCCAAAAAGGTATTATTCTCTAGTAGAAAATACCTTTTTCCATAGCAGTAAGTTACTTATATCGTTCCAATAGATTTTATGCTCAATTAGGATATAGTTCCTCTCAGTTACTATAAGTTTAATGGCTACTTGAACTTATAGTATTTTTCTTACTTACAGGATTTTTTATCTAGTCCCTGTTCCTATTATAATCATATAATTATGATTTTCCTTAATATTTTACTGTTTAAATTAATACTTATCCTAAGTTGTTCTATTCTAATTTTTAATTTTATAGCTTTCCTTGCTAGTCGTTTTATCTATATTTTTTCCATACTTAATAAGTATTTCTACAATTTACTATGTTTATTTCGTGAATATGAATATTATTACGAAAGTAAATTAGCTTTTAATGTGGAGGGGTAACTACCATTATAGTAGTATGTATATTAATATTTACATCAGTTTTATTCCATAAAATAATTATATGTATATAAAAAAATTGCAATAATGAGATAAGATGTATGGCAGGTCTGATATAAATGAGAATATCTTAAAACCCTGTTCCTAAAAAGAATAAAAAACTGGGCTATATAAGACTATTTTTAATCGATGAAAAAGCTATAGTTATATAATAAAAAATTAGGAAAGATTGAGAAAATTTATCAACCAATAACTGGTAATAAGTTAGAGTGAAATAGCTGACTTCTGGGTAGACAATATGACATAATCAAATCCCGGATTACGCTCTCAAGAACGTTACTTTCTATAGTAAGAAAAATATGCGGTTCCTAAGTAATGAGACAAAATTAAACATTCAGCAATATCAATAAGGCTTGAAAAGCTAACACTCTAAGTAACTTATGCATATAGGTAAAGCCAGCCTAGAAAGTGGACAAACCTATAATTGTGTTTACTGCTAAGATAGAATAATAGTCTTAAACTTATGGAAAACATAATTAATGGTTCAGTTGAGGCTATTCTTTAATCATTCAAGGCATTCACTACAGCTCCTATCAGGTCGCCTGTAACCATTAATTTAAGATATAGTTGGACCAGAGATATATAAGATTAGACATTTGTCGTTTTTACTCGAAAATTCAATCAGTTGGGTATTAGCTTGAACTGTAAAATCCGATGCTTAGCATACATTGTACCTTTCAGTCCTCTATTTTAAAGGGGGTAAACTTAAACCAGAGGAGTGAAGGAAACAGATTTGCTATTTATCATATAGTGATAGCTAAGTCAATATCATATTTGAAGAAATATATGTTAGAGATATTGACTTGTTACAGAGCTTTGGAAAATAATTAAGTTGGGTATATTATTCAGATGCTACAACAGTTATATATATCTGTTTAAAGTAAATGACTTATTTATTTTAGATGATTATTAAAGTAACAGAAAAGACAAATCTGACTTCTACACTCGGAAGTGCGGCTAGTCTCAAGACATCTTAGATAGGGGAGTTTGTTCAAATGCGTAGCACAATTGTAAATATGGAAAGTCAGCCCCACAATATTACTATTATTCAAAGTCCTACAAGAGAAATATCTGAAATTCTATGAACTACCGATGGTTTTTATCAATCGCAAAGGGTAGAATCAACTATTAACAAAAATTAATTTCTGTCTTTTGCCTTTTGTCTATTGGCAGTTGTCTACCTGGGGAAAATCTGGCGGTAATCATAACTAGTCAGTTACCTCGTTCATAAGGCACTGCTTATCTGAATTTATATGTCCTTTGACTTTTACCTTTCCTAATTGCTATATGGCCCGCGATTATTATGAAATTCTTGGTGTCTCTCGTGACGCCGACAAGGAAGAACTCAAACGTGCTTACCGCCGACTGGCCAGAAAGTATCACCCGGACGTTAACAAGGACCCGGGTGCTGATGAGCAGTTTAAGGAAATCAACCGTGCCTATGAAATACTATCAGAGCCAGAAACTCGTGCTCGTTATGATAGGTTTGGAGAGGCAGGAGTTTCTGGCACTGGGAGCTCTGGTTTCCAAGATGTGGGAGATATGGGTGGTTTTGCGGATATCTTCGAGAGTATTTTCAGTGGCTTTGCTGGGTCTGGCATGGGGGGTCCAAGCCAGAAGAGGCGTAGTGGACCAGTACGGGGAGATGACTTACGCTTAGATCTGAAGCTAGATTTTCGAGAGGCAGTTTTTGGTGGGGAAAAGGAAATTCGTATTTCCCATTTAGAAACTTGTGGTGTTTGCAATGGCACGGGTGCAAAGCCAGGAACTCGTCCTCAAACTTGCTCCACCTGTGGTGGTTCTGGTCAAGTGAGAAGGTTAACTAGAACTCCTTTTGGTAGTTTTACTCAAGTTTCAACCTGTTCTACATGTAATGGTACGGGGATGGTCATTGAGGATAAATGTGATGCCTGTGGTGGTAAAGGTGCAAATCAAATCACCAAGAAACTAAAAATTACCATTCCTGCTGGTGTTGATAACGGCACCCGCCTGAGGATTTCAGCAGAAGGAGATGCTGGACAGCGTAATGGTCCTGCAGGTGATTTGTATGTTTATTTACTTGTAAATGAGGATAGTGAGTTTCAAAGAGATGGTATTAATGTTATTTCTGAGATCACTGTTAGTTATCTGCAGGCAATTCTAGGTTGCCGTTTGGAAATAAATACGGTAGATGGTCTGGTAGAAATGATTATTCCGCCAGGGACTCAACCAAATACGGTGATGAAATTAGAAAATCATGGTGTTCCCCGTTTGGGTAATCCAGTAAGCCGGGGAGACCACATGATCACTATTTTAATTGATATTCCTAACAAGATAGTGCCAGAAGAGCGGGAATTGTTAGAAAAACTAGCAAGTATTAAAGGTGAACGCACTGGCAAAGGTGGTATAGAAGGTTTTCTAGGTAGTTTATTTCACCAACGATGAGTGTATCTTCTTTTCCATATCCTGATGTCCAATTGGATTTACGAGGTACTCCTTGTCCAATTAATTTTGTGCGTACAAAAATTCAGTTGGAACGGATGAAACCAGGAAGCTTATTGGAAGTATTGTTGGATATTGGTGAGCCGATTGAACAAGTTCCTGATAGTCTGACCATGGCAGGTTATGAGGTGGAAGAAATAATAGACTGCACTGACTATTTTGCTATATTAGTCAGATGTTCTGTGATTTCTGCATGATAGGGGGGTTTCTGATATCACAGGATAATTCATGGATACGGGATTGTTAATAGGTACAGTATTGGCTGTGCAGGCTAATTACTATGAAGTACAACTAGATTTGAAAAACTGTCGGGGGGTTACCTCGATTCCTCAAGTTCTTCTTTGTACTCGTAGGACACGATTGAAAAAGGTAGGACAATATGTCATGGTTGGTGATCATGTTATTATTGAGGAGGTAGATTGGTCTGGGGCAAGGGGAGCAATTGCAGAAGTTTTACCCCGCACCAGTGAGTTTGACCGTCCAGCAATCGCTAATGTTAGTCAAGTTCTTTTATTATTTGCTGTGGCAGAACCTCCTTTAGAACCCTACCAATTGAGCAAGTTTTTGGTAAAAGCTGAGTCTAAGAGTTTAAATTTAATTTTATGTTTGAATAAGAGTGATCTAATTTCTTCTTCAGAGCAAGAATCACTAGGTCGACGTTTGTCTGAATGGGGTTACCAAGCATTATTTGTTAGCGTTTATCAGCAACAAAACATCGAGGTGTTAGCCCAGTATCTTCAAGATCAGGTAACAGTTGTTGCTGGTGCTTCTGGGGTGGGTAAATCCAGTTTGATTAATTTATTAATTCCTGGTGTAAAGTTACGGGTAGGTGAAGTATCTGGGAAATTATCTCGTGGCCGTCATACTACCCGCCATGTGGAGCTATTTGAATTACCTCATGGTGGTCTGTTGGCAGATACCCCTGGTTTTAATCAGCCAGATTTAGATTGTAGCCCTGAAGAATTAGCCTACTTTTTCCCAGAAATTAGACGAAAATTGCTGGTCACAAGTTGTCGTTTTAGTAACTGTTTACATCGAGATGAACCTGATTGTGTAGTAAGAGGGAACTGGGAAAGATACGATCATTATTTATGCTTTTTGGAATTAGCGATCACTCATAAAATTCATTTACAAAAACAAGGTGATCCGGAGCCAAAAGTGAAGTTAAAAACTAAAGAAAAAGGTAAAAAGCAGTACGAACCTAAACTAGAAATAAAAAAATACCGCCGTGCTTCTCGCAAGACTCAACTACAGAAATTACAGCAACTTTGTCAAGATTCAGATGACTTAAATGAGCTAACTTAAAATATTTAGACAAAAATGTCAAAAAGTTAATGACATCAGAATAGAAGTTAAGTAATCTAACTATTGAGAAAAGAGAATCAGCTCACTTAGATAATGATAGTCTCCTAACACTATGAGCAGATGAAGAGTTCTGTGTCATTTGTAATAATATTATGGCTTGACTGCTACATCATAATGTAGTGAAGAAGTATAGTTTATCTCAAACATATCGAAGAATTTAGATTATAATTTGATGCCTTAATAACACTGAGCTGTGGAAATATTATTCTATGGCATTTACTAGGCTTTACAAAAAAATAGACTTATGTGCTCTTAACTTAAGATGAAGCTTTTTACAAATCATTTAAACTCAGTTAAAATTTCCCATAAAATTACTGGTGGAGTCCCTGAAAATTTCTCCCTCTCATAAAAGGTAATACAATAAATTTCTATGAATTTGAATGAGCTAGTACAACACGTAAGAAACAATAAACTAATAACACACATTGCGTTCCCCAATCTTTTTGTTTCTTACGTGTCCGAAGCTCTGTTTGTGTCAGGTTATAAAATTGCAGCTTACTTCCAGCATTATCCTATACATAAAACTAAATGATCTTATTCTCAAAAATCATTTTCTTGGTGGCCCAATTCTTTTCTTAAGTCTTGAAGCTTGTGCAATTTCTAATATTTTGTCTAAAGGTGTGTCTTGGATAAACTGAGATGTAGCTTTTTGATACTTAATATTTGGGCATTCATCCCCCAAAATACAGCCCTTAATACAAAATTCCTGACAATTGATATTGATGTTATCCTTCATTTAAACCTCCTTAAATATTGTTGTCTTTTTGGTAAAATGACAGATTACAATACATAGGCTGCTAGGCAGAAATATTTTCGTCTATACGTTTAAATATTAATATCATTTATATTTTCACCTACTGGAAGCTAGAAAATCTGTCCAGGTTTGACTCAAAATAAAGTTTGTCAAATGTTGATTGCAATTTAAGAATCTAAGAATTAAGAGAAGATTCATATGATTTTATTAAACGCAATACAATTTATTTAAAATAGTTGGTAGCTGTTCGTTTATAAACATCCAAAATTAGAGGAAAATATACCAAACATATTACTTGTAAAAAGTCTGCCAACCCTTACCTCTGTGCAGAAGTCTCGAAAAATTTTGCCAGATAATTTGTAATAAAATTCGATTGTTCCTAAACACAGCTGACTTCTGAGGAAAAGCAGTATATGGGGACAACGCCCTGAAATTACTTCCTTAGGTTATAAACACAGCGAAATACAAAATTTTACCTAATTCAGAATTTAAACTTCCGATGTCAGAAATATTCGCTACTACAGGAACCATAGCCGCAATAGCAACTGCCATTGTACCTCAACAAGGCAGTATAGGTGTTGTGCGCGTGTCTGGTACTTCTGCCATGCATATTGCCCAAACTCTGTTTAAGACACCAGGAAAACAGTCTTGGGAATCACATCATATTCTCTACGGCCATATCTGTAATCCAGAAACAAAACAAGTTGTAGATGAAGCTTTACTCTTAATCATGCAAGCGCCCCGTTCCTACACTTGTGAAGATGTTGTGGAGTTTCATTGTCATGGGGGTGTCATAGTAGTAAAACAGGTTTTGCGACTATGTTTAGAAAATGGGGCCAGACTTGCACGGGCAGGAGAATTTACCTTGCGGGCCTTTTTAAATGGCAGATTAGATTTAACCCAAGCTGAAAGTATTTCTGATTTGGTGGGGGCAAGATCTCCCGAGGCTGCCCAATATGCTTTAGCTGGTTTGCAAGGAAAACTTGCTCACTCTATCTATAACCTACGGGCTAAATGTTTAGATATTCTCGCTGAGATTGAAGCACAAATTGACTTTGAGGAAGACTTAACTCCATTAGATCCGAAAAGAATAGTACGACAAATTGAACAAGTTGCCACAGATATTACTGAATTAATAGCAACCGCTGACAAAGGTCAATTGTTACGTACAGGACTAAAAGTTGCTATTGTGGGCAGACCAAATGTGGGTAAATCCAGCTTATTAAATGCCTGGAGCCAGAGTGATCGTGCTATTGTGACAGATATTCCAGGAACAACCCGTGATGTGGTAGAGTCCGAGTTGCTTTTGAAAGGAATTCCCATTCAAGTTCTAGATACAGCAGGAATTAGGGAAACACAAGACCAAGTAGAGAAGATTGGTGTGGAGCGTTCCCTCAAAGCAGCCAATGCTGCTGATTTGATATTATTTATCATCGATGCATCCCAAGGATGGACAGTTGAAGATGAGGGAATTTACGCTCAAGTAAAGCATTACCCACTAATATTAGTAATTAATAAAATTGACCTTTTAGATGAAGATCAAATAAATGCCTTGAAATTGCAGATCCAAGAACCAGCATTCCAGATTTGTACTGCTGTTGGCAAAAATCAAGGTATTGACTCTTTGGAAATAGCAATTTTTGAAATCATACAATTAGGAAAAGTACAAACCACAGATATGGAATTAGTTATTAACCAAAGACAACAAGCCGCACTAATAAGGGCTAAAATATTATTAAAAGAAGTACAAACCACTATTTTTGGAAAATTGCCATTGGATTTCTGGACAATTGACTTGCGGGGAGCAATTGATGCTTTAGGGGAAATTACAGGAGAAAATATAACAGAATCTTTACTTGATCGTATATTTAGTAAATTCTGTATTGGGAAATAATATTGGGATTTTTTAACTGCTTATATTAAAACAGTAGATAAATTGACTACTGTATCACTGGCTTTTAACAAATTGATGTATTTTCTCTTTCCCTTATAAAACTATAGAAAAATTATTATTAGAAAGCCTAATTTAAATCTTCACAAAGTAATAGGCAAACAGGGATTTTAGGGGGAAAATAACTTAAGGGTAAATCAATAATTATGTTAGACCTAATCTAGGTATATACCAACACATAAGTAGCATTGGTGATAAGTTAATCAATAACTCATAGGAATTAAAAAGCAGCAAGGATACTTATACAAGTAATTTGCATAATTTTATTAAGGTGTAGGATTATAATATGGGTGGAAAATAAGTACTGAATTCAGATTACCCATACCAACATAATATATTGAGTGGCTTGCATTTCAAATAGAGCTCATAACTGATGAAAAATTCTACTGGCTTATTTACCTAATGATAGCTAAAAGAATTTGATACGTTTGCAGTATCCTACCCTGCAATACTGCAGCCCTACAAGTAATTTACCCCTGTATGGTTTTAGACTTTATGCAAAAATCTAATAGTAGGCTAGTTTGTTTGTGCACGCACAACTCCAGTAGATCACCTGTGCATCAGTGCTCCATTGATGCACTTCCTTAATATATAAATAATAAACTTCTGCAAGCTACCAGAATCTGTAAAGTTTTAAGTATACTTATTTTGGGACATTGGGAGAATTAAAAATAATCTGAAAAATGGGAATTTATCTATTATTATGCCTATTACTTATAAAAATGATTTTTCAAATCAATTCAATTCCTGATAGTCATTAATGTAGTCTTTGAGATTCGGCCGTTTTATATTCTCAAATAAAGAGTAGTTATTTGGATTCATTTCCAGCCCATAAGATTTGGAGGAGATAATTAGAAATATTTAAGTCAATAAAAGTTTAGATAAGACTAATAATTATAGCTATACATTCTTACAAAAGAACCCTCTATGTTGTTCTAGACACATAAAAAAATATTTTTTTAAAGTATATATATACAACACCTTCACATAATTAGGGTGAATTAAGGAAGAATTATGTTTAAGCAAGAAAACTTTAAGAAAGGCTTACAATATTTTCCATAATCCTAAGATTAAAACAGTCAATTTACTTAGTACAATTGTGGTCAAATTTATTTGACTTGACTTAGAAAGATTCCAAAAAAGTACAATAATATTTGTATCCCTCATAAATATAAGGTAGTAAATAATCCCAAGAGCAAATAAACTCCAATTTAGGTTGGAGCAGTTAAAGTATAATTACTGAAGATGCGTATACCATCCTGAAAGGATACTATGCTTAGAGAGACATGTTTTGTAAACAGTAAGTCAACACTTTTGAAAAATCCTCAGTGTTCTTTAATTAATAGGTTATGATAATATATCATGTCTAATCATATCTTGGATGTACGCTTTCTGAACAGACAAGTTTACATAACTATAATTAGAACACTGAATATTTTTGTGAACAATTTAATAATTTATCTAGACAAATTTCAAGTTCGGTGGCAATAAAAATGAAGCCATTTATTATCTATCTTTGTAGTAAAATCTTGTCAAGCTAGTTTTTATCTTTGTTAACAACTAGAGAAATTTATTCCTGTTCAGAATGTTATAGATAATTTAAAATCCATTTTTATGAATAAACCATCGTCCTGATGGTTTATTCATAATGAATACACTCTTTATGTAAATATTGAGTCGCAGACAGGAATGAGAAACTCCTTAAATCCTGTACATATAATTCAAACCAATCTGCAAATAAGTTATGGAAATATGGCACAACCCAGTGTTAACTTGTTATGGTATTAATACCAAGTAACTAATTTGTTGATGAGTTTGTAAATTTATAAGGTTTAAAAACTAACTACATACTTACTTGACACAAATGAGATGAGTAGTAGAATATACTCGATTCTCATCTGGGATTAGGGTTAATAATAACTCTAGTGTGCACAGTACCATTAAGGTAAATACACCAAATTTTAGTATCTACCAGATATTTCATTTCCAAGTTAGTATTATGACTTGGTGGTGATTACATTGACTTACCGATTGTTGAATTTCTAGAATTTTATGGACAGAAGTCCAAAAAAAGCAGTAGTATGTTTTTCCCCTAAACTGGCAATTATGTCTCTCATTTAGGGGGAGCCAGTAGGAGGTTCTATGCTCGTGCAGGGTGTTTGCAATTCAGTTATTAATATTACCGACTTGAATCAACTGAAATGGTATTTAAATAATTTACAGCCTTTTGATGTAGGGGAATATATTACCCACTTACCCGAAAAACAAAGAGCGATAGCATTTCGGTTATTAAATAAAAATCAAGCAATAGATGTATTTGAATATTTACCCCATAAAGTTCAGGGTGAGTTGATAAATTCCCTACATGATGTACAAGTGGCACAAATTGTAGAGGAAATGAGTCCTGATGAAAGGGTAATACTATTTGATGAATTGCCAGCAAAAGTTGTCAAGCGACTCTTAAGAGAACTCAGTCCCGAGCAAAGGCAGGTTACAGCTACTATTCTTGGCTATCCTGAAGGTACGGCAGGAAGGTTAATGACCACAGAATATGTCCGTTTGCAACAGGGGTTAACAGTCGGGGAAGCCTTAAGCAAAATTCGCTACCAGGATGAGGATAAAGAGACTATTTACTATGCCTATGTAACTGATGAAAATCGCAAACTATTCAGTGTGATTTCTCTACGACAACTACTATTTACCTTCCCTGATGTATTTGTAGGTAATGTAGCCAGCAATCGCGTCATTAAAGTCAGTACAGAAACTTCTCAAGAGGAAGCAGCACAAGTAATGAAACGCTATGATTTGATTGCTTTGCCTGTAGTTGACCGTGAAGATAGATTAGTGGGTATTATCACTATTGATGATGTATTTGATATCCTGGAAGAAGAGGCTACAGAAGATATTCAGAAACTAGCAGGTATTAGTGGTGATGAGGCAGCCTTGGCATCTCCCCAAGTTACTGTTCGTAAAAGACTGCCTTGGCTGCTATGTAATATATTTTTGTATATTACAGCTGCCAGTGTTATTGCTCCCTTTCAAAAAATAATTACAGTGGTCCCTGTTTTAGCTATTATTATGCCTATTTTAGCTAATAGTAGTGGTAATGTCGCTTTTCAAGTGCTCTCTGTAACAGTACGGGGATTGGGAGTGGGAGAAATAACGCCAAAAGATACTATGAAATTACTGCGGAAAGAGTTATTAGCTGGTTTAGGCATAGCATGTGGGTTGGGATTAGCTCTTACCACCCTGTCTATGATTTGGTCGCCCCCAGATGATCGCTGGATATCTTTCATCGCTGGTTCTGTAATGATTGTCAATGTTTTAATAGCCGTTATATTGGGAACTTTATTGCCTATGGGCTTTAAGCGATTAAAGCTTGACCCAGCCTTGATCAGCGGACCATTAATGACAACAACTCTGGATGCAATAGGTTTTCTCACTTTCCTGTCTATGATATCTGTAATGTTGAAAATAGTCGATTAAAGTAAGTTTGATAAATTCCGGGTAAGCTTAAAATTTTACAGTATCAATTACAATTAATTAATAGCATTTTTCTATTTTATCTAAATCAGGTAGAAGTGATTTAATTTGAATACAAGTTTTATCCCCTATCTTACTTTAAAACTCATACATGTTCGATAACAAACCTGCTGAGATATTTTGCCTACAATAAATTATATCTGAGAAATTTCAGTATTAACTCAACCTCATCAAGATAGTCATTAAGTTATTTTATATCGTTCAATGTATTTTCATTCCGTTAATGCTAATTTCTTATATAAAGCATATTCTAAAGCAGATTTTATTATATGTTCAGTAATATGTTAGAGTTCTTTCTCTTTTACCTTATAGTGCCTTGTATCTAGCGACAAAAGCATATTTAGGTTGATTACAATATTTCCGAGAAAAATTTGCTGATTTTTCGCATATAGTACTGAGTATCTACCAATTTAATTGGTTTACATTGTCACCTAATTATTCGCATTTTCATTCTTGCTCGGTATTTATTATTATCTACATTTGATTGCAGAGTTTTTACTACTCGTTGTAATAATTGATTATATAGTAGTGATTATCTCCTAAAATTTAAACTAATTAATAGTAGTCTTTCTACTTATATTTGTCTATGTTACTGCTGTTTTTAACTACTCTGTTCTGCGAGATTTACTGATGTTTATGGAAAATTTTACTAACATTATTTTTAAGTTGCTTTGATTCCTAACACTAACATCAATTTATAATCTTGGAATCATTGACTATTCTGCTAGAAAAATATCCATGTAATCGACCATCTATAGATCTTATAAAAACTATTTTCTCTCTGTTTTTATCTTAGAATTCTGATGCATTTATTAGGAGTTTTTTTCTTGCAGTGTTATCAATTACTAAACTATGTATTATTTGCATTTAGAGTTTCACTGGGAGCAAAGGCTCTATGGCTAGACACCATTATTTTTGATGAGAGACAAGTAGATTTCATACTATGGATATCTGCAATATATTTTTACCATTCAAAGTGTATTTTGTATATATCTATATATTATTCATTAATCCAATCAAGTCTTTTTTGAATAATTTTGTAATTCAACCTTTCTAGTTATTAATACTTGAATAAATAACAAGTCTTTTGGCCAATGATATATTTTTCATAATTTAATTATGTCATATTATACATACAATTTGCTTAAAGCATCTTGCTAGGAACTGCCAATCTTTATATACTAAATGATATTAATAACCCGTAGACAATTATATATTGTCAGACTTTTAAAGCAATTGATATGTCTTACTCGGTTAATTCTTTTTTTGAGCAAACTATCTCCGTTGATAAGATTTGTTATGATGAACGTGGATTAGTCCCAGCAATTATCCAAGATTATCTTGACGGCACAGTATTAATGATGGCATGGATGAATCAGAAATCTTTGCAAAAGACATTATTAACAGGAGAAACTTGGTTCTGGAGTCGTTCCCGTCAGGAATTTTGGCATAAAGGGGCTACTTCTGGACATATTCAAAAAGTTCAGAGTATACGCTATGACTGCGATAGTGATGCTTTACTAATAGGAGTAGAACAAATAGGAAATATTGCTTGTCATACTGGAGAACGTAGTTGTTTTCATCAAGTAGATGATCAGATTATTGCACCTCCAGGAGATACTTTGTCCCAATTATTTCAGATTATATGTGAACGCAGAGAAACCCCTCAGGAAAACTCTTATACTTGTAAATTACTTGCAGGTGGTGACAACCAAATATTGAAGAAAATTGGAGAAGAAGCTACTGAGGTCGTGATGGCATGCAAGGATGATAAGCCAGGAGAAATTGCTGGAGAAGTAGCTGACTTACTTTATCACACCCTAGTAGCTTTAGCCTACCATCATGTTGATCTAAGGGTTGTTTATCAAAGACTGCAGGATCGCAAACGTTAGAGACTTTGTTAATACAATGAGGGGTTATTATCCATTGAAAACCTCTGGGATTTATGGGGGATTTAAATTGTGATCACAGAAAATAATGGGTGAATTTAATGGATAAGTTCTCCCTTCCTAATACTGATTTCAGACTTTAATCAGGAAATAAAAAATTATAAGGAAGTTTAATCAGTTATTGTGCAAAACTACTAGGGAACAAATCCTACTATAGTTGAACTGTTTATACCTTACTAAAATGCAATCCAATATAATTCTGCAGACATCCTTAGAGCTTTAGCATATTAATGATTTTTTTATTATTTTCACTGAATCTACTTAGCAGAGAAGAGTTACAGACTGAGTGTCTTAGTAAATTCCATCGTTTTACTACCAAAAACTACTTAGCTGCTATATTATAGCGTATAATGGAGTGGTTAGTTTGAATTATAATAAATAAATTTGCGAGCTGCGATTCATCAGTACCTGTTTTTATTAGTGTAAATAACACTTGATTTTCAAATATCTAAATACCAATCACATCAGTTAGCAATATATCTGATGCTAAAGGCTTTTCTACATCATTATTAATTATCCCCATATCTTATGAATAATACTGGTTGTTGTATGCAAGTGCAAAAGAACCTTAAAATCGCTTACCAGGTTCTTAGGCAAAGTTAGTAGCAATAATCACTACAATGATATTAGACAAAATCAGTCAAGAAGTTTCCTAAAATTTTGCCTTCAATATCAATTGAAATTAATCACCAAAAATAAGGATATGTTGTAATTATTAATTCTATTTTACTTATCCATTTTACAAAATATCCACAGTTCACTTTGAGTTACCCACAATTAATGAGTATTTTAATTCTCTCTTGAGATATCTCTGGGAATTTTATATCTTGAAATGTATGACGATGATTATTACTAAGTTTATGTTATGAAAAATAATAAAAAAGCCTGTAACCCCTTTATCTATGAGATATATCACTGGGATTAAGTCGTTTGTAAAATTTCGTATCATTGACAAACCTACCCCCTTATAGAGCACAATAATGCGACTTACTTTTGTTGTCCACTTACAAGATTGTGTTAAATCAACAAAACTTTTGCAGCAGACTGTCTGTCTTAATAAGCATTAGGTAGTTCGCGCAACAGCACAAACTCGACCAAAAGTAAGATTGACCCATTGATGGAGTTCCAAGGAAAAAAGTGCATGAATCCAACAGTAAACATCGTTAGTGAAATACCCGAAACGCTTCACGAATCGCTGAATATTTACTTAGCAGCACACCCTGATTGGGATCAAACCAGGGTATTAACAGCTGCTTTGTCCTTATTTCTGTTGCAAAATGGGCACGGTGATCGCCATGCTGCTCGTGTATATTTAGAAACTTTGTTTCATAATTGCTAGATGTTAATAATGTAGTTTTGGAGTGCTATATATAGCACTTATTAGTAAAAAGTGATGATGTATATACTATAGTTGCTATTACAGGCATTGAATAGTAGAATTTGTTCTCATAAATTATTAGGGGTACTACAGAAGTAGTACCCCTGTATTTTTTTTGCTGCAAGTAAAATATATTTGATTTCTGATTTACATCAATGGAAGGATTATGTAGACAATTTATTTGTATAGCTCATAAAACATCTTTACTTATACGTTCTAACACTTAACCTCAAGCTCCTTAATATTTTCCATCTATCTCACAAGAGACAATCTCATAACTAAAAGATGTAGCTTTAAATCATATCCAGATTAGGGCTTGGGGTGTCTGATTTCTTTCATGTGTCATTGCATAGACTCAGACAGGCTTCTGCAGAGTAGCAATCTCTAAGTCTTGATATAACACTAAGGTGCTCTAAGTAGAAATGTTTTAGCTTAGCACTTCATACTTAAATAAATCTTCTCTTTACTCTATCTTCAATCTAGTAGCTATCAATGTCTCATTCTTACCTTTATACAGATAACAATCAATACAAAACCTTTGAGTTACCAGGAGCAAAACCACACTATAATCCAGATTGTCCGGGACAAGTAAAACATATTTTTTTAGATTTGGATCTGGATATCCCACAGCAGAGTTTACAAGGGAATTGTTTTATTCAACTCGTTCCAATACGTAATGGCATTGATTACCTACATTTAAATGCCGTTAACCTTAGCATTTCTAGTGTGAAAGTTGATGATGTGGAGCATGAATTCGATTATGATGGTGAAGAGATATCAGTTAAATTACTCATACCTACCCATAAAGGTCAACAAGTTAACATTGCAATTGCTTATTATGTAGAAAAACCCCAACGGGGAATATACTTTATTCAACCAGATGAAAATTATCCTCATAAACCCACGCAAGTTTGGACTCAAGGGGAAGATGAAGACTCCCGTTTTTGGTTTCCTTGTTTTGACTATCCCGGACAACTATCTGCAAGCGAAATTAGAGTCAGTATTCCTAAGCCCTTAATGGCAATTTCTAATGGCGAACTAATTGCCATCAAAGAAAATGGCTGTAACACAATTTATCATTGGTCTCAGAAACAAGTTCATCCTACTTATCTAATGACCCTTGCAGTGGGGGATTTTGCGGAAATTAGGGATGAGTGGAATGGAAGACCAGTAACTTATTATGTGGAAAAAGGAAAGGAACAAGAAGCTCAATTAAGTATGGGTAAAACGCCTCGAATGATAGAGTTTCTAAGTCAGAAGTATGGCTATACGTATCCATATCCTAAATATGCTCAAGTCTGCGTCAATGACTTTATTTTTGGAGGTATGGAGAACACCTCCACTACTTTGTTAACTGATAAGTGTTTATTGGATGCTAAAGCTGCGTTAGATAATCGGAATACTGAACGGTTAGTAGTTCATGAGTTGGCACACCAATGGTTTGGAGATTTGCTAGTAATAAAACACTGGTCTCATGCCTGGGTGAAGGAAGGAATGGCCACTTATTCTGAGATCCTGTGGGCAGAAAATGAATATGGTGTAGAGGAAGGAGCATACTACCGCCTGAAAGATGCCTATAGTTATTTTAGTGAAGATAGTGATCGCTATCGTCGCCCTATGGTAACCCATGTATATCGTGAAGCGATCGAGCTTTATGACTGCCATATATATGAAAAAGGTGCCTGTGTTTATCACATGATCCGTGCAGAGCTAGGAGAAGAATTATTTTGGCAAGCTATTAAGACTTTTGTTAATACTTATATCCATCAAACTGTAGAAACAATTGACTTGCTAAGAGCTATTGAGGTATCTACTGGTCGTAATCTCAGCTTCCTCTTCGACCAATATGTATATCGCGGGGGATATCCTGATTTTAGAGTGGTATATTCCTGGGATGGGGATAGTAATTTGGCTAAAGTAACAGTCACTCAAGTTCAAGCTCAACCAGATCAAATAAATAGTAGCCATAACTATTTATTTGATCTGAAAATTCCCATTGCTTTTGGCTATATTCCAGAAGGGAAACCCGTATATTTGAAGAATTTTACAGTGAGAATATATGAAAAGGAACAAAACTTTTATTTTCCTCTTGTAGAAAAGCCCCAATTTATTAGTTTTGACTACGGTAATAATTACCTAAAAACCGTCGTTTTAGAATATGCTATTCCTGAACTTAAAGCACAATTAGTATTTGATCCTGATCCTATCTCCCGTATTTACGCTGCTGAGGCATTGGGAAAAAAAGGAGGATTAGAGAGTTTGAAAGCACTATCAGAGGCGCTCATCAAGGAGCCTTTCTGGGGTGTGCGAGCCGAAGTTGCTAAGCAGATGGCAAAAATAAAATTAGATCAAGTATTAAATGCTCTAACTCCTGGATTAAAAGATAGAGATGCTAGAGTCCGTCGTGCAGTGGTAGAATCACTAGCTATAATAAAAACCAACAGTAGCTACAAGGCATTAAAACACATTGTCAAATTAGGAGATGAAAGTTACTATGTTGAATCTGCTGCTTGTCGAGCAATTGGGGAAATTGCTGCTGTTGCCACAGATAAACCTAAAGAAGAAAAGGTATTAAAACTTCTGAATACCGTACTGATGGAGAAGTCTGGTTGGAATGAATTAGTTCGTAGTGGGGCTATTGAAGGTTTAGCAGCATTCAAAACCTCTGAAGCTGCTCTGGAAATAATTATGGAGTATACTCGGCTGGGCATACCTCAATCTTTACGTTTAGGAGCTATTGTTGCCTTAGGTAAGATTTCCATTGGTCAAACTTCTGCCAATATAGAGCGAATTTTAGATTGGTTAACAGAGCTTTCTAAGGAAACCTTCTTTTTAACTCAGGTTGCTGTGGTTAATGCTTTAGGATCAATGGAAACACCAAAAGCCCTGGGAATTTTGCTTTCATTAGCAAATCAGACAGCTGATGGGCGGGTACGTCGATGTGCAGAAGAGAAAATTACTCTGGTACAGAAAAGTATTGGTACAGAGAAAACTCTCTACCAATTAAGAGGAGAACTAGATGAACTCAAGCAACAAAACCAGAGTTTGCAAAGTCGCTTGGAGAATTTAGAAGCTCTTTCTAAGAGAAAATAAGGGGAGGGAAGGAGTAAGGGGGACAATTGTCCCCCTTACTCCTTCCCTCTCTCCATTCATTCCATTTGTTACTAGATAATTAATAAAATTATCCCTATATCTAACTTTCTAACTCAGTAGAAGGGATTTGCTCTATCCTATATCCAGTTTAGAAATGACCCAGAGCAGAGTGTAAGGGGTATTTATTCTATTCAAATCTCATTATTTCTCATTATGAGAACATCGTAATTCTCAACTCTGATGCAATAAAATCTGTGAAGCCCGCTATGAAATTCTATTCCAGTCAAGAAATTTTCACTGGAATATAACGAGCTACACGTATCACCATTTCCTCTCTCCTATTTATGGTAATTTATGCCATAAAGTTTTCCTGAGTTTATGTTCATCGCCTGACTTTGAAATATTGCTACTAAATACTTATGAGTATCGTGTGAATTATGTTTAGGGGAACCCTATTTGTTATGTTTTCCGGGTTTGGATATTAGCCTTGAATAAGGAGTTCTATTCCATCAATTATGAATCCCTACAAAAACTAGAAAAAATAATTAGGTTTTAAACCTCTTGATTTAATATCTATCGTTGCTATAACCTTACTTAACGTATACAAAAAATTATTTTTAACTGGGTTTTAGTCTGTAAAATATAGAGATAAGCTAAGTAAGTTTATATAATTAAATTATTTCATGTAAGCCTTACTTATTATTTTACACCTTTAACTTCATATAGATTTAATTCTAATTTTTAAGCAGAGAGTTTGTATTCTATGTGCAGAAATATTCTAGTTATGCGAGCAATTACTAGAATTGCATCTATGAGTTTTGTGAACTTTCTAAGAGGGGAAAATTAGTAGGGATTATTTTCAATACAAAATAAGATGGCAATGCAAGGATATATTGAAGCATTTTGTAGAAAGGATAAGAAAAGATGGATGATCTATATTAATCTCTGATAATTAAGACTTGTGTAAAACACATATTGAATAGGTCAAGTTTAAACAATGGTAGAAATGTATTATCGACTGTTTACATTGCCTAAAATATTCTTACATATTTAGCCTAAAAAAGAATAATAAGTTATTCGGTATGAAGCAATTACCAGACTATAGGAAAGATGTATTTACGAAAATAACTGAGTGGGAAATAATTCACAACTTAAAAAAAATCCAGGCAAAGTGTGGATATAAATACCTAAGTTTTAGAGGTGGAATAATGAGGTGAAATTAAATATCTCAATAAACTCATACATATACATGTAGATTAAACAGGCAGGCATAGTGAAAATATAGTATTTGTAGTTGCTGTTAAATATAACAAAGACTTCTAGAATATTTAGTTGGATTATAGCCCCTAAACAAGGGATAATTTTGCTTCAATTACTCAAGAGTAATTTTAGAACTAAGTAGTGAATAATATTATGGAGTAAACAAAATATAAAATCTAGTATTTTCCCTCAAATTTTCCAGAATTAAATAACACTCAACTTTGGCACTTATATTCAAGAGTTGGATAAGTTAATGGGAAGAATATTTTCACTTAATATCTCAACACCAAAGGGCTGTAGTTCTAATAATTGAGAAATACAGCCCTTTGGTGTTGCTACAATGATTCTTTGTATTCATATATCTCAAACTTATGATCTTATCATGCTTTAGACATAAAGCTTCACTTTACTCTATTCCTTTCATAATAATGTGGCACAAACACAAATTGCTTATACCAGTTGAAGTATATTATTACCTATCCGTTTAAGAGAAAAATTATCTTTTAATATAAATTCAGTAATCAAATGATGATAATACTAAATATTAGATCATTCGTAAAAAGTTTTATTATATACCACTTATAATATATCATAGGGGGTCTACAATACTTCAAACGTTACCGATAAACAATTATTTTTAGTGTGTATAGACTTTTAGGAGAACTAATAACATATGAATTGATCAAAATCAACTTTAGAATTTGCTTTTGGTAGGGGTATTGTACCTTATCAGGTTTGATTGAGTTATTGTTAGTAAAGTAAAAATTAAATCAAAAAGACTCAACTCAAAAACAATACAATTAAGCGTAGTATTCTGAACATTAATAGTAAAGTATACGGATTTAGAAGGACTTGGTAGCTACAGATAAAATCAAGTATCATTTAGTTTAAATTAGGAAAAACTCAGTATTTTTTATCATAAAAAAATATATAAATATTAATAAATATGAGTAAATAAATCTTATGGTACTTTTATCTCTTTCAGTTATTATTTTGAAAGTTGTTTTAATGATTTATCTTCTAATTGAATATGCAAGTCTCTTCTTATACATAAAATATTTCATAGAGTAATAAACTCTTATAGTTACTTCAACTTTATACCTAACTTATTGGGCTATTATTAACTTAATAATACAAGAGTATATGGTCATAGCAATTATTTTACTAATTCTTTGTAAAGAATTGGTAAAACTTATTTTACTAATAAAATGAGTTTGCAAAATCTATGCTAATCTATTTCCTCAGAACTAGAAAGTTTGTCTCAATTTTTTTTCTAAGGGTTTGCTATTCTACTAATTTTAATTAGGTGTTGATAGAGTGAAATTACCATAATAACTAATTTCCTATCATTCTAAATGCTTGCAGAGAGGAAAAATGACTATTCAAATAATTATAATTCAAGGGATTGATACTGGTATTAGTATGATTAGATACTTGATGACATTTCTATATATGCTATTTACTAGATCATTATAATGTAATTTATGCAATAATAAGTCTTAAAAAATATCAACACAGTGAATCATAATATCTTTACTAAAGCTTTACCTATTACTGGTAAATATGCATTTGTTTTTCCTCTAATAAGACTGGTAATTTATCACCACTAAAATTAGGTGACACAGGTGTGGTTTGTGATAAACGTACACCAAAAGTCATATCAGATAGATTATTCCAAATAATCCTACATCTGGAAAACTATCCTAAAAAATCTTGTATTCGTCTTGCCCAACCTTATGCCGCTTGTAATGTTGTAAAAGATTTATATGAGAATATGTTCACTCGTTAGCAAAAAAATTGTCAGTTATTTCCCTCAGTGTAAACTATGTTGTGATGAGTAGATGCCATCATAACAAATATAGCTATAATAATCATTTAGATGCTAAATGTAAATTTATTTTTTCCCAGAGCACTTTTTTAGACAAACTGAGTTAATTTTCTAGACTAGACCATGGCAGTACTTATTTTTAATCAGATCCTCTGCGTCTAAATATATTAAGTTGTAGCTGCGTAGGCTTTAAGTTATTAAAATAGGTCAATTATTATGAAAATAGCAGTAATAGGAGCCAAAGGTTTACCCCCTAAACAGGGGGGAATTGAACACTATTGTGCTGAATTATATCCACGTATTGTGGGTAGAGGTCACACTGTAGATTTGTATGCTCGTTGTTCGTACACAGAATGTGGTTGGCTGAAAAGTTACGAATATCAGGGAGTTAATGTGATTTCCCTACCAGGCTTAAAGACTAGAGGTATTGATGCTTTTGTTGCTTCTGCTTTAGGCACAACTGCTGCCAGTAGTAAAAGATACGATATCATTCATTTTCATGCCCTAGGTCCATCTATATTTACTTATTTTCCTAGATTCATAACATCAGCCAAAATAGTAGTTACCTGCCAAGGTTTAGATTGGCAAAGGACAAAATGGGGAAATTTTTCTACTCGATTAATTCAAATGGGGGAAAAAATAGCTGTCCGCTTTGCCGACAGCATAATTGTTGTATCAGAAGCCTTACATAGCTACTTTTTGCAGAACTATAGTCGTAAAACAGTTTATATTCCAAATACACCAGCAAAGTATGGGGATTCTGATACCCAATTTACTTATGGAAAATCCCTAGGTTTAATAGAGGGGCGTTATCTAATATTTTTGGGCAGACTGGTTCCAGAAAAACGACCAGACTTATTGGTAGATGCATTTAGTAATCTTTGCCCAGAAGGGTGGAAGTTGGTTTTGGCAGGTGGAGTGAGTGATACACAAGCATTTACTTCCAAATTATTGGAAAAAGTAGCAGATAATCCCAATATAATTTTTGCTGGAGAATTACGGGGTGATCGTTTGTGGGAAATTGTTAGGGGTGCTGGTTTATTTGTACTTCCTTCTGACTTAGAAGGTTTACCGTTAGCAATGTTGGAAGCAATGCAAGAAGGTGTACCTGTTTTAGCAAGTAATATTCCACCTCATCAGCAATTGATCCAAGGAGATAGGGGTATGCTGTTTGAAGCAGGTAACTTAGAATCTTGCATGAATTCTATCTATTGGGCTATTAACCATCCCCAAGATATGGTATTGATGGCAAAGCAAGCTCAAAAGTATGTAGAGCTCAATTATAGCTGGGAACAAATAACATATGAAACTTTAAAAATATATAAGGGTCTATTGAATTACCCACAAACTATTGATTTAAATGAACCCTGTTCTAATTCAGAACTAGCTGAACTAATAAGTAAAAAATAAGAGCTATTATTTATGTATGAATATAGGAAAAACAAAAATGGGGGGCGAGTAAATATGAATTATGTATTGACATGCATAACACGTAAGTCATGGAGATTAGATTTTTCAGGGTATTTTAAGATAGTCACATCTCCCAAACACTCATATTAGTTGACTTACAGGGCTTAAGTCCTAATGTTTTTTTTGGAAGGACCTTCGAAATAAACTATAGTACCCATACAAGGGAAAAAGGTATTTCGTCTATACCAGTAATTATACAAAGACGTGCATTACCTGCTATCGGAACATTTTCTGCTGTTATGGCTGGGTCGATAGCTTATTTAATAGTTGCACTTACTAGAATGTATGAGACTTCAACAAAAATCATGCTAGATGATAAGCAAGCTAGTATTTCTGAACTGGGTGGAGATTTGAACCAAGTAGCTCTACATTATGGTGGTCTTGATCTAGTTTCAGACCAAACAGAATTGGCAAAGTCACAAACTCTTTTAAAAAGAGTAATCAATATAGCTTTTAAAAGTTCAAAACTACCCGAAATTCATTTCCTGATCAAAAATCTAACCCGGTAGTTGAAAGTTAAAGCTATACCAACAACTAATGTTATAGAGTTAAAATATGCTGATAAAAATGCTGATGTAGCTGATAGCATTCCAAATGTTATCTCCCAAGCAATGCTTGAAGAAAATATCAAAAATACCAATTCGTAAGCAAAGAAAGTCAGGTAATTTTTAGAAAAAATAGAACTTCCTATAGCAAGAATGCGCTTAAAACTGGCAGAGACAGCAGAAAATAGATATCGGCAGAAAAGTGGGATTGTCTCGTTTTATGAACAGATTAGAAGTTTAGTAGAAAGTTTCACTGCTTTAGAGCAGGAATAATGTAACCTAATTGGCAAGTTACAAGAGGTAAGATCATATGATGGTCAAAATGAAGAGTTAAGAAAGCTATGTGCCAATTTAGCAAAAACAGAACATAAAATTATTGCTGTCCTAGTTAGTTTAACAGATTATCATCCCAATTTAGTCAAACTGATTCAAGAACGTAATGGAATTCGCACCCTTAAATACCAATTAAGACGAGTTACTCCAGAAAAGCAGGAATATCCTACAAATGACATTGCTATCGATCAAATCAGTCAAGAAATAACTTCTCAACTTGTAAATACAGAATTACAACGATTAGCTTTAGGACTGTGCAACGTGAACGATTCAAATTGCAATTTCGTCTAGGTAAATTACCAATTAGGCAGCAACCTTTGACTCAATTAATTAGGAAGCGAGAAGAAGTAGCGGAATCATTAAAAACATTACAACGCAAACTTGAAGAAGCACATATTGCAGAAGCTCAAAAGTTGGAAAACCTTAGAGTAATAGAAAAAGCAAAACCTACTCTTCTGCCAATATCGCCGAGGCCAACTGTGGTGTTATTACTAGCTACTATTTGTGGAGTAGTTTTGGGTATGGGGGTCCACAGGTAATAGATAGATCCTTTGGAAGCGGAAGAACTAGCCAAATTTCCACTCCTAGGGATACTACCCCATTTACCACAATCTGCACTTACCCTCAAATCTGCAGATAAATTTCTTGATTATGATAGTTTTATGGAACCTTACCGCATGTTGTTCAAGAATTTAGAAGCCTAGAAACATTAAAACTGATTGTTATCAGTAGTGCTATTTCCGGGGAAAGAAAATCAGTTGCAGCGTACCATTTAGCTGTAACTTCTGCTATGTTATCACGATGTACATTATTAATAGACGCTGATTTACATAATCCAGTACAACACAGACTTTTCAATATACTCTCAAAAATAGTAATAGTTCATGTTCTTCAAGGTCAATCACTCTACAAGAATTAGTATAAACGACATCGGTAGAAAACTTATTTGTTCTTACATGTGTTGAACTATATGGCAGACCATCACAAATGCTAGAGTCCAGAATAATGCAAGCATTATCAAATGATGCGCAAATAAACTATGAATGTGTAATTGTAGATACTTCTCCGCCAAGTGCTTGCGCTGATG
This sequence comes from Richelia intracellularis HH01, assembly GCF_000350105.1. GTDB lineage: Bacteria > Cyanobacteriota > Cyanobacteriia > Cyanobacteriales > Nostocaceae > Richelia > Richelia intracellularis. The sequence goes on from NZ_CAIY01000049.1 coordinate 29,398, forward strand.
CTGCAACATTAAGGTAACAAACAAAGCAGTTATTTAATAATATAAACACAACTAGACATCAATATTAAGGAGGTATTGCAAAGAACAGTATCCGATCTAAATAAGAACAGAATACCCATTTTGGGAATAGCAGTAAAAGGTCTTGCCAAATTTACAGAAGGATATCATTATCCATACCTAGTAAAATTTTATCAACCAGTTTTAGAAAAACCTGTAAAAAGTTTAGTTAATTCTTTTTCTCCTAAAAAGAATTACTAGAATCTATATAATATATTGGATTATTTTGAACTCAAATTTTTTTGCTTCTTCAATTATTAATCACAATACTTGTATCAGTAAAAAAAGTTTTATAGAAATAATCAAGGTATTCTTATTATTTCCAAAAAATAGGTTAATTCTTTCAAATAAATTCCTTGGTATTAGCTAGAATCTGAGCTTTAAAGTATTCTTTTATCTATATATAACGAAAAATATTTTCTTAGACTATTTTTTTGTTAATTATTAATCTCTGCTAACTCCAACCAACGTTCAGTGGCTACATCGATTTCATGTTTAATAACTTCTAATTGGTCATATTTTATTTGAATTTGGCTATAATTAATATCCGTAGATCTTTCTATTTCTGCTTCTACTTCTGATTTTTTTAATTCCAATTGCATAATTTTATCTTCTAAAGATATAAACTCTTTCCTCTGCCAATTAGATAAACGATGGCGTTTACTTATTTCTTCTTGTGGAGTTTGAGTATTGTTATTAAGTATTTTTTTACTTTTATTATTATTATTTTCTGTAACTTTAGAGTTTTTTTGCTGCTCGTCTTCTTCGGCTCTTTTATGGTCTAAATAAATGGAATAGTTACCAGGGTATTCTCTTATTTTACCTTTCTCACTAAATACAAAAACTTTATCTATGGTGCGATCTAGAAAATAGCGGTCGTGGGACACTATAATTATACAACCATTAAATTCTTCTAGATATTCTTCTAATACTGCTAATGTTTGAACATCTAAGTCGTTAGTTGGTTCATCTAATATTAAAACATTTGGTGCACTCATTAGAACTCTTAGTAAAAATAACCGGCGCTTTTCACCACCAGAAAGCTTATTAATAGGAGAATATTGTTGACTTCCATTAAAAAGAAATCTTTCTAGCATCTGGGAGGCGGTAATATAGTTACCGCAAGACTCTTGAATGTATTCTCCACCTTTTTCCTTGACGTAATCAATAACTCGTTGGCTATCATTAACTCCTACTAATAAATCCTCAGAATGCTGATCAAAATAACCAATATGGATGGTAGTACCAATTTCTACTTTCCCAGCATCTGGTTGTAGACGGCCAGTAATCATATCCATGAGAGTAGATTTACCAACACCATTACCCCCAATAATTCCTATTCGATCCTCTGAGCTGAATTCGTAGGTAAAATCTTGAATTAGGATGTGGTTACTATAAATTTTTGTAATACTATTTAATTCAATTACCTTTTTGCCAATACGACGACTAGGTGTAGAAATATCTACTTTCTCTTGGGCTTTTTTAAACTTAGTGGCTTGCATACTTTGAATACGCTCAATCCGAGCCTTTTGTTTCGTACTACGGGCTTTTGGTCCTCTTTTTAACCATTCTAATTCCCGACGCAGAATACCTTGAAGTTTACGCTTACTGCTAGCTATAGATCCTTCTGCAAGTGCTTTCTTTTCGAGATAATAAGAATAACTACCAGGATAAGAGTAAACATCTCCCCTATCAATTTCAATGATACGATTGGTTACTCTATCCAGGAAATAGCGATCATGGGTAATAAGTAACAATGCACCATGGTAATGATTTAAATAGCTTTGTAGCCACTCCACTGATTCTGCATCTAAGTGATTGGTAGGCTCATCCATCAGGAGAAAGTCAGGTTCTGACAACAGAGCTGTCGCTAAAGCAATGCGCTTACGATAACCTCCTGATAAAGTCCCAACCTTAGCATCAAAGTGAGTAATCCCCAACTTGGAAAGAATTATTTTGGCATTAGTTTCTAGGTTCCATGCATTCAGTACATCCATTTTCTGCATGACTGAGGATAAGTGAAACATTAAATCCTCATCTTCTGGGTTTAAAGCTAAATGACGGGAAATATACTCATACTTTTTTATTAAAGCCATTTGCTCTCCATCTCCAGCAAACACCTCTTCTAAAACAGTGCATTCTGGATCTAAATCGGGCTGTTGGGGTAGGTATGTAATGCTTGTATTAGGGGTAACTGAGATTGTTCCACTATCAATTGTTTCCAGCCCTGCAATTATTTTTAATAAGGTTGATTTCCCAGAACCGTTAGTACCAATGAATCCAACTTTATCATTAGCATCCAAACTGAAAGAGGCCTCTTTTAGAATTTCTTTTATGCCAAAATCCTTGGCAACAGATTGCAGTGTAATTACACCCATACGATTTTAAATTTCATATTAGCGGCTACTCAAACTTGACCTGTAACTTTACACTTTAACCTTTTAGGGATAAATCAACGGGAATATGACCAAACATTTGATTAAATTTCCAGATGTAAATGGGATTGACATTAGATTAAAACACCAAGATATGACTTAGAGTATGAATCTAAATGACAAATACCATTTACCCCATTTATATTTTTCCCATTTAATTTAATATAAACAGGACTGCTAATTATTGGCAAATTAATTGGTGGATCATTTCCTAAAGTAAAATAATAAGTCTTCATTGCTAACAATGCTTACTCAACCTTGTCAGCATCAATACCAGGGATTTGATAATCAGATGAATTAACTATCACCAGCAAGGATTGACAAATTAATCTTCTTTCCGATGTTTGTATACTAGGAGAAATATCTAAACAGTTAAACTTATTGAATATTTTTTTCGCTTCTTGTATAGTAATTCGGGTATGATTTTTGCTCCTCATAAACAACTTATTTTCTACTTATTTAATGGTCCACAAATATGCCTAGAGCATAGAAAAAAAAGCAGCTATTCTTGCATATTACTCAAATTAAAGATAAAAGGTGCAGCATTGTGAGAATCACTTCCCGTAACAAGTACCTTGGGCATTTGAGCACCACCACTTTTCCAAGCTTCAATTGCTTCTTTTTGTAGAACTAATTCCCCTCCTTGGGCTTTAAGTGTTTCTGCTAACAACCTTTGAGCTTCTGCTTTGCCCTTAGCACGGTTAATATCTGCTTGCGCTTGCTGTTCTGCTTCTCTTGCTACATAGACTGCTCTTTGGGCTTTTTGTTCGGCAATTTGTTTCTCTTCAACAGCTCTTGCAAATTCGGGGGAAAAAGCTAAGTCAATCACACTAGTGTCTAGCACAATTATTCCATATTTATCTAGGCGTTGATCTAATGCATTGTCAAAATCCTCTTTTAATTCATCTCTTTTGGTAATTGCCTCTTCTACAGTTCTTCTTGCTGCCGCAATTTTAAACGACTCCTGGGTTTGGGGAGCAATAATTTTGGAAACTATATTGGCTAATGTTCCTTGTTTTCTTCTGATTTCCACTACTTCTTGTTGATTAATACGGAAATTAATCGCAAATTTTGCCGACAGCTGCTGCAAATCTTTAGTGGAACTCTGAGCCGGAATTTCATATTTTTGGACTGTAACATCATATACGTCAACACTGGAAATTAGTGGAGGTTTGATGTGGAAACCTTCCAGCAAAGCCCCATCTCTGGCCTTGCCTAAAATACTTAGAACCCCAGCCTCACCAGGATTAATAATCACAAAAGAGTTTAGGCTAAATATTACTATTATTGCTGTTGCCAAGCCCACAGCCAAAGCTTGCCAACTAATTAATGTCTGTGTTTTCAAAATGTTATCTCCTTGTTGATTAATAAAAAAATATGGTTTAAAATTCAAGCTATCAGGATCTTTTAAAGTAGTAAAGCTGACTAACTTTCCTGTCATCAATATGCTCAAAGTCCTCCCTCTTTCTTGTGTACTTATATTTTTGGTATTATTCTAACCCGTACGATTTTATAGTAGTTGTGGCTAAGATACTAACGTCAAAGTGGACATCAGGCAAAAAGCAGAAGTTTTATCCCTTCAAACGTTTATTTGATTATGGACAAAAGTATAAACGGCAACTATGGTTAGCTTGTGGGGCTTCTGTTTTAAATAAACTTTTTGACTTAGCCCCACCAGCATTAATTGGTGTGGCTGTGAATATAGCCATCAGGCAGGAGGATTCCATCATAGCCCAATTAGGAGTGGAAGAAATTGTTTGGCAATTTTTAATCCTTTCCTTAGTAACGGTTATTATTTGGGTGTTAGAATCCCTGTTCGAGTATTCTTACAAAAGACTTTGGCGCAGCTTAGCACAAAATATTCAACATAATCTTAGATTGGATGCTTATAAACATTTGCAGAAATTAGAGCTGGCATATTTTGAGGAACATAGCACTGGAGCACTGATATCTATCTTGAGTGATGATATTAATCAGTTAGAACGTTTTTTAGATTCTGGAATTAATGATATTTTGCAAGTTTTTACCACTGTTATAATTGTTGGTGGTGCTTTTTTTATCATTGCTCCTGATGTTGCTTGGATAGTAATTTTGCCAATACCATTTATTGTGTGGGGTACTTTAACTTATCAGGACCTATTGGCACCTCGCTATGCTGATGTTAGAGAAAAGGTGGGATTATTAAATTCTCGGTTATCAAATAATTTAAGTGGTATTACTACTATTAAAAGTTTTGTTGCTGAAGATTATGAAAATCAACGTTTAGCATCTGAAAGTGAGGCTTATAGCCGAAGTAATAATCGAGCTATTAAGTTGTCAGCAGCATTTATCCCTATGATCAGAATGTTAATTCTAGTGGGGTTTATTGGTTTGATGATATTTGGTGGTATGGCAACAGTAACTGGGAAAATTGCTGTGAGTGCTTATAGTGTATTAGTATTCCTAATTCAAAGATTATTGTGGCCATTAACCAGGTTAGGTGAAACTTTTGACCAATATCAAAGGGCAATGGCTTCTACGAATAGGGTAATGGACTTGTTAAATACTCCCGTGGCAAATCATTATGACAATATTGCTTTAGATCTTGATGCTGTAACAGGTGAGCTTGAATTTGTTGATATTTCTTTTTCCTATCAAAATAGACTGCCAATTATTCAAAATTTATCTTTATATATTCCTTCAGGAAAAACTATTGCTATTGTCGGTACAACTGGTTCTGGAAAAAGCACTTTAGTCAAATTATTGTTAAGGTTTTATGAACTTAATTATGGCAAAATCACTCTTGATGGGATTGATATTAAAAATTTAAGTTTGCGGGATTTACGTCAGTGTATTGGCCTTGTCAGCCAGGATGTATTCCTATTTCATGGAACGGTGGCTGATAATATTACCTATGGGAGCTTTAATGCCAAAAAACAAGAAATTATCATGGCGGCAAAGTTAGCAGAAGCTGATGATTTCATCATGAAATTGCCCTATGGCTATGAAACTGTTGTTGGGGAAAGGGGACAAAAATTATCTGGTGGACAAAGGCAAAGAATTGCACTAGCTCGCACCATTTTGAAAAATCCCCCCATCTTAGTGTTAGATGAAGCCACATCTGCAGTAGATAATGAGACTGAAGCTGCTATTCAGCGAACACTGGAAAAAATTACAGTAAATAGAACTACTATTGTAATTGCCCATCGTCTTTCCACTATCCGCAATGCAGATTATATTTATGTCATGGAGATGGGGAAATTATTAGAATACGGAACTCATGAACGCCTCCTACAGATGGATGGGATTTATGCAAGTCTCTGGCAAGTCCAGTCTGGAATAAAGTAATGAGTGCAAAATAGTAAGGGATTGAGCCACTGCCTGCTTTTGTTTCCTTTGATACTCTAAAATCCAAAATAATACTTCTTATTAACTAACCTGAATTTACCAGATAATTATTTTTGTCGTTAGTAGAATTGATATAAAAAAATTATCCATAGATTGAAGCTAAAAAGTCACAAAAGTCTAGTTCATATTAGCTTCACCTATATTCTCCTTGGATTTTTTCTTTTATTCAATAAGAGATTATAGTTTGGAATGGCCTATTGATAATGATTCGTGGTTAAGATTTATATGTATTTAAATAATGAGTCTTCATATAAGTTAATCATTACTTTTGATGGCTTGTTTGAAAAACTCGATTACAAAAATCTATTGATATGGACAAGGTTTATAGCAAATAATCTTTAACTTTTATTTTTGTATCTGTTAAACCCAATGCTCGACAGATAAAGTATTTTCAGTTACTATATTTTAAAAAAAATTATAACTCCCTAAAAAAANATATATTA
>NZ_CAIY01000048.1 GCF_000350105.1 Richelia intracellularis HH01
AAGCACTAATTAAAATGATTTAATTCAATTAAACTTAACTCTAATTTTTACTAGATACTATAATTCATATTATATTTTTATATAATTATCTTTTATTATTTTCATTGCTTTCCCTTTATTATGAATAATTTACCATTGACAATTTTGACTATGTTTTTTATTCAAATTCATGTTGTCTATAAGTTTATCTATTCACTTAAATTTATAGTAGAATTACTAATTTTGCTAGCCATTTTTTAGCTTTTATCTGTTTGGCAATTAATAATAACTATGATCCTAGTTCAGCACCAGTATTTTTAATACTGAATTATTATATTCACTAGTTTTACATGTATGTTTATTTGAACTTTTATAAAACTTTATTAGTTATAGTAATCCTTGCAATACCCTAATAAATTAACCCTTTTCATAAGGACTTAACAATCAAATTGTATCAGAACATTTTAAGTATATTTGCTTTCCCATTAATTATCTAGAATCCTGAATTAATATTTGTTATTTTGAAATAAAATAACTCTCAAAATGCCCTTTTTTTTGGAAACCTCAAAGTATTATAAAATTTTTGTAGTTAGATAGGTGCTTCCATTGAGATGACAGTGATAGACTATATATTACTTTGATACTTACTTGACATTTTTAATGTAATACATATTTGTTATAAATTCCTTGAATTACTATAGTTATCATTGTGGATAATTTGTTATTGTGGAGACTAGTTTATCTCTATAGACTTTATATTACTTAATATTCTCAATATGTTATTAAATATTGAATATGAATAATTTTAAATTAACAATATACAATTTATAAAAAATTATGGGAATATATCTACTCTCACACATTCTTGTTAAAGAATGAATAGTACTATATGATTGCAAATATTTTACTAGAGACTAATCTAAGCATACCTCATCGATAAACTTCAAAGTTTACGCGAGTAAATATCCATATGAATCTTAGAAAAGTAATATAAATGTATTATCAAGTAGGCTTTCAACACTTGAAGCTTCAAAACTATTACCATATCTTATGATAACTATAAGTATATTGCCATGATTTTCTATAGTTGCTGTGTTTGAATGATTTTCGATTTCTCTTTAAACTTTTCGAGTCTAAAAAACAGGTGATTACATGGTTCATAATTGCGGCAAACTAAACAATATAACTAGTCAAAACAAGGAGTCTTAATGAGTTGGTCAAAGGTTTTAGCTGAAAGCTCACTACTACCAGGGGAGCGTAAGGTTGTGGCAGTAGGTAGTCGCAATATTTTAGTATTAAATCATGAGGGTACGTTTTATGCCGTTGATAACGTTTGCCCTCATTTCAAGTTAAAAATGGAAAAAGGTAAAATTACTCCTGATGGAACTATTGTATGTCCCTGGCATCGTAGTGAGTTTGACTTGTGTAGTGGCCTAGCAAAAAAATGGACTCCTTGGCCTCCCGTTGTAGGCAAAATTATGAGCATAGCATCCCAGTCCAAACCATTACAGGTTTTTCAAGTCCGTGTCGAAGAAGGAAATATTTGGGTGGAAGTTGAGCAACACTAACAAAAACTTAGTTAATAGTTAGCATAAGGTCTTTATAATAGTTTTTGGGTGTGTAATATTTCCACCCCTAAAAACTATTAGTTAGGCATACTTCGCATATTACATATTATTTTAAACTCAGTAGTAAACTTATTTTTATGAAACTTAAGATATAAATATTGTTAATACTCTAACAATATTTATATGATTGTAAAATCATCACGGATATATAAAAGTATCTAACTATCAAAATGTAAATTAAAATATTATATAAGTAAGTGGTAAAATATCTAGTCAAGATAACCATTAACCTGGAATAAATCATAAGGAAACTGATAAACAGAATAATAAAAATCTAGAAAAAAATAGATAAACTCAATATTAAAGAGTAATTTATATCTTAAATTACTATCACAATGATTGTTATATCATACAATAAGAGAATAGGAACAAATAATTAAGAATCAAT
>NZ_CAIY01000047.1 GCF_000350105.1 Richelia intracellularis HH01
ACTTTTATATATAATATAAAATATACTATAAGTTTAGTAATAGATATATATATTTTATATTATAATTTAGGTTAGAAATATAATAGTTTTTAAATGAAAAATAAAGAATTTATATGTAAATTTAAAATTTGTAAAAGAACTCATTAGATCTTTTTTTTATAAGACTTATAAATTTATATTAATGGAGTCAAGCATCCTCATATTAGGATGATAATAATAAGAACCTAAGAAAACAAATATTAAATTATTCTAATAACAAACTAATATATATGCTTTCATAAAACTACATAATTCAGTAAAATTAACTAGTTATAATTTTCCACTAAACGCAGTGTGGAATAATACATCCGGTAGTTATTTATGCAAATTTTGTTTCCTGTATTTCGCTTCTCTCTGTCATCTTTATTTTTAATCCTGCCATTTTTTTTATGGGGCACAACAATGGTAGTAATGAAAGGGGTATTAGCTCACACAACTCCATTATTTATGGCTGGGTTACGTCTTATCCCTGCAGGAATCTTAATATTGGTGGCAGCAGCATTTATGGGTAAATCCCAACCCCAAGGATGGAATGCTTGGTTGTGGATTACAATTTTTGCATTTGTAGATGGGACTTTATTCCAGGGATTCCTGGTAGAAGGCTTAGTTAAAACCAGTGCTGGTTTGGGGTCTGTGATAATTGACTCTCAACCCCTAGCAGTCGCTTTGATATCTTCCTGGCTATTTAAAGAAAGAATTGGTTTATATGGATGGCTAGGTTTAAGTATCGGGGCAATTGGTATTAGTCTTATTGCTTTATCTGACAATTTGACTTTCCATGATATTCATCTTTTTATTCCCTCTATTGCTGAATTATCACCCTATGATATGCTTCTGTCTTTTACTGAAAATGGTGAACACTTAATGCTGGTAGCAGCACTCAGTATGGCAGTGGGAACTATTTTAATTCGTTTTGTTTCCCGTTATGCAGATCCTATCACTTCTACTGGATGGCATATGATTATTGGGGGGTTGCCATTATGGTTTGTTTCGGGAATTTCAGAAAGTAATCCCCTTATCAACCTGGGTTTTAGTGATTGGTTTATCCTGGGATATATGGCAGTTTTTGGAAGTGCAATCGCTTATGGGCTATTTTTTATTTTGCGTTTCAAGGTAATCTTATCAATCTCAGTTCACTGACTTTTCTTACACCTGTATTTGCTTTAATATTCGGCTATTTTTGGCTGCACGAGGTTCTCAGTGTATTACAGTGGGTAGGGGTTGGATTAACGTTAATCAGCATTTACCTGATTAATCAACGGGAAAAATTAACAGGTAAACACTATCTCGAAATCCAATCTGGTGCTGGAAATGATAAAAATGGTCATTTATAGGTTCAGAAATTCTGAATCATTTACCCCATAGCAAAATACATCTGAGTCATAGCCTATCTGACATTAGTAAACGTTGTTTTAGTATCTGCTTGATATTTCCTGATAGTGTCATCAGAGTTCTATAATTCTCTCCAGTAAGTTGTCTATATGATTCAACCAGACAAATTTATATTGACATATATTACAGGAATATGTAGGGATATCCTTTAAATTGATAAATATGAATATTAATTTGGCAAATTTAGATATTGGTAGTTTTTTTTATAGAGTCCTAGTCTGTTAAACTTCTGTTAAGAAAAGTGGACAAGACAGAACCTAACTGAATTTATAGTATTTATCTTTTTATTTTATACATTCATTTCAAGTTGCTGTTATAGTTTTGACAACAAGAATCACACCTGAGGATGAATATCTCAAATAGTAGTAGTATTCCTTTCCATCGTTCCTTAGTTTATGCGACCTTTCGGGATAAACTCGTGGACTTAGTTCCTTATATGCCTAATGTGCGTGATATTAGGGTAAAGTCCCGTCGGGAAGAAGATGGGAAAATATATTGTGTGAATGAATGGCATGGTGGTGGTGAGATACCCTTGGTGACAAGAGCTATACTCAGCGAAGAGATGCTTTCTTGGACTGAGTATAATACTTGGAAAGGAAAAGATTTTATTCTGGTATGGTCAATTGAAACGCACTCTTTTAAAGAAGCTGTAACTTGTTCTGGCATTAATCGCTTCCTAGAAGATAATGGCAATACGATCATTGAAAGTCGCGGGGAATTAATAATAGACCCAAAGGAAATAAAGGGAGTACCCCATTTTCTAACAGGTCAAATAGCTCATGCAGTAGAGAATTTTTTGGCAGAGAAGATTAAACCTAACTTGTTGGAAATGAGTGAGGGCTTACGGAAATATCTACAGAAAGAATCAACATGAAAAAAATCACATAATACAGAAACAACTCACCTAATAGATATCATCATATTGGTGGTGGTTTTTTACCCTTTTCACTTCTTTGTGAGGGGGTAAAAATTCTGCCCGGCGTGCGGGAGCCATATGTTGGCTCGTACTAGGATAAGGATGTAACACCTGGACGGTACGGGCATTACGCTCCCTAGGGGAGAATAGGGCCAAAACCCCTGCAACTACAACTCCCCCACCAATTGCAAGACTCATTCCCCCTACTGCCCAAACTATGGGTGAAGAAAGCAAAGTATTTCCAGTTATATTTAATTCAGATGGTATGGGTATTCGTTGATTATTATCAGTATTCAACCTCATTTGCTGCATCTGAAACTGCATCTGTTGTATTTGGGCTTTCAACAGAGTATTTTCTTGCCGTAATTTATCACCTAAGACTTTATACTTCTCTAGTTGCACTAGTTTCTGACTGATACTGGGATCAATAGGCAGGGGTACGGGTGCGTTAGGATTTAAGTAGGTGTAGGGATATGTTCTAACTTGTGGGGGTACCATCGGGTTCATGGCAGGTGCTTGCATTGGTGGAGACACAGCAAAATTTGGTTGGGTAGAAGTTTCCCCTGGACCTTTAAGTAACAAGAGTGCTGCCAGCCCTGCTACGGCCACCCCACCAACAAACGCCATACTTTCGCTCATTGTCCCTTGCCCCTAGACTGCAACACCACTAAAATAAATGACTGATTCTCTCTCACACTCATATACTTAATACCCTAATACTTTTTATTTTATTTTTTTATGCTCAAATATTATGTATGTTAGTGCTTTCTATACTTACCTAATTGTTAAAGCACATGAAGGTGCTTTATATATTCAAAACTATATCTGTTAAATTGTCTACCAAGAAAGATGAAAAAACTAGATTTTACTCTTTCTTTATTTATCTCCCCTTGTCTCAACGAAAATTAGCAATTAATTTGTTAATTTTACTTAAACTTCTGATATCGCATCTTTGAGCTTATAGCAAAAGTCAATAGCATTTATATCCTCTTCTGGCATTCCTTGAGCCAATATCTAAACCATGGAACTATCAAGAATTACACCATCACCTCCCCTGTCTTTATAATTGCTTTGCTTGTTCTGATCATAAAATACTAAAGCCCACACTAACAGGTTTATTCGTAACATGACGTATTTTTAATGTTAAATCCGACATCTGTTTAGATCATGTCCCTGTAAATCCGGTAACGCTCACAAGGTTAATAAAACCTTGGGAAATATTTACAATAGCAGTTATGCGTTTGTCAGAACTCATAGGAGTAATGAGTAAAATAAATTCAACACCAGCTTTTTTTTGCAGGTTTAATGAAATTAGCTACTTCCTCTAAAGATAAATCTGGTAAAACAAATCCAGAAACGCCAATGAAAGATATTTCTTGAAGAAATATCTTGATTACACTATTTAAAATGGGGTTATCTTATGTAAATAAGACAATGGGTATATTCATAATTGGGAATAAGCTGTTTTAAAATTGCCAGAACCTTTTCTAGGGTATTGCTATAGCAGGATAGTCAGAGTAAAGTAATATTTACTTCAATCACATTTGTACCATTGCTATCAAAACCCTGCAGTGCTAATGCAGTAATTTCCAAATTAGGATCGTCTGCAGTAATGTAAGGAATTAAAGCAATTTCCATTTATTTTGCTAGAGTCTAGCAAAATAAATGGAAATATTAGCAATTGTTTTCAGTAAAATAGCTTTGAATTTTAAATTAATATCTTGTCAGATATTTTTCCTAAAATCGTGGAAATAATCATCAGTCGTCCCCAATATTGTTAAGTCGAATTAGGAGTAAAGTTTATGGACTTAGTTCAAGTATATACTTAACGAACAAATTAATTAGGCAAAACTGAGGTTTCTAACTTTCCATCTAAGAAATTACTATCTAAACTTTCAAATTATTAGGTTTTTATTCTATCTCTGTCTGAATACGTTCTAGTTCTTCTGGAGTGAGCTCATCTAAACGTTGTTGGAAAAAAGCTTTTTCATAGTCTTCTCGCTGTTGATTATAGGTCATTTTGTTATTTACAGCACGAAGTATATAGGTGAATGACCAGCCTATCAACCCACATATAAGTACTGTCTGGCTTAAAATACCAGAAATCTGGCTATCCAAACCCAATCGTTGTAATGCAAGGTATATTATACCGCCTGCAACAAAGATACAAAAAGCAATTATAATTGCGTCAATACGTCGCATGATAAGAATGACCTAATACATTAGAATATTAAAGAGTGGGGAACAAGTTGATGATGCTAATAACCCCAAATACTAGTTTTCATATCTAGGGATTTCCCCCAGATATCAAATAATTTAGAGGAGTTAAAATCAAGTAGAAGTAGTCTACCTGTTAACACTTTAAACCTTTAAGTTTTTCCTCTAATTTACTATATTACACTTCAATTTTTCGTCGCTGGGGGCGTAGATTAACAAATGGCGACAGGAGCAATAAACCAGGGAAGAAAAAGAAAACTAGAAAGTACATCAATAATCGCTCTATGGAACTCGCCACATACCATCGCTGTTTCAGGTAAAGTAAAACAGCTGCAGGTAATAACAGCAGATAGGCTCCAGCAAACATTAAATAGAGTAACGCTATAATCATACTTTTGTTTTCCAGTCCACAAGACTAACAAGCATATCTAATTCTTATCATAGGCTGATGTTATTAGTTAGGAAAGGGTAAATAATTCTGTGGATAAATAAGAACCCGCCTTTACTTTAGAGCGACGAGTGTTTCTATAATACTCAAACAAGTATTTCTGTAGAGTAAATGACCAGATAACTATAAAAAATAGACTTTATGGTAGTCATTAACTTATAATTACAGAAAATTGCCACTAGTTTTCTTGAAGGTCAAAACATAAACCTAATTTGTAATTAAAAAGTGTAATACCTAAGTCCATGTAATTTTCTTCTGTTTTGTATTTTTTGGGTTTACATTGACTATTTTACAGTTTTGGTTATTGACTCTTGTAATGTTCAACTCAAAACTTATTTTAAAGAAGGCAGTTGAGTTAGACAGTGAGAAAAAATTAATTTGGACTGTATACTATCCACTTATATATGAGATAAAGAACATATTAAATAGCATGTATATTTTATAACTTTATATTAATTATTATTTAACCTCTTGAGGAATATTATTCCTAAGAAGGGCTATATAAATAAGAGTTGAATACTTACATAAAAATAATATTTTGACTGCATCCAAAAAACTACTCAATTTGTAAATTTAGCAGTTTAAGTATATAATTTCCTTATCAGGAAAATCTAGTTATACATAGTACATGTTAAAGGTAGTTTCAAAAGTAAATAATTTAAGTAATAGCATATTGATAACACCCATATTCTATAGGGAATATAAAAGGTATGGGAAAAACTATCTCTAAAAATGTAGAACAATACTATTGTGTTGAAATAGCTAACAACCAAATAAATAACAGAGACAATTATCCAACAAGAAAAAAACATATAACAATTTAAAGGCAAGGTAATAAAACCCTAAAAATAGATAAGATAACGTAAAATGACTAAGTACTGAGAAAGTAAAACATAACTGATATATATACTGAAAATTTTATAACAAGGAGTATTATAGTCTGGTCATATAAGTACCATCCCACATCAGTGGTATTATATGTTGCTATTGCCAGTTCATTAGAGGTTCTGAATAGTAGGCTGTAAATAGACTAGCCAAGATTAAGTCATCTATCTGAGTAAAATCAAATTAAGCACTTGTAAATTAATATGCTAATGCAAATTAGCTTTATTTTTATCATGGTTATATTATATATTCTTTACTGAATTAATTAATGATGTAGAGAAGACAACATAGCATAACCGATAAGCCAATCACTCAGATGAGTTAAATACTATCTCAAACTAGTGCCAAAAACAGTAAAATCCAGGATATAGATAATAATGTGTTCTAAATCCTTCACTGTGTTTATTAGTATTATTAGGACTAAGGTTTAGTCGTTTCTCATGACATGAAAATTATTGCATTAGTGAAAAGACTATAAATAAACTGGGGATCGTATTTTAGGGCTGTAATAATAAAATACATTTACCATGATAATGATCAATTACAGGGCAAAATAATTTTTGGGTTAGACTAGGGGTGGATTATACTTGCCTAATTGTAGATTTACTCGAGTCAGTGAATAATCAAAAATATCATGATTGCACCACTTTATTTTGACCGCAATAATCTTAATTTATTTTAAGATGAAAAATAAAAACCAGCTTACCACAGCTGGTTATCTTAAAAATTCTTTTCCATGTTGTCTTTTCAATCGTTTTAAACCCAAATTCGCATTCTTAAAAGGCGATAGGCAAAGATTCTTAACAATATTGTAACAGCTACCACAGGATCTTTGGATCTGTTTACCAAAAAAAGATATTAGCAATAAAAGTTACATGTTTTACTTATATGATGCTGTGATCAGAGCATCATTAGTGAAAATGATTAATTGTTTGCCTAATATGGACAATTTTGTTTTTTGAAACTAACTTCTAATTTATCAAGCAGTTTAAGGCTTTTACTACCAATGAACTCAAGCGTTATTTAAGACATTATAAATACTGGGGAAAATACCCAACGGTTTTAACGATAAATATTTTAAATTACTGATACATTAGGTATAGTTGAAGACATTTTCCCTAATGCATCAATCAATGTCTGCAATTGTTGCTCAGCATGAAATACTCCTAAACCACGAACTGTGACTTTTCCAGGAGAATAAACAAAACGGCTCCGTAGATTTTCTGGTAAATTTTCTGCTAATAAGTTCCAAGCAGGTTCTTCCATTAGTGTTTCCAAAACGATATGCTGTTTATTTTCCGGTTTGATACGGACGAATCCAAGTCTTTTCGCAACTTGTTTGAGTTCCATGACTCTTAACAATTGTGTTGTTGGTTTGGGTACTTTACCATAACGATCACCCCATTCGACAGCAATTTTTGCTAGGTCTTCCCTCGATTTGGCTAATGCTATAGTGCGGTATGCGCTCATTTTTTGATCAATATCAGGAATATAATCGCTAGGAATCATGGCAGTGATGTTGAGATCAACCTGGGTATCCTCAACTTTAGGTATTTCTTGTCCTCGGATTTCTCGGATTGCTTCTTCTAACATTTCCATATATAAATCAAAACCAATAATATCCATTTGTCCCGATTGTTCTACACCAAGCAGATTCCCCACACCGCGGATTTCCATATCTCGCATTGCTAGTTGGTATCCAGAACCGAGTTGAGTTAGTTCTTTAATTGCTCGTAATCTATTTCTGGCAGTATCAGATAATACCTGTTTTTGTGGATAAAATAGCCAGGCATGAGCTTGAATCCCGGCACGTCCCACACGTCCCCGTAATTGGTACAATTGTGACAGACCAAAGCGATGAGCATCTTCAATTAAGATGGTGTTAACGCGGGGAATATCTAAACCAGATTCAATAATGGTAGTGCAAACCAACACATTTGCTTCTCCATTACTGAAAGTGAGCATAACAGATTCTAATTCTCCTGGATCCATTTGCCCATGGGCAGTTATTAACTTTACCTCAGGAATCATTTTCCTAATACTTGCAGATTTTTCTTCAATTCCTTCCACTCGGGAAACTACATAAAATACCTGTCCACATCTATCTAGTTCTAGTCGGATGGCACTGCGGATAGTTTCAGTAAGCATGGGGGAAAGGTGAGTTTTTATGGGACGTCGAGATGGAGGTGGAGTCGTAATTAGGCTAATTTCTCTAATTCCAGAAAGTGACATATACAAGGTACGAGGAACAGGTGTAGCGGAAAGAGTGAGTACGTCTACTTGGGTTTTCAGGGATTTGATTTTTTCTTTCTGGTTGACACCAAATCTCTGTTCTTCATCCACCACCAATAACCCTAAGTCTTTAAAGCTAACACTTTTACCTAAAAGTTGATGAGTTCCGACTACCACATCTAGTTCCCCAGATGTGAGTCTTTTCTGAATTTCCCTACGTTCCTCTGTACTACGAAAACGGTTGAGTAAACCAATATGGATAGGATAAGGAGCAAAGCGCTCTTTTAGAGTATGATAGTGTTGCTGAGTTAAAATGGTAGTGGGTGCAAGCAATGCTACTTGTTTTCCTGCAGTGACTGCTTTGAAAATAGCTCTAATTGCAACCTCAGTCTTACCAAAACCCACGTCTCCGCATATTAGCCGATCCATAGGGCGAGTACTTTCCATATCCTGTTTTACATCCTGTACAGCCCTCAATTGATCTGTGGTGGGTTGATATGGAAATGAGTCTTCCATTTCCTGTTGCCAAGCCATATTTTTGGGGTAGCTAAATCCCTCCCGTTTAGCACGGGCTGCATATAATGCAAGAAGGTCAACTGCCAATTTTTTTACAGTTTTACGGACTTTATTTTTGGTGTTTTCCCATACTTTACCTGTCATTTTATTAAGTTGGGGTGTTTTAGATGTTGTATAACGCAAGCGGGACAGTGTACCCAGTTGGTCTGTAACTAACCGTAATAATCCATCAGCATACTGAACAACCAAATAATCACGGGTTTCATTATTCAAAGTTAAACTTTCCAACCTGAGAAATTTACCTACACCATGGTTTCTGTGGACAACATAATCCCCTGGATGTAACTTGTTGGGATCAACTTGCTTAGAAGCAGCATTACAACGCTTGCGAATATAGCTGGGAATGGTTAATGAGTGTTGTCCGTAAAACTCTCTATCCGTAATTACTAAAAGGCGGAAAGTAGGCAAAATAAAACCCTCCAACTCCGCCAACCCAGAATACTTGAGAGCAACAGGGGTATGATTAAGTTGTAATTTGTCAATTGCCTGGTAATCTCGGGGATTAGGGACAAACTGAGCTGGACAATCATGTTCTTGTAGCAGAGATACAGAACGACTAGGTTGTGCAGAGATGATCCATATGGCAAAATTGCGGTTACGTTCTTGTCTTAGTGTTTCTGCTATCTTCGCAAAACCATGGGGAGTTACATTTAGAGAACGAACAGATAAATTTGTGCCTTTATTTTCTGCTTCTAACTCAGATAAATATAAAGTTTTAAATCGGTCCATATCTCCCAAACAATCATCTAAAATTCTGTGAATTTTGGGTAAAGTATCGTTATCATTATCAGTAAATTTCCACTGCTCCTCAGCATTTTCAAACCAGCGCTCATTATGGGCATAACACTGTTCTAGTTCATCAACAACAACTAAGGTATTCTCTGGTAAATAATCAATTAAAGAAGCAGTTTTATCAAAAACTAAACCTAAAAAACGGCGACTTCCTTCCAAAGTTTGCTTATTTCTCCATATTTCACGTTCCTCTGCTAATAAATACTGCTCAACAGTAGAAACATCTTCCATGGCTGCCATGATAATTGTTGCAAAACTGGTGGGAGTCAAAATTAAATGCTCAATTTTATTTAAAGTTGAACGTTGAGTAGAAATTTCAAACTCTCGAATTTGCTCAATCTTATTGCCAAACGATTCTAATCTTACAGGCAAATCTGAGGATACAGGGAAGATATCTACAATGTCCCCACGACAGCTCCATTGTCCTTCCATTTCAACCATGGGTACCCGCTCATAACCCAAACGAGTCAAATGTTGGCTAAAAACCGCCAAATCCCAATCCATATTTCGCTTTAGGTTAATACAGAAATGAATGAATATCTCTTTTGGAGGTAGATGGGGCTGTAATGATGTGTGAGTAGCCACAATTGCCAAATTAGTTATCTTGTTCCTTTTTACCAAATTTGCAAGGACCTGCATCTGTCCCCAATTTGCCTCGATTTCTGGGTCAAGGGGTTCGTATGGAGAAGCCTCAAAAATAGGGTAAAAATGGATAGTTTCCCATCCCATAGCTTCTAGCTGAGAAGTCCACCGATTAGCTTCTTCTAAAGTTGCGCAAATCACAAATAAATTTTTCTCCTCAGCGTTAGCCAAAGCCGAGGCAACCAAACCTTTAGGTAGCCGTGAAACTCCGTTCAAATGTATATTTTGTTGTTGTTTTAGTTTGGCAAGAAGTTCATTTAACAGAGATGAGTATCCTAAAGCACGGACAATGGATGAAAAAGCCATGATTTTCTAGCCGAAATGAAAGTCGATTAACTCGGAATGATTACAGACTCTAAGTCTAATTTCATAAAAATTAAACCAACTCAAGTGGATAAAATCTATATAGAATTCCTATACAATTATCCTCTTCTAAAATGAGTATATTTTGCTTAGACCACTTTATTTTCACTTGTAGAATTAGCCTAACATTGTATGGCCACAACTAGAGTTGATAGAACAACTATTTGCAGTTTATCCCTATGCTCAGAAGAAGAACTCAAAGTACTGAGAAATCAAAAATATAAATCCTTGGGGACAAGTAATACAATTCCCTAGAATTATGCCTATAACTATCTATTCTCTCCTTTTCAGTTTGGAGTTGAACTAAGTGACTTTCTAATATTCCACCGGATATGGATAGTTGTTGCATCCCACAAGAATAATTCTGAGGAGAAAATACAATCGATCAAAGTCCCAAAACATTTTTAAAAAATATATATGAACAACATAGTTCTCTGTTATGATCAGATTTATTTGTAAATAGAAGATAATGGCAAAATAATTGATTAAACTGGGACATTCTGGAACCTATACTGGCATTAAGATAATAATGCTTGATTTAAGTTATGAACCGTTTAAGCATAAACATTTAGAAAGCTCTAATATCTTAATTTAGTATTTATTTTTATATATAAAATGAGTGTGTTTCATTCAAATTAATGTACTCCTAAAGTAGGATACAAAGATCATTTATGAAATCTACAGCTATAAACTATTTTGCCTTCTAATCTACTTCAAATTTTGCCTAATATTTTTGTCAGGACTTTTACTTTGTATTTCTATATCCTATGTATGAGTTTTATATAAATACATCAATTATAAGAAACCTGATATACTTTTGGATTAAATATGGTTTTTCAATAAAATGTTTATTTATTGTTATAAGTAAACAGTAAGAATCAGACCCTTTACTACAAGCTAAAGTTATACTTGCAAACATAAGAATAAAGTAAAAGTATTTTGGCCTATGTTCAGTCTAACTTAGAAGAATTTTGTGGTAAAAATTCCCATGATTCTGAAGATGTATTAGGAAATATTACTAATGATATTCCCAATTAACATGGGTATAGAATTGCTTGAATTTAAAAGATATTACGGTAATACCTATATTTTCCATAAAAACCAGGTTGTGAATTAAACCAAAGATACAAGACTAAAAATAAATATTTCATTCAAATAATTATGGCTTATGAAAATGTTTTTGATAAATGAAATACTATAGTTATTCCTAACTAATCAGATTATGAGATCTTTGTTTAAGTATATAAGTGTGGAATTATAAAATTAAAACTCAAGATTTGATTAGTTTGCTTAAACTATCTGAAAGTGTCAACAATATAGATAAATCGTGAGCACTTTAAATTTATACCCTATGCTACATTAGTAGATCTGGATTTTGATTTGATGTTCCGTAGTGATTATTTTTCTAAAAATATAGGTCATGTATTATATTGGCAAGGTGAAAACAATAAGGTTTGTAGCTATTTTAATAATAGTACTTGGTGATAATAATATCTCTAACATTTGTCCTATATGAGAGAATATTGTTACTGGTGACTATGTTTTCCCTAGTCCAAAATTTTTATGCCAAGTATTACTTTTTTTAGTACATAATTTGGTGATAGCTGTGCAGTCGTTTAAATATCTAATTTCAGATAAATTTTAGACCTTACTAACCTTTTATGTATTATACTATTTCCTATGAATATGGCCTTTTAATTTTTGTTTTCTACTATCTTAATTAGGTATTTATAAATCAACTCTACATGAAAAAATATTGTTGGGAGAGATTTAATTCACTACATCATATATACAACTGCTTCTTCCAAATCATTAACAAATTTATAATTTATTGGTTCAATACATTTATGTTATGAGATGTATAATCCCAGCTTACTCTGAGGATAGTCTTTGCTTATACTAAAGACAGACAGTAAAACTTATTATGTTAATGATAACAGGTTCATTATTATACATAGGGTATTTTTTCATTTTTACATTTCCTTAAATTCCTTCGAAAGCAAGACTATTATTACAGTATTTAGTTACAGCTATAGGTAAAATTATTAAGTGTACAATTTCCTAGTTAAAATGGTGAGTGACACTAGAAAAAATAATATTCCTCTAACTTTTTCTATACTAGTCATAACAACATAACAGTACTCAAAACAATGTCTGATATTCAAGAAAAAATCCAGCAAGAATTAGAAGAAGCTCGTGCAGTATGTGGTACATCAGGTAGTAACTCTGCTGAATGTGCTGCTGCATGGGATGCGGTTGAAGAATTACAAGCAGAAGCCTCCCACCAAAAACAAGGGAAAACCAAAAACTCTCTGGAAGAATACTGTGATGAGAATCCTGACGCTGCAGAATGTCGTGTTTATGAGGATTAGTCAGGTACATCATTAAATTCTGCTGGGGCTAAATTAGCGAATTTTATTTCATTCTTACTCTAATATCTGAAATGATTTCCGGCCTGATAAGTTGAGTTATCTAAATCAAACCCAGATATAGCACCTGCCCACCAATCCTTAGATTGTAGGGTGTTGGTAAGTATGTCATTTTGAGGATCAATGCCAACTAGTAATATTCCGAATAGTAGTATTACAATGGGTTTAGGAAAAACTATCTTTTCTCTCTAGACAGAATGGAGTTATATTAGCTAATTATCCCTGGCTATGTAGGTTGAATAATGTCGATCTAGAGGAGAATATTCCAGAGATACTTGTTTTTAACTCTTTTGCTCTATATATTCCCGGTTTCATGACAGAAACCGGGCACCTCATTGTTGATATTTTTCAGTTAAAGTTATCTATTATAGTTATCTTTTGAATAAGTCAATGGTGTTGTTTAAATAGAACAACACCATTGATTTATAATTTGTTGATTGTAAACCAGAATTTCTGGACTTGATTTATACCTATTTAACAAAGTTATGAACAATGATGTTTGGTTTCGCCCATTAGTATGGATAGATTATCGCTTAGCTGTTTTGTTTATGGTAATTTTTCCTCTACTCTTACTTTCATGGGCATTTTTCCAAAAAGCTGAAGCTATACAAAGACTTTTAATTATCTATTGGCGAGTGTCAAGTTTATTGCTTATTACTTTGTATTTAATGATTGGTGGGTTTGGGATTGCTTTTCTCTCTAGCTGGATAGCTAGACTCTTAATTCCCTTAGAATTATGGTTTTGGGTTGATTTAAATGAGGAAATTGAATATTATCCAAACAGCTTGCTTAAAGTCATTTTCACTTCTTGGCGATGGGCTGTGAGTACTTATTGTCTTTTTGGGTTAGTTGCATTTTTACCTTTCTTAAGTTGTGCTTTCTCAAAGGATAGTATTACGACAGCTTATTGTGGGGTATGGCTGGAAGCACCATTGATGTTTAAGGAATACTTTCATTCTAATGTTGATAAGCCTGAATCCCTTGGTATTCTTGGCATTCTTGGCCTAATCACATATGTTGTTTACTTAGGTTATTTTATACTATTTAAACTTGGCAAAAAGAGACGTTCTGCACTTCAATAATAATAAATTATGTAACTTGAGGTTAGCCATGGTCAACTGAGTGGAAATATAGGTATCCACCCCTGTATTACAAATACGGAAATGGACTAAGTACCTGAATAACTGAGCATGAGTCCAAAATACCACTGATAGCCCGGAATAAACTGGGGGTATTTTTTTCTCATAGATAAGGAACTTCCCAATACGCTCTTATCCAGACTATTAATTTTAAACACTCCAGACACCTAGTTAAAATTTAACCAAAACCAACTGATATTGGCAATGAATAATTGAATAAAAAAGCTATTGAGGCTTTTCCATACACCTGACTTAATATCTACTTTTCATGAATTACTTTATTAACCAAGATAGATAAATGACTTTAGGGTAAATTCTCTTTATTACCTTAGTCAATAGTTCCTGTTAAGGGGGAGGAGGCACTAGCATAACTTCTCATTGGCATTCTGCCAGCAGAATATGCCATGCGCCCTGCCACCGTGGCTAAATTCATTGCATAAGCCATGGCTGGCGGATTGTCAGAGAGTGCAATAGCACTGTTAACTAGCAGTGCATCTGAACCCATTTCCATTACCTGAGCTGCTTCTGAGGGGGAACCAATCCCCGCATCTACAACCACCGGTATTTTAGCATTTTCGATTATTATTTGGAGGTTAATTGCCGTTTGTAAACCTTGTCCAGAACCGATAGGGGAAGCAAGAGGCATTACTGTTGCACAACCCACTTCTTCTAAACGTTTTGCCAGCATAGGGTCGGCATTAATGTAAGGCAACACAGCAAAACCTTCTTTTACTAGTTTTTCAGCAGCTTCCAAAGTGCCAAAGGGATCAGGGAGCAAATATTTACTATCGGGTATTACTTCTAATTTGACAAAATTATTGTCTTCTTGCCCTAATAGTTTCGCCATTTCTCTACCCAGAAAAGCTACCCGAATTGCCTCCTCAGCAGTTTTACAACCAGCGGTATTGGGTAACATCCAAATTTTTTCCCAGTCCAGTGCTTCGGCCAAACTTTCATGTCCAGGAACATTATTTTGTACTCTTCTCACAGCAACCGTTACTATTTGGCAACCACTCTTATTTACGCACTTTTGCATTTCTTCAATACAGCGGTATTTACCCGTCCCAGTCATTAACCGAGAGCTAAAAACCTTACCTGCAATAACCAAGGGTGTATCTGTGATGGAGGTTTGGTGGGTATTGTTCACAATACTAAGGAGAGGATTAGAATTTTTCGTGGAAGTAAGCACAGATGAAATCTTAGGTGATAATGTCTGAAAACGAGAGTAGTGGAAGTTATCCAACAGAGGGTCAGATTTTTGTTTACAAATTAAGTCTGCAATCAATCTAGAAGTAATTGGTGCTAGAAGAATACCATTACGGTAATGACCAGTGGCAAATGTCAAGTTATCACAATAACTACTGCCAAGTATAGGTAGTTCATCAGGTGTTACAGGACGGAATCCACTCCAAAAGTCTTCAAGAGGATAGTCTTGAAGTTGAGGATAAATGCTAATTCCTAAAGCTAACAGTTCTTGAATTTCTACTGGGGTATTATGGGGGGTAAAACCTACATCTTCACTGGATGCACCAATAATAATTCGACCATCTTTCCTCGGTACGATATAAGTATTTCCCATAAACAGTATTCTGTTTAAAGGCAAACTTGAAATGTTTTCCGTCACTCGTACCTGTAGCATTTGTCCTTTTTTCGGTTTTACAGGTAGGGGAAATAGTTCATTTGCCCAGGCTCCAGTAGCTATTACATAATGATTTGCTTGTAATAAGCCAGTTTTGGTTTGTACTCCTACAACCCGACATTGCTCCTCTAAAATTGCTTCTGCCCCAATCCCTTCTTTAACTTCAATACCCAGAGACTGCACTGCTGACAATAGTGTCTTTCCTAAGGCACGGCTATCAACCTGTCCGTCTTCTGGATACCACCAACCACCAATAATATCTTTACCCAATCCCGATTGGCATTTATGAATGACTTCCCCATCTAACCAATACCTGTTATGAGAATTTAGGTCACAGGAAGGAGGCAAATTATTTTCTAAATTGTAAACAGGGGCAAGTACACCACAAGACCAATAACCAGTATTTAAGCCTGTAAGGTTTTCTAATTTGCAAGTCCACTCCCGATATAAACTACGTGATTGCCAACATAATTGTTGCATTGCTGGATCTGATATTTGTTCTGCATCCGGTGCTAGCATCCCTGCAGATGCCAGGGTAGCAGCAGACTTAAAGTCCCTACTGATGATGGTGGGTGATGCTCCCAGTAGTTTTAGTTCAATGGCAATCGATAAACCGATAATGCCACCACCAACAATTAAAACGTCAAGAGTCATTAGTCAAAATTATTTTAGATTTTTCAAAATTATTTCGGATTTTAGATGTTCTAAAAGAAATTCTTAATTTGGAGATAATAGAGTTATTTATTCACTTATTATGAGACTTATTTCTAAACAACCTTTTCCCAAAGAGAGATACTCAAAGAGTATAAGGTTGCATTTGATGTATGCAGGGCAAATTCTTTGTTCCATTGAATCAAGTTTTAATTGTTTTTTTAATATTCTCACACCTAAATTCTTGTTAAGCCCTCCTATTTCCGTTAAAAGTTCCCCGGAGTTTATTACTGCAAAATACTAATTTATCACTTTACATGTTTGTCTACTAGTAATAAACAACAGGAATAGTAATTTTTGCTATTCCTGCTAGCTAATATGGAAACAACCCTAGGGTTGTTTCCATATTAGCTTATAGTATGACAGTAAACTGGGGTTTTTCAGGAACAGGAGCATATTCGGCTACTATTTGGCAAAACTCTTCACCATCAATGCTTTCTCTCTCTACCAACAAATCGACTAACCGATCCATAACACTGCGATGTTCTTGCATAATTTTCTTAGCGTTTGCGTAGCATTTTTCCACAATAGTGCGGACCTGTTCATCAATACGGGATGCAATAGCTTCTGAATATTCAGAACGAGACATCCAATCCCGACCTAAAAATACTTCTCCACTTTGGGCTTCTAAGGATAAGGGGCCTAAGTCAGACATTCCAAATCTAGTTACCATTTGTCTTGCCATGCCAGTAACTTGTTGCAGATCATTACCAGCACCAGTTGTAATTTCCGCATTACCAAAAATCACTTCTTCTGCAGCACGCCCTCCTAAAGCCCCAGTGATCCTAGCTTTCAATTGACCATGGGTAATTAAGCCCTGTTCTTCATTGGGGGTAAACCAGGTTAACCCTTGTGCTTGTCCACGAGGAATTAATGTAACTTTTTGTACTGGATCGTGATACTTAAGCAGTGTTCCAACTAATGCATGCCCAATTTCATGGTAGGCAATTAGCCGTTTACTTTTACTGTCCACAAGAGGCGTACCTTCCATACCAGCTACCACCCTATCTACTGCATCATCAATTTCTGCAAGAGTAATTGCTTCTTTCCGTCTTCTTGCAGTGAGAATAGCTGCTTCGTTGAGGAGGTTAGCTAAATCCGCACCAGTAAAACCAGGAGTACGACGAGCAATAGTTTCTAGGGAAATGCTAGGAGCTAATTTTTTGTTCCGGGCATGTACTTTAAGTACTTCTAAACGCCCTTTTATATCTGGTGCATCTACTATTATTTGTCTATCAAATCTACCAGGACGTAACAAGGCAGCATCTAATACATCTGGCCGGTTGGTAGCGGCAATAATAATGATACCTGTGTTTCCCTCAAAACCATCCATCTCTGTTAATAACTGGTTGAGGGTTTGTTCCCGTTCATCATTACCACCGCCAATACCAGCACCACGTTGCCTACCAACAGCATCAATCTCATCAATAAATATAATACAAGGGGCATTTTCCTTAGCTTTCTTGAACAGGTCTCTTACTCGAGAAGCACCCACACCAACAAACATTTCCACAAACTCCGAGCCAGAAATACTGAAAAATGGCACTCCTGCTTCCCCTGCGATTGCTTTTGCAAGTAAGGTTTTGCCAGTACCAGGAGGTCCAACCAACAAAACACCCTTGGGGATTTTTGCACCTACAGCTGTAAACTTCTCTGGTTGTTTAAGAAAGGTAACTACCTCTTGTAACTCTTCCTTAGCTTCTTCAATTCCTGCTACATCATCAAAAATGACACCAGTTTTTGCTTCCATTTGGAAACGAGCCTTAGATTTACCAAAGTTCATTGCTTGACCAGGACCACCAGGCATACTGTTTGAGCGACGGAATAAAAAAATAATCCAGTAATTAACAGAATAGGAAATATTAAATTACCTAATAAACCCCAGATTGCCCCATCATTCCGCACCGGATGAGCATCAAAACTAATACCTTTCTTCTTCAACTTACTAACTAATTCTGGAGAATTAGGAGGTAGTTCTACTCTAACCCTTTGAACTCGGTCATTTAATTCAGGATCAACAACTTCTATAATCGCAGTCCTACCACCTTCGTAAAAATCCACAGTATCTACACGATTGGAATCCAAGTATTCCAGAAAGCGGCCATATGTCATGCGGCTAGTGGCTGTATTACCCATGTATCCAATACCGTTAAATGCACCTTGCCAAAAGAAAAAGCCTACTAGTAGAGCAGGTAATGTCCAGAGTATTATAACTTTCCAGGAAAACTTCATGTTAACTTACCTCTACAAATATACTGATAAAAACAAATAGTTTATTGGCAATTGAATATTGCCAGTTGCCTTTAATTGATAAATACCTCTAAGCCCCAAGATTGTAAAAGTCCTTAATGAATTAATGTTAAATGATAATCCCGAACTACTTTAAAGTCTCTGTATCTTTTTTCCTGAGTAATAGCTGATGATTCTAACATCACTAAAATACATGCCATCATGGATGTTTATTAATTGATTCTGTTTCACTAATTTTCTCTATATCCGTTTACAGGAAAGACTATTCGATCATAGCAAAGCTATAAGTTCAACAATATTCATCAAACTTAACACAATTCTCACATATTGTAACGAGAATAGGTTGTGAGATTAGAACAACGTAAGTTAAAGCAAGCAAAAATCACTTACGATATCGTTATTATTTTTACATGTTTAATGTCAACTCTTTGCTGATACTTTACGAATTAATTTTTTATTTCAATGTATTCCCGTAAGTTTTAAATCTATGACTATGTGTTTCTTGTACTATTAGTAAATATAAACTTGATTACAAACTCATAGTTTCGTAAGGTGCAGTGTTGAGGAAACATATCCACACTTAGGATCTAAATCTTAAATAGCTCTATTACCCAGATGGAAAAATATATTTTCGATTTGTCAGATCTCTTTATTTGTTAGTGGGTTCTCCGGGTATGTTATCTTTCAAATTCTTAAGAGGTAATATCTTACTCTCTTCTTTTAACTCTAGAATTAAGACTAAAACACTTTACTGATAAAACATAGCGAATAATACTCTCTCACATCTTCCTTGAATGTAATGATTATAACCAAATAGTATATATAACAAAGATTATCAGCTTTGAAGGTTAATCAAACCGTATAGATTCAGTTACAACGTGTTATTTTAAACAAGTATATATACAAGAATATCTGTTAACGATACATCTTTAATTCCTATATAGTTTAAATAATGGAAGTCAGAAATTGATTATATTTTTATAAACCTGCATCATCATAGTGCTTACTTGTTCTCAATATAAGTAAGCCTATTAAAAGGAATTATATAATTTGTTTACAACTGAATCATATCGTTGTCATCTATTTAGTTTAAGTTATAAGTTGATATACTGAATCCTCTATAATACAGAGGTAGAAAATGCATTTAACAAAATTATAAAGCCATAATTAAAAAATTAATGTGGTTAGTTATTATCTTAGAAAAGCCATATGCATCTCACTATAAGAAACCTCTACAATTGTATTTATGACAAGTTCAAATTGATTACTGAATATAATTAGTTAAAAACTAGTTACGTGAATATACATTGTTACAAATACGAAATTAACTAACCTATATTTCTCACATACATTAAGATCCACTGGGATATACACTTTAAGATTGCTTAAAAAATTTGTTAATTCAATTATTACTCCAATACTTGCATCAATTTCCTAAGTATTGTGAAACTCCCTAATTTTTTTTTAATTGAAGTCTGTTTTTACATTAACCCTTTAATCCTACGATAGAAGTCTGCCAAGTTATGAATTGCATTACAAGTAAATATATAAACCTAGGTATGGCAAATACAATTTTGCCATAATTGTTTCCTACAACTTATTTAAACTCTGTAATTTCTATTATAATAAGGATAAGAAAAATATTGACTGCTAGAAAAATAACCAATCTACAATTTTTATTTGCTAAGTATCCATAACCCTAATATCTCTGGCTTTTTACTTTGAAAATAATCATTGCACCAAACTTAGTCTGGTCTTTTCACAGTCAAAGTTTTATCTTCATAGCTCTTTACTTTGAGCGGAAAATACTTAAATTGATAATTGAGTTGCAAGGAATAGTCTGAAGTTTGATAAAAACCCATATAGTGGCCTATGGGAATCTTCTGCTTACCATCAATAAACCTACTTGGTATATGAATACCTATTATTGGAGTTGGGGAAAAATTCTTACCAGTAGTTACTTTGATTCCTTGAGATGTTTAGTATCCTTATCATTTTTTGTAAAATTATCTTATAAGTTCTTGTGGTGGCATGATTATTATTAGTTTTATAATTCCCAGTAATTAAGTAATTAGCCAATGAATTTATTATATGTTACCCTGGAATTATGAGGTGGTAAACTTGTATAATTTGTTATTTTAATATAAAAGCATAATAGGACTTGTTAGTGTGGTAAATATTATTTTTTATAGGAAAATAATCACTTCAGAACTTAATATAGATATTTATCAGTTTAAGAAGCCAATTAAAATACTAAGTAATAATAGCATAGGTACTTTTTCTAGTAGTAAATAGAGGAGCTTAAAACTTTTTAATTATTAATTGAAAAAAGCCTGTGGTCATCATATAAATATTTGGATATTTTGAAACTATTAGGGTTATCTAAAATATGAATTTAACCCCTATAATATAGTTCTTATCCTCTGACAAACTGTTTTGTTACAAAATTTTTACTGTTTATAAAACAGAACATATAACTGTAAAAACCTAAATATAATTGCAGTGTTAGTAATTTAAAGAGAGACTGTAAACTAAATAAATTGGCTGGATCTTATTTTTGATAAAAGTATATGATAGTTAATCAAGGATAATATATTGATGATTACTACGAAATATAGCAATGAATTTATAATACAAAGTTTGAATAGCTGAGTGAAGAATTAAGTTGAATTGACATAAATAAATCGGAAATAATATTCACTAATATTTCCATTTATAAACTCTGTAATTCAAATAAGCTCAAGAGATGATTGCTTTTAATTAGTATCTAGGAAAATAACATTTATTATATATATAATAAGTACAAGTACAAAATCTATTAATATATAAGAATTTTAAAGTTTTTTGTTGTGTTGATACTATGTTTAATAACCATATCAACTAACACCTATAAAGGCATAATCAATATTAATCTTTGACTTACCAATGTATCATTTTAGTACTTTTTCTTATCTTGATAGCAAAGTGGATTTTAAGATGTCAAAATATTTTGACTGTTATAGCAAAACCCAGAGAATTGGATTTGTGACTAATTTTATGTCTACTCTACACTTGTACCCACCTGAGTGAGTATGAGCAATAAGATTCTGATACATTGAAATATGTATGTTTTACAACTCCTGAGTTGGGTTTTGATTCTGTCACTTGTAACCATGGTAGTTGCTAATTATCACAATTGATCCTGGAAGTTGAACTTGATAGATTATTGAAGAATATTTAACTGATTAAGGTGATTGCAGCTTTTAACCTAGTTTTATCTAAGTCAATATCATGAAGTAGGTCCCAAGACTGCATCAAGTCTGGTCCGTGCATTTTACCTGTTAGGGCAGCTCTGAGCGACCGCATAATTAAACCCTTTTTGATACCCTGCTTTTTAACTACTTTTTTGATTATTTCTTGACCACTAAAAAAGCTAACAGTATTGCTTTCTAGACCATTTAAAATCTCCTGTAGAGCAGAGATAACCCCTTCCTGTTTTAGCTGTTCTTTGGCTTCCTCACTAAAGTCTACATCACGGGTGAAAAATAATTGACTCATAGCCACACCATCTATTAGGTGATTTAAGCTAGGGGCAATTAGTGTCACTAGTTTTTTTAACCAAGGACGCTCTCCAGAAAAATCAAACTTATACCCAGCTTCTAACCAAAGTGGTATTAGCAAGTCTATAACCTTATCCACAGGATAATTATGAATATACTGGCTATTTAACCAATCCAGTTTTGCCCAGTCAAATTTAGCACCAGCTTTGCTCACACGCTCAAAGCCAAATTGCTTAGCTGCTTCTGCCAAAGTAAAGATCTCCTGGGTTGAATCTAAAGGTGACCATCCTAATAAAATCATATAGTTAACCAATGCTTCTGCTGTAAATCCCATTCTCTGAAAGTCAGAAATAGAAGTTACCCCATCTCTTTTGGACAGCTTGCGTCCTTCTATATTAAGAATTAAGGGGGTATGAGCAAACTCGGGTATATTCCCATTAAAAGCCTCGTACAATAGGATTTGCTTGGCAGTATTGGCAATATGGTCTTCACCCCGGATAATATGGGTTATTTGCATATTAATATCATCAACAACAACAGCAAAATTATATAAAGGCTGTCCAATGCCTTGTTGTACGGCTCTGGCAATCACCATATCCCCACCCAAATCACTGCCACGCCAAACTATATGACCTCTAACCAAGTCATCCCAGATGATTTCTCGAGTTTCATCAATTTTAAAACGAATGACAAAGCTCCGCCCCTCTGCTTGAAAATCAGCCTCTCTTTCTGGGGTTAAATTACGATGGCGATTATCATATCGGGGAGCCTCATTTCTGGCCTTTTGGGATTCCCGCAGAATATCTAATTCCTCTGGTGTTGTATAACATCGGTACGCTAAACCCTTGTCTAATAATTCCTGTATACTATTTTTATATATTTGTAGGTTTTGGGTCTGAAAAAATGGGCCTTCATCCCAATCTAGACCCAACCAGCGCAGTCCAGTTAAGATATTTTCCGTATGTTCAGAACTAGATCTCTCTTGATCCGTGTCCTCAATGCGCAAAATGAAACTCCCCCCATGATGGCGGGCAAACAACCAATTAAACAAAGCAGTCCTGGCTGTACCAATGTGCAGTTTACCAGTAGGACTTGGAGCGATACGGACTCTAACAGTCACGATATATTCTCTCTTTTAAAACATTAAATTAATCGAGCCCTGATTCTAAAATCCTGGTAACAGCATCAATCTTAGAAGATACATAAGTAGTGAAAGCATATACGGGACCGACGGGGCTCGAACCCGCAACTTCCGCCGTGACAGGGCGGTGCTCTAACCAGTTGAACTACGGTCCCCCAGATGTGCTTTTCACACACCATACTAATTCTCCTCCCTCTTGATAAATGTGTCAAGTACCCTCTCGGAAAAAATATCCAATCAGCTTGCAATATACACATAAAAAAAGTTTTGTGGGAAGTGACCTAACACAAAAACAAATCCAAAAAATACTAACTTCTTACAAGAAAGCTTAAAATTAATTATGGGAGAGTATATTCCTCACCACACTAATAAATGTAGTCATGAAAAGACCAAATTTAGTTCCGAAAACACTTGATTAAAGTCAGGAGAAAATATTCAACCTTGTTATATCTATCATCTATGTAAGTCATCATTCTTATAAAAACCCTGAATACTAGTAAATCTTATTCCTTAGTTAATAACAAGGCTATTGTTTAGTAAGAGATGGTTTGTATATTAAACAATTATGGTTTTCAATAATTTAGTATATTAAATCTCAGATACTCAACACTAGAAGTATAATCGCCTAAATATCATTCATTATTACAGACATAGTCAAGCATATATCCTAGAATAATAGGGAGATACAATTGGCATTTATAATAGCCAATTAGTCTGGTTTAGCAGCAAAATAATTAAGTTAGATAATGTAGTTATGAATACTGTTAAATATAACCAAGTTAAATAATCTGAACTAGATAGGGTTATTATCAATAATAAAACTAGGCAAAAATTTAATGGGCTTTTACACTTTTTTAGTCTAGAAACAAACTTAGCATGATTATATCATCAAAAAAAACTGGTAGTGTGCAAAGCACACTACCAGTTTTTTTTGCCATTTTTTTGGCATACTTATTAAATAATTTTGTCTTTCTGATACTTATGACCCAATACAATACTCCAGAAATACAAAAATTATTGGCCAGCAATCACCTCAATTATAGTTGCTAGCAGAATTCCAACCATTGCCATACGGCCATTCCAAATTTCTGCCTGGGGAGTAAAACCCCAACGCCAAGAGTTTCTATCACTTATTAACGGAGTGGAAGCTTTTAAGTTATTTTGCATGATGACTGCTTAATAATGAAAGATTCACTAATAAATTTTATCTTATGTAAATTAATATAACAATATTTTGGGATAATGCAATATTCTTGATTCGGAATTAAAGAATATTTTTAGCCATTGTTATGACAGAATAAAATTAACCCATACTTCGAAATGGTCAAATTACAAAGAATTATTTTAGATATAGACTTATGCTATGTGATAGTCGTTAGAGAAAAGTTATTATGAGTATTTCTGCTCATAAGATGATGCGCAAATCTTATAGTTATTAACCCTAACACCTAATTTTCATTTGTATATAAGGACAAATCCTAGCTATGGTAGAAGAAAACAGTAGAAATAAAGCTGCGGAAATAGCCAGCCCTGAAACAGATAAACCTGTCATGTCAAAGGATGGTAGAGAGGAACCGGCTAAAAAAGTTAAAAAGGAAAAACCACCTGTTATTGAAAATAAGCCATTCACAGAGTTTGTAACGGAGTATTATTTACCTGCTGTGCAGAAGGCGATCACGGATGAAGGTATAGCTGATTTAGAGTTATCTTTTATCAAACAGAAATTACCTGTTAAGGGCCTGGAAAATCTAGATGAGTGTTGGCAAGTCGTTGGAAGTTTTGCTCAAGGAAAGTGCAATTTTAATATTTATTTTCCAGATGAGAGCATCAAAGGCAAAAAAACATTCTCGTGTCATGAAGGAAAACAACCTAGCACTTTAGAACCATTTATGATTGATGAGCGCAAAGTAACTTTAGAACTTTTAATTTGGGGATTAACCCAACGTTTAGATGGTCAGAAATGGCTAAGTAGAAACTAATTAATCTCGTGGGAATGATAGTAAACTATCTACTGACTAGAATCGTTTCCTATACATTTCCACATTAATATACTTTAATATTTCCTTTAAGGTATTTTCCAATCATACAAGATCAGGACTTTTGTATTTTATATATTGAATTATATTTTAGACACTTCTTTTTTAGATCTAAAAATTCAAATTAAATTGATAGTTAATTCATCCCCAGTAATATTTTAAACTTTACTCATTATTATAGTGTGTGGGTTTGGTATTCCTAAAAGAGAACTACTCAAATTTTAATTTGAGTTTTTATTATTACTCTTCTAGCCTTTGCTATTATGTAACTATTAAAATTATTTCACAACACTAGACATGCCGCACACCAGTGCTTATAGAATAATTCTAGCAATTTCACTATTACTAATCTATTAGGTAAAATACACATACTAAACTCAAGAACCAGCTGTCATTTAACATGCGGAAAACAAAAGGTAATATTGATTTTTGTTTTTACCTTGTCTTAGTTAAGATTGATTTTTTAAAGATTATGTATATGTAATATTTCCTTAGTAATTTTTGACAAATGATAAGAGCTTTTTATAGTTAAAGCTGGTAGTAGTTTTAACTATAAATATTCCTAAAATATAAACTCCTAAAATATCTATATACTAATTTTTCTACTTACTTATTTTCCTGTTCATTTAAGGTCCAGTAATTAATAATAATGTGAGATGGATAATGAATATTGATAACTGAATATTATGGAAATTATCCATTTGCCAGTAAAATAAATATGCATTGTAAATACATATAGGTAAAGTATGATGGCTAAAGCTCCTATTGGAATTATTGGTAGTAGTGGTCTATATAAAATGGATGCCCTACAAAATATCCGAGAAGTGAATCTTCAAACACCCTTTGGTGATCCCTCAGATACCATTACTCTAGGCACCTTAAATAATATTCCTGTGGCTTTTTTGCCACGCCATGGCCGCAATCATACATTATTACCTTCTGAATTACCATTTCGTGCTAATATCCATGCCATGAAACAGCTGGAGGTAGAGTACATTATTTCTGCAAGTGCGGTGGGGTCTTTGCAGACTGGGGTGAAGCCTTTAGATATGGTAGTTCCCGATCAATTTATTGATCGTACAAAAAATAGAGCTTCCACTTTCTTTGGGGATGGAATAGTCGCTCACATTGCTTTTGGCGATCCTATTTGTCCTAATTTGGCAGGGATATTAGCAGATGCCATTATGTCTGCTAATATCCCTGACATTAACCTCCACCGTAGAGGTACTTATATTTGTATGGAAGGACCAGCATTCTCTACTAAGGCAGAATCTAACTTATATCGTAGTTGGGATGCAACAATTATTGGTATGACTAACCTGCCAGAGGCAAAGTTGGCCAGGGAGGCAGAAATTTCCTATGCTACTTTAGCGCTGGTGACAGATTACGATTGCTGGCATCCAGATCATGATAGCGTTACTGTCGATATTGTTTTGGCAAATTTGCAGCGTAATGCGGTGAATGCTCAGAAAGTAATTCAAGAGGCAGTAAAGCAGTTGGATGCCAATCCTCCGGTTAGTGAATCCCATTCAGCACTGAAGAATGCAATTTTAACTTCCTTTGATAAAATCCCTACTGCAACTAAAGAGAAAATATGGTTATTTATTAAGAAATATTTATAATATTAATAGTTTTTTAGAAAACTTTTTTCCGAAAATATCTCAAGATAAATACACTGAATGTACATATTCTCAAGTCCATAATATATCTTAGTGTTAACTTCATGCAAGTATACCCGTAGTTTTTATATAAATAAATACATTGATAGTAGATATACTGAATTAATTTATTTGGCAACACACTATTCTTATTATTTAGTAGTCTGATAAGACTTTAACTCCAAATATGAATTAACACACAAACATCCCGTAAAGATTTAAGCAAGCTTATATTGATGCAGATAAACATTACTGAATGATGATTATATTTATATAATACCTTAAATTTTACTCGCAGAGCTCAGGCCCTCACTACTATTTGTATTAAATTCGTTTTACTTCAAGTATCACCCAATAATAAAATTGACGCAGTCGACCCTATTAATTGGAAATAATTTATCATAAGCACCGAATTTTTAAACACTTTATTAGGCAAAAAGAAAATATTCATATAGAACATTTCTTTCCACTAAATCCCTTATTACATATGTAATATCCATACTTGACTTAGAAATAAACACAATGAAAGAATAAACCCCAAATTTGATTAATACCCTGTGGGTTTACCTACATAATTAATAACTATTTAATTCAGTATCTATAAGTTCACTAATTAATAGTATCAACAAATTGAAAATAATCTAGGACTTCAAACAAACTGGCCACCCAATAAATTTCCTGGTTTATTCAATAAAACCATATTTTTTCTTTTTCAGTAAATTATTTACTTTGTAAATTAGGTGCATAATTTTTATTATAAAGTCCTCATATTACTTATACTATTTGATAAATGAAACTAAAACTTGCCCACTTGTTAACATCAAAGCTGTAAAAACTCGATGGACTATTCGCATCATCAACGGAACAGCTTGCATCATGTAGATCTTCTAATAGTGCTTGGGTAACTTCAATAGGATTAAGCAAGGGATAAATACGTTGATGGTTAGACACATGACTATAGTATTTTACGGCTTGTTGCTCTATAGTATGTTTAAAGGGGGCCTTACTCAAAATTAACTGAGTCTCAGCAAAAGAAGTTTGTCCTGTTACTGCCCATTGAAAATCGGCAGTAAAGCCGGGTATAATTAGGCTCTTACCAGGAGCAATAACTATATTCTCTAATATAGGTTTATCTTGACCACTTCCATCATTGCCAATGCCTCCCCACTGGCAAAGAATATAAGCACTCATAGACGTATCTAAACCCAGCAAGATAACATATATAGAGTGATTAGTTAAGTTTTGAATCCGATACTGAATATGGCTACCAATAGGAACATTAGGTATTTGTCTGCTGCCAGTGTTCACTGCTTTTCTAATGGGTGAACCTGTAGTAGTACTTGCTCTTGTTTCCTGTTGGATAATAATTCCGGGAAGAATACCCGTTACTATTTCCAGATTCACCTTAACCGCCAATTGAGAAGAAGTTGCATTTTCCGTCAATCGCCATAATTTAGCTGCTTCCAAGGTATATATATTTGGAGTTAGTCGTTGCACAGCAATTTTAACTGCTTCCCCCTGTTCACCTACAGTGTTAGGCATGAGATCACCAGCCATTGAAAACAAACCATAACGACTACAAGAATTTATAATTGAAGAATTTGTATCTAATTCTGGTGGTTTGACAAGTGGCAATTTCCCAAAAACAAAATCAGCTGGTTGCTCCCCAGCAATTACAGAAGAAACATGGTTTAAGGTAGAAAGGGCACTTGTGGCATCGACCCTTTCTATTCTGTCTAATTCAGCTCCCAATGCTATAGTTAAACCAATATTGCGCGGAATAACCCGAATTTTTTCTTGAATTAACTGTCCTGGCTTTATTACAAATGTAACATCTCCTTTTCTCGCCTGGGCTTTTGCGGATAATACAGTGGGGAATTGATCAGACCAGATGGTTAGAGGTGAACGCAAAACTAAATTGACCTTGTCTGGTGCTCCTACTAGAGTAAATTGAGAGTTAACATCATAGTATGATAAGAGTTGAGCCGGTATTCCTCCCAGCCAGAGGTTAACAGTTTCTCCATCTTCTTTAACGCTCTGTATAACTCCCTCTGCTCCTATTTCTTGGATTGTTAAAAAGATATCGGCAATATGCTGTTGATTTGTTTTAGCATTCAAGGCATGGGGTTGTTGATAATTCCCTAGACGATACATAGAATTGGTTACTTGAGACAAGAAAAACTGCACCGTGGTTTGGGGTGTAATTCCCCACAAATATTGGGTCAAGGTATAAGTAAATAAACCAACACTCCAGCCATAAAATAGCAGCTCCCTGGCAACTTTTTTACCGTCACAGTTGGGAGTGAGTACAGTTGGTGGAGAGTTACTACCCAATATATTTCTGGTAGCTAACTGCTCAGTAAGTTTTACTTGTAATTTGGTTTGTTCCTCAGTGGCTCTTACAGTGGAGGAGCAAGCACGAATAAGCCATCCAGATGGGAATTGAGTATAAGGAGGATAATAACTACTATCCAACACCATTGTCACTTTATCTGTTGCCAGTGATTGTACTAGCAATTTCAGATTGTTTTCTAGCAAATAATCCTCTCGTTCACCTGTACTAGCAACAGTTACTAAGGCATTTTTTGATCTTGGGAGTGTTGTTTGCTCCTCAACCTGGCAACCATAACCACTGAAATGGAAAACTACCACATCCTCTGGTTTTGCTTGCTTGATTAGATGTTCAAGAAAAGCATCCTCAATAAAACCTCGAGAAGCCTGCTCATCTTTTAAAGTGAGAATATTAGAACTAGAAAAACCAAAGCGATGAACTAAAAGTTCCCTTTGCAGTTCTAAATCTGCTACACAGCCACCTAAAGGGGGGTTTTGAGAATATTCATTAATTCCTACTAATAAGGCAAATTTACGTGAACTTGGTTGTGCCAAAGCTTGATAATAACAATTGCCTAAAGATAGTAACTCAATCTGAGACAACCCCATAGTCGCAACAAGGGGTCCAAACCGTTGCAAAAAAGTCCGCCGCTTCATAATTAGCTTTCAGTCCTCAGCCAATCAGTTATAGCAATCCTAAGTCATTTATGAGTCAGAGTATAAAAGAGATGTTACCTCTTCTTACTTCTTAAATCCCCAATCTGATAATTTTCTGTTTATCATTTACATTCGGTTGAGATAAACTAATGAGTAATTAGGCTTTGGAGAATGTTGCTTTATCAACTTTTAAATACCTACAATCTTTGGACAGAAATTGTTTGATTTTGATTGACTTATTAGCTTAATAGGTCAAAACTAAAAGCACAAAATCAAAATAAATATTTGCCCTGTTACTTTTTACATTAACATGGTCTTTTTGACTGCATAAATCTTGCTAATTCTGCTGCGACTTCAGGACGAGAGAACTCTGGGGGTGGTAATTCTCCCCGGCGTAACATTTCTCTAACTTTAGTTCCAGACAAGTGAACTCTTTCTTCTGGAACGCTGGGGCTTGTTTTGGTTGTTGCCATTTGTTTTGTCCGGGTGCAGTAAAAAGCGTGTTCAAACATCATTGGTGTAATACCCAACTCTCCTGGCTGAAACTCATCAAAAATCTCCTGGGCATCATAAGTACCATAATAATCACCAACCCCAGCATGGTCGCGTCCTACTATGAAGTGTGTACAACCATAGTTTTTACGTATTAGAGCATGAAAAATCGCTTCCCTTGGCCCAGCATAGCGCATTGCAGAGGGGTTAATCGCTAAAAGCACTCGGTCTTTAGGATAATAATGTTCCAACAAAATTTCGTAACACCGCATCCGAACGTCAGCAGGAATATCATCTGATTTGGTTGCTCCTACTAAAGGATGTAAGAACAAACCATCTACTGTTTCCAAGGCACACTTTTGAATATACTCATGGGCACGATGAATGGGGTTACGAGTTTGGAAACCAACCACGGTTTTCCAACCCTTATCTTTCAATATCAACCGTGAGGTTACAGGATCTATTTGGTATGATGGGAACAGAGGATGGGGGGTACGTTCTAGTAGCCAAACATCACCAGCCAGATTAACCTCTCCTTGACTATAAACCACTTGAACACCGGGATGATTCTCTTCATCAGTCCGATAAACTTTTACAGCTTCTCGGTGCTTATCATAAGTGTACTTTTGACTGAGGTGTAAAACACCAATATATTTACCTTTTGCGTTATCTAGACGTACTAAACTATCTTCTTTGAGGTTAGCAGCCACCGATACTGATACAGAAAGGGTAATGGGAATAGACCAAGCCACACCATTAGCCATCCGCATGTCCGATACTACCTGATTGTAGTCATCCTGATCCATAAAACCAGTGAGGGGACTAAAACCACCAATCGCAATCATTTCTAGATCGGAAACAGATCTTTTATTCAATTGCACACGGGGTAAAAAATTGGCCTTGGATGTAAACTCTTTTACTTGTTCAGGTGTAGCAATACGATTTACCTGATACCCTCCATGTGGTGCAATACCTTTTATGTTGTTACTCAAGTTAATCCCTTCTTTGCTTTCTCTTGTAATTTTTTAATTACTTATTAAACTACCAAAATGCAAGTATGTACGTGAAACAAATTATGCTAGAACAATTATGTATACTTCTATATATGTAGAGGAATGGAATGTGCCTACAGACCTAAGTACGGACTAATTATGGATACAAATAATGTATTGCATTTTGCTATAACTCATTTTTATTTATTTACTACTATAGTTTAACTTCATAAGAAAACAGACAGAAGGAGAATTATCTTCTCCTTCTGTCCAATATTGATTTGAAAGTAGTATTTTGTTAATTAAATGTAAATACTTAGCGTATATATTCCTTTAAAACACTATTACGGTTGGGATGACGTAACTTACGCAGTGCTTTGGCCTCTATTTGGCGGATGCGCTCGCGGGTGACATTGAAAATTTGCCCAATTTCCTCCAATGTCTTCATACGTCCATCATCCAAACCATAGCGCAACCTCAAAACATCTCTTTCCCTGGGACTCAAGCTATCTAGTACTTTTTCTAAATCTTCTCTTAACAAACCCTTAGAAACTTGATCTTCTGGGGTCTCACCGTCAGATTCAATAAAATCTCCTAAACGGGAGTCTTCTTCTTTACCAATAGGTGTTTCTAAAGAAATAGGTAACTGAGCTGATTTAGCAATAAATCTAAGCTTCTCAATGGTCATTTCCATACGAGTCGCAATTTCTTCCTCAGTTGGTTTTCTACCCATTTCCTGGGAAAGCAATTTAGTAGTTTTCTTAATACGAGATATAGTTTCGTAAAGATGAACTGGGAGACGAATAGTACGAGACTGATCAGCAATTGCACGAGTAATTGCTTGACGAATCCACCAAGTAGCATAGGTGGAAAACTTATAACCCTTTTCGTGATCAAACTTTTCTGCTGCTCTAATTAAGCCCAAGCTGCCTTCTTGAATCAAGTCTTGGAAAGATAAGCCTCGATTCATATACTTTTTCGCAATTGAAACCACAAGGCGGAGGTTTGACTGTACCATTTTATCCTTTGCCCTGCGGCCAATGTGAAGGCGATAGCGAAATTGTGGCAAAGGAATTTTAACGGCTTCTGCCCATTCGCTATATTTTGGTTCTCGTGCAAGTTGGTCGTAAAGGCGATCACGTACACGTTCCATTTCCAGCAAATCAGCAATTTTTCTTGCCAATTCAATTTCCTCATCGGCTCTCAAAAGACGAATTCGGCCGATTTCTTGCAGGTAAAGACGTATAGAGTCCTCAGTATAATGTTTTTTCTTAGCTTGTGAACGACGACGCGATTTAGCGGCTTTCTCAGACTTTGCGTCATCATCAGACCGGGGCTCTAAAAATTCATCTACTTCACCATCATCGACAATTAGTAGGTCTTCTTCTTCCTCTTCGAGTAAGAGTTCTTCCAACTCGATTTCAGGTTGATTTATTATTTCTAAGTCAGGCTGATATATATTTTCGAGTACGTTGTTAGCCTGGTTCATGCCGCGTTCCTCATGCTCCTTGCAGAATCAATGACTCAAGATTTTCACTGCCGCCCTTATCATGAATTGGCTAAATTTTTCTAAGAGGGCATTTTGCTAATTCCCTTGGTGGATATTATCTGATAGATATTTAGTCCCAGTTTAATATCCCTGCCTTGCCTCAAAACAGAGGTGTGTTTCGTAGATAAACTTTTTGATTTCAAGAAAATGCCAATGCCAATGTTTTACGGACAAAACGCCGGCAAGATAGTCTCAAAGGCAATTTGACTTATCAAGAGGATTACTAATCCTGACACACAAACTATAGAGTACGGGAATATTTTTCAGTAAAAACTGTTTTGATTGTAGCCTGTTTCACAGAAATTGCACTCTATTTTATGTATCAACTCTATAAAACAATTAAGTCCTTTTAGTTTGTTGTAGCAAAAAAACATTATAAACGGTAGTTATTTTCCAGCAATTTTTCCAAAACTTATTGAAGTTATGATGATATTTTCAATACGCTCAAAACTAGGTACATTTGTATTTATTAAGCCTAAACAAATGTAAAAAAAACA
This sequence comes from Richelia intracellularis HH01, assembly GCF_000350105.1. Classification (GTDB taxonomy): domain Bacteria; phylum Cyanobacteriota; class Cyanobacteriia; order Cyanobacteriales; family Nostocaceae; genus Richelia; species Richelia intracellularis. The sequence continues at coordinate 33,563 of NZ_CAIY01000047.1, forward strand.
TAAGTTTTCTTCATAGAATCGACTTCTATCTAATTTTGTTATAGATCGAGACTATAATGCAGCTAAACAAACTATTTCTGATACTGGCCTATTATAAAACATCAAGTTTAAAGTAACTTTAGATGAGAGAATGAATTTAAAGATAAAAATTAGTTTCATTGAATCTCCACAAAAAAAGAAAGTTTTAGTATCAGATATTTTCCTTATTTATTTTAGGTCATCTCAGTAATTATATTACTTAACTAAGTAGTTATGGCCATGTCTTGAAAATATATTTTTTCCTATCTTATACAACTTATAAGATAAGTTGAGTTATTGCTGGAATTAGTAATAAGGTAATTCAATTAAATTAAAATGCTATACTCCATTCACATGCTAAAGTATTGCTGAAAATCCGGCTTTATGAAAATTGACAGGCTATTTTTTCATTGTGTAAATGGATATTTAAATCAACTCCTAAAAAGATTATTAACGGAAATATTAGCATTAGATTAATTTTTGCAAAAATGCATACAACTAAATTTGGAATCACACTGTTAACTGCAATTCTGCAGAAATACGAGGTTACCTTGTCCATTAATCAATAGTAATTCTTGATACATAATAGTGTCTAAGTCATTACTCAATTTTAATTAAAAATGGAATAATTTGTGGTGATATAATTATTTGTTACATTTTTCACTGCCTACACGAATTTTATATATAGCATACTTACAATTATATTATTTGCTAGCTTATAGCATGACACACTACAATTATTTTTACTTAATTAGGTCTATTCAAATAGAAACCAAGAAAAAAACTTTTGATAGTTGGTACTATCAGTCTGTAGACCAATTAATATTTCAGTTGAAACTATTTAAACCTGTTTAGTTGTAAATCTTACTTTGAGTTGGTATTGAATAAACTGTCTGGTATCTAGTAGTACTTACTATAAATTCAGACTAGTAATAATATCCATCAGTCGCTTGGCAAAAAAACACCCTCAAATTACTATAGATTTGAAACACGATAAAAGTACTTTCATAAAGTATATATGATTCGACTAAATTATGATTTTGATTATTTTACCCTTGTGTTATATTCATCACACTTAATTTCTTATTTGTATAGCAAACCCTAAGATATAGGTCATCTTCCAGCAATCATAGAAAAGGATTTTGTTAAATTTAATCATGGTCTATGTCATAGATAGGTGAATATCATCTATCTATGACATGAATTCAATATGCAGTATGTTCAAATATCCTCTTGATAATTTACTAATTGTCATTTTAATTAAAATCCCACATAAAATACGGATTGATTTGTTCAGATAACATACATATTTTTAATGACAACAAAAATACAAAAAAATAAATATATAGAGAAATTACAAAATATGTCTATTTTTTTAATTAAATATTCATTGTTTTTCCTTAATTTCTTAATTTTTAACAAGAACTAGCAGTAAATAGTAAAATCAGAAAAGCTCCGGGTACTAATGTAAATATCAAGGGTTGTGTGAGGCAAATACCACTATAGCAACAGAAATATGAAAATAGGGAACTAAGTTGATCTTACATTTATCAACAATGGATAAAACTGTAATCTGTTTTAATCAAAATGCATATAAACTCACAGCCAATTTCGAAATAACATGCCTAAAATAGTGCTGGGGGAATAAAACAGGCCTATGTGCAAAATTGTTAAGGTGTAATTGGTAATCGTTGAATAAAAGACATTAGATCAATTGCCAATTTTCTACTCACACATATCTGAAAATCAGCAACGAGAAAAATCATATTAGTCCTGAATCAATTATATTGAAGGAGCTATGTATGGCTAAGAATTTACTGGAACAATTGCGGAAAATGACTGTTGTGGTAGCAGATACAGGAGATATCCAGGCAATTGGAAAGTTTAGGCCTCAGGATGCAACGACTAATCCCTCTTTGATTACGGCCGCAGCACAAATGCCAGAGTATCAGGACATTGTGGATCAAACCTTGTTAAAAGCTAGGAAAGATCTGGGAACTAATGTTTCCCAGGCAGATGTTGTTTCTTTGGCATTTGACCGTCTAGCTGTATCTTTCGGATTAAAGATTCTGCAAATTATACCCGGCAGGGTATCTACAGAAGTAGATGCTCGTTTGTCTTATGATACAGAGGCTACAGTGAGGAAAGCAAGGGAACTAATTGCTCAATATGAATATGCTGAGGTTTCCCGTAATCGTATTTTAATTAAAATTGCTTCTACTTGGGAAGGTATTTGTGCTGCGGAAATACTTGAAAAAGAAGGAATTCACTGTAATTTAACTTTATTATTTGGTCTACACCAAGCAATCGCTTGCGCAGAGGCAAAAGTAACGTTGATTTCTCCTTTTGTAGGAAGGATTCTTGACTGGCACAAGAAGGAAACTGGGCGTGACAATTATCCTCCTGCGGAAGACCCTGGAGTTTTGTCTGTAACTAAAATTTACAACTACTACAAGAAGTTTGATTACCAAACAGAGGTCATGGGAGCAAGCTTCCGTAACATAGACGAAATTACTGGATTGGCTGGTTGTGATTTACTAACAATTTCACCTAATTTACTGGGTGAGTTACAAGACACAATTGGTGAATTACCTCAGAAATTAGATGGTGAAAAAGCATCCAGCATGAATCTTGAAAAAATTTCCATGGATAAGGCTGCTTTTGAAAAAATGCACTCTGAAGATCGCATGGCATCTGATAAGCTAGATGAAGGTATTAAGGGATTTACAAAAGCATTAGAAAACTTAGAACAGTTGCTAACAGAAAGATTAGTAAATCTAGGTGCCGACTCTAAAGTTACTGTCTAACTTATAAGTACCAGGGAAGATGAAACTGACTTATCGTCTTCCCATGCCCCTAATTATCACTTATTAGGATTCAGAGAAAAATAAAAGGCAGGGTAACAACCAGGAATTCTAACCTTTGCCTTTTACTTTGATCTAGAATTATGCACTACTAAACACATGTAGTAGTAAAGTTATAAATAGTACTAAACCTCATTGAAACGTATAACTTAAAGGTTAAAAAAGCTTTAGTCATAGACTAAAGCTTTAGCGGTTATTCTGAAGCATTTGACTAGCATAATATATTTTTTTTAAGGGATCAGAAGGCAATATGTAAATTACCCAGTTCCTAGCCAAGCAAATTTTTTTGTGCTCAAATTGGTAACCGATTAATATCTTGGTTCCTTCCTATAACAGCCATAATAGATCCCTTTTGTAAACGTTTACCCGGACCTGGATTAATTAAAAATTTTCCCCCTTCACTAACTGCTAATACATTGACGCCAAAGCGATTACGTAAATGCAATTCAGCAATATTCTTACCGTGAAATTCTTCTGGTACAATCAACTCTACAATACTATTATCTGGATCAATATCGAATCTTTCTAAAATTGATGGCTTAGTTAGTGTTCTTGCTAATGCACAACCTGCTTCATATTCAGGAAATACAACGTGATCTGCACCTACTCTTCTTAATAGTTTACAATGGACTTCACTTGATGCCTTAGCCACGACATTAGATACACCGCCCTCTTTGACATTTAATGTAGTAATTATACTCTCTTGAATGTAATTGCCAATTCCCACAATAACAGTATCAACTTCAAATATCCCAGCTTCTTTTAATGCTGACGGCTCAGTAGAATCTATTTTCACCGCGTGACCAGCAATATTTTCTGTTAAGGCTTGGGCTACACGCTTTTCATCTATATCTGTAGCTAGTACTTGATAACCCAACTTGTGTAATGTTGTACTAACAGAACGACCAAAACGACCTAATCCAATGACTGCAAACTGCTGGTCGTCTTTAATTAAATTACGAAAAAATTTTAATGATGACAAGTTCACTATTGTTATTCCTAATTGATATAGACATTTAGAAGTAACCATATATTAGGATTTGATTACTTATGTCATATAACGTTCTTATGTATTTAATCAATTCAGAGAGTATTTATCATAGAAAAATTGAACTGAAAAAGTAAAAAGGGGTTTTATGAGTACTTATTTTATGATTAATAGTATAATCCAGGGTAGAGAATTAATGACCAATTTTTCTGATTGTTAATCATTCATTATTAAATAATAAATAACAAGTGCTTATTATTTATTATTTAATTTATCCAACAAGCAAACTTTCTTCTGGATAATGAATTTGTGTGGGGCGAGGATCACCAAATATGGATGACATTAAAAGTAATATCCCCACCCTGCCAATATACATGGTAATAATTAAAATTATTTTACCCAGGCTAGACAAACCTGCTGTAATTCCAGTAGATAAACCAACGGTAGCAAATGCAGATACTACCTCAAATAATATTTGAATAAAGGGTAAATTAGGGTCTGTAATAGAAATTATCACTGTAGATATAATTACTGTTCCTACAGAACCAATTAATACACCTGTAGCTTTAAAAATCAATGAATTTGACACTTTTCGTTCATATATAATTACTTCCTCCTTACCCTGTAAAATTGATTTAGTGCAACTAGTTAACACTCTAAGAGTTGCTGTTTTAATACCTCCACCTGTACCACCAGGACTAGCACCAATAAACATTAAAGCAATCACAATAAATAATCCGGCATTGCTCATTTTATAAATGTCAATGCTATTAAAACCAGCTGTTCTTGTGCTAACTGATTGAAATAAGGCAATTAAAAATCGCTCATAACTGCTAAGACTGCCAAACCTTTCCGGAACTCTCAATTCCACCAGAGAAAATGCTATTATCCCTAGAATAATAAGAGCTATAGTTGTGCTAGTGGCGACCTTAAAACCTAAAGAGAAAGTTAGTGTTTCATGTTTTCCATTCCAGCGAGCATGCAACCAGAAAAACATTTCTAAAATAACTTGATAGCCAATCCCCCCCAAAATAACCAAGGCGGAAATAGTAAATATTAGTAAAGCTGAGGACTGGTACCTTATAAAGCTATCAGAGAATAAGCTGAAACCAGAGTTATTCCAAGCACTAACACTATGAAAAATTGCTAGCCAAATTCCTCTCTGCCATCCACTATCTTTCACAAAGACTGGTAATAATAACAACATACCAGTAACTTCAAAAATTAATGTTGTGGCTACAATAGAACGAATAATATTACTACTACCACTAATACCTGGTCGGTCCAAAGCCTGCTGAATAGCCCTTTTGTGGCGTAAGTCAAATCTTTTACCAGTTAGTAAAATTAGGAAAGTAGTTGTGGTCATATAACCCAAGCCACCAATTTGTGTTAGCAGCAGAATTAATAATTGACCCCAAAAAGAAAAATCTGTACCAGTATCAGCTACTACTAACCCAGTAACACAAACTGCTGATGCTGAAGTGAACAGAGATACAATTGGATCATTCCATATACCAGCACTATTAGCAAAAGGCATCATTAATAGGATTGTTCCTACTGCGATTACTACTAAAAAACCTAAGCAAATTGTTCTAGAAACAGTCATATAGAATATTGACTCAGCAAATATTTCCGAGGCTAAAGGTAGGGTAGAACTTCTCTGGAAGATAAAGAAACACTAATTCAATCTCAATTAAAAGTACACATTTTAGTTTGTAAATGTATTTCTCATCTAGTTTCAACTTTGTCTTAACTTGTGAGTGGAACTCTGTTATCAGCAGATTAAATAATTTTGTGATTCTCCTATTATATTATGTGAGAATACGTACAATAGTTATAATAGTGCAATAGAAATCCGGAAAAAGACTACGGGCAGGAAGAAACTTGGCTAATGAAAGAAATCTATATACTGTAGGAATATCAATGGAGTGTAGAGCATTATTACTATAAGTTGTAATATTGGTATTAGCTTTTTGTGATTGGTAGAAATATTTCATACTGATGCACGGGTATTATCTTAAGTTTGACAGACAAGCCCCATCTTTCATCAGTTTCCGAGGAATTTACCTTGAAGATATAGAAAATAGTTTTTGCTACTAAATTAATTTTAGCTTTTAATTTTAGCTGCACATACAGAGTAAATTTTTCCAGCTTCTATTTATTCATATTTTCTTTTGGTTATGCTAGGACAATCATTTTATTACTAACAAATACATGAATGCTGATATTATTTATTACAGTTAATTATATTTATCTTTGAAATTGACATACAAAAAACCTAATATGGAGATTATACAAATATATAATTCTAGTAAATAGTATAATGACAGTATATTTACCATAAAATTTAATAGGATATTCCCAAGAGCTATGTTCAACTTGGCTCATGAACTTTTTTAGCTCAGAGGTATATATCAACCTCATCACAAAAATCAGTGATTTATAACTGAATTATATAGTTTATTGATAGTAGTTACGTATTCATCTGATAAGAATGTCACCTCAAAAAGGTGATTTATAACTATATATATGTTTTAAAATTTGTTTGGAAATTATTATTAGGATATTATTTATTTACCGCTGCATTTATTTTATAGCTATTAATCATGTTAGATTTATTTGCCATTATTGCTGTTGTTTTACCTATTTTGTCCCTGATTTACTTATCAGTTAAAACATGGAAAACTAATGTTATATTTCGACAAGCTATTACTTTTTATAAAGCAAAAGATTACGCAAATGCAGAGACATATTTTCAACAGTTAATTGCCATTAATTACACAAATGACTTAGTACATCTCCTATTAGGAGATACATTATTAAGACAAAAACAATTAGAAGCTGCAATTGATAAATATCAAGAAGTCGTTAAACGAGCTCCTGAAAAAGTTGATGCTTACTGCCGCTTATCTAATGCCTTAATAATACAAGATAAACGGCAAGAAGCTATAAATTTGCTAGAAAAATCTCAAAAATATTTTCAATCAAAACGTCAAGTTAATGACCTGAAAAAGATTCAGCAATTATTAAAAATAATTACTGAATCTTAATATAATAATATTAACAATTATATTTATGTAATCACTTAACATTAAGTTAGTTATATTATTCAATCAGTTAATATTTACTCACTTGACTGGAATAATTCTTATATTCCCACTATACATATTAGGAAGGACAATTATCTTAATTTAGTACTTTAAATAAATATCATATTCATAATAACTACTATGTAATTTATTGTAGTGCTTAGTTACTCAGATTTTGCAAAAAGCATCCATATATATTTTATAAGTTTTTGACATACAGATTTAAAATCCTAAGTTACTCTAATGAAGATACTTTAGCTCTTAAGATTCAGTGCAGTTAGCAGCTGCTAAAAAGGGTGGTTATGAAAATCTTCATCTACTAAGAATGACAAATATTTTGGTTATTCCAGAGGGGGGGGAATTCATTCAGTTCCTTGAAATGAAAACATGAACATACACAGCATTATCGTCAAGCTTTTAGCAGATAAGATAAACGGAATAAAACCTGGAATAACTAGAAATTAGTATATCCTAATACCTTGAACACAAGATAGATTTCAAAGTCTTTGGTAAAAAAGGTATTAGCTATGTTAGATAAGGCGAAATACATAATTTTGCTTTTTTGACTGTCCGGGTTGTTTTATCCTCGGAGATATTAGTTTTAGCAAGTCTAATATACTCATTTAGATACTAATCCTATCAGTCACTATTCCATTCACGCAGCTCTCAATTCTTAACATACTAATTATTATATTTTAACTTTCATTATCTTCTTATAAGTTTAGGTATTATATACCCACTATTTTCTCTAGAGTATGTCATTCTTGGTTAGTACCCTATAACTTTAATCTTCATCTTTTTTACTCATTCTTATCTTCTAGTCTTTACTGATCATATTAAGGGATCAACTTATAACTACATAATATAGGTAAAGTTATAATCTTTGAATAGAGAGTTTTTACACCCCGATTTTAAAATTGACTTTAATTCAATGGCTTATAAATTTCGTTTTGCGATAGTCAGTGACTTACATATTGCTCTCCCTCACACAATTTGGCAACATCCCAGTCGATTTCATTGGGTAGAAGTTAGTATCCATGCATTGGAAAGTGTACTAGAACATTTGACGCAATTAGAATTAGATTTTTTACTAATTCCCGGAGATTTAACTCAGCATGGGGAGGCAGAAAATCATAGTTGGTTAAGTGAGCGCCTGTCAAAATTACCTTTTCCTGTATATGTGGTTCCTGGCAACCATGATGTTCCAGTATTACGAGCAGATTCACAATCCATTTCTTTCAGAGATTTCCCTTACTATTACCGTAAATTTGGTTATAATCAACCAGAGCAGAGTTACTATATCTGTGAATTAATGCCAACTGTGAAACTAATTGGATTAAATTCTAACTCGTTTGATTATGAGGGAAAACTATTAGGAAGATTAGATCAACATCAATTAGAATGGCTGAAAGGAGTTCTAGCTAATACTGGAGACGATCTAGTTTTAGTAATGGTACATCATAATGTGATTGAGCATTTACCCAATCAATCCCAACATCCGATGGTACAGAATTATATTCTACAAAACGCATCAGAGCTATTGCAAGTATTGGCAAGACATGGGGTCAAACTAATATTCACCGGACATTTACATGTTCAAGATGTTGCCCAGTCTCATGGTATATATGAGATAACAACAGGTTCACTAGTTAGCTATCCCCATCCTTATCGTATTCTTGAATTTCATCAAGATAATTATGGTAGAGAATGGTTACAATTTTTATCTTACAGGGTGGAATCTCTGCCAGAATTTCCTAACTTTCAACATTCTTCTCGAGAATGGATGAGAGATAGGAGTCTTCCTTTTCTTGTTAGGTTTTTAAGTTTACCACCTTTTAACCTATCACCACTACAAGCAGAGGAGCTTGCTCCTAGCTTTAAAGATTTTTGGGCAACCGTTGCTTGCGGCGATGCATTACTAGATTACCCTGAATTTTCAACCCATCTACGCCAGTGTTTTCAGCGATATGGGGCTATTTCCTCTTCTGGTATCCCCACATTAATTGATAATCACAGTACCTTACTACTCTCTAATTTATAATTTATATGGGAAAATAATATTAAGAAGCAACCCCATCAATGTTCCATGTACATACAGCTTCTCTTAGAGAAAAAAACTTGAGGTTTAGCTATATCTTCCGACCTTAACTTTATATTAATGCCTGTAATATCAAGCATGCGAATCACTGAAATTATTTTACTTTAATACTTTCATCTGCTCCCTAAGTACAAGTAGGAATAGAAGTAGATATAAGCAGTGATTTTTTTGAATATTCATGGAAACCATGAGGGGAGGAGATTTCACTTTTTCAGTTCATTTATTTCAGGAAAGAATTGAATTTTAATAAATACATTTGGTGGGGTGAGCAAATATTAGAGAAGGTAATTAATGTACTTGGTAAAAAAATCTCTTCATATAGACTATGAATATCTAGTCAACATTATACTAGCGGATCACATAAGTAAATTCTAATCTGGTAACCACGTATATGAAAGGCATGGATTTATCAGAGACATGATTTATTTATAAACCAAAATCATGAGGAAATCATAAATTTAGTATTTAATAATTTATAAAGATAATTTTCCCTATTCCAAGAGAAGAAGTAAGAAAGCAAATTTTATTGAAGACTACACATAATGTTAGACAATGTACCAATATTTACGCAGTAATGTAGATTTACATCGATATTCATCTCCATAAGTGATTTATATCAGGCAATTATTAATTATAAAAAAGTTAAAAATAAGGTTACAAGGAAGCAGTATATAAGCTTTTATTCTATAAATAAAATGAGATTAGAGACTTTATGATTGTTGTTATAACTATTAATATCATCTGACAATTTATCAGAGTATTTTGTAAGATCAATAAACTCCTAAACAAATTAATATCATTGATTATGAATTTAATTTGTTTGGTATCTATCTAAGTAATTCTAGGATGAGAAGGCATTTTATTGTCCAAAAAATCTGGGTAGTAGAGTTCTACTTTGATTTACTGATTAGATACGAATAATAAACTAAAAAACATTATTTCTTGCGCAGAGTACTAGATTTTTTGTACTTTTCATATATTAGTCTTGTATTAAAGCAATTAGTATGGTTTTTCTATATAGAAAATATTTTTTAAGAGCCCTTTATTTTCATCTCTATTTTAAATTAATAATCTCACCTAAGTAAAACTTGATCTATTTGCATGTACAATTCTCCCAGTGTTAAATTATTTTCTAGAACTACATCTGCAAGGTCGATCTTGTTCGACAGTGGTATTTGACTGTCAATTCTTGCTTGTGCTTCCTCTATAGTTAATTGATTATGCTGTGTTAATCTAGCTAGTTGTTGCTGTATATTACAGAAAACTACCCAAATTTCCGTGACCAGGTTACTCATTCCTGCTTCAAATAATAGGGGTATAACTAGTACGAGTACTTTATCTGATGATTGTTTAATTTCCTCCAGGAAACGATCACGTACATAAGGGTGGATTAGATCTTCTATATAAGAACGCTCTTCAGGGTTATGGAAAATAATTTCACCTAGTTTTTGGCGATTGAGATTTCCATCAATTAGTAATATTTGTCTACCATATCTTTGTACGATCATTTTTAGAATGTGTGAACCTACAACTACTGCATCTCTAGCATAGATATCAGCATCTAGAATGGACAGGTTATATTTTTTGGCTAAATGATTTGAGACAGTTGTCTTACCAGTAGCTATACCACCAGTTAGACCAATAATTCGTTTGGCCATTTAATAATATGCTTGTTGGACTTTAGATTTTGGGTAAGAATGTAGAATAGGAACAAGTCAATAGAAAATAAGTAAAAATTAAGAATTCAATATTAAAATTTTTAGAGAAATACTCTGAGTTTACGATAGAATTCTGTAGACATACTTTTTATTAAACCCATTCTGGTTTGCCACTAGATAAAGGTTATATTCTCCTGTATAAGTAACTATCAATCAATCATTAGAATGCTCAATCTGGTGACAAATTGTAACTATCTCTGTATGTCGGTTAAATTAACTCTCTGTGTTAATTTGGTACTTCTAAAAATTTCATAAGAATTCTGTCATATTGAGAGTTGAATGTAAGAAACCTATATTTTTGTAGTTGTTGCATAAGTTTTTCCACAACTTGATATTACATGATTCTCGATCACAAAATTTTATAACTCCTCATTTAATATCTTGACAAAAATTCTAAATGATTACTTATTTAAAAAACAATTCCATTCAACTAGTGCTTTAATCAAACCATCTAAAGTATACTCTTTTGCTTCTAAATCCACACGTCCTATCAGGGAAAAACAACTTTTTGATGTTTGGGGACCAATGGAAGCGACACACACTCCTTGTAAGTATTTTTTTACCACTCGTCTTAGGTTTTCCTCCTCAGTTTTGCTATCTCCGCTCCATTTGACATTAAATGTTTTTGCTAATAGTTGGCAGAAAAACCTTACTGTCTTGGAACTTGCAAAAGTAATTACGTCTACATTAAACTTTTTTAGAGCCAATTTAGCTTCTGGTGGAATATTACTGGGACAAACAGATTGATATGCTGCAGCCTCGACAACCTCAGCACCTTTGGCAGTAAATTCTCTTACCAAAAAATCCCTGCCACCGCTTTCCACTCTGGGAAATAATATTTTCTTTCCAGAGAATTCTTCAGGAAATTTTTCTACTATAGAATCTGCAACAAAATTAGGGGGAGTAAAATCTGGTTGTAAATCCTTCTGTTTTAAGGTTTGGGCTGTTTTTTCACCAACTACAGCTATTTTTACTTCTCCTAGTTCAGAGACATCTTGACCATGGGCATTCAAGCGATCAAAAAAGAAATTGACGGCATTACTTGAAGTAAGAATTAGCCAGTTGAATTTAGCCAAATTCATGATTGCATTATCTAAACTTTCCCAACTTGAAGGTGCAACTATTTCCAAGGTTGGCATTTCAATAACTTTAGCACCAGCATGAATAAGTGATTGAGTAAACTCGCTAGACTGTCCTACAGAGCGAGTGACAAGAATAGTTCTATCTGTCAAGGAAAGAGTTGCCATTGTTAATTTTGGATTTTAGATTTCAGATCAGGTAAAATCATGTCGAAAATTAATATATACTAATACGTAATCCTCTTTTTTTCCTTTTCTATCCCTTGATTCTAAAATTGCAAGTATTTGCGGAGTTCAACAACCTCCCCGATCACAATAATACTAGGTGAAAGTTTTTCTTCACCAGTTTTTTCTAAAATATTAGATAATGTGCCCGTCCAAACTCTCTGCTGATTAGTTCCTGCCCAACGGATAATAGCAACTGGTGTATTAGATGAACGGTGATTCTTCAATAGCTGGCAAACTATTTCTCCCAGACTTTTACCACCCATTAGAACTACCAGAGTATTAATCCGTGAAAGGACATCCCAATCTAATGAATCCGGCTCATGAGCAGTTAACACAGCAAAACAACGACTCATTATAGGATCTGTGAGTGGTATGCTTGCTAATAAAGGTGCAGCTAAAGCTGAGGAAATCCCAGGAACCACCTCAAATTTACAACCTGCTGTTTTCAAGGCATAAATTTCTGATGTACAACGACCAAAAATAAATGGGTCTCCAGATTTTAACCTAATGACTTGCATACCTTGATGACAGTATTTAATTAATAACTGATTAATATACTTTTGGGGAGTACTCGGTTTACCACCTCGTTTACCCATTTCTAATTTCAGGCAGTCCGGGGGTAATAGTCTCAATAATTCAATATCTACCAGTGCATCATAAACTAAAACCTGAGAACTCTTTAAGATATTGTATGCTTTCACAGTAAGGTGTGCTACATTCCCTGTTCCTGCACCTACAAGATAAACTTTGCCCTTTTGTTTAGCCATAAGTATGTAATATTTCTGGTTTTATCAAGCTGAAAAATTTTATAATTAATTTTGAATCTTACCTATAAAGTTTAATTACTTACATCCTTTTTCTAAAAGAATTTACCTCAAATTAGTTTAGCTATCTGAGAATCCGTAAAGTTATAAATTTACTTCCCCTTGCAAAGCGATGAGAGTTTTATGAACAGGCTATTATGATTACCATGTTTTACATCAAATAAAGATTATTTGAAGATGATGAACGAGAAATAACATTATGAGAAACACATTGCAACATGATGTTAAGAAAATTGTCAGAAGTAAAAAATAATACTAATTTCTTCGCTATTGCCACACTTTTAAATCAGGATTTAACTATTAATGATAAATTCGGACCAACACCTTACGCAATTACAAGTATACCCTGAATCATGAGTTAATCCTGGGTTTTGAGCAAATGATTATTCCTAATCATTCTAGTGACCGGTAAATCTACTTCTGCTATGTTAATTATTATTTCTGATAAAATAGGCTAAGGTGAATTTCTTTCATAAGCTACAAATATTGACTTCATACTTATAATTATCCTGTTTCGATTTGGAAATCAGATAAATGACTAATTAGTATTCTGTATATGTCAGGTTACCCTTATAGCATGAGCTTTAATTATATAAATAAATTAAATTTTTACCATATTTGCTATTTATTCACGATGGATATGAAGAAATATTTTTTAGAATTAAATTTTTGGAAAATAGCATGAAATATAGAGTCAATATATCTACTTAATTGGCCATTATTATATTTAGTATTATCCCTTAATAAGGTAATACTAATTAACATATATATGCTAAATACAATCAATTTGAGAATATGTTTTAGATAATAAAATTACCAACACTTAAATGAAATAGTAAAGAAAAACCTATAGAAAGTTCTTATGGGGTTAAAAATCCTATTTAACCTATATAAAGGTAAAAAGCATTAATTCAAAGGAAGAATAAAGACAATCGTGAGTTGAGTAAAACAAGAATCAACTAAGCCGTAATCGAAATTTTTCGTTAAATTGTTAATAGCATTATTCAAAGAGCATAAAGTTTAGCAATGTTACAAGTTAGAGTCCGCCAGCATGTTAACCCCTTGGCACGAAGGTATCAAATAACTCCTAAACCTCTCGAATGGGGGAAAATCTACAGCTATCCTAGTCAACCCCTACACTTGGATATTGGTTGTGCCAAAGGAAAATTTGCATTAGAAATGGCACAGATAGAAACTCATTGGAATTTTTTGGGGTTGGAAATTCGTGAGCCTTTGGTAATTAATGCAAATCATGTAAGAGAAACGTTAGGTTTAACAAACTTGCATTATTTATTTTGTAATGTTAACACCTCCATTCAATCACTATTATCATCCCTCCCTCCAGGGGTATTAAAGTGGGTAAGCATTCAATTCCCTGATCCTTGGTTTAAGCATCGCCATGCTAAACGAAGGATATTACAACCAGAACTAGTTAAAGGATTAGGAGAATGTTTGGCCCCAGGGGGGGTAGTTTTTCTACAGACTGATATTCATTTTCTGGCAACAGAAATGTGTAGTCGACTTTCAGGAAATCCCTGTTTGATAAGGGAAAACAGTGACAAGTGGTTATCAGAAAACCCTCTTCCGGTAAGGACTGAGAGGGAAATAGCTACCCAAAAGAAGGGACAACCTGTGTACCGTAATTTATTTTACAAAATACCCTAGTACTCCACAAATATCAACTTACTAATTTCATTCACTAATTTCATAAAAAAAGAAAAAAGTGAAGGAGTTTTAGATTGCCACTTTACTCTTCTCTCTTCTCTTTCTTAATTCTTTTTTCTCTATGAATTTGGGGGTTTACCAGAATTACGAACATTTACTATCTTATTTAGAATGTCAAACCAGAAAGGTGCACCCATAGCAATCGCAATTCCACTTAAAACCCAACCAGCAAATATGCTCAAGTGCCTAAATACAGGAATTCCCCCCTTTTGAGAAAATACTTGTTGTTTTAAATTTGTATCCGTCCACCCCAAAGGTAGAGATATATCATTTAATGCCAAATCAGTTTGGTTCTTTAAGGCATCAAGATTAAGTGCAGATTGGGGGCTCTGCCATAAAATTTCTCCTGCATTATTAATAATTGTATTTCGAATTGCCGAATCTTTAGAAAGTCGATTTATCATGTGAAATGCATCTGCATTAGAGCTGGCAGCAATAATAACTCCCAACATAATTGCTACACCCTTGGCATTCCGTTTATATACTCCCGATGCTCTATCCATCGCTTGATTAAAAGAAGTCTCTATTTCCCGGCGTAAAAAGTCAATTCCTTCTTCTGCCCTTTTTACTCCAGTTTGAGAATTTTTAGCAATAATTGTTAGGGTTTGTACAATTGATTGTGGAAGAGTGTCAATTATATTATCAAGTGCCTTAAATGTCTCACTATCACTATCCTGTATTGCTTCTTTTATCTCTTCATAAACAGGGCTTCCCCTATTGATAGATTGCAAGACTTCATTCACATTTGGTTGTAAGCCATTAATAGCTATTACTTGTTGTATATTCTTAAAAGAATTTTGTTTTATGAATTTCAGTCTTTCCAAAGCTTTATTTGATACATCATCGTCAATCATATTTGTCTGAAAACTATTTATATATTTATTAATACTTTGTCCCATATGATTAATACTTACAGCTAAGTTAGTCTTCTCCTTTCTAAAATCCCAAATAATTTCCTCAAAGTTTGCATATACCTCAGTAAATTCTTGATACATCTTATTTAAAAAAATAGATATTTCTTCATTAGTTTTTGCTTGCTCTTGCATTTCAAATAAAATATTTTGGATTTCAGCCAATTTTTGCTCTTTAAATTTTCCAAATCTGGACTCACTTAACTTTTGAACTAAAGCTTGTACTTGCAGTGATTCAATAAGAGTTTTAGCAAAAATTTGTGAAGGAATATAAGAAGGTCCACTATGTTTTTGATTTCCAAATACGGTATCTGTGAATTGTAATTTTAGACTCTTCTTCCTAAATGAATTAGAGATGGAAGCCATATACCAAGTTAATCGACGTGGCAATAAAGCTAGAAAACCCTTAGCTTCTTGATTAAGACCTTTAATCAAAGGATTAGCGTAAATTTGATTGACTAATTGAATTACCCTAAACTCTTGTGAATTTTGAACATCTCCGGCTAGAAATATTTCTATTGACTTCCTTAAATGCTGAGCTCGCCATTGCAAAAGAGTAGCTATCAGTTCTTGAAATTCTGACGCTAATAAGCTCAATATCAAGTAAATAAATATTAAACCAAGTGTTATATCTAAAATAAAAGGTAGGTTCATTAGCAATCTCCCTACATGGGCTAGTTTAATGTTTATTAAAAACAAATAAAAAGATCCTAGACTAAATTTAGCATTACTTGAAACTGGCGGAATATTTTTTTTAAGCTTGACTAATTCGGATGCAAATAATTCTATATATGTGTTATGGTAATCTACAGAGCAGATGCTTTAAATCAGTAATATCAGTTTAATTATGTAGATGCAAGACTATGAAAATAGTTTTACTTGTTCATAAACTCTTAGCAACTGATAATAAGCTATGACTCAAACATCATCAATATTTTATTGAAATCTTATATTTCGATTTTAATAATTAAGTAATTTTAGTTAGCTTGATTTAGACTTTAATACCCGCACAATATTGATATGAAAAGCTACCATGTCGTTTCTATAATTGATAAAAATGATAATATTTGATGACAAAATTTATATAAATTATTCCCGATAAACATATTTGCATATTACATTAAGAAGCAATATAACAATTTCAAATATTTACATAGATTATAAAAAAGTAAATGCTAGTGATTGTTGTTATGTTATAACAACAATCAATTTTTTAGTCGAGCTATAAAATGACATGAAGCTCATAAATATAGTCATAACTGAGTTGTTAAATATTGAATTACTTTTGATTAGCTTAGTATTCAATAAAGCTATTTAGTAAAGTCTTATGCTCACACAATTAACCTCTGAGAATATTATCCTTACAGATTAACTATTTGAGAATTTACTTTAAGTAAGAAGATGATATTACTCAAAGGTAAACCAAATCATACAGAATAAAGGTGAAAATAATTAAAATATAAAAAACTTAGCCGTAGAGCATAATACAATAAAGCGTCATCTAGTAAAATTTTTGATGGGTTAGTCAATCAATAATGAATTAATAAAAATATAGAAGCATCTTCAAAACCTATTTATTGCCCGTAGGATAAAAATCCAAAATTGGGTAATTTTTATATTAGAAAACAAATATATTAAATAGAGTCAATAACAAAAAATATAAATCAATAGTTTAGTCAATTAGACGTAGTTTGTAAGAATGTCTTTTCCAAGGTAAAATTTATGTTATCATGAATAATTATGGTTTATTTAATCATAATCCATGAATACAAAGATTTTTGAATGC
>NZ_CAIY01000046.1 GCF_000350105.1 Richelia intracellularis HH01
AATCTTGTAAAGATTTTTGATTAAATAATTCTTAGGATTTAAAGAAAAAAGGTATTTTGATACATAATTATTTATGTATATTATTTTATATAAAATTTTAATCAAAGTAAATTAATTTTATTTCGTCTTGAGCAAATAGTTTATATGAGAAAATAGATACTATAGTCATTATATAATTTTTTATTAAAACATTAAGTAGTAAACAATATTTTTTGCTTTTATAGTAGCAAAATAATAATTGAAAATATGAATTCATAAGATCTTTAATGTAAACGCAATAAATTCTCAATTTTTATAGGTAAATTACTCCTTAATTAACTCTTAATATTTGTTGTTTTTATTTTTCAAGTGTTAATATCATAAAGGTAAAACAATTAATGGCTAATAAATATTTGGCTAATAAATATTTTTAGGAGAATAATTATGTCTGAAGTACAAAATTTGACACGTAGTTTTGGTCAAGTTTATGAAAATTCAATTTTATTAGATCAGAGTATTACTGCACCTGTGTGTGAGGGACTAAATATAGTACTAGCTAGCTTCCAAGGACTCTATTTACAATACCAAAAGCATCATTTTGTGGTCGAAGGAGCAGAATTTTCCTCTTTGCATGATTTTTTCCAGAAAAGTTCTGGTGATGTGCAATCCCATATCCATGAGATTGGGGAACGTTTAAATGGATTAGGTGGTATTCCTACTGCATCATTTGCCAAATTGGCTGAATTATGCTGTTTTGAGCAAGAACCTGATGGTATATACTCTAGTCGGAAGATGGCAGAAAATAACCTGAAAGCAGAGCAAATAATTCTGAATGTAATTCGTCGTCAAGCTTCCCAAGCAGAAAGCTTAGGTGATAGAGGAACTCGTTATTTATATGAACAGATTTTGCTGAAAACAGAAGAAAGAGCTTATCATTTGCATCACTTCCTCGCTAAGGACAGCCTCACTTTGGAATTTGTACAACTTACTCAGAATTAAATGGTTAGTTTTTGTGAAAATTCATATGTAGTGCTTCTCTTGTTTTAAGCCTTCTAGCATAATTCTTCAAAAACAAATTCCCCAAGCAGAGAATATAAATATTCTCTGCTTTTCTGTTCGTATATAGCTGGTTAGCAAGAAAAATTGCTCTCTAATACTCTATTATTTCTAATATTTACTGTCTTTTCCATTCAGGGTAAAGTATTGGTTATGTCATATTTAACAAAATTAAACTTCCAGGTTAGTAAAGAGTACTATAGGAATTCAATTGATAGGGCATTAATAAGAGTGGCAGAACACTGGAATTATTGCAACTATAAAATATCCCTAAATCTATAAATAAACAGCAAGACTTTTAAAAATTTGCTGATTAATTTATTGGGAAATGGAGATAATTGAGCTAGGAGAAAACTATAAAGCTGTTATGGAGCAGAATATAGTTAAGCTAAAAGTGAATAATAAAATATAGTCACAAACAATTATTGCAAAGTACACTATGAAGAAGTGACAAAAATATAAGGTTAGTGAGGTAGTGATAGCTTGAACTAATGCAAACTTAGGGGAGAATTTACGAAAATAATCGTACCATTTTGAAGATATTCTTGCAATTTTACCTGATCATATTCAAGGTAAAATCGATTTAGAGTTGATTCGAGTTTAAAAACAGCACAACAATCATGAGTGATTGGAGTAAAAATTGATCAAGAAAAATAAAACATGCATAATATCAACTTTAACAGTTATGAAAATAATATCCAGTAAATAATCAATCATGCCTTCAGAAGTTGTATATGGTAAAGCAAATACTTAATTTGTTAAGGGCATAATATCTGCTAAACTAGATAATATTAAAAAACTATTTGTTCTTACATATTCGTCTGGTAATTCCTTATTCACTATCATCTCACTAATGAAGTCGGTTACATTAGCTGCTTTCATACCATTATTAAAATCTTCAAAGCTATGTTTTGATAGGATTGACAGTTAATTTCTGAAGCAGATAAAAGATATATTTCTGGATCTGGGTTACTTTTTGAAATGCTATCAGATGTGTAAATAGCATTAAATCTTTTCAAATAGGAAGTATTTCGTAGATGTGCCTTAACTTCTTGACGACTAGAACTTGTGGCTAATGCAGTGGAGATTTTATTCTCTTCTGATTTTACAAATAAAGCCTCAAAGCCACTTATAAATGCTATCCCTTCTATTTCCAAAATTCTTCAAATCTGTCAATAGGAAAATTCTTTCTAAATACTTTTCGTAAAATTGTATTACAGTCTTCATGGGGTATTCCTAACATGCAGTTATAGACTTCATCTTCAAGGTAATATCCCAATTTTTTTTACAGCTTCCTTATAGATTTTTTATATACAGAAACATTATCAAGTATTAATCTATCCATATCAAAGACTGCACCTCTGATATTTCTATTCTGAACTTTTATTGCCATATATATCAGTATAATTTTGTCAATTAACAAAAGGGATGTTAGCAATGCTATTATATAGGGAATTGCTATTTGAATAAATAAAGTAAATAGTATTTAAAAGTTTATTGAGCAGTAGTTGATTAATAAGTAATATTTAGTTAACTAGTTTAAAAATAAATTAATTTGTGCTAGTTCCAGTAGTTAGATGTTTTCTTTAAAAAAATATAAATTCATATTAAACTCTGAAATAGTTTAGGATATTCTTCCATCTACATAAGCTAAGGCAATTAAAGTATGCCCTACTCCTAACCCCAGTTGTAAATCAGATTCTAATTTATATAAATAATCTGCTAAAGTTGGCTCAATAATACTAGCATAGAAATATTTATCCTGATTTTTGTTACCTTGAATTTCTGACAAGTCTTTTGTCAATGATGACGACAATTTCAGTAATCCTATAGCTTGTGATACCTCCATCTTTTCATGACAAAAGTCAGAAGCTTATTTAATTAAGTAATTCCAGTTCATCAAAAAATACTTAAAAAAATTTTGCACATTAGATACTGCTTCTCTAGGAATGGGGAAATTAAAAATTAGTTGCTGAAAATCTTTAGTACTATGAATATCATAAAGAGAATTAATCATCGTCCTATAAAGGGTAATATAGGAATTATATTGCAGTGTTAAAGTATGATGACCAGCCATAATAGAACGATCATAAGCCCTAATTTTTTTAGAGCCTACATACAACTCTTTATTTGAGATACTTCTTCTATGATCTGTCTGATTTCTAGAGCATAGTAGCAAGTTATCATCATTGGGTTTTGACTTTTACCATCTTCTACTACAAAACTCATTCTATAATTCCAGCTACTTTCTTCCTATTTTGTTATCCATTCTATGGAATAACGACCTAAGACATCAACAACGACTAAAGATTAAGTTTTATTTTCTTTAATTCTCTGAAAAATATTTGCTATACAGCCTCTAGTTTCTCTTTTAGTCATATTAGAATAAGGAATACCATAGGATAAGTAAATTTTCATGGGCTTATCTGGGATTATATATCTAAAGTCATTAACTTGGAATTTTATATTAGGTTGGATTCTCGACTTTTCTAAGCCTGCATTTACTATATCTAGACTATTATCGAGACCAAGATAAAATAGTTTCTTACTAGCTAAATTTACACTATCTAAAGTATTTTTAACTAAAATAAATTCTTATCCTAACCTACAGCCAGAATCTATAAGAATTATAGATTCTGGCGAGAATAACTTTTCTATTTATTTAATTTCATTACCAATGATAGTAACCAAAAAATTGTCTTCCTAGCTATTTTTTACATTATCTTTTCTCTTGGAATATAAATAGTATCTGACTGTTTTTTTACTATTATTGATAGTCAATTGATGTAAAGTTAGACATGAAATATATCTATAGTCTACAGGTATGATATTACATCACTATATTAATAAACCTTGATATTAAAGAAAGCATCAAAGTTCCTAATTATGGCAGTTGCTTTACAGACCTGTATGTAGCAGAATTGAAATAATTGGCTTTAAGTTTGCATCAATACCTAAGAATAGTTTAGGTAAAACTAACTTTAAATATAACAAACATTTAATCTGATAATAAATACACTTAAAACTCACTTATACATAACATTATAAAACTTGGTGGATAGACATTTTTACTCTGTTGATTCTAAGATAGCTACAAGCAATACTAGTATTATCATTAATATAGATGATTAGTTAAATATAGTAATTCTTGTCATCTTCTAGAATTTACATACAAGTTTGTTGTCTTTGGTATAATGACCAATACAAACCTTTTTGAGATAACAACTCTAAATGAGTACCCTTTTCTGCCAGAACACCTTTTTCCATGACCAAAATTTGATCCGCACGTTTAAGGGGGGCAAATCGGTGAGCAATAAAAAAACTGTACGTCCACGGGAAATAACTTGCAAGTTCTGTAATACTTGCTGCTCAGTTTCACTATCTAAAGCACTTGTAGCTTCGTCCAAGATTAAAATTGGTGAAGATGATAAGAATAACCTAGCTAAAGCTATTCGTTGTCGCTGTCCTCCAGATAGAGATGTTCCCCTTTCTCCTACATTGGTTTCATAGCCACGAGGTAGTTCACTAATGAAATCATGTGCCATGGCTAGTCTGGCAGCTTCTACCACTTGCTCAGCACTGATGTCTGGATTTCCTAGAGTAATGTTATCTACTATAGAACTATTAAATAAAAAGTCTTCTTGTAAGACCACTCCTATTTGTTGACGAAGGGAGACTAAATCGGCACTCTTAATATCAAAACCATCAATTAAAATTATCCCGGATTCTATTTGGTATAGTTGTTGTAAAAGTTTTGAAATAGTGCTTTTACCGGAACCACTACGTCCCACAATGCCAACAAATTGTCCTGGGGTAACCTGAAAGGAAATACCTCTTAGTACAGGTTCTGTATTGAGAGCATAACGAAAGAATACTTGGTCAAATACCACTTCCCCCCTAAGAGTGGGCAATACTAGACCCGTTCCTGCTTCCGCTTCTGGAGAAACGTTGAGAATATCACCAATACGGTCTACTGATAACAAAACTTGTTGCAAGTTTTGCCACAGTTGTACTAACCTCAGCAAGGGGTTAGTAACTCTTCCTGATAACATTTGAAAGGCTACTAGTTGCCCCACCGTCAACTGTTTTCCTATGACTAATTTTGCTCCAAACCACAGGATTAATAGGGTAGAAAAATTAGTAAGGAAATCACCAATATTACTACTTATATTTGATGTGGTTGATGCTTTAAACCCAGTACGTATGAATCGGGCAAATAGACTCTCCCAGCGATCACGGGCTGCTGGTTCGGCAGCATGAGCTTTGACAGAATGAATCCCAGTAACGGTTTCTACTAAAAAAGATTGGCTATCTGCACTGCGGTTAAAGGTTTCATTGAGCCAATTACGTAAAATGGGAGTAGCAATTAAGGTAAGAGCAGCAAATAGTGGTAATACAGCAAGGGCAACAAAAGTAAGGGGAATATTGTAATAAAACATCAATCCCAGATAAACTACAGCGAAAATACTATCCAAAATCACAGTTAATGCTGTACCAGTTAGAAATTGACGGATTTTTTCCAACTCCTGTACTCTTGCAACTGTATCCCCTACGCGTCGAGCTTCAAAGTAAGCTAGGGGTAAGCGCATTAAATGGCGAAATAACTGTGCCGATAAACTTAAATCAAGACGACGAGCAGTATGGGTAAAAATAAATAGGCGGAGAACCCCCAAAATAGCTTCAAAAATTGCTACAAATATAAGAGCAATTGCCATAACATCCAAGGTAGATAAACTTCCTTGTACCATCACCTTATCGATTACAACTTGGGTAATTAGAGGACTGGTGAGTCCCAGTATTTGTAAGGTAAAGGAGGCTAATAAGACTTCCCCTAGTAGTTTTTGATATTTCCATACTGCTGGTAAGAACCAAGAAAGGTTAAACTTCTCTTGTTTTTGTAGTAGTTCTACCTGCCAAACTTGACCAGACCAAGTTGCTTCTACTAATGACTGGGGTAAATTTTCTAAAGTTCGATCTTGATTTAAGGGATTAGCAACTATTAAATGATCACCTTGAAGTTTATAGGCAACAATCCAATTTCCTCCTTGGTTAGTAGTTTCTCCCCACTGTAACAATATAGGAAACGACAATTGGCATAATTCTCCCCAAGTTATCTGTAATTTTCTCAGGGTTAGCCCCATATTTTCCCCCATCTCCACTATCCGTTTTGGACTTTGTCCCCGTATTTGTCTCTGTACCCATTCTAGTTTGACAGGATTATCTAACTGCTGTGCAACCATGGTTAAGCAAGCTGCCCCAGTATTCCAACTATAAACAAATGGATAACTGAATGAGGGTTGATAGTAACTATCTGCAGAAGTGGGAGTAGGATGTAAAGTTGAGGACTCTGTGGAATGAATTTCTAGTTTCCTCATTTCTTCTTTCTCTACTAATGAAGATTTCCAAAAACTCTCTATTTGTGGCGTTAGTAATTCTGCCCATATATTAGTGTTCCAAACAACAGTTATCACCTCAGTGCTAGCTGCAATTGCTTTACAATCTTTAGGATAACTATTTAAATTTCCAAACCAATCACCTGATTGCAATCTTACTAAGGAATTACCAAGATGCTCTTCCCGCAGACGTACAGATCCAGATACTATGAAAAATTGGTATTCCTTAACTTTAGTAGACCAAATTTTTGAGCCTAAACTATATTTTAATATTTGTACACTATTTTTTAATAGTGATTTCTGTTCAACATTTAACCAACATAGTGGTGGTTCATTCCAAGGAAGAGATGATAAAACACTAATTTGTAAAGACTCTTCATCTCCTGCATTTATTCCATGTGCAGTTTGACCGCCAGTTTTTGAATTTTTCCTGCTAGCCATTTTTCAAACAATTCATTTTGTAGTGCTTGTTTTAATTGTGTATCTTCTAGAGACGCTTTTAAATATTGTTCTATACGAAATAAAACATATTTTCCATCAATTTCTATAGGTCCTATGACATTTCCTTCATTGGCTATATCAATTTTTGCTCTCAATATATCTGGCATTTTTCCGCGGCTAATTGCCCCCATCATGCCATTAAAAATACGGTCATCTGTTAATGAATATTCTCTTGCTAGATACTCAAAACTTACTCCTTCTTCTATCTGAGTATGTAGTTCTTCGGCTAATTCTTGATTATCAAGGACAATGCGTGAAAGTATTACTTTATCTAGAGATATTTTGTTTTCAATAAAATATTCTTGCAGTTTATTCTCTGTAATTATTAACTTTAATTTTTCTAATTGAAAACCAAAATTGATTGATGCATGAAAATCTTCGTAAGAAGTAGCTTTTTCTTCTAACCATTTGTAAAATTTTTGCGGCTCGTTTAATTTATTTCGTAGACGAAAATCAATAATTGCTTGTTCTATAATTACTGGATTAATATCAATATCATTTCTGTCTTTTATTTCTTTTTCGATAATATATTGACGAGTAATATCACTAACAAATTGACCTAATTTACCAGAAGTCTGGAGGTGCTTGACTACTTCTCTCATAGAAATACTATCCCTATCGACTGTTAAAATTGTTAAGTCAGATAAAGTTTTCATAAAGCAATTAGGTCATATAATTTTCAAAAAGTATATGACTACAATTCAAAATAAATCGTATTTTAAGTGACAGTCTTTGCTACCCGACAACTTTTGATTTTGAATGGTCCTTATGGGCACATTGTAAATAATTATTTTTACCAACCAGCTAACTCATAAACGCATTTGCAGTTATTTAAAGATAAATGCAATTTCTTGTACCAAGTTTATGCTTCAATTACTGTGAAAATAATTTCATTTCTTTGCGTTAACTCAAAAATAAAGATTTTTTTTATTTTCATAGGCTCTTATTGTATGGTATATCCTAGATAAAATTCTCTAACTTTATACTTTTTAAAATACTTTATAAGTTACATATAAAGGCACGTGTTTACACCATAATCCTTATCCATAACCAGGCTAATGAAGTGGCAGTAATTGCACCAATTAATGTGTTAAGTATATTGACAATTTCATTGGTCAGCCATTGGTGCTGAGATTGCAGGGTTGCTCCAATAACACTTTCTAAACTAGTTGCAATAAATGCTGCTAAAATGCACCAAATTATCCCATAGAAGTCAATTAAGCCTATCCAACAAGCAATCAAGGAGATTATTCCAGAAGCTATTGCCCCTGCTAGGGTTCCTTCTAAACTAACAGCTCCTTCTGTTCCTTTAGGGACTCGTTGCAATGTAGTGATCAAAAAAGTTTGTTTACCATACGTTTTACCTAATTCGCTAGCACAAGTGTCGGATAATTTTGTACTTAAACTAGCTACATAACCTAATGTTAGAAAGTAATTTATACTCAGTGTTGAAGAGAAATAAGGAAAATAGATTAAACCCCAATTTATCAAGCCAATACCTAAAGCACATAAAGCTGCAGTGAAAGCTGAACCCCATACATTTTCTGGCCCTCTTACACCAAAACGCCTTTCAGCAATGCCTATTGCCTCTTTTTTATCCATACCAATTTGTGTTACAAGAGAACCGATAAGGAAGTAAAATACAACCACTAAATAACCTTGCCAATTTAGAGTTGTCCAAATAAGTACACCTAAAAACCAAGCATGAACAAGTCCAATTGGAGTCAGTAGCTTTTTTGGGAAAATTACTGCCATAACTAAAAGAATAGTGTTGATAGCAATTGCTATTTGCCAAGTTTCCAATCCGGATAGAAAAGATAACATTAGCTTATTAAGCCTATTATCAATACAACAAAAAAACAAAGACAAAATTACCATATCTAACTTGAATATATTTCCTACTTCTTATCCAGTATAATTTGATTAGTTATGGTAATATTACTTTCATATTGTCAAAACCAGCATTCGTGAGGGACATTTTATCATAAGTAATAGAAAGCATAATTTTTCGGAAGTGTAGTTAAGTAATTATATTCAAGGTGAAGTTTACAAATCAGGTATTTATTTCGAACTCCCTCTTCGGTATTGTATATTTGAAAGTCTTTATGAGCAAACTTCACCTTTAACATAGAACATAATGTATATACAAGGGTAAAGATAGCGAATTTTGCTAGGAAATTTGTCATTATGGCAGATAATTATGAACATATTTCTACAACTATCTGCCATAAGATCAGAAACTGATTAATAATATTAAGTTACCCAAACAATTACATTAGAAATAAAATACCAATCTATACAAGTTTATCATGAATAACTATAGATTAAGAGATACTAGTATAGTAGGTAAATATATATAAGATCTGAGAAAATTCTCTACGAGTATAAAATAATTAAGGCTTTTTAAGCCTTAATTATAAACCCTTTTAATTATC
>NZ_CAIY01000045.1 GCF_000350105.1 Richelia intracellularis HH01
AGCTAATAATATTTTCATTTCAATTGGTTGTAAATATCTTATTAGGACTAATTTTTAACTCTAACTTTGGTGTTTTTTATGGAAATATTTTACTTTACCGTTATTATATTTATGTTCTATTAAAGAAAATCTAAATATTCAGTGTATACTATTACACTGTTTTAGCTGCTTAAACCTTGATAAATTTAAGCTTAATTATTTTTCTTATTTATATTGCTCTAATCATTACTAGTCTATGCATTCTTCTTGCTCAATATTTATTTTCTATGTTTAACTAATTTAATGTCTTACTCTCTATTCATAGGGATATATTTGTTCCCATAAAACATCTATTATAATTACCGGAATAGATCATTTTTTAATCATGATTGAATTCTTGCTAATATCATATAAAAGATGATTAGGTTTCATTGTTCACTTTTATGATAGTTGACATACCCAGCAAAGATTACAATTTACCAAAACTTTATCAAAAATAAATATTATCTTTATCCAGACATTAATGTTAAATTTAATTGATGATCTTATTCACGAATTAACTTGAGAGTTTAAGATAGTCAAAATAAATACATTAGCCGAGAAAAAAATCTGATTTAATAGGAAAATCTGGCACTTATATTAACAGATAGAGATAATTGCTATAAAAATAGCAATTATTAGAATATAAAAGTAATTATTTCTGATGAGATGGCAGCAATATTCAATACTAGTTTCAAAAATCAGCAACGACAATTATCACCAGCATCAATATTATTCTTAGGATTAGGTTGGTTTCCCAATATAGCAGGAGGATTAGAAAGATATATATATGAATTGACCCAACAATTAGTAAATAATCAAGATCAAATAAATCTATGTGGAATAGACTTACCAAATATAAGTATTAATAATAAATTTAGACTTACTAATTTATGTCAATCAAATTTATCAACTCTGCACAGATTATATTCTGTACGTAAAACTTTAAAAAATCAACCTAGGTAATGTGGATGCAATTAATTTGCATTTTGCCCTTTATAGTTTCCCTATTTTAGACTTATTACCTAAAGAAATACCTATTACATTTAACTTTCATGGACCTTGGGCATATGAAAGTTATACTGAGGGTGGCAGTAAAATTAGCATATATATCAAGAAAATTTTAGTAGAAAAAAGGGTTTATCAACGCTGTAATCGTTTTATTGTTCTCAGCCAAGCATTTAGTAATATTTTGCATCAAAAGTATCAAATACAGAAAGATAAAATTCATGTAATTCCTGGTGGTGTCAATATTGATAAATTCCAACCTGACTTATCCCGATTACAAGCTAGAGAGAAATTAGGATGGTATTTAGATAGACCAATCCTTTTTACTTCTCGACGTCTAATATATAGAGTCGGAGTAGACAAGTTATTAACTGCACTGGCAATAATTAAACCAAAAGTACCTGAAATTTGGTTGGGAGTGGCTGGAAGTGGTAATTTAAAATCGGCACTACAAAAACAAGTTCTGGAATTAGGCTTAAATCATAACGTCAAATTTCTTGGTTTTCTACCAGATAACCAACTATCATTAGCATATCAGGCGGCTGATTTCACAATTTTTCCCAGTCAATCTTTTGAGGGGTTTTGTTTAGCAATTCTTGAATCTTTAGCTTGCGGAACACCAGTCATTTGTACTCCTATTGGGGGAATGCCAGAAATTTTAAAATCATTTTCTCCTGACTTAATTACTGCTTCTAGTACAGCCAAAGATATTGCTAACAAACTTCTACAAATCTTCCTGGGAGAAATCTCCATACCCTCGAGAAAATCTTGTCGTCAGTATGCAGTAGATAAATTTGACTGGTGTAAAATAGCTAAACAAGTGCGCAAAGTAATTTTGAGTGATTAATTGAGGTTAGTATTGATTTAATTTCTGAACTCTTTATCTCTGGATATCCATGTAAGAAACAATACTTTTTTATCTTATTCATATAATTATGAAAATATTATTCCTAGATCAAAGTGGTAAACTTGGAGGTGCAGAATTATGTTTACTAGATATTGCTAAGACATATCAAAATAACTGTCTTGTTGCCCTATTAACTGATGGAGAATTTACACATATTCTTCATCAGTCAAACATACCTGTAAAAGTTATTACCAAACAAACTATCAAAACTAGTAAGCGAAGTAATTTATTTCAAGGAATAATTAGCTTGACCAAAATTATTCCTATAATAACTAAAATTATACCCATTGCTAGAAAATATGATTTAATTTATGCCAATACCCAGAAAGCATTAGTTATTGGTGCAATTACAAGCTTTTTTACCCTCAGACCCCTAGTTTATCATCTACATGATATTCTTTCACTCACCCATTTTAGTAAAACTAATATAAAGATTGCTGTCATTCTTGCCAACCGTTTTGCATCCTTAATTATTGCTAATTCTCAGGCTAGTAAAAATGCCTTTTTTGCCGCAGGAGGAAACCAAAATCTTGTCAAAGTAGTTTATAATGGTTTTGATATAAAACAATATCAGATTGGTAGTAATTTAATTCAAAAAGCTAGGCAAGAATTAGAAATACAAGATAAATTTGTTATTGGACATTTTAGTAGAATTGCACCATGGAAAGGACAACATATATTAATCTCTGCTCTAGCTAAGTGCCCTCCGCATATTATAGCTTTGCTAGTAGGTGATGCCTTATTTGGCGAACATAAATATCTACAAAAGTTACACCGGCAAGTTGTAGAATTAGGCTTAGAAAATCGGGTTAGATTTCTTGGTTTTCGCCATAATATTCCTCAGTTAATGACAGCTTGTAACTTGATTGCTCATACTTCTATTGCTCCTGAACCATTTGGAAGAGTAATTGTTGAAGCAATGTTATGCGGGAAAACAGTCATTGCTTCTAAAGCAGGAGGTGCAATAGAATTAGTCGAAAATGGAAAAAATGGTCTTCTAGTTACTCCTGGAAATGCGGAAGAGCTAGCATATATATTAACTGATTGCTATCATAATCAAGAAAGCATTAAAGTAATTGGAAATCAAGCAAAAACTATTGCTAGCCAAAACTTTAATATCAAACAAACTAATCAACAGATCCATCAACTAATTTGTCAAATACTATGATAAAATAATCAATTATAAAAGTAAGTTCACTGAATATAAATAACAGAAAATAAAATATATAATACTCATTAACATATTGCTATATTCATATTGGCAATTCTCTATTCTCAGAATAACTTTATAATAAAAAAATAATATTAACTTTCAACCTAGTATTAGCAATTATATGCTATACAACTATATATATTGTAATTGTACTAGTATTCTATAGACATATTTAATTGCAAATAAATACTATTAGAAGCGTAGATTCAAGACTAATAATATTTATACTTAAAATAATGGTAATATAATTCACTATATATTATGATAATACATAAAATAGTTAAAATATTGTGCACAAGAATAATGAGCTTGTTAATTTATAAACAAATTCATGATATTATTTTATATCTGCTGTTAGAATTTAGGTTTCTAGATATAAAGATAATTAGTATAAACAGTTTATAAGAGGAATAAAAGTAATGGGAATTAAAAATAATTAAGTAATTCGAAATACATAATAGAATAATTATTACAGTCAAATAAAATAGTGAAATTAATGATACTATTCTTAGTAGTACTTATGCAAGTATCATATGTATATCTTATCGCTAGAAAAAGAATCAAGCAATAATTACTATATATATAGTAATAGAAAAAATAATTACCACGCGCCAAGCCAGAGTTAAACAGTTTCCAAAATGCAAATTAAATATATAAGGAATTTATATATTTATTCTAAAAGTACTTATTCATTGAGTCAGAAAAATGTAGGGCAGCTATAGCTTGCCTATATAATTAATACTTTATTTCCGAATATAGTTTAAGTAGAATAATTAAAGATACACTTAAATAGAAAAGTTAATTTAAGATGATTATAAATATAATCAAGGCTTTCTCTCAATTTTATAGAAGTACTAGTTATTCATGATTTCTTATAGTTAAAAACTCCATCAGTGAAATATATGGAATATATAGGATTTATACTTGGTGATTAAGTATAAGTACAAAATAGCTAGTAGCTTTTATAAACTTTCTATTAGTATTTATTCACTAATATTAGTTTTTTCTCTTTTCAGTATAACCATAATATGATTTTGCTTTTTTAGTATTTGTAGCTAATTTAATAAAATTAGTATACCTATTTTTTCTTGTCAAAGAATAATTACAGTCGGTAT
>NZ_CAIY01000044.1 GCF_000350105.1 Richelia intracellularis HH01
ATCTAAAAATAATATTTTTTATTCGTATTAACTAATTATTAATATTTCAATCTACCTTCGAATAGATATGTAAGCATTAATAATAAAAAGCCAAATTAGCTTATCGGTAAACACATAACATGTACTCACGCATTAAAAATTTACTGTCTTTATTCAATAAAGATACTTTTCATGATTTTCTTGAAATAATTCGCCTAAAATTCCATCTCAATTTTGCTTTTGTAATTCTAGGTGCGACTAGCTTTAGTGAAAGAATTGATACAGGACTAATATTCTCTTTACTATTAATGTATTTATCTTTTAATGTATTTGTCTATGGCGGTATTTATACAATGAATGCCATAACAGATCTAGATAAAGACTCTCAACATCCCCTCAAATGTAATCGTCCTTTACCTTCTGGAAGAATTAGTAAGCAATCAGCAATAAAATTAGCAGTAAGCCTAATGAGTATTGGTACATTCTTAGGATTTCTTCTTTTTGGAATAAATGTTGGACTTATATATGTTGTCTTTATTGCCATAAATCTATTCTACTCATTAGTAGCTAGAAATATTCCTTACCTAGAATTATTTGTTAATGCAAGCACTATGCCTCTTAGATTATTGATGGGTACATATCTTGTTACTGATAGTTTAGTACCCACTTCATTGATGTTTGGAGCATTTTGTGTGGGGATTGGCTTCCTCTCTGTACGAAGAATTGTCGAGAAAGACATTCAAAATAGTATCGAGGCTCGTCCTGCTCTAAAAGCCTATCAAGGAAATACTATGTTATGGATACAGTTAGTATCTTTCATCGGACTGATACTAGCTTTTAGTTCTGATATTTTTATTCAGCAGACTTTCACTGCCTATTTATTGATGGTGATATATTTTATAATTTTTTGTTTAGGAGTACATTTCTCTAAGTCTCTTAGAAGCTATTGGCGGAATTTCTATGGTCATTAGTTAAGCTTGAGAAAGTCTATAAGCATTTATTAAGAGAGCAAAATACGAAATAATTCACATTTGAATATAATTTCTACTCTCTTTTTTTGCTTATTAGGCCAAAAAGCTAATCAAATATAGATTGGTATGTCTAAAAGAATTATTGCTGATGATGATTACAGATTATTTATCATAAAAAAATATGTACTTATTCAATAGTTATAAACGCAAAAGTTTGGAAAATGAAATTGGTATTTACAAGTATAAAGCAGTAATATTTGATGTAGATGGTACGATGTACCATCTAAAGAAAATGTATCGAATAATGTTTCGTGAAGTCATAAATTATTATTTCTACCACCCACAAAATTTTAGAGAAATTAACATCATTATTGACTTCATAAAAGAGAGAGAAAAGCATGCATTAGAAGTTGTAGATGATGTGGAAAATGCCCAATACGAATGGACAGCTATAAAACATAAAATTTCACAACAGGAAGTGCGTGAATTAGTTGAAAGATGGATATTCCAAGTTCCTTTGCAACACATATATAGCTGTCGTCGTATAAAAGTAATAGACCTGTTTAATAGCTTGACAATACATGGCATTCCCACTGGTATATTTTCCGATTATCCATCTGAGGCTAAGTTGAAAAAGTTGGGTTTATCTACGCAGTGCATTGTAAGTGCCACAGATCCAAATGTTGGTAGACTCAAGCCAGATCCTAAAGGATTGTTACTGGCTGCTAACATTTTGGGAGTTTCTGTAGAGGACTGTTTATTAATTGGTGATCGTGATGATCGTGATGGAGAGTGTGCTAGGAGAGCAGGAATGGAATACTTTATACTAGATTGATGTGAAATGCACTACTATAGGTCTTTTGACTATAGAATAATACTTGTGAATCAGAAATCTTAGCGTATAAATTCATGACTAATATATTACCTAATAATACCTATAATTCGCATAATCAGTCAACAGAAGAAGCCGCTGAATTAATACGCAGGCTAAGACAAAAAGAAGGTAGTTGGGTAGAATGGGGTCAAGCTTGTGCCTATCTGCAGAAAAATGGTTATAATCCTCAGGAGATTTTTGAGTCAACCGGTTTTGAGCCAATTCAGCAGAATCAAGTGATTGTAGGCTCACAGGTTTATGCCTCCATAGAAAAAGTTGGAGTATCAGAGGCTACATCCTTGCATTACTTCCAAAAAGGAAGTGATGTACTATATGAGTTACGTTTGCTTAACCATGAAGAGAGAGCTGCAGCTGCTGATTTGACATTTCAACATCAAGTTGACTGCGAAGAAGCACGGGAAGTCGCCAGGGCCATAAAAGATTTTTCCCGGTTTGATAATCCACCTGCAGGATTTTCCAGGCATCCAGGTGATGCAGTAGCCTATCATTGTTGGAAACTAGCAAAACAAAACTCAGACTTAAAAGTGCGCTCGCGTCTTATCGCTAAGGGTTTAAAATTCTTACATACTCTGGAGACTAGACAAAAACTAGAACAACTACTAACAGACTTGACTGTCGATCCCAAACGCACTGCACCAACTCTACCTTTTTACCGTCCTAATGCTGATGCAGAAATTCCCCGTATTGTTCCAGTGGTAGGCAATTTACCATTAACGCTACAAGATATAAATAAAATTACTCGAGCAAAAGAAATCAAACCGTTTAATATCATTAAACTTTCTGGAGAACAAGCCTGGGTAGCCTTGCCAGGATGGCAAGTAGTATTAAGCGCAGAAGATCCCATAGTTATTTTATGTAATAGTGATCGTTTTCTGCCTCAAACCCAAACTTGCCCAGAGAAAGTAATGGTAATAGTAGATTGTGCTCAGAGGAAATGGGAGACAGGTAGCTATTTTATGGTAGAAAATAATGGAGAACTAGATTTTCAGTGGTTTGCTGACATCCCTGACTTTGATTTATTCGGTCGGGTTTTAGTAATTATGCGTCCCAAGAAAATTTTCGATGAGCTATTAAGTCTAGATTCCTGGCAGTTTGATGAATAATATAAATTTATTAAAAGCTTTGGAATCAAGATTAAATATATATCTGACTGTTGAGAAATCAGTTTGTCTAATAGCAAAGAAGTACTGAAGAAATTAATAATTAGTAATTTGCATATCTAATTAATTTTAGGATTCATTATGAATTATTATGCATATAGATAATCGTTATCAAATAATAATAGGTTTCACAAACCTTTCCTCCAACTTTTTTAAACTCATAAAACCAGGAAAATTAAACTTTGAGTTTAAGCAATACTAACCTTCAAAATAATCAATATAACTCAAGTTATTGAAAGTCTTCATCAGTTCAGACCAAAAGATTTTGATAAAATATCTTGGTTATTTAAACTGAGAAGTTTCACTAATTTTCATTTATTATTAAACATTTATATATGACATTTATATCGAGGTTGGATTTGATAAGCGCATAAGGATGTTTAATTATTCATTAAACATCGCGATTGAACAGAGTATAAATTGTAAGAGAAATATGTTAATTTTACTTTAATACACAATCTATAAATATCAAGTATATCTTTAATGTCCTATAATTAAAATTTGCCTTTATATTAATAAAACTACTTTCCAAACTTACATTTATGTTGGTTAACTACTGAATTCAGGATACCAAGAGGATTTGATATCGTCTGAATGGGATATCTCGAATATATCTAATTAAGTAAATGCTATTTTGTTTAATTATACATATCTTATTTTTTAGTGCTCTAGGTTATTCTTTTATGTATATATATATTTATTTTTCTATTTTTTAGCATATTTTCCTGTAGTGCTTTTAATTATGTCTTACTATCTAAATACATGTCTATATTAGGTTTAATCTATTTCTCTTGCAGTTTTATAAATATGTCTTCTGGCTGCTCTATAATTTTTATATATACAACGATTATATCTAAGACATTTTCTAAAACTGACTATTTTAATGTTTTATTGATTGGTTCAAGATTATACTAATAAAATTGTACATAATAATAAACTATACCCAGCTTTAAGATACCCAAAAATAATAACTTTTGGAATTAATAATAATTATGCTAATAGTATTCAATGTATGAAATTCACATGATAATATTTTATTATTACTTAGGATAAATTAATCCCTCAATGACAGTTAATTAAATCAATAATTAGTCTTTGATAATTGCTTTCATACAAAATAGCGTTACCATCAAATTTAATAAATATCTTCTCTCTAATATTTAATAATTTATAATTATTCTCTGATGATTTTAGATGAATAATTGCTATTATCAAATAGGCCGTTTGGAAAGTTACTCTTGTATCTTTTTAATTCGACTATAAACCTTAATTTATAGACTAATTACACTAAAAATGTGCGGCTAATTTTAAATTAAATATTTTTTGATTCATCGGAATTAACAACAAGCATATATTGGATTATTTACCATATAAATTGAAAAGGGAAAAGCTTATACTTATCATACTTTCACTCTATAGGAAAAGATTGTTAAGCATAAAGTAAATTTAAATTTGAGGTGAAGAAAATTAATATTGCTCCTTCTAATTATTAGAAGTCTGAATTACTATTTTCACTCTGTATCCAAAATTACTTCATGACAAAAGGATGCTCTTACTTAAAATTCTCTAATTCCTTATATCGTTCTTTTATTTCTTCAATATCAAATAATGCAAAAAAATCTAACCCTTTAGATTGATACAAATCTTTTCCACCCTGCTTACGATCTATCAATGAGATTACTGTATCTACCACATAACAACTATCCCTTAGATGATTAACAGCTCTCATGGCTGATTTTCCTGTTGTTACTACGTCTTCTAAAACTACTACCCTTGACCATGATGGTAAAGTGGGCCCTTCTATATAAGCCTTAGTACCATGTTCTTTAACTTCTTTGCGGATAATTAACCCTGGAATAGGTCGGTTTTCCAAAGCTGAAATAACACTTACAGAACTCACAATGGGAACAGCACCAAGTTCCAGGCCAGCTACAGCATCAGTATTTATTGGCAGTAGAGATAACAATAGACGACTAATGAGTAAAGCACCCTCAGCATGAAGAGTAACCTGCTTTCCGTTAATATAATAGGAACTTTTTTGTCCAGAAGACAAAACAAAATCCCCATCCCTATATGCTAATTGGCAAAATAAATCTAGCAAATTTTTTCGCAAAATATTCATATCGCTAGTAATTGTCCACACACCCTGTTTAGTAGAATCATCATTTTTCTTAATCATTGCCAAATATCAACAAATTTGCCAGATAGAAAGTTACTCTATAATAAAAGTCAAATATTAGTAATAATAAACTAATGTTTATACAAACCAAATATTATAGAGAAGTAATATTAAAAAATAGATTTGAATTGATATTTATAAGCCATCATTATTTTCTATGCATTTATGACTACCAATATAGTTACGCTTTCAGTAGCGGGTACAGGAACTTAACACCAAGTGAGACTACTGAAATAGGTTTTCAAAATAGCCTCAGTTTCCACGATAATGATGACTTAAATACAGATCAGGCATAGGTTAGACCATGCACTTAACCCCAATATACCTGAAATAAGTTTAACAATAAATGAAATTGCTAGAGATAGTGAGTTATTCAATATTATTTACTGTAGCATCATTCAACTACAAAATAAGTAAGAATATAAGTACCATTACTCATGGTTTGCCTGACTCTTAATAATAATTCTAATATTATACCTCACCATATTAATAATTAAATGTGGGTAATTTAGTCACATCATGGAATACAAATCCCTAGCAATGTTTAAATAGAATAAGAAAAAGAGTTATCGGATTATGTCTTGACTACATGTAGTCAAGACATAATCCGTATTGATGATTAATTATTTGACTATAGATTTTTCTCATTTATTATTATTTAATCCAGGGTGCAGGAGTTGAACCTGCCTAGGGCGAATTATGAGTTCGCTGCCTCATCCGCTCGGCCAACCCTGGTAAACATTAATTGCTAGGAACTAATAATAACATGAACTTACATGTTTGTATCAACCCAAACAAAATATTATAATTTTAGATGGTGGATACATTTATTGTTCAAATTAAGATAAATGAATCTTGTAAACAAAAAGGGGAAGACTTATAGCAGTAGTTATATTGGTTGGAAAAGTATGATTTTGCCAGAGGGCTCAATTGCCAACAAGTAAATATCATAACTGTATGTGCAAATGCTCTACCCATCATTGTTTAAGAGACTAACGACTGCAACTTGGATATACCAATAAATTATAGAAGTATTTTCCCATAATGAGACTAGATTCCACTGTAATCCTAACTTTGACTTTACTAACCCTAATGTTGGGTGCTGGTTCTTTAAGTGCTTTTTGGGGTTTTACTTTAGGAAGTGCTGCATTAGAAGGTGTTAGCACTCCTGATACTCGTCCGACAAACAAATTTGCCAACTCTAAGGGAAGTTCTTCAAATCCAGAAGGAACAATTATGTTGGATGAGAAAGAAATACTTAAAAAAGTCAAGTTAAGGATAGAAGGTAAAAGCAAAAATGCTGCTAAAAAACTTCAAAACCTTAGGAATAGAAGACCATATAAAAAAGAAGAAACTTTTTCCGAACAGAATAGGGAAAAATTTCGGCCTGGTTTCCCTATTAAGTCAGAAGATAAAAAGGTGAGCTTATCTGTCCAATCTGTTCGTTTCTCCGGAGGAGCCTTAGAAATGCAGGTAAAAATGCAGAATAAAAGCTCAGAAACAGCACGTTTTCTTTATACTTTCCTAGAGGTGATTGATGATAAAGGTAGAACTTTAAGTGCTAGTACGGAAGGATTGCCTGTGGAATTGCTGCCAGAAGGACCTACTTATACTGGCAGAATAATAATTCCCACAATTTTGTTAGATGAAGTAGAAAAAATATCATTAACACTAACAGATTACCCTGATCAGAAACTACGTTTAGAGATATCAGATATTCCGATAGAAATATAGTTAATATTTTCTGTATCTGGGATATTTATGATTAGAGGTAAAGATATCTGTCAAAAATATGGCAAATCTTTGGAATATTTTCCCAAACGGGAGAATAGATGTATTTTTAATGAAAACTTTGCATGTACTTTAGCTCCCAAATTCGCTATTGAAACGAGGCTTTTGGGCTGGGTTTTGCAGTGGTAGTTGTTAGTAATGTAAGTGGGTCGGATGTGAGTCTGCGATTATTGTCAGTGTTATTACTGATTGCGATTAATGCTTTTTTTGTGACGGCAGAATTTTCTATGGTAACAGTAAGGCAATCGCGTATCCGTCAGTTAGTTGAAGCAGGAGATATTCAGGCAATTTCCGTTGAGGGTTTACAGCGCAGTATTGATCGTCTGTTATCTACAACTCAATTAGGTATTACCTTATCAAGCTTAGCGTTGGGATGGATTGGGGAAAGTACAATTGTTGGATTGGTTAATACATGGCTTCAGTCTTGGTTTTTTCCTAGTGATACTAATCACTTCATTGCCCATTCCATATCCATTCCCGTTACCTTCTTTCTGCTTGCTTATTTGCAAATAGTTCTAGGTGAATTATGTCCTAAATCCCTAGCAATGTTATATTCCGAACAGTTAGCAAGGTTTTTAGGGTCTTCAGTAAAAGCAATCGTCCGTTTTTTTAGCCCATTTATTTGGATTTTGAATCAATCTACTCGCTGTCTACTCAAATCTGTCGGTGTCGAATATACAGGTCAAAGCTGGAAACCGCCAGTCACACCGGAAGAATTACAATTAATCATTTCCACGGAAAGAGAGTCTACTGGTTTACTAGCAGGAGAGAGGGAATTACTTAACAATATCTTTGAATTCGGAGAAGTAACAGTACAAGCTGTAATGGTTCCCCGCTCAGGTATAGTTACTGTGCCAATACATGTGAATTTGCAAATTTTCCTTCAAACTATGGCGGATACAGGTCATTCTTGTTATCCAATCATGGGTGAATCCCTGGATGATATTCATGGCATTCTACATTTTCAAGACCTGGCAAAATTTTTGGCTTCAGAAAAATTGCAGATGGAGACTGAAATCAAGAAATGGATGCGCCCAGTTCGATTTGTCCCTGAAAATACCCTGCTTAAAGATTTGCTACCCACTATGCAACAGGCAAAACCAACAATGGTAATTGTCGTAGATGAGTTTGGTGGTACATCTGGCTTAGTAACAATTCAAGATGTGATTGCTCAAATTATTGGTGAAACTGGGGAAGCAGATAGCACTGATGAAGTTTTTAAATTGTTAAATGAGCAAACGTTTTTAGTACAAGCACAAATTAACTTGGAAGAACTTAATGAGATTCTGCATATAAATTTGCCACAGAGGGATGGATATCAAACATTGGGGGGGATTTCTATTATATCAGTTGCAAAAAATACCCAGTGTTGGTGAGATTTGCCAGTATCAAAACATAGAATTCACTGTAATTTCCCTTGATGGTCCAAGATTGCATCAAATTCAAATACAGTATTTAGGGGAAAAATGTATGCGATAATGCAGTATTTTACTCCTAACAGAAAGAGAAAAAGTAAAAGGGAGAAGGTTAAATATTAATGTTTTTCTCTACACAGCTATTACTTTTTCTCCTCCTTACTGGGCATAAGTAATAGGATCTACAAGTCCTAATTCAGTAAAAGCAGATCGTCTTAAACGGCAGGAATCACAAACACCACATGCAAGGTTACCACCATTATAACAAGACCAAGTGAGTTCCCAAGGAACACTCAATTTGTTACCTAATTGGATTATTTCTGTTTTTCTTAAATTAATTAAAGGAGTATAAATATGAATAGGATTTCCTTCTACTCCTTGCTTTGTACCTAGTCGAAATACTTTCTGCATAGCTTGAATATAATCTGGACGGCAATCTGGGTATCCAGAATAATCTAAGGCATTGACTCCGATATAAATCCTTTCGGCATAAATACTCTCAGCATATCCTAAGGCAAAACTTAAAAAAATGGTATTGCGGGCAGGAACATATGTAACAGGAATATTTTGCGCTATCGTATCAAAAGGGCGTTCCTTAGGTACATCAATACTATTATCTGTAAGTGCTGAACCTCCCCATAACCTCAAGTCAAAACGCACAATCTGATGTTCAAAAACCCCTGCTGCATTAGCAACTGCCAATGCAGATTGTAATTCTCGACGGTGACGTTGCCCATAATCAAAGGAAATTGCATATGGTTGACAACCATCTGCTAGTGCTTGATAGATAAGGGTAGTAGAATCTACACCTCCAGACAATAAAATTACAGCTTTCATCAGCAAATTTAAATTCTATAGAGTGCTTAGTTAAAGGTTACTTTAATTACCACTTAGGAATATATTTCCTTATATTTTTGGCATAAAAATCAAAATTTCAAGCATCATACAAAGCATACATACTTGGAAGAGCAAGTAATATTTTTTGAAATCCGCCATGAATAAGCCCTCTGTGCTACTATCTGGATGGTTTTCAATGGCCCCTAAATATAAAGAAAGTTAAGCATTTAGACTGGCACAACCGTAACATCTCTATTTTTTGATGGTTAAGGGGAAAATCATAGTGCGAGATAGCATTTTCATGACAAATACAAGTCTTTATAAAAAAATACCCAAATACAATCAATTCGCATTACTGTAATTGATGTCGGACAGATGGGACATAACTATACACGTGTTCTAAGCTTGATGAAAGGTATAAAATTGGTCGGTGTGGCAGATATTAATATTGAACGTGGTGTTGAAACTGCCACAAGATATCAAGTCAAGTTTTTTGAAGACTATCGTGACTTACTACCCCATGCAGATGCTGTTTGCATTGCTGTCCTTACCATACTAAATCACACTGTGAGTGTTAATTGTTTACGGGCAGGAATTCATGTCCTCATCGAGAAGCTGATCGCAAAAAGTGTTTCTGAAGCAGAATCTCTTATTAAATCTAGATGTATTCTTCTTGTGGGACAGACTGAACGCTTTAGTCCTACTTTTCAAGAATTATGTAAAGTTCTTAAAACAGAAGAATTATTGGCTTTAGAAACTCGTCGTATGAATCTGTATACTAATAGGGCAAATTATGTATCAGTAATTCTATATCTAATGATCCATGATATTGATTTGCTCTTAGAAATAGCCGCAGCATCTGTAACTAAAAGGTTTTGGGAGAAGGATCTTGGGACTCCCGAATTTACCATATGACACAAAAATAAGCTCATTAACTCCTATAATTTAAGATGGAAAACTGGAATATTAGGTCCAATAATAATTAGTGTTTTGTTAAGATTTTTAGGATAATTAAATTATCAAAAGTACTAAGTGCCTCTATTCTCTAAAGTAAGTTTATTTTTGGGTCTATATTTTTTTGATTTAAATTCTATTAGCAAAGAAAAACTTTGAATGAGTATAACCATTATGTATTATATGGCTAAGTGAAAAATATGGCTAGGTGACAACTGGGAGCTCTCATGATAGATAAACCATCTGCAAACACCTCTATGAACGCTGCGGCTATTCCAATAAATAGAGTATCAAGTTCAAATAATATACATTCTGTACCCAATACTATGAGTGGTTTAGGGAATAATATTCTTAGTATTGATTTAGGTAGAACTTCTACAAAGACCTGTATCAGCCGTGAACCTGATAATGTCACTTTTGTACCATCTAATGTCAAACAGATGCCTATGGAACAAGCACGAGGGGGAGTTTTTGAGGCACGTGATACAGACCCACTGATGGATTTATGGTTGGAATATCAAGGTTATGGATATGCTGTTGGTCAATTAGCAGCAGATTTTGGAGCTAATCTAGGTGTGGGCCAATCCAAAGTTGAGGCTGCATTAATTAAGGTATTAGCCTCTGTTGGCTACTTCAATCTCAAGGGAGATATTTTAATTGTTATGGGTTTACCTTATTTATCCCAAGAGCAGTTTGAAAAAGAAAAGGCCCAATTGATTAGCCAATTAAGTGGTCCCCATATAATGAATTTTCGTGGTGAATCCGTAGAATTAAACATTGCCAAAGTTTGGGTGATGCCAGAAGGCTATGGAAGCCTTCTATGGTCTGAGGCTCAACATAAACAAGGGTCAGGAGATCCTGATTTTACACAGCTGTCAGTTGCACTGGTTGATATTGGTCATCAGACGATTGATTATTTGATGGTTGATAACTTCCGTTTTGCTAGAGGGGCTTCCAAGAGCGAAGATTTTGGCATGAACAAGTTTTATGAACTAGTTGCTAAAGAAATTGAAGGGGCTGATAGTCAGTCTCTAGCTTTGATATCTGCTGTAAATAAGCCCAAAGGTGATAGGTTTTATCGTCCTAGAGGTGCCAGCAAACCTAGTAATTTGGATGATTTCTTGCCTGCGTTGATAGAAGTTTTCTCTCGTGAAATTTGTGATCGTGTGCTAGCATGGCTACCAGAAAGAGTAACAGACATGATTCTAACAGGGGGAGGAGGAGAGTTTTTTTGTAAGGATGTACAACGTTTACTCAAAGATGCAAAAATCAATACCCACTTAGCTGCACCATCACGTCAAGCCAACGCTCTAGGACAATATATTTATGGAGAGGCACAGGTCTCTTCCAAAAGTTTTTCTATATCTTAAATACTGATGTTTCAATGGTCGAAAAGGGTAGTTAAATCGGTTACATTTGAGCCAGGAGCGGCGGATGAAAGTTTGCTGGCAATGATTAAAAGTTATTTGGAAAAACAACCAGAGAAAACCTTTAGCCAAATGTGTAAGGAGGCTTTATGGCAATCTTTATGTGTACCAAAATCAGTCAAGCCTAATCCGAAAGGAGCAATAAAATTAGAGGCTGAACAAAATATTGCTGATTTAAAAAATCAATTGTCTAGATTGGAAGAGTATTTTCTTTCCAATCAATCTTATCGTTTAGAACTTATAGAACACCAAATTGCACAACTAAGTCAACAAGTTACACAATTGGTAATTACGGCAAACCAAGAACCACCTACTCAGACTGTCAAATCTTCGGAAACTGCCTTGGATAATTCGACCAATAATACTGTTTCTTCCACTCCAGAAGATATTGACCCATTAATCAGCCGTCTTAGTCAATTCCTGGAAAATTTTTAGATTTATCAGAATCCTAAGATTAATAGTAATCCGAATCCTCCTAATTAATTATTTATTTGGGAGGAGTTGTTTTAGTTAATGTCTAAAACCCTAATCTTTCACGAAAATTAAATACTATGTACCATAGTATTCCTTAATTCGGATGACTTTTACCGCTATTAAGTTAGAGTTATATTCCGAAAAACTCAATTTATATAGCTTTAAATAGGATATTACTCTGTATTTGCTTTTGCATTTGTATTGATAATTGATGATTCCAGTTTTAAATGAAGATATTTCTACAAAGCAGGGACTCCTATAAACCATAGAGTAATTATTGAAAACCCTATAATTTATCCATAGGTTAGTCTTAATAATGATAATTATTTATGTGTATAATAAAGTTGTGCGTGAGATATAACTAACAAGCTATCAAAATATACAAGCCTCCATATATAAATCCTCAACGAAATTAAGTAAGGTTCAAATTAGAAGGGCTACTGGGTTTTGATAGGTCAAATTAACCACGATGCCATCGGGTTCCATCCTTACCATCAACTAAATTAATTCCCTGTTCTTTTAGTTG
The DNA here is from genome assembly GCF_000350105.1 of Richelia intracellularis HH01. Lineage (GTDB taxonomy): Bacteria > Cyanobacteriota > Cyanobacteriia > Cyanobacteriales > Nostocaceae > Richelia > Richelia intracellularis. The sequence goes on from NZ_CAIY01000044.1 coordinate 12,609, forward strand.
ATGGCGAATACGATCACTTTCTAGAAAGTTCTTATTTTTACGGGCTTCATGCCTTTCTTGAATTAACACTTCAATTTCTGAAGCGCTTAAAGTATCAGTATTATGGGTTTTTTCTTCAGGTATGGCATCTAAGCCTAACACATGAGCTAAACTAACTAAAGTCTGCCACTGGCTATATAACTCTACTGATGATTTTTGAGTACTGCCTTCATGTACTAAAATATTAGCCTCCCGTCGTAGTTCCTTCGCTAGTTCAAACAACACAGCTAAACTACCAGAAAAATTAAAATCATCATCCCCTGAAATTTGAAACTTTTCTACAACTTCTGTAATTAGGGATGATGATGTTGTTTGCCAAGCAAACCTTTCTCCATATCGAGGACCAAATAATAAAGCATCCTTGAGGTTATTCCAACTGTTTTCTGCCGTTATAAGTGCTTCACTGGTAAAATCCAGAGGTTTGCGATAATGAGCCTGTAGAACAAACAAGCGTACTGCCATTGGATCTACTGGTTGAGGATGCATAAACCATTTACCATCTAGTAAATCTCGAATAGTAATGAAATTCAACAATGACTTGGACATTTTTTGTCCATCCACCATGACCATTCCATTATGTGTCCAGTAACGTGCTAATGGCTCGTTCATGGCTGCTTCAGACTGAGCAATTTCATTTTCATGGTGAGGAAAAATTAGATCGCTACCACCACCATGAATATCAATGGCACTTCCCAAGCTAGAGTGAATCATAGCCGAACACTCAATATGCCATCCTGGACGACCTCTACCCCAAGGAGAATCCCAAGCTGGCTCTCCTGGCTTTGCAGATTTCCATAAGGCAAAGTCAAATGGATGCTGTTTTTTGGTAAATTTACCATTTTTAGTGCCAACTCTACCACTGGCTCCAGATTTCATATCATCAAGTCTTCGACCTGATAGTTTGCCATAATTAGGAAAACTTTCTACTCTGTAATAAACATTACCATCAGTGGCATAAGCAAAATCTTTTTTTTGTAAATCCTGAATTAACTGCTGAATTTCGAAAATATATTCCGTAACACGGGGATATTCGTCTGCATCCTTCACATTTAAGCGGTGCATATCGACAAAGTACTCATCAATAAATCGATTAGCCACTAATGTCATGGTGGAGCTCGTTTCTTTAGCACGATTGAGGATTTTATCATCAATGTCTGTAAAGTTTTGAATATAGCGTACTTCATAACCGCGCCACTTCAAATATTGGCGAATAGTATCCCAAACAATATAAGAACGGGCATGACCAAGATGGCAGTAATCGTAAACCGTCACACCGCAACAATACATTTTTACTTTTCCTGGTTCTATTGTTCTAAAGGGTTCCTGGCGTCGTGTAAAAGTGTTGTAAACTGTCAGGTTCATAACCAAGTAATTCTCAATTAAAGAGATTTAAGGAATAATAGGTTTAAGATGCTAGCATGTAATCTCACTGTTATCCATGCTAAAGTTACACCAGTTTTTGCATTGCACTTCCAAATATTAAACCATTGATTTTTTTGATCCTATTACCATGCAATCAGCAGTTAACTATAATCCCAATAACATATATGTACCCAAGAAAGGATTACCAGTAACAATTATTACTGGTTTTCTTGGTAGTGGTAAGACAACTCTCTTAAATCATATTATTAAAAATCAGCATGGTTTGAAGACAGCCGTTTTAGTTAATGAATTTGGCGAAATAGGTATTGATAATGAGCTAATTATTTCTTCAGATGGAAATATGGTCGAATTAAATAATGGCTGTATTTGTTGTACCATCAACAACGATCTAATTGATGCAGTTTATAAAGTTTTAGAACGCCAAGAAAAGATTGATTATTTAGTGATAGAAACTACGGGATTAGCAGATCCTTTGCCTGTTGCACTAACATTTATGGGTGCAGAACTGCGTGATTTTACTCGTCTTGATTCTATTGTCACTGTTGTAGATACAGCAAACTATTGTTTAGATTTATTTGATTCCCAGGCTGCACATAATCAAATTGCTTATGGGGATGTAATAGTCCTCAATAAAGTTGATTTGGTGGATAAAGTATATTTGGATTCCTTAGAAGCAAGAATTAGGGAGATGAAGGAAGGTGCAAGGATTCTTCGTAGCAATAACTCTCAAGTACCCTTACCACTAATTCTGAGTGTAGGTTTATTCAAATCTGATCAATATTTTGATCAAAGGGAAGCTAACAATCACCATGATCACCATGATCACCATGATCACCATGATCATTTGGAAAATGATGGTTTTACTTCGATCTCTTTCGAAAGTGATAAGCCTCTCTCTGTAAGAGAATTTCAATATTTCTTAGATAATCTATTACCAGAAAATATCTTCCGTGCAAAAGGAATTATATGGTTTGATGAAAGTCCGAAACGTCATATTTTTCACTTATGTGGTAAGCGTTTTACACTGGATGATGATGAATGGAAAGGAGAGAGAAAAAGTCAGTTAGTGCTCATTGGTCAAAATCTAGATCATAATAATTTAAAGAAGCAACTAGAAAACTGCATCTGTAAGTCTTTCTGTTAGTTGGGAAAAAGGCTTTTGGGAATAATATAAAAAGAGATTAGAAAGGAGAAAAGTAGGAAAATATAATGCTTAGCTTAAAACCTCAAATCCGATATTTTTCAATTTAAAAGTAATAATTGTTTTTTCTAATTATTAGAAATGTGTTCATTACCGAAATCATCAAATAATGACAAGTAATTATTAAGAATATAATTGCTAGCTAAACAAGACTTAGATAAAATGTACTGATTAGTGTCTTTAGCAAACATCCCAATCCCAAATTAAGTCTAATAGTATTTAGGTGAATAAAGCTTTAATTATTATTGGTGCCATAAAAAGATGGTTATTGATAATAATATATGCAGAATAAATAGTTGTTGTCATGGTAGTTTATTTTGCATGGATTATTATCCTGACTAACCTAGTATTAAGGAAGTCACCGATCTTACTTGAGGATAGTCCTAGTGAAGAACTACTATTAGTTTGCTGCTGTTAAGTTTGGGGTTAGGGGAATAACAAAAATAAATATTTTCAATGGTGGACCTGTAATTATTACTAATTGAAACAAAAAATAATATATAGGTATAGGCAAAAATATATAGAAGGCTAGTTATTTAATGACTAAATGATGAGAGAATAAAATTCCAAACATTGATAAGGCTTGAAGTTTTTCAACTATGGCAAAAATTCAGTTTTCTAGGGGTATTGACGAAATAACCGTTCCAGATGTACGTTTGACGCGATCACGCAGCGGTGGAACTGGTACAGCAAAATTTACTTTTCAGAACCCTAAAGCTCTAGATAGTAATAGCACTGCAGAAATTACTGGCATGTATATGATTGATGAAGAGGGGGAAATAATTACCCGTGAGGTTAAAGGAAAATTCGTTAACGGTAGACCGGAAATCATAGAGGCAATTTATTTGATTAAGTCTAATGAGGAGTGGGATCGTTTTATGCGTTTCATGAATAGATATGCAAAAGAAAATGACTTGGGATTAAGTAAGTCTGGAAGATAAATATAAATTAAAAAGAGAATAGGAAAAAAAATACAGAATCTTCATTTTGAAATTGATAACTGTCCTGGGGGATATTGTTCTATGAAATATCAAATCAAACATTCCGAAGGCTAGGTTACAAATTTTTCATCTAGATCCAAAAATATCAAAATCCAAGATCTGTTGGAGTATATTAAGGTAAATTAAGTTTTTTCTTCCTGGCCCTAGTAATACTGTTATTTTATATATTGAGGGTTTTATCCTAGGATAATTCAACTGTTGGGTTGGCCAATTGCAAAATATTCAAACAAATTAAAAAATATACAAAAAAGATTTAATCATTTTCTGGGGAAGATTTTTTACTTTGTTCATACTTTCTTTTGAAGAAAAACCACCATTCTAAAGAAAAACTTATTACTTAATAATTTTCCTTACCCCTCTTACCAGTAGCTGCTGCAGACAGTTATAAACTGTATTTGAGAATTGAAAGGCATCTGGGTTATTTTTGTGAAAAAAGTTTTAGCAATTATTCTCGGTGGTGGAGCAGGCACACGCCTTTACCCCCTAACTAAATTACGTGCAAAACCGGCAGTATCCGTAGCAGGAAAATATCGACTGATAGACATTCCTGTGAGTAACTGTATTAATTCAGAAATATTTAAAATCTACATTCTTACACAATTTAACTCAGCCTCTCTGAATCGCCATATTGCTCGAGCCTACAATTTTTCTGGCTTTACAGAAGGCTTTGTTGAAGTCCTAGCAGCTCAACAAACTCCAGAAAGTCAGACCTGGTTCCAGGGTACAGCAGATGCAGTACGCCAATATATTCAACTTTTCGAAGATTGGGATGTAAATGAATACCTGATTTTATCCGGTGACCATCTCTACCGTATGGATTATAGAAAATTTGTCAAACGTCACCGAGATACCAAGGCTGACATAACTTTATCCGTACTTCCTATTGATGAGCGACGCGCTTCTGATTTTGGTTTGATGAAAATTGATGATGCTGGTAGGGTAGTTGACTTTAGTGAAAAACCCAAAGGTCAAGCTCTTAAACAAATGGCTGTAGATACTACCATTTTAGGATTAACACCAGAGCAGGCTGAACAAGAACCATACATTGCCTCAATGGGGATTTACATCTTCAAAAAAGATGTTTTACTAAATTTATTGAAAGAATCTTTGGAACGCACTGATTTTGGCAAAGAAATTATTCCCGATGCTTCTAAGGAATATAATATCCAAGCATACTTATTTAACAATTACTGGGAAGATATTGGAACTATTGAAGCATTTTATAATGCCAATTTAGCATTAACTAAACAACCGCAGCCACCCTTCAGCTTTTATGATGAGAAATATCCAATATACACCCGTGCTCGTTATCTACCACCGAGTAAGATGTTAGATTGCCAAATTTCTGAATCGATGGTGGCTGAAGGTTGTATTTTGAAAAACTGCCGAATTCATCACTCGGTTTTGGGTGTAAGATCACGGGTAGAGGAAGATAGCGTGATTGAAGATACCCTTATTATGGGATCTGATTTTTATCAGCCCTTTATAGAGTGTCAATCTATTGACGATGATTTTATGCCTATTGGCATTGGCAAAAAATCCATTATTAGGCGTGTAATTGTTGATAAAAACGCACGAATTGGTAATTATGTCAAAATTATCAACAAAGACAATGTACAGGAAGCTAATCGTGAACAACAAGGCTTTTATATTCGTAGTGGTATTGTAGTGGTTTTAAAAAACGCCATAATTCCTGATAACACAGTTATATAAAGGATGAAAATTCGGAACTATGAATTGGTGACTTCTACTTAAAAGGCGGGAATAGAGGATATGAGGATATAAGGTTTGATGATCTATTCTTTTCCCTTAATTGTTTGTTTATAATATTTGATGTTGAAAACTAAAAAAACTATGGGAGAGGATTATAGTAACCTCTTCCATATTTTCTATTATTGATTATTTTGGGATTGACAAATTAATTCCTCTACTCTCCCCTTTGTAGCTTTTTCTTGGTGTACGGAAATTGCACTCTTTGAGTGAGAATAACCGCACTCTAAATTCCGTTATTGATTTGCTAACTTAGAATCATAATATTGCATATTTATTATGTTGTTTGACAATACATTAACTAAGCAAAGTCATTAAATCCGTTAATTATATATAACAACTTCAAGGGAATTGGCGATAGGAGGCTGGTAGATGGCTGCAATGGACTTTAAAGATTATTACTCAATTTTGGGGGTTAGTAAGACTGCCAGTCCAGACGAAATCAAAAAAGCTTTTCGCAAGTTAGCTCGTCAGTATCACCCTGATGTAAATCATGGTAATAAAAAGGCAGAGTCGCGCTTTAAGGAGGTGAGTGAAGCTTACGAGGTACTCTCAGATGCGGATAAGCGCAAGAAGTATGATAGATTTGGCCAATACTGGAAACAATCTGGGGAAAGTTATCCTAGTAGTACTGGGGTTGACATGGGGGGATTTGATTTTAGTCAATATGGCAGCTTTGATGATTTCATTAATGAGTTATTAGGACGCTTTGGTGCTAATGGCCCTGCTGCTGGCAGAAATCCTTACAGCAATTATCGCCCAAACTCAGGTACCCCTGGTAACTTTGGTGGTTTCAGTGATTTTGGCTTCCAAGATGGTGGAACACCCGGCACCCAAGATAGTGAAGCTATTATTTCCCTGAGCTTTGCTGAAGCATTTAATGGTGTGCAGAAATCCCTGCGAGTAGGTCAGGAAATTATTGATGTTCGTATACCTGCAGGGGCAAAGACTGGTAGTAAGTTGCGGGTGAGGAGCAAAGGAGTTATAAATCCTTTGAGTAAGCAAAGGGGTGATTTATATTTGAAGGTAGAACTCAAGCCTCACAGTTTTTTCCAGTTTGATGGAGATAACCTGGTATGCGAAGTACCAATTACCCCAGATGAAGCAACTTTAGGTGCAGTTATTGATGTACCAACCCCGGATGGTAATGTGAATGTGAAGTTACCACCAGGGGTGCGTTCTGGACAATCATTACGTTTGAGGGGTAAGGGCTGGCCAACACCAAAAGGGGGAAAAGGAGATCAGTTTGTCAAAGTGGCAATAGCTCCCCCTAAAAACCTTTCTGTACAAGAGCAGGAATACTATGAAAAGATACGTGCTATTCGTACTTATAATCCCCGTAGCCATTTGCAAGGAGTACATTTGTAACTTCTTCTAGGTTCTAGATGACAATTATAAATCCTGAAAAGGATTTGAAAGATTTTTCAAATCCTTTTTTCATGCTATTTGCACGTTTATGCTAGAAAAAGAAACTACTTATCAATAGAAGCATGTATAAATTTAAATAAAACATGGTACTGTTAGTCCATATGATTATATGGGCTAACATATTAGATTGTAAATTATCTAGCAATAAGCTGTAAAAATTTCTACCCCCTGATTTCTCAGTCGTGTTTTGATATGTTTATATCTCTAGGGTATCTGCAGGTATCCAACGCCTTAATTAATTTCATAATATTGAATTATCAGCAAAATAAGCAAGAGACTTTTACATAACCCTTAACATTTGCAACAACAGTGTTATATTAGTAGTTCTGGTATTATGTGTACATAATTAAAGTCTTTAGTGGAACTGATTGTGGCGAATTCAAAGTCTGCTCTCAAACGAATCCAAATAGCTGATCGTAATCGATTACATAATAAAAACTATAAGTCAGCAGTAAGAACATTAATCAAAAAGTGCTTCATTGCAGTGGGTGATTATACTGAAAACCCCACCTTAGAGTCGAAACAAAAAGTGCTTGATCAAATGTCCAAAACTTATAGCAAGATTGATAAAGCAGTTAAGCGTGGGGTCCTTCATATCAATAATGGGGCACGGAAAAAATCTCGGTTGGCAAAGCAGCTCAAACAAGTTGTAGAAACTGCTACCACTGAGTAATAGTGTAAACACTAGTCTTAATTTCACAAGGACTAGTGTCAATGTTTGTCGCGTTATATTTATTTTGTAACTATATTAAGAGAATGAATCTGATTGACACCCATGTTCATCTGAACTTTGATACATTCAAGCCTGATTTGTTGGAAGTGAGGTCACGGTGGCAAGATGCAGGTGTAGTACATTTGGTACATTCATGCGTTAAGCCATCTGAGTTTAGTCAGATTCAATCCATAGCAAAAAAATTCTTGGAAGTTAGTTTTGCTGTTGGACTGCATCCTCTTGATGTAGCAGATAAATGGCATAACTGCATGGCAGAGGAAATTAAGCACCTGGCTATTTCTGATGCCAAAGTGGTAGCCATCGGCGAGACTGGCTTGGACTTTTACAAGGCAGATAATCGTAAGCAGCAAATAATGGCACTAGAATCCCATCTGATGGTGGCAACTGAACTAGATTTGCCTGTAATCATACATTGCCGCCAGGCAGCAACTGAGTTACGTAGAGTGCTACAAAAATGGTACAACGATAATCGTAAGGAAATTAGGGGCGTTATGCACTGCTGGAGTGGAACACCAGAGGAAACTCAATGGTTTCTGGATTTGGGCTTTTACATCAGCTTTAGTGGAACAGTTACTTTCAAAAATGCTAAGGATATCCATGCATCAGCAGCTATGGTAAGTCCAGATCGCTTATTGTTGGAGACTGATTGCCCTTTCTTAGCACCTGTACCTAAAAGAGGAGAAAAGAGAAATGAACCTGCACACATACGCTATGTAGCAGATAAAGTGGCCAATTTAAGGAGAGAGACATTAGAACATGTTGCTTCTCAAACTACCACAAATGCATGTACGTTATTTGGACTTACAATTTGAGCTAAAGACTCACTAGGATAATTTTCCCGGTCATATTACAGAGTATTTGGAATTTTATTGAGGGAAAGTATGGTACAATGATACCCTCAAACAAGCCTATTCGTACAGTAATGGGCAAGTTGATGATAGACAGTACCTGGGTCTTGTCCTATCTTCCGTATACTTTCTTGTATGGCTATCTCTACAAAACAGAATAAGTGCCAAACACTAGTAATTACCCACCACTGAAAGGTGATTATCTGCCCCCCACTAAATAAATCCTATCCCCCTACCGAATGAACACTTGTATAACTTAGATGCCTAAATCTTTGACCAGCGAAAACCCCAGCAATTAATTGCCTGGAAACTGCCTTCAAAAGTTGCCGGCCTTAATGCCTTCACTGCATTAATTTGGTAAGCCTGTGCCTACACCACCTAGCATATCACCTCTTTAGTATTAAGGCTACTGTCCGAGTATAAGCATGGATCAATATTCTATTGGTAAATGTAAATTTATAATTTGGCGTGAGCAAATAAGCTCAACTTTAGGGGGAATAGAAAAAAACATTAGCAGATTATTAATATTTTTTCCCTGGAATCATTGTAAAAATTGGTAAAACCGTTTATTGCAGTCCAGGCAAATATGACTGGCTGCTTAGCTTATTGCTATTTTAGGGAGATATTTACATCCCATTGCTGGGATGTGCTTTTTCAATATGAGAAAGCAAATCATTGATTTGTAAGTGCCTGTATAGATCAGGCGGTTTCAGGAGAACTTATCGTACACCAAGTAAGTTAAGCAAGGTTGAGAAATATAGAGGTATGACTAACGAAACCCTTATGACACCCACCTTTTTATTACCTGACTTGATTGAAATTCAGCGTTCTAGTTTCCGCTGGTTTTTAGCAGAAGGGTTGATTGAAGAGTTAAACTCCTTTAGCCCTATTACAGACTACACTGGGAAATTGGAGCTACATTTTTTGGGTCATAATTATAAGCTAAAAGAACCCAAGTACGATGTAGAAGAGGCTAAAAGGCGTGATAGCACCTATGCAGTGCAAATGTATGTTCCTACTCGGTTAATCAACAAAGAGACAGGTGAGATAAAGGAGCAGGAAGTATTTATTGGCGATTTGCCTTTAATGACAGAAAGAGGCACATTTATCATTAATGGTGCAGAGCGGGTTATCGTTAATCAAATTGTGCGATCACCAGGAGTTTACTACAAATCAGAAATTGACAAAAATGGCAGACGCACCTACAGTGCCAGTTTAATTCCTAATCGGGGAGCTTGGCTGAAATTTGAAACAGACCGCAATGACCTAGTTTGGGTAAGAATTGACAAAACTCGTAAGTTATCAGCACAAGTTTTATTAAAGGCATTAGGTCTATCAGATAATGAGATTTTTGATTCTTTGCGCCACCCAGAATATTTTCAAAAGACTATTGAAAAGGAAGGACAATTTTCCGAGGAAGAGGCCTTGATGGAGTTGTACCGCAAACTCCGTCCTGGTGAACCTCCTACTGTTCTTGGTGGGCAACAATTATTAGATTCTCGCTTTTTCGATTCCAAACGCTATGACTTGGGTAAAGTAGGACGTTATAAACTCAATAGAAAACTGCGGTTACAAATACCAGATACAGTGAGGGTACTTACCCCTCAAGATATTTTAGCATCAGCTGATTACCTAATTAACCTGGAATATGACATCGGCAGCACTGATGATATTGATCATCTTGGTAATCGCCGTGTAAGAAGCGTTGGCGAATTACTGCAAAACCAGGTTAGAGTGGGCTTAAATCGTTTGGAAAGAATTATTCGAGAACGAATGACTGTATCGGATGCTGAAGTTTTAACACCTGCATCCCTAGTCAACCCAAAACCATTGGTAGCAGCAATCAAAGAATTTTTTGGTTCCAGCCAATTATCCCAGTTTATGGATCAAACCAATCCCCTAGCAGAATTGACCCATAAACGCCGTCTATCTGCTCTGGGGCCAGGTGGTTTGACTAGGGAGCGGGCTGGCTTTGCAGTGAGAGATATTCATCCCTCTCACTACGGCCGGATTTGTCCTATTGAGACACCAGAAGGACCAAATGCTGGTTTGATAGGCTCGTTAGCTACTCATGCCAAGGTAAATATGTATGGCTTTTTGGAAACACCCTTCAGGCCAGTAAAAAACGGTCAGGTCAGGTTTGACTTGCCTGCAGAATATATGACAGCGGACGAAGAAGACGACTTGCGCGTAGCACCAGGAGATACCAAATTAGATGAAAATGGTTGTATTTTGGGTACTCAAGTACCTGTGCGTTATCGCCAGGACTGGTTAACCACAACACCAGAACAAGTAGACTATGTAGCAGTATCTCCGGTACAAATTGTATCTGTGGCAACTAGTATGATTCCCTTCCTAGAGCACGATGATGCAAACCGTGCCCTGATGGGGTCAAACATGCAGCGACAAGCAGTACCTCTGTTGAAACCAGAACGCCCTTTAGTTGGTACAGGATTAGAAGCTCAAGCTGCTAGAGACTCCGGGATGGTGGTTGTCAGTCGAACTGATGGGCATGTTACTTATGTAGATGCAACAGAAATTCGTGTATGTTATCGTATTCCTACAGCTTTAACTGGCGATTCTGAAGACATAAGAAATACTCAACAGTCAGAAATCAAGTATTCCCTTTCTAAATACCAACGTTCTAACCAAGATACTTGTTTAAACCAAAAGCCTTTGGTACGTATTGGTGAGCGAGTTCTTGCTGGTCAAGTTCTTGCGGATGGTTCATCCACAGAAGGTGGGGAATTAGCACTAGGGCAAAATATAATAGTTGCCTATATGCCTTGGGAAGGGTACAACTACGAAGACGCTATTTTAATATCTGAACACCTGGTTCAGGATGACGTTTATACTTCAATTCACATTGAGAAATATGAAATTGAGGCACGACAAACGAAACTAGGGCCAGAAGAAATAACTAGAGAAATCCCCAATGTAGGTGAAGATGCTCTACGGAATTTGGATGAGCAGGGAATCATTCGCATAGGTGCTTGGGTAACATCAGGGGATATTTTGGTAGGTAAAGTGACACCTAAAGGCGAATCAGATCAACCACCTGAAGAAAAGTTGCTGCGAGCAATTTTTGGTGAAAAGGCAAGAGATGTTCGGGATAATTCCTTGCGAGTTCCCAATGGTGAAAAAGGCCGTGTAGTTGATGTGCGTTTATTTACCCGTGAACAAGGCGATGAACTACCACCGGGGGCAAACATGGTAGTGCGAGTCTATGTAGCACAAAAACGGAAAATTCAGGTGGGTGATAAAATGGCAGGAAGACATGGCAATAAAGGGATTATTTCCCGGATACTGCCCATCGAAGACATGCCATATCTACCAGATGGTTCCCCTGTTGATATTGTACTTAATCCCTTGGGTGTGCCTAGCCGGATGAATGTTGGGCAGGTATTTGAATGCTTGTTGGGTTGGGCTGGACTAAACTTGGGAGTTCGTTTTAAGATAACCCCCTTTGATGAAATGTATGGCGAAGAATCATCTCGCCGGATTGTTAATGATAAATTGCAAGAAGCCAGAGATGAAACTGGAAGAAATTGGGTATTTAATCCTGAAGATGCAGGCAAAATTCAAGTTTATGATGGTCGTACAGGAGAACCATTTGATCGCCCTGTAACCATAGGTGTGGCTTATATGTTAAAACTGGTGCATTTGGTAGATGATAAGATTCATGCCCGGTCAACAGGTCCATACTCTCTGGTAACTCAGCAGCCCCTTGGTGGTAAGGCACAACAAGGGGGACAGAGATTTGGAGAAATGGAAGTATGGGCATTAGAAGCCTTTGGAGCAGCATATACATTGCAGGAATTATTAACTGTGAAATCTGATGATATGCAGGGAAGGAACGAAGCTTTAAATGCCATAGTTAAAGGTAAAGCCATTCCCAGACCAGGTACTCCAGAGTCTTTCAAGGTGTTGATGAGAGAATTACAATCCTTGGGACTAGATATTGCCGTTCATAAAGTAGAAACGCAAACAGATGGTAGTTCTTTAGATCTGGAAGTGGATTTGATGGTAGATAATAATACCCGACGAACTCCCTCTCGCCCTACTTATGAATCTCTATCTAGAGAATCAATTGAGGAAGAAGAATCTTAAAAGATAGGAAAGGGGTAATGGGTTGAAAGAATAATATTTTCTCTCTTCCTTCCTATTCCTTTATTCTTCTTATCTCTAACTCAAAATTCATATATTCAATCCATAATTTAATATTTGATTGTGCCATGAGATACACACAAAGTAATCAGTTTGACTATGTAAAAATTGCCTTGGCATCACCAGAGCGTATTCGCAGTTGGGGTGAACGCACTTTACCAAATGGTCAAGTTGTTGGTGAAGTAACCAAGCCAGAAACAATAAATTACCGGACTCTAAAGCCAGAAATGGATGGCCTATTTTGTGAGCGAATTTTCGGGCCTGCAAAGGATTGGGAATGTCACTGTGGTAAGTATAAAAGGGTAAGACACAGAGGAATAGTTTGCGAACGCTGCGGTGTTGAGGTTACTGAATCACGAGTACGTCGTCACCGTATGGGCTACATAAAGTTAGCTGCACCTGTAGCCCATGTCTGGTATCTCAAAGGTATTCCCAGTTATATTGCAATTTTACTGGATATGCCTTTGCGTGATGTAGAGCAGATTGTCTATTTTAACTCGTATGTGGTGATAAGCCCTGGTAATGTTGAGACTCTCACCTACAAACAGTTATTGACTGAGGACCAATGGCTGGAAATAGAAGACCAAATTTATAGCGAAGATTCTGAGTTAGTCGGTGTGGAAGTTGGTATAGGGGCTGAGGCCTTACTGCGCTTGCTAGCTGACATTGAATTGGAGCAGGAAGCAGAAAAGTTAAGGGAGGATATTACCAATGCTAAGGGCCAAAAACGGGCAAAAATTATCAAACGATTACGGGTAATTGATAACTTTATTGCTACTGGTTCTAAGCCAGAGTGGATGGTAATGAATGTGATTCCGGTTATTCCCCCTGATTTACGCCCAATGGTCCAATTAGATGGAGGGCGTTTTGCTACTAGTGACTTGAACGACTTGTATCGCCGTGTCATTAACCGGAATAACCGCCTTGCAAGATTACAAGAAATTTTGGCTCCTGAAATCATTGTCAGAAATGAAAAGCGTATGCTACAAGAAGCTGTGGATGCTTTGATTGATAATGGTCGTAGGGGACGAACTGTCGTAGGAGCCAATAATAGACCCTTAAAGTCGTTGTCGGATATTATTGAAGGTAAACAGGGGCGTTTCCGACAGAACCTACTAGGTAAAAGGGTTGACTATTCCGGTCGCTCTGTAATTGTTGTAGGACCGAAATTAAATATTCACCAGTGTGGATTACCAAGGGAAATGGCAATCGAGTTATTCCAGCCCTTTGTAATCAATCGTCTGATTCGCAGTGGTATGGTCAACAACATAAAAGCTGCAAAAAAATTAATCTCTCGATCTGATCCCAGTATTTGGGATGTACTTGAAGAGGTGATTGAAGGACACCCAGTCATGCTCAACCGAGCACCAACTCTTCACCGTTTGGGTATCCAGGCATTTGAGCCAATTTTGGTGGAAGGGCGAGCAATTCAGTTACATCCCTTGGTGTGTCCAGCATTTAACGCTGATTTTGATGGAGATCAAATGGCGGTTCATGTTCCCTTATCGCTGGAGTCTCAATCGGAAGCACGATTGTTGATGCTGGCATCAAGTAATATTTTATCTCCAGCAACCGGTAGGCCCATTGTTACTCCTAGCCAAGATATGGTACTAGGAGCATATTATTTGACTGCCGATAATCCAAAGGCAATTAAAGGTGCAGGGAAATACTTTGCCTCTCTTGAGGATGTAATTATGGCTTATGAGCAGCATGTAGTGGACCTGCATGCTTATATTTTCGTCCGTTATGATGGGGAAGTTGATAGTGGTGAGCCAGATAATGAGCCTCAAGAAAATATTACACATGAGGATGGTTCTCGTACTATTATCTACAAATCTCGGAGGGTAAGGGAAGATTCTCAAGGTGGTCTAATTTCCCAATATATTTACACTACACCTGGTCGCGTAATTTACAATAAAGCAATTCAAGAAGCGGTTGCTAGTTAGTGAGTTTTTGGTCTTAGGGAAAATAAGATAAATGATTTTTCATCCCTTACCTGCACCTTATCAAGCACCCATAATCGAAAATACATAGATGCTCGCAGATTAATCCAAAATTCTATGAATAGTGAAAAAGTAATTTTTAGGAACCGTGTTGTTGACAAAGGTCAGTTAAGAAAGCTAATTTCTTGGTCATTTACTAATCATGGAACTGCACGGACTGCTGTCATGGCAGATAAATTAAAAGATGTGGGGTTCCGCTATGCTACTAAAGCTGGGGTTTCTATTAGTGTTGACGACCTAATGGTTCCCCCTTCAAAGCGATCACTTTTAGATGAAGCTGAAGCAGAGATACGCTCTACAGAGGAACGTTACCAACGGGGTGAAATTACAGAGGTAGAGCGTTTCCAAAAAGTAATTGACACCTGGAATAGCACTTCAGAGGCTCTTAAGGATGAAGTAGTTAGATACTTTAAGGAAACTAACCCACTCAACTCTGTTTACATGATGGCATTTTCCGGTGCTAGGGGTAATATTTCTCAGGTAAGACAGTTAGTAGGCATGCGGGGACTAATGGCAGACCCCCAGGGGGAAATTATTGACTTGCCGATTAAAACGAATTTTCGGGAGGGATTAACAGTAACAGAATATATTATTTCCTCATATGGTGCAAGAAAGGGATTGGTTGATACTGCTTTAAGAACTGCAGACTCTGGTTATCTTACCCGACGTTTGGTAGATGTATCTCAAGATGTAATTATTCGGGAAATTGACTGTGGTACTCATGAGGGTATTCCCATTACTGCTATGAAGGAAGGGGATAAAACCTTAATACCCTTAGCAACAAGATTAATAGGTAGGGTTGTCTGTAAAGACATACGACACCCCACTAGTGATGAAGTCATTGCTCCTCGGAATAGTCCCATAGATGAAGACTTAGCAAATACCATTGAGAGATTAGGTGTAAAAGAAGTATTTGTCCGCTCACCATTGACTTGTGAAGCAGCCCGTTCTGTTTGTCAGCATTGTTATGGCTGGAGTTTGGCACATGCAAAAATGGTAGATCGAGGTGAAGCAGTAGGAATTATAGCTGCTCAAAGTATTGGTGAACCTGGTACCCAATTGACTATGCGCACATTCCATACTGGTGGTGTATTCACTGGTGAGGTTGCAAGACAGGTGAGGGCAGATTCTGATGGTACTATACACATCCCCAGTAATTTGAAAACTAGACCATTTCGTACTCGTCATGGTGAAGATGCTTTATACGTAGAAGCTAATGGCTTTATGATTTTGGAGGTTCTACTAGCTGGCAGTAATACCACGAATAAGAAAATTACTGTTACACAAGGTTCTACTCTATTCATTGGTAATGGCAAAGAAGTCAAACAAGGACAGCTATTAGCAGAGGTTGCTTTAGGAGGACGTACAACTAGGGTAAATACTGAGAAAGCAGTAAAAGATGTAGCTTCTAACCTAGCGGGGGAAGTCAAGTTTGCTGATGTTGTTGCTGAACAAAAAACTGATCGCCAAGGTAATACCACTACGACAGCAACTAAGGGTGGTTTAATTTGGGTTCTATCTGGGGAAGTTTATAACTTACCTCCGGGTGCGGAACTGGTAGTTAAAAATAACGATATAGTTCACACCAATGGTGTCTTAGCAGAGACAAGACTCACAACTGCACATGGTGGTGTAGTCCGTTTACCTGAATCATCTCCAGGGAAAAGTACTAGGGAGATTGAAATTATTACTGCTTCTGTATTACTAAACCAAGCGACAGTAACAGTGCAAAGTTATCAAGGTCGTAACAATTATTTAATACATACAAGTAATAATCAACAGTTTAACCTTCGTGCTACCCCAGGGACAAAAGTGCAAAATGGACAAGTAGTTGCTGAGTTGATTGATGACAATTACCGTACAAATACAGGTGGATTGCTTAAATATGCTGGTATAGAAATTCAGAAAAAGAGTAAAGCAAAGCAAGGCTATGAATTAGTTCAAGGAGGAACTTTATTATGGATACCCGAAGAGACCCATGAAGTTAATAAGGATATCTCCTTACTGTTAGTAGAAGATGGTCAGTATATCGATACTGGTACAGAGGTGGTTAAAGATATATTTTGTCAAAATAGTGGAGTTTTAGAAGTAACCCAGAAAAATGACATACTCCGGGAAGTAGTGATAAAGCCAGGAGAACTTTTAATGGTTGATGATCCAGAGACAGTGATGGATAAGGATGATACCTTTATTCAACCAGGAGAAGAATTCTTAGGAAAAACTTTCACTGAGTTGCGTTATATTCAATATCTGGATTCTCCTGAAGGACCAGCTATTTTAAGTCGCCCTGTAGTTGAGTTTCCCGTATCTAGTAAGCCTGATATCCCATCTACTACATCAGTTAGCCAGCAAACAGGACGCTCTATTGAGTTAAGAGCAGTACAGCGTCTTCCTTATAAAGATTCTGAGCGTGTCAAGTCCGTGGAAGGAGTAGAGCTTTTACGTACTCAATTAGTATTAGAAATTGAGACTGAGGGTGAAAATGAACATGTTTCTTCTAACTTAGCTGCTGACATTGAGTTAATTCCCGATGAAAGAAATCCGGAAATTCAACGTATGCAAATGGTGATTTTGGAATCCCTGGTTGTCCGCCGAGATATAACTGCTGATGCTACTCAGGGTAGTACTAACACAATGTTAAAAGTGGAAGAAGGAGATACCATTCTTCCTGGCGGAGTAGTAGCCCGTACCCAAATTTTATGCAAAGAGGGGGGTGTTGTACGTAGTATACAAAAGGGAGCAGAGACAATTCGCCGCTGTCTAGTTCTTCGCAATCAAGATATGACAGAAATTTCCACTAGCATTGAGCCGAATATCAAAAAGGGTGATTTGTTAATAGAAGGTGTAGAAATTGCTCCCGGAATATTCTCCAGCGAATCTGGTCAAGTAGTAGAAGTCAAAAAACCTAACACTAGCTCCATAAATGAGGGTTCTCCTCTAGCCACACAGAAGTATACAGTAACTGTTCGTAGTGGTCGTCCTTACCGTGTTAGTCCTGGTGCAGTACTGCAAGTAGAAAATGGTGGTTTAGTACAGCGGGGGGACAACTTAGTACTTCTGGTATTCGAACGTGCGAAAACAGGGGATATCATCCAAGGTTTGCCAAGAATTGAAGAGTTGCTGGAAGCTCGTAAACCTAAAGAAGCCTGTATTCTGGCAAAACGCTCTGGAGAAGTAAAGGTAGTATATAGTGATGGTGATGAGGCCATTGCCATTAAAGTACTAGAATCTGGTGGAACAATTTCTGAATACCCCCTTGGACCTGGACAAAACCTAATTGTCCCGAATGGTCATATGGTAAGTGCAGGAGGGCCACTAACTGATGGTCCTTGTAACCCACATGAGATTTTAGAAACTTTCTTTAATCTTGGTTCTGAGAGTGGGGTCTACCATTGTGCAAGTAATGCTTTGCAAAAAGTACAGACTTTCTTAGTTAATGAAGTCCAATCAGTATATCAATCTCAAGGTATTGATATTGCTGACAAGCACATTGAAGTAATTGTTCGCCAAATGACTGCCAAAGTCAGAATTGATGATGGTGGTGATACTACTATGTTACCTGGAGAATTGATAGAGCTACGTCAAGTAGAACAAGTAAATGAAGCCATGGCAATTACCGGTGGTGCCAAAGCACATTATACTCCGGTACTTCTTGGTATTACTAAGGCATCTTTGAATACAGATAGTTTTATTTCAGCAGCTTCCTTCCAAGAAACAACAAGGGTACTAACAGAAGCAGCCATTGAAGGGAAATCTGATTGGTTAAGGGGATTAAAGGAAAATGTAATCATTGGACGTTTAGTTCCTGCTGGCACTGGGTTTAATGCCTATGAAGAACCAACTACTATTGAGGATTATGCTACAGATATTACCAGTAGTGGATTAGATGAGGTAGATGATCCTTTGGATATGGTACTTGACGACCGCACTGCCCGGAACTATCATTTGGATTCTCCCAACATGAGTGATTCTGGATTTATGAGCAGACATACAGATACTTCCATCCTAGATGATGAATATTTCAGTGATCAAGTTGTAGATATGATTTCCGCTGATGATTACAACTTTGGTGAAGACGATTAAACGTGACTGATGGAAACCGGGTAAAACCCGGTTTCTTATAGCTAATCTAGATATGCCAGGATGATAAATCCTAATTTATATCATCTTTTAACTTTTCGACTTTTTCTAGTCTTATCAAAAATTTGAGATAAGAGCCTCAATGACTGAGCATAAATTATTATGTTGAGCCGATAATATTACTAAGAAAATTTATATACTTAATATACCTTCAAATATTTCCTATGAAATAATAACAAGCATACAGCATTAAAAATGCCTGAATTTGATATTCTCATTCTTTACAACATTCCTGGAGAAGTAAATACCTAGATACGCTCAGCAGTTAGAAATTTATCTAAACGATTAAAAAACCAAGGAATTCATAGGGAAATTTCAGTGATTTTATCACCATGTCCCCACGCTACAGGAAAAGAAATTGATATGGTGCCTTCTTGATCAGAAGTAGATATTGTACAAGAGGCAGGGCATCTTTTATCATTCCTATTGAGAGGAAATACTGTATATAATTGGGATTCGAGTAATAGGGAAGTAATTGGTGATGATCAAATTGTTTCTATTATTCTTGCTCAAAGATTAGGCTATAGAACATTACTATATGCAGAATATAAAGCAAGATAGCATGATTTTATCGATAAGTTTGCAGTTATGAAACCTGAAATTATAACTAAAGTAGCCCCCAAATATGCTGGGAAATTCACCTTAGTTGTTGATTTAATGGCAGAGGTGAGCGCAAATAAAACCTTACATCCACATTCACCAAAGGAACTCATTGTTATTTTACCCGGTTGAAAAACTGCAAACCTGTCTCAGAGATTACTTTTAAAATTGGAAATTGCAGAATATATTCATTCTAAAAGGCCAAAAGTTAAGTTTATTCTTCCCATTGTCCCTAAATTAGATTTAGAAACCCTAATCAATTCTGATAGCCCTGATAAAAACCACCTAGTTAAAGTATTTGGTGGCAGTTCAGTAGAATTATTATATACTTAAGTTAAAAACAATAAGTGGATTAATAATAGAGCTAATTACTCTCTATCCAGCTTACGAAGCCTTATCCCAATTAATTGTTGCAAATGCTATATAACTGGGCTAGCTAGGAGTGCCTATGATAATTTTACTACCCACCCAACAACTAGATCTATAAGAGCATAGGATGGTGTAACAGGCTTATTAGCCAATTTCCCACTATTTGGTTTTGGTTTGGCCAAGGTGGTTAATTATTTATTCTTGAGACCCAGTGTTTTGTTAGCATGACCAAATATTTGGATACAGAAAGAAATTGTGCCAGAACTGGTTGGGAAATTGCATCTTCCACAAATTGGAGAAATAGTTTTAGATTACTTACAAAATCCAGAAAAATTACGCTGTATACAAGAGCAAATGAAAAATGTGAGTGGTAAAGCTGGTACAGACCAGAAAATTACCAATTTAGCTATGGAATAATTAGAATTAGAGAAGTTAATGTAGTTGAGTAGATTATTAAAGTGTTGTATTGCGAGTCTGACATACTACCTAACTTGTAAAACAACTAATGTCATATCATCATTACTCTGTTTATTTGCACCAATGAATTTCTGAACTTGATCAAATAAATAATCTAGAATTTCTTGGGTGCTACTACAGTATCTACAAGCAAAACTCAAGTGAGAGATTAGATTTTCCTCATCAAAACGATTACCATCTGCTGCTGCCGCATCAGTTAGTCCATCTGTATAATAGATAATTGTATCTCCTGGTTCCAAATGTGCTTGAGCATCTTCATACTGACTTTGTACATCTAAACCAATCAGCATTCCCAAAGTATCCAAACGACTTACTGTTTTAGTATTAGCGTGCCACCACAAAGGCGGATTATGAGCAGCATTACTATAATATAAAGTTCGGCTGTTAGGGTCATATTCAGAATAAAAAAGAGTTACGAAGCGATTGGAGTTTTCTAAATCAACATACATCACTCTATTGAGATTTTGCAGGATTCTAGCAGGAGTGTGACTGTGAAGCACTTCACCCCTTAGCATTCCCCGCATCATAGTCATAATTAGCCCTGCGGGAACTCCCTTACCCATGACATCGCCAATTACTAATGCCCACTTTCCATTATCTTTATTCTTAGAAAGGCTTGATGTTATATGATTATTACTTGTAGGAATAAAATCATAATAGTCTCCACCAACACGATTTGCTGGCTTACAACGAGCAGCAATGGTAATACTGGGAATTGATGGACATTGACGTGGAAATAACCGCCGCTGAATTTCAGCCCCTATTTCTAGCTCTTGATCTAGACGCTCTTTTTCGCGTAGTTCTACAGCCAATTCATCATTTTCAATAGCAACTGCAGTTTGATCTGCCACCAGACGTACTAACTTTTGTCGAGTCTCTGTCCAACTATATTCGGAATGGCTACTTAACACATAAAGCCATCCTCTTTCCTTGTGCTTAACTAAAATCGCAGTTCCAAATATTTGCATATCTGGTCCTAAGTAATGATGCATTTGGTCATCTAAAATACCAATAGAGTTAGAATTATGAGTATTATTACTATTAGGTAATAACTTGATTTTACTACTGGCGGTTTCTAAAGCTTTGCGAATGTTTTTCCTCTGACGACTATTTTGCCAATGCAATTGTTCTAATCTAACTTGACCATTAGGTTTGTATATAAATAATGCACTACCATCTGCATCTGTTACCCTAGTTGCCATTAATGGAATTAGTTCTAGGAATTGATTTAAATTATTAAAACTTCTTAAGGCAAAACCTAAGGAACTTAACAAATCCTGTATTTTATTTTGTTCCCGGTGTAATCGCGCCACCAACTCTTTAAGTGCAACAATTGGGGTCACATCATTAGCACTGCTACTATTACTGTCAGTCGGTTGGGATGGCACTTGAGACACTTGCACTGTTTCTTTGCTCTTAAATGTTGCTAATTTGGATGATAGCTAGTCAGCCTCAAAAGGGTGAGAATAGCCAAACAATACTGGGACAAATTCATGGCTTTTTTTAAAGTAAAAAATAACACACATGCTGTTTATATGGTTGGTAATTTCCTCTATTAAAGCCTAAAGTGCCAGCTTAGCTCCCCTGAACTATAAGTTATAATTTAGGGTGGGCTGCTAGGATTTAAATTCGTTTCATCTAACTGCAATTATTCTGACTAGACTTCACTTAAAATCGACAGTAAAGTGGACTGGATGAAATTCAATTCACATGGTTTATAAAATAAACTGTGTAAATTGAAATATGAATCAAACATCAGAACTCATAATATATTGCGATCTCACTATTTGATTCACTTAATCATGAGGTCATATGTCTTTAGGGACGAAAATTACTACATGAGTATATATCTTGTCAAGGTGTATACTCGACTCTTATTGGTCTGATACCCTAAGGGTATAACCTATGAAATAAATAGCACCTGAATGGTAGGACTCATTGATGCTAACTATACATAGTCTAGTTGATAATGCGTATTTTGATTTCCTTTCCTAGAGAAGGAGTAAAAGTAAAATAAGTATTTCATTTTTTAGGAAATAGTGGGACTCTTCAAGCAACTGAGGACGATTTATATAAAATAGCCAAAAAATATAATCGGGGTTGATTCTAACAAAGCTTAATACTCAGAAATGAAACTAGTGAATCATTTTGTTAATTTATTTTTGTTAGCTATATCACTTACTATATTTCTTAAAAAGACATTAATGGGGTTTTAGGAAATATATGTATAAAATACTAAGAATTTTATGTTTCTTTATTTGATTTAAATTAATGAAATCTTTGAAAAATAAATCACAAACAAAGTGCAGTTACTTAATTCCACTTTGTTTGTGAAGATTAATGTCTAATATCATTGGACCAAATTTTCACGATTAAGTGGGAAGTGAGAATTAAGTAATTGTCAGAATCATCCACTAGATTTACATAAACTATACTAAACACTACCAGGTCTTACTCAGGTAAAAGTACTTTTATTCTCTACCCCAAAGGGTATATTCCTATCTGTTATATTGGCTCTTTATCAGTCGGGAAAAGATTATGCGTTTTTAAATTCCTAAAAACCTTAAGTCTCCTGTCACTAAAACATCATCGGACAAACTTACTGCTATAGACAGGTAGATTTGTCAAACTTTTCTTCATAAACATTTTCTGATTTTTAGGAGTACTGAATGGAATGTCGAATTTAAATCTTAAGTAATGCTTTTCCTTCGCCCAAAGTATATTTCAATATTCCTTATAGGTTTACCCATCCTAATGACGAGTAAACCAAGTGAAATAACTGTTAGATTAAATTAGGTGCTTTACAATATGTGAAGCAGTATAGGAGCCAAATCAATATTTTTGATGACTTTCCATGAGTATCAAGTAGCTAATTTTTGTATTCCCATTCAGAAATACAATAGGGTAAAAAAGAAAACACTTGTTTTTGTATGCAGGTCATTCTATAAATATAAAAGGGTAAAGTCAATAGATAATTTAAGTAACTGATAACGAAATTGGATTATTATCTAAATGAATTATCTTAGTTCAATACCCACTCAATATTTAGCATTATCTATCTATCTATGATTGCTAACTTTATTCTTCTCTTTTATTGCTCAATAGTCCTAACAATATAGTGATGCAGATATCAAAAAATTCGACATAAAATTCGACATATATAAACTCTAGAAAAAGAGAAATGAGCTACAATTTAAAAGATATGGATTTAGCTGTATACTTTAGTTTCATTTTCGATAGAAAATATGGCTTGGTGAATTATTCTTTTACCATGATGACTGGGTTTCAGGTTAGATTTTTGGGACCTATAAAACTTACTCAATAGTCACTAGGGCTAAAAACCTAAATAGAAATTATCCTTGAGATTCTTAGGTAATGCCTATTCTCTTATATCCTTTGTCAATTTCCAAGTGATTCAGTAATTTACCAAACTATTCAACAAGTTTCTGTATTGGTACAATTACCTCATAGTAATGACTCAAGTTAACTGCCTTATGGATTGTTGAAACACATATGGATGATGTGTTTCAATTGACTGGGTTAATACAACAATATATTTCCCGGCAATTTCCTGGTAATATTCAAGTTGAGTTCGCTAAAGTCTAGCCAGAAGAATTACCATTTCAAATTATACCAGACTAAGATTTTAAACTGAAAAATTACAAAATTCCTAACCACCTAAAAGAGCCTCAACAAACTCATAACTAGAAAAGGGGCGTAAATCATCAATACCTTCTCCTGCACCAATAAACCGAATTGGTAAGCTAAGTTGTTGAACTACAGCTAAAGCTACTCCGCCTCTAGCAGTACCATCTAATTTTGTTAAGACCACACCACTCAATTTAGCTGCTTGGGAAAATACTTCCGCTTGTCGTAGACCATTTTGCCCCAATGTAGCATCTAATACTAATAAGGATTCTACTTTAGCATCAGGGGCTTTTTTACTAATAGTTCGTCGGACTTTACTAAGTTCGTCCATTAGATTTTTCTTGTTCTGCAATCGTCCTGCAGTATCGACTAAAAGTAATTCAATACCGCGGGACTTAGCAGCATTAATTGCATCAAATACCACTGATGCTGGATCAACATTTTTACTGGGGTTTGCAACTACCTCTACACCACTTCTTTCCCCCCATATTTTCACTTGTTCAACTGCCGCGGCTCGGAAAGTATCAGCAGCACCAATCAAACAGTTATAACCGGATTTTTGGGCAAGGCGAGCCAGTTTACCAATGGTGGTAGTTTTGCCTGCACCATTCACTCCAGTTATTAACCAGATATTCAGGTTCCCTCTTTCTAAAGAAAAGCTGCCTGACTCTTTCAAAGGTTTATCTAGCATATCCCGGAGAATTTTCTTAAGGTAAGTTATTGCTTCATCTGGGGGTAGTGCTTTTTCCTTTAATTTTTGCTGAAGAGAATGAATAATATAATCTGTGGCTTCTACTCCTACATCAGCTTGTAATAGAGCAGCTTCAATTTCGTCTACTGCAACCTGATTGAGAGGACCTTGACCCACAATAGCTTTTAGCTGGTTTACAATATTACGACGGGTTTTATCAAGACCTTGACGGAGCCGTTTAAGCCAGGTAATTTCTTCTATAGAAATATCATCTGCACGTTTTCCCTGAGATCCTAGTACTTCTACTGACCAAATAAAGCCATCATCAAACTCTATAAGAGCAGTTTCATCTATTGAAGTATTGGCAGTAGTTTGTGCCAGTTCTATATTATCCAACTCAATGGCACTGGCAGTTAACCGTTCTTCCTTACTATATCTTTCAGCAGTAGCTCTTTCTATAAAGGATAGATTAGTAGGAGTAGATTCTAACTTTTCTTGGATAGTTAGTGAGGTTTCGTTAATAGTACTTCCAGAAAGAATATTTGTGGTTATTGTAGTGACTGCTGTTGTTAAGTTGTCTGCTGATTCAGTTAAGCCACTAACGTCCGTGAATTCAGCTTTTAAATCTTCTGCAGGAGAAGATAATTTGTTTCTTACATCAGTCCTAGTCTGAGCTTCTTTTTTTCTTGAATATTACTATAAGCTGCTTTTGCAAAAGCTAGTAAGTCTTTTGATATTTCTGATGTACTTGCATTACTATAACAGTCTTCTGAAGTGAAACAATCTTCATTAGCACTAGGAATACCTTTCTCCTTGTTCTCTGGATTAGCACTAGCATTAGTAGTACCCTCTTCATTTTGACGGTTAAACCAATTAAAAGCCATAATAACTAGGTTTATGAGTTGTTGTATTAGTTAATACGTGATGAGAAATTTGGTTATGAGTTGAGCCAATCCTTTAACTCAAATTACTAATAAAAAGCTGGATTTTTCTATGCTCAATTCACAACTTAACATTGATTTAGGTTCTCTAGAACTGAATTGTATGTCAATGATATTGTGTAACTTTACTATCTATTTCTGCATTTGAACTTTAGGTCGAAATATTTATCCGTAGTACGCCTGTAGATTCTATAGATTAAGACTATTTACAATAACCATTACATCATAAAATTATGATAGTAAATCAATAATACAATTAATCCTCGACCTTCTTTATGGAACCCAATATTCGTCTCTACTCACAATCATCAAAGACAACATGTTGTATCTAAGGTAAATAAAAAATGTTACTTGTTCATATTAAAACTGAATAAAGGTAATTGTCTTTAGAAGAAAGTAATAGCATTGTTCATTCTTTTATATAAAGTATTGGATTTTCAGTAGCCAAGTATCTATAAAAGCATTCATTAGGATTAGAAAACCCAAAATTGGGTACTTCAAAAATTTTATTGTGGAATGGCTTGTAAGTAATTAATACAAATACAAACAAGTTAAGTATATAGAACATCCCAATATCATTATTATTTATTCAAGGTCTTCTTGTAGAAGACTTTTGTGACAATATTCATAATAGATATCAGCACAAATTCTCCAATCCATGATTATCCGAACAGATAGGGTATTCTAGTATCCATTATTTATCAGTTATAAACAATCTTTATTTGCTAGCAAAAGTTAATTCCAAATGCAATTATTGGAGAGTTTGTACAATCACTAAGTAGATTTGTATTTAAGCATCTTGTGCTTGAAAAGCAAATTAGATTCAGAGAAAAAAGTAATCTAACTCAGCTTAAAAAAGTTGATTAATTTATTCTCATCTTAATGGGTATCAAAATTTTGTAAATATACTTTTTCATATTTATGTATTCTTCTGAAATACAGTTATTCTGTTACCCGACGCAAAACCCCATTAATAAAGCGATGACTATCATTGCCGCTGTAACGCTTTGCCAATTCCACAGCTTCATTTATTGCTACTTTGTTAGGAATATCAAGAAACATCATTTCCAGTACTGCAATCCTCAAAATATCACGATCTATTTGTGCTAGGCGGTTAACTTGCCAATCTACTAAAGCTGAGCTTATCGTTTCATCTATAATTTTCCGCTGATCGTTAACAATGCGAATAATCTCAATGGTATATCTTCCCACCTCCTTATCTTGATTAGCCAGCTGAATTAATTCCGGAAATTCTATAGCCGCTCCTAATTGATTAATTGCCGTTTGAGTACAAGTAATTGCATCTTGTAACATGTCTCTAGAAGTATTTAGGTCTATAGCACGGGTTTGACTACTGAGAAGATAGTCATTACTACGTTGTAGTTCTGCAGTAGCATTATCTAAGGTCTCTTGCACCTCAGATGTTAAAGTCCTTACAGAAGCTAGTATCAATTTTGACAATTCCTCTTCCGTAAGTTTTTTATGATTTACAGGAAGTTGGGAAATACTTAAAAGTGCTAATTCACGAGCGATTTGCCGGGGTTTACGAGGTTGCATAAGAATATAAGGAGTAAAATACTACTAAAGTCATCATAGTCAAGGAAAATTTATAATTAGGAATTATTCCTCATATTGAGTAGCTATTTTAATGTTCATAAACTCGAATATTCTCCAAAATAATAATTTCAGAGACCACATAATTAAGTATGAGGCTTTCAGGATTCAATAGATATGAAGCGTAATTATTTGATATTCTGAAATTTTAGGTTGATTATTACAGCTAGCGTTGTGTAATTGCCTTGAGGTATACATATGGGGAATGCTGTGTCTCCTCAAGACCTTATCCTTCTTCGACAGGCATGGTTTGTTGCTTAACTTCCAAGTTCGTGATTCCCATAGTATGTTCTTGACTAATGACCAAGGGTGAGAGGACTGTACTGGGAGCTACAATCCCCCCAGAAACAACTATTTTAAGTGCATCTTCTATGGATATTGATAGGTTTACCACTTCATTCTCTGGTACTAATGCGTACCATCCACTTGTAGGATTGGGCGTAGTAGGAATAAACACACCCACCATGGAACCAGATAACTTGGCTTTAATCTCAGAACTAATAGAACCTGTAACAAAAGCAATAGACCACATACCACGTCTCGGGTATTCTAACAAAACAACCCGACGAAATTTATTATTAGAGTCTTTAATTAAAGTTTCAAGTAACTGCTTGAGGGTTTTATAAACTTGTCCTGCTAAAGGAATAGCTTGTAATATCCGTTCACCTACATCTAGCAACCATCGTCCAGCAATATTCCTAGCCATCAAGCCAATAATCAAAATGCTTAGCAGAGGAACTGCTAATCCTACAACCAAGTTGAGTAAGTTGACTAAAATTGGATGCATTCCATCAAAAGGATTCAGCTGTTTAGGAATTCGAGTAAGAAAATTAATCACCCAGATAGCTATTGTAACAGTTAGCCAAATTGTAGTGGCCAGAGGAATGACCAATAATAAGCCAGCAATCAGGTCATTTTTCAAGTCTTGTTTCCAACGATGAAATGCCAAAACGCCATTCTCCTGTTTTCGGCTACCAAAATTTCTATTATTGATATTCATAGCAACATGTGAATCAATTTACGAAGCTAGTTTATCTCAGTGTTTAGGTGTAAATCATATTTCATAGACTTCGCACCTAAACTTATAATCGGTATAGTAAGGACGGCACTAAATTTTTTGCTATTACCCAAGACCAACAATTTTAAGAGTTGTAAATGATTATTAGAAGTATTTTAGTGTATTATCCATAATATTGTGCGAAAAAAATAGCTACAATAATCGTAGTTCAGAGAATAACCCAACTACTGATAGCCTTTATTGGTAAACAGTTGGATACTAATTTAGTAAAAACTATAGTCAGATTGGATAATTTTTTGGATGATTACCGGTAAAAATGTCCTGCTTTAAAAGCTTATATTTGGTGATTATAGTTGGGTTTAGTTGATTGTTTGTTTAATAGATCACTATGGTTATGCAAGACTCACAGCCTAAGACCCTAAGCAGGTGAAATTTAACACTCATAAAATAATTACAAAACACACAGGGCTATTCCAAATCTTCTATTTAAAAACCACCTGGGAACAAGTAAATACATGTGTAAAAGTATATAAATAGTCTAGCTGATAGTCTTTTAAGATGAGGCATTTAAAGCTTCCAACTTGCTAGGGATTATACCTCGAAAGTTAGTTGTAATATTTTCTAACTTGATTCAGTATTTCCCTTAGTTGATAGGTATAATGGCAGTCTTACTTATATGTATATCTGAATATCACCCTTTCTATAGTTGTAATATGGGTGTGTGTTGTCTGTAAAAACTGGTTTGTAGTCCTAACCTTTTAGTATGAGAATAACCTATAAAGTGAACCTCAAAGTGACAAGATAAACTCATTTATTAATAGGGTATTATGTAATGTAGTAAATCTAATAGCCTATAAACATAGGCATTCTGGTTATGTAATAGCTTGTATAATAGGATTATGATAAGAATTTTTTTATCCTTCCTGTATGTTGGCATTCAGGAGATAATTCTGGGAGTATACATACTGTTAATCTCTTCGGTGAATTGACCCTAAACCCTATTTATTTTACCTATTGGTAGATTATAAAGTGATGACTTAAAAATTTCTTAGGGCAGGTAGTAGCAATAATTTGCACGGCCTGATAGCTCAATTAACCCACCAATCGGATAAAATAGCTAATTTAATGCAATAATATGTAGTTATTTGTTACCAGTCAGCATGTAAATTTAGAATATGTGGTTTTAATCGATAAATGAAAACCACATATTCTTATAAGTTTCTACCCTTTAGGTTTTATTTCTAGAATTGAAAAGGAAGTAAGAAAAAATCATAAAGTGGTAGTTTTTCATGTGAAAGAAATAAATTTAGCCCCTTAGCACATTATATTCTTAGATTTTGCATTCTGAATTTAATATCAAATCTAATGTATAGCATTTTTATGTTTCTTATCAGAATAATTATGCATTTCCCTTAAACTACTCCAGCCAATAATTGTATAACCAACAGATAGTAGCAAACTATTCAAGCCAATGCTTATGAATGATTTCCAGGCTTCTTGCTTGGTGTTTTTTTCTAATCTTTTCCTCCTGACACGAATTTTAGTCAATTGTTCATTTGCGCTTTGCTGGGCTGCTGAAAGGGGATTGGTTTGTTGACTAACTAGTTTGTCTAATTCTTTAGGATTTACCTTGGCTTTTTTGAGCACATCTTTCACTAAATCTGGTATTTGATTATTTGCCAAGACCTGTTTATATTTGGTTTCATCCTCAATAATTTCGGTTAATTGAGTTTTTGTTCTATCTCTTAACTGTTTTAGCTGAGCTTTTCCTTGTTCGCTATTGAATTGGGCTTTAGTCTGAAACAAACTTGTTTCTAGTTGTTTTTCTGCCCTATCTGCCTCTTGGTTTATTTCCTTTAACTTCTGCTTGCTAAATTGGTTCATATTGTTGACGTGTAAGGGGAAAAATGCCAAAAACATCATTCCTAAAATTACAGCAAAAATTGAGGCAGGTATTTTTAAATGGAGTGAAAATCTGTGACTTTCATTTTTATTATCAATCCAATATCCAATAAATAGCATACCCAAGCCCACCATTGGTATAATTCCCCGGTCTACTAACGCAGTAACTAAACTAATTTGCCATTTGCTATCAGTGACTTGGAAAGGAAATATCAAAACCAAAACATCTAGCAAGAAAGATAAAATAAGAATAACGGCAATAATTTTGAGTGTTCTAGAAGTAATTGCTGTTGATAAATTATTAATCATAAGCTTTTGTTATTAAATAGTTTTTAAGGCTTTAATTATGTTGGTTACTTATATAAAGATAATTGGTCTCTATGTAATGATATGGTATGAATCTTAGACTGGAAATGCACTAATGAGTATTCCATACTTTTGAGTAAGATTGCCAAACTAATAAGTCTTCTGGTCTATCAATATCTGTAAGAGTTTGTAACTGCATTTGAGATAGACCCAGTCTCTGGGCTGTACTTATAGTCTGTTGTAAAACTCTTGCTGTTCCCCAACTGATGTTGATAAATAATTCTGGTATATATCTTTTTAGACCAAGTAAGTAATAGCCACCATCGACTGCAGGACCAATGATCAAATCGTAATTAACCAGTTGATCAAAAGCTTGGGTAAGAATATCAGCATTTAGCCCTGGGCAATCAATACCGATTAGTAAAACTTGTTGGGCATTATTTTGAAAAGCATTGAAAAGTGAGCGCCCCATGTTATTTCCCAAATCTCCTTCTCCTTGAGATTCGTAAATTAATTTGTCCCCTAACCAAGCTTTCATAAGCTCTAAGTTACCACCATTAAATCTAACTTCTATGGATGTATAACTAGTATTTACTAATTTTTTTGCCCAGGCAAGTGTATACTCGGTCATTTGGCGTTGTAAATCAGCTGCACCCTCTGGGCCCAAAGTATTTATAAGTCGGGTTTTGGTGTTTCCTGGTTCTGGATAACGAGTAAAAATGATTAAATGCCGTTGATTGATTTTTGGGTTATTAAGCAAACGATTTTCCTAATAAAAGTACTTTTTAACTACTGAAAGGGAGTTAAGCAAAACAATTCATAATAACAAATAAGCATGACTATATTATTTACTCTATTGCCTTTCTCATTCATCTCCATATAATCTCTATCAAACTCCACCCTTTATCAAACCAACACATATTTTTATTTAAAATAAAACTTGTTCTTATCACTTCTAATTTTCAATAATCCTTTAATATCATAAATACTTAAATCCTATAAGTAAATGTGCGAGATTTTATTTTTCTCAACTTCATTACTAGAGATTTTAATCTTTATCTTCTAAAACAATTTATATCACCTAGCATATTTGCATTTGAATTGAATACAAGGGTTCATGACCGCATTTTAGGGATTAATCGGGGATAAATGATACAGCAAGAACAAGTCTAGAAAATATTTGCAACATTGCCGGAGCCAAAAAATCATGCTATACAACTCGCGATGTCGTTTCGCTTGCCAATATGCTAAGAAAGAACTCGTGCTTTTGGGAATAAATAACTAATATTCCTGTCTTAATCACCTCAATTAGAGTACACCAAACAACTGCAAACTCTAAATAAAACCCTATTTTTTTTGATCAATATAGCCTTTTCTTTATTGAGTTTTATGTACGAATTGTAAATTCAAACTGTGAAATTCCCTACTTTTCATATAAAAGGCAAAAGGTTTTACATCAGAGATAATGTGAAATTCTATATTTTGTTAAATAATATTACAACCGAAACTACTTAAACTCTTTGAAGAGTTTTGGAAATTTTTATAACCCCAAACATATTTGCCTCTTATAACTAAGAATTATGGTAGCTATTTTAAATCATAAACTATAATAAGCATCTTACATCCTTTGATATCTCGACCATTATTTTTGAATAAACACCTACATAGTTTTAATAAAATAACTATCCATCCGAAGTAGGTATTTTAATAATATTCTGGCAATATTAAGTTTTGCTATCTTCTTCTATACTAAGATTTTTGCGGAATTTAATGAATAAAGTACTTATACAAAGGCTAACTGTATTTATTCTTCAAGGATAGAGGAATTAATTAACAATTATGAAGTTTGAGTCTTCAAATATTTCGGATAAATTCATGTTTGAATTTATTAAATAGTAATATAGGCACTAATAAATAGCGTATGATATCCAAGGTAAAATAAAGCCTTAAACTTTAATTATTGTTGAAAACTTTATGTCTTCCCAGGAAAACGATAAAAAACAAACCACTGAAACTAATTTATCAGCCGGAGTCAGGAGTGGCTTACGAGAAAATTTTAGTTTAATTGTCATTGCTTTGCTTTTAGCCTTCCTGATCCGTACATTTGTTGCCGAACCTAGGTATATTCCATCGGATTCTATGGTTCCCACTCTACTCACAGGTGATCGTTTAGTAGTGGAGAAAGTGTCCTACTATTTTCATACCCCCAAATTTGGCGAAATCATTGTTTTCCAACCGCCAGAAGAGTTAAAAAATCGTGGCTATCAGAAGAATCAAGCTTTTATAAAACGAGTAATTGGTGAACCAGGGAATGTTATAAGCATTAATGCTGGTCAAGTTTACTTGGATGACAAGTCTTTACAAGAAGACTACATTGCAGAACCTCCCAATCAACCCTTTCTACCAGTCAAAGTTCCCCCAGATAATTTGTTTGTCATGGGAGATAATCGCAATGATAGCAACGATTCCCGTTACTGGGGTTTTGTACCTCAAAAGAATGTTATTGGTCGAGCTATATTCCGTTTCTGGCCGCTTAGTAGAATTGGTTTTATTTAGATCTGGAGAAGGCTATTATAGGTTTCTTTTTTTGTAATTGATCTATGTTTAAAAACGTAGATGATACATTAACTTTGCTATTACATCACTAGATAAGTTTAACCTTTGTTGAAAATCCGCCAAGTTTTGGTATAAGCCATTCGTAAATCTGTTGTCAATTAAAGCTTGTGCCAATTCAAAATTAATATAAGGAACCTGGAGTAAACTTTCTAACGTTGCAGTATTAGGGTCTACCACATAAACTAAACCTTCTGTATCTTCATCTTCGTAATAACTAAAATTGAGAATTACCTCTAAATATTTGAGTCTATGAACTGATATACTTAAGGCGGCAGCCATATCCTCGATACAATAAAATCTTACTCCTACACGAGAAAGTTCTACTAAATTTCTTGCTTGATGGATCGATAAACCCGGCAAGCGTAGCCAATCATCTACAGCAGCTCGATTGACATCAATCCGTACACCCAAATGTGCTGCCATCAGAATCTCCTCCTCAGATTGCAGGCGATAGTAAGGATCGGAGCTCAATTTGTGACGTAGTCTTTTAAGTCTTGGATTAATGCCAAATGATAGCCAGTTTTGATTCATACAATGCCAATCTAAATAAATATGCAAATCACGAAATTTGTTCGAGAATATAGCGACGCTTTTGTTCGAACTCATACTCAGAAATTAAACCTTCCTGACGCAAAGTATCCAACTCTCTTAGAGCCTCAGCTAATTGAGCCATTGTATTTTCACTTTTTATTCCATTTGTAACTAGTGATTTGCCTCCATTAAAATTATTATTAAAACTATCTTCATCTTGGGTAAGATACCACACACCTTCAATAGCACTTGCAACCCTTGGAATTGGTGTCCAAGAAAGTATTACATACAATAATCCCCACAATGGTTGACCTAGATAAAATTTATGTAGTCCAGAAACTGTTAATATACTAGCAAATGCCAAAATGGCAGCTACACTGCGGCTTTTATACTTGATTGACATAATGGAATATACCCCCGTAACTATAGTCAAATAACAATGCCAACAAAATAATTACAAAAATCAAGTATTATTACCTTCTTCAATTCTTCTTTCAGATAAAAGCCTGGTTATTAATTACTACATAATCTTACTGATGATATATTGGAAAACTACAAAAATAAATGATTTAAGTTCAATAAGGGGTTATAATTACCAATCTTATTGGCAATTATAACCCAAGTACAAATATTCATAAGCAACCCACCCCAGTGTTAACCATCGTTGCTTACAGTGATAATAAGCCGAATATTAAGGTATATAAGACAGGTAGAGGTGTTGGTCCCAACATAGGTTCTTTCCGACCACACTGTTATAGCCTTCTCCATATACTTCTTCCATTACTCGACTTACACTCAACTTAACATAAGTAAGAAAAACAGTTTATCTACTAATAAATCTAACGAACTCAGTTACCATTGTTCAAGTTTTCGAGCATTTATAGTGATTAACAATTCTGAATATTTAGCCTGAGAAATTGTTTACTTGGTTTTATAGGATAAATATACTGCTGCAATTCTTGTATTCACTATGCTTCGGTATACATGTTCTTTTAATCTTTTTACCCATTCTAGACAGTTATAACAACTCATATAAATTTTGCAAGATAGTTGCTTAAAGGCTGCTTATTATATATTTGATTACATATGCTCAGTGAATTACTAGGTCAATTTCCTTTTTTCAAACTAGTAATTGTAGAGATACTAAGTGATAAATCATTAATTATGAAAACATAAAACAAGAA
This sequence comes from Richelia intracellularis HH01, assembly GCF_000350105.1. GTDB lineage: Bacteria > Cyanobacteriota > Cyanobacteriia > Cyanobacteriales > Nostocaceae > Richelia > Richelia intracellularis. The sequence continues at coordinate 47,219 of NZ_CAIY01000044.1, forward strand.
TTGAGGAGTGCTGCAACTGGTATTTAATAGAAAGCATTATAGAATAGACTCAAAATATTTCATTATAATTTTATGTTTTCCCTTCTCCTATACACTCTGGTAATTACCAATATTGAGGAGGAGAAAGCGAAAATATCAATACATTACAACAACTTAATAGTGTTTTAATCATGTCCTGGCTAGTTACCATTACTACCTAGTAACTCTGTAATTGCCTGACGTTCTATAGGAGTTTGAACCGGTGGAGTCTGTCGGGCATCAGTGATAAGCCAATCCAAAGCAGCAGCTTGAACGTCAATAGCAGCTCCAGTCTTATCTACACAATACCTACCAAACACCAATTTATCAACCAAACGAACCCCTAGACCTAAACGAGACCATTCAAAAATAACACTATTTTCAACAGTGGTATCACTGCATATCCAACAGTTAGGACCAATCATTGCTGGACCAATAATTTTTGCTCCATCTTCAATCCTAGTCATTCCCCCGATATATACTGGCCCTATAATATCAACCCTATCCCAGTTAATATCTACATTCAACCCAGTATATATCCCTGGGAGCACCTCCTGGCCAGGAATTTGCACATTTTTGATGCTCCCAGATAAAACACCACGAATAGCCCGCCAATAATCTGGTACCTTACCAATGTCTACCCACTCAAATTCCATTGGCAAAGCATAGAAAGATGCCCCTATTTTCACCAATTTTGGAAATAAATCCCTGCCAATATCGTACTCAACACCTGAAGGTATGTAATTTAATACCTCTGGTTCGAAAATATAAATACCAGTGTTAATATTAGTACTTAAAGCTTCTTCTACTTTTGGCTTTTCCTGGAAAGCTTTTACACGGCCATCATCATCTGTTACAACGACACCATAGCTAGAAACCTTTTCTTTGGGAACGGGCTTGGTAATAATAGTGGCAATAGAATCTTTTGCCCGGTGCCACTTAACTGCTGTGGTTAAATCTAAATCGATTAAAGCGTCCCCACATATTACCACAAAAGTATCATCAAAAAACGGTGAAAAGTCCTGGATTTTACGCATACCACCAGCAGAACCGATAGCTTCTCCCACCAAATTACCATCGACTATTCGCCCTTCAAAAGAATAGGCAATCTGTACTCCAAACCTTTGCCCATCACGGAAATAACTTTCTATTTCTTCCGCCAGGTGGCTTACATTAACCATAATTTGGTCAAACCCATGTTGACGGAGTACTTCTAATAAAAACTCCATCACTGGCTTTTGTAAAATGGGAATCATTGGTTTAGGAATTGTATAGGTAATTGGGCGAACGCGAGTACCTTTACCAGCAGCGAGAATCATCGCTTTCATATAATGTACTCCTCAGCCACAAGCCAGTTTACTATCATTAAATAATACCCAGTTATTTATTGATTGACGATCAAATGCCATGATCCTATTTGGAAAGCAGCAACTTCTGTCACTTTCTGCAACCATCAGTATAACTAGAGATAAACAATCGAGGAATATAAACCAATAAATTATCGAAAGCCATACAGAAAAGTAAGAGTAAAAAAGACTATACTGCTTTGCTTACAGTATCTAAGCTTGCCATAGGTAATTCCGCTGGCAATTTACTTCTATTTTCTTGAGGATGGATAATTAGACGAATCTTAACATCTTGGTAGAATTCCTCTTGAACTAACTCAACCTTCGATTGAGCTGAAAGTAATAATAATGCCCAAAAAACTCCAACAGTATTACTTTGGGACAAATTATGGGTTGAAGCATTACATGTTACCCCAAAAACATTTGAAGGAGTAATAGATTGATTCTCAGCCCAAAGCTCAACTAATTGTTCCAAATCCAACCAATTTTCTTCCAAACACAATTCATCTGCCTTCAATCTTAGTAACTGTTCTAATTGACTAGCAACTTCTGTCAAATTTTCTCGGTGTGCCAGTTCCAAAGCTGCTCTCATGCTTTTGACAGTAGCTTTTTGTCTAGTACAAATTGTCCCATTTGATTTTTCCAGACTTTTCAGTCTTTCTGCCATGATATGTAATTGTCCAATGAGTTCTTGCAGTGATACTCGGCGTTTTGGAGGTGGCATCGCCGCAGTACGACGACGTAGTTGTTTTTCCAGTGGTAGTCTTTGTCTATGGTGTTGTAGAATTTCATCTGTGCTTTCCAATAGCTCATCTTCTGCTAATACTTCTATTTCTTCAGCTGCAGATTGCAATTCCACCAATGAGTTAGCCTTAAATAGTACTAACATTGATGCTGATAGGAAAGCCTGTCCTGATTGGGATAAATCAGATTCATAACCTCTTGGGCTAGATTCCCCACCCATAAGTTCTAAGTAACGGTCAATCACCTCAATAACCTTCACATCCCAAGGGTCAATTTCACCTTGTTCTGCTTGTTGAATTAAGTTGGTAATTGTTTCCAGCAATTCGGAAGCATCCATTAATAGTTTCCAATGAAAATAGAAGTTAGTAGTCAGAAATTTTAGAGGTAAACAGATATTATTTTCATTTTTTATTTGGTGGATGTATTATTTATTGTTAGTTTTGACTTGTTTAAGAACTAGATAGAGAAAACAGAATAAGGCTGAAGAATAATAGCTAGCACCGTTATTTAATTTCCGTCTTGCCATTTAGCCTTGAGATATTAAAAGTCAAAGACTTACTTCCATTAATGCTTTAACTATAGACTTAGCCTTTATTCATGTTTACAGCAAACATAATCACCAGATAAACTTATCACAACATTTAATGATTGCAATAGTCATACCTATGAATTTCCAGTGATTCTGAAATGATATGATGTCAAATGGAAACCCAGCCATAAATATCTTTATTTTTTACTCCACTATTCTCTAGTACAACACAGAGAAAAAATAAACAATTAGTGAGAAAAATAAGGTTTATATAAAAAGTGCCAGTCTAGCACGATTATCAAAAATCTGGTGGAATGTCACACCAGATAACATCATGAACAAAAATTCTTAAAATTAAATAAAAGCACACAAGATATCTTCCGTATTGACTTTTATATACTAGTTAGATAAAAAGTCATTATCCACAATAATTGTTTGAGATATATCCATACCTCTCTTTTGTTTTTTAACAGCCTCTACAGTTTCCTTGATAGTCCCAGCAATTGGTACTGCTACTAATGCTCCCAAAAAACCACCAATTTCAAAACCCGTTAATATAGCTACAAAAATCCATATGGGATTCAGTCCAGTAATATTACTCAGTAACCTTGGTGCCAGGATATTATCTTTAATTTGCTGCAATAGTATGGATACTGAAGCAAGTTGTACTGCTAACCACCAACCTTGTAATAAAACTAACAGGGTAGCAATACCAATGCCAAGGGTAGCCCCGAAAAAGGGTATTAATTGGGATATACCAATTAGTATTGCTAGTACTAATCCAAAAGGGACTTGGAGAATTATAAATATGGGAGTTAAAGTTACTACCATAAATAATCCTAGTAATAGTTGACTAAGAAAGAAATTGTGAAAGTTTAACTTGAATGATTTGTTAATAGGCTCTCTCACGCCTACTGGCAAAAGATTAATTAACTCATACCAAACACGTTCACCATAAGACAACATATAAAACGCTAATACTGTTACCAAAACAAGGTTAATAAATGTAGATACAACAGTACCAGCTATACCAACTGCCCCAGAAGCTAAAGTTTGTACTAGGCGTTCGATATTAGCGTTAATTTGATTGCTAACTAGGTTTAAATCGATGGGTAATCTTCGTCTTCTAACTATAGCTTGAAGGTACTCCAAATTGTTCTGAGAACTGCTTAACCAATCGGGGATTTGATTTAACAATTGAATTGTCTGTTCTATGACTATGGGTACTAGAGTAATACCCACAATAATTATGATAGCTAAACTTAGCAATAAAACAATAATAATGGCTTGTGTGCGAGAAAAGCGAACTTTTCGTAAAAATTTGACTGGATAATTCAGCAAAAAAGCTAAAATTGCAGCAATACTAAGAATAGTAATTGAATGATGGAAATATCGAAATAATTCAGATAGTAGCCATATATTCAGGGCAATAATTGGACCACTAAGACCATATACCAATAAATTTTGTAAAGAATTCCACCGCTGCATTTGATAATATCTATATGAGAATTTTTAGACAAAGTATTGTAGTCAAACAGTTTGAAATTGTAGATTTCCCTGGAAGTATTACCATCAGTATTTGTATTTTTGCTTCCATAGATATACTCATAAATATAAGTTATTAAATCAATAATAGCGATTATGCTGATATCAGATTTGCATCATATGTATTTTCATTGGATGTAAGAGATAAATACTTAACTATTTTTTAAAAATTAGGTGGTCATGGAAAAAATTACAGATGGAATCCGCAAAGACTACAATTTAGAAAGATTGTATGAACATGATATTAATCCTAATCCCTTTCAACAATTTAGTACCTGGTTTAAAGAAGCACTCAGTTCAAAATTGCCAGAGCCCAATGCTATGACTGTAGCAACTTCTACTTCTGATGGTAAACCTTCAGCCAGAATAGTACTACTGAAGAATTTTGATGAAAGAGGTTTTGTTTTTTATACCAATTATCTTAGTCGTAAGAGTTTAGAGTTAACCAACAACCCCCAGACAGAATTGGTATTTTGGTGGGCAGGTTTAGAGCGTCAAGTACGTATTTATGGCAGAGTTAAGCAAGTCTCTGATGAAGAATCCGATGAATATTTCTACAGCCGTCCTCTAAATAGTCGTTTGGGAGCTTGGGCTTCCGAACAAAGTCAAGTGATTGCAAGCCGTAAAATACTAGAACAGAGGTTTCAAGAGTTACAAATAAAATATACAAATCAAAATATTCCACGTCCTACTCATTGGGGTGGCTTCCTAGTAGTTCCTCAACAGTTTGAATTTTGGCAAGGTCGTGCTAGTCGTCTACATGATCGCTTGCGTTATAATCTTTTAAAGAATAAAACCTGGCAAATTGAACGTTTATCCCCTTAATTTGGAATTGCTTAATTTGGAGTTGACAATGTTTAATAAGCTCAAAGAATCCAATTAAATAAATCCAGTTCAACTGCAATGATTATCGACAAAAGTTAGTAGTATAAGTGTATTATAAATCTATATTAGGTTAGGGATTTGGGAGGGTTGGCTTTGAAGGAGAAAAAACTTCAAGCTACTGGCTGTATAATTCCACAAAAAATAATTTTTTATTTGGAAATTAAATACCTAATCAATCATACCAATCCTGGCTTCCACGTGCTATTTAAGAGGGGGAGAAAAGAATAATAAAAATTAGCAAAATCAGCTTTCTCTCTTCCCCCTTTCTCTATTTAGCTACTTCTTCTGCCAGTTTAGTAAGAACATCATTTGAACGTTCTACAAAAGACTTCATTCCTTCTGCATCAAAACCCTTTTGTGACATTAGTGCTAAATCGTATATATGTTGACACATCATTTTGACTAACTTTCCTGTAGGTGATTCACCATCTCCCTGAATAATACCCCCTTGACTGAGCTCGACAAGACTTTGAATCAGAGGATGAGAAGTATTTACCAGTAAAACATGTTCTTCAGGAAACTCTAGATTTTGCTGTTGCATTAGGGCATTCATATCCCGCAAACGTCGGAGAATTTCCGGTAATAATACCATAGCTGGTGGAGTCATTTGCTGGGCTTCTGACTTTAAAGCTTCCGTGCGGATATTTACCTTGGGTTTATTAATAGCTTTCTCAAAAAGTTCCTTAATTGAGTCACTACGAGTTTTATTGGTTTTTGGATTAACAATTTCCCCTGATTTGTCTTTATCTAATAAGGTGTTATCCAAGTCAGAATCTACTCTAGTAAATTTGACATTCTTATATTCCTGTTCCAAGAGATTTATAAAATGTGTGTCAATAAAGGAATCCATAAAGAGTACTTCTAAACTTTGACTCTTGTATAGTTCTATATAAGTAGCTTGGAACGCTTCATCAGTACAGTAAAAAACCTTATTCTCATGAATAGCTTTATTCCGCTCCAGATATTCTTTGAGAGTGGTGTAAGAATTTCCACTATTTCCAGAAGAAGATGAAGCCACATTCTCCCAAACATCTCCTTCTTGTGTTTGTATTTGAGGAACTGGAGTTTCTACTGTGTTTGTTCCGGAATTGATAGTACTACGGAAAATAATTATATCTTCTACTTGTTTCTTAAACTTCTCATCATTAAGTACACCAAACTTAACAAAGGTGCTTAAATCTCTCCATACATTAATGTACTGTTGGCGATCATTGCGGTATAGCTCCTTTAAACGGTCTCCCACTTTTTTAGCTATGTAATCACCGATCTTCTTTACCGTACGGTTCCCTTGCAATGCGCTCCGTGAAACATTTAAGGGTATATCAGTACTGTCAATAACCCCACGCATAGGTAAAAGAAACTGGGGAATAATCTCTTCACAGTTGTCACTAACAAAGACCTGATTGCAGAAAAGTTTGATTTGTCCCTTGTTGACATCTACGTCGGGTTTGAGTTTTGGAAAATAGAGAATACCATTAATAATAAAAGGATAGTCAGTATTCAAATGAACCCATAGTAGGGGTTCTTCCTGAAAAGGATATAGATAGCGATAGAACTCTAAATAATCCTCTTTGCTTAAACTGCTAGGTGAATCTCGCCAAGAAGCTTTTTGCTTATTTAATTGCTCCCCACTCATTTTAATGGGTATTGGCATGAAGTCACAGTAGGTTTTGACCAGATTCTTCACCCGTTCGGACTCCAAGTACTCCTGTTCTTCCTCCATTAGATATAGAGTAATAGTAGTACCACGACTGCTACGGGTAGATTCTTGTAGTGTAAAATTGGGGGAACCATCACAACTCCAGTGAACAGCCTGTGATAAATCCTTGTAAGATAGAGTATCAATTTCAACCTTACTTGCGACCATAAAAGAGGAGTAGAAACCTAAACCAAAGTTTCCAATGATTGAGCTGTCTGAATTACCTTGATACTTTTGGACAAATTCCTGAGCACTAGAGAAGGCCACCTGATTAATATATTTTTTTACCTCATTGGCAGTCATGCCAATTCCATTGTCTGTAATAGAAAGGGTTTTTTTACTTTTATCTATATTTATCTGAATTTCTGTTTCCCCTATTTCTCCTGAATATTCTCCACTACTAGATACCATGTGCAGCTTCTGGATAGCATCGACGGCATTAGATACTAATTCCCGCAAGAAGATTTGGTGGTCTGAGTATAGAGACTTCTTAATAATAGGGAAAATATTTTCAGTATGAATACTGATAGTTCCTTGTTCTAGCATGATTTTCTAATGAATTAAGGTTTCCCATTAAAGATTCTACCGGTTAGTTAGAATTCGCAACACCAATTTAAGTTCAGTAATATCTACATACATTAGATTCGGTTTTCCCTACCTAACTAATGCGGTTAACTTAACTTTTAGTTCTCATGTAGTTATAACTGAATAACTCTGACAAGGATAGAAATTCAGCTGTTCTGGAGGATTAATAAAATTAAAATGTCTTGGAAAATATTACAGGTTTAAAAAAAAATGTGTGCTCATAGTAGAAGCTATACAGGAAATTATTATCTGTAGATACAATAAAAAAGGTGGGAATGAACAAAAATATTATATAAATAAGGAGGCGAGCAAATCTCAAATAAGGATTGTAGTAGGACATCTGAGAGGACACAGAATAGGATTTATTTTAAAATATAATTTTGAGGTATTTTAGTTATTAAAAAATAAATGAGTATTTTGAAATTTAAATTTCATTATTCTATTAGCTTATAAAGCTTTTTTCCTATTACCTTTAAATGAAGTTTCTATAATTTAGTGAGATTTAGCTTTAATGAATTAGTATATTAATACTCCTAATTGCAATGAGATTCACCCATCAAAGGAAAGAACATGAAGTATAGAACATATTTGTTGCTCATTAGGTAAACCCTAGGTTAATTGTTAAAATTGGTCCTGTATTCCATTATTTTACCCTTAAATTGAGGAATATTTTCTAATCTAATTACTATGATACTTAAATTGATAACTTTGCTCTTGTCTCTTTTCTCGTATTTCAATAAACATAGCTTAGTAAAAACATATTGAGCATTAATAATTGGGATTAATAAAACAGAACCAATAGAGCTATATGTGATGTTTGAAGGCAGACACATAATTTTTCTCTTAACAAGAGACGATATAATCAAAAATAATGTCTAATGGGGAAAAACCAGAGATTTTGGTTTTAGACAATGTGAAATTAGTGTAATTTTCATAAATCTGCATACATAAGAATTACATTAACTGATTATATTTCTACTCATTCAAAATATCTATATTAGAATAATCACATTTTATAGAAAATCATACTGGAACCAATTAATCTAAAAGTAAAAGAATGAGAATTGAAGGTTGAGTCAAGTATAGTGTTTGAAAAACATTTTACTTAATTGAAATATTATATATATATATTGGTATATCTGCTATTTTTTTCAGTATCATCCTGAGTTTTGACTATTAATTTTGTAATACCTGCTACTTGTTAATTATGGAATCTTAATTTTAAAATTTTTACAAAATACTATAGTTACATGGAAAATTAAGATTACATGGTTTCAACTTCAAATCTGACTTAATCCCAAAAAAATATTTGCTACTATGAAAATCTAAGTGATAATGAAAGGCTAGTAAAAATATTTTGGTTATAACTAAAGAATTTATTTCCCTTTAGATTGAATCTATATGACTATACTTACGACAGATTCCTTTCATTCGTTAGTATGTTTCTACGATTGATACACCTAAAACATCTCCAATATCTGGTGGAAATTACCCAGATGAGAACTATAGCTAAAGCTCCCAAGTCGAACAAATTAATTTTTAATTAAAATAACAGTCAGGATTTACAGTGAAAAGAAACCAAAATCCATTTAAGGAATTGATTAAATTATTCTTTATATTTTACATTAGAGCAAACCAAAAGTTGTGAATCAAGTTAGTGAGAATTGACGATATAGTTTCCTTACTTACTTTCTTAATTTTCTAGTTGGCTACCCAAGTAGTAATAGCCTATTCAATTAATAATTATATTGAAAAGCCAACCATAGGAGTGTAAACCCTTGCCAAGTAAATTGACCCCTAAATAACAAATCCAGACGATAAAAAAGCCACTAGCAGCTATGATTGCAGGACGGCGACCTTGCCAGCCACGGGTAATACGAGCATGAAGATAAGCTGCAAATACTAACCAAGCAATTAATGCCCAAGTTTCTTTCGGGTCCCAACTCCAATATGAGCCCCAAGCCTCATTTGCCCATACAGCACCGGAAATGATGCCAATGGTTAGCAGTGGGAATCCAAGACCAATCATACGATAACTAACATTATCTAAGGTTTCTGCAATGTTGAGACGTTGTGGTGAAAGTAACTCTTCAGATCCAATTGAAGTGCTTACATCACTATTAGCTATTGATGTGCCAAGTTTGTGTAAATAATAACCATTATGACGATAACCACTAGCAGCTCCAGTAGAACTACCTGTGAGTTGGATATTCTGACCGCGAGTTACAAACAGAAAAGCGATCGCTAATAATGAGCCCACCATTAAAGCAGAATAACTGAGCATTGTTACACTGACATGCATCATTAACCAGTTGGACTTCAGTGCTGGTACTAAGGGTTCTGCCATTTGCATTCCTGGCGGTAATGACAAGGCTGCAAAGGCTGTAAGTCCCATGACTATAGGGGATGTAAATGCTCCAACTAAACGACTACCACTAACATTTTCCGCAATTAGGTGAATAGTAGTAATACCCCATGCAAGAAAGAACAGAGACTCATACAAATTACTGAGGGGAAAATAACCAGCTTCCAACCACCTAGCTCCAAGGAGAGTAGCTATACACAAATTAGCTATAATTATTCCTGTAGTACCTACAATTTGAAAACCTTTAAATTTGGGGAAAAATGCACCACACCAGTAAATTAAAACCGTACAAAATAATACAGCAAAAGTTGTATTATCTAAATAGTTTTGGAGTAGAACCAAATTCATTAACTTACTCTCTCCGATAATTTTTTGTTTAGAATAAATGCAGATATTTAAGATAACACCTGTATTTTGAACTGTAGATGAGAAGGGGAAATAGTTAATAGTAAAACCATATATTCAAATTAGGTTTATTATCTATTAGTGTTATCAGTTAAACTTCTTACATCATCACTCTTCTTCAACTCCACAAAAATTTTATAGTACTGGCTATGAGAATCCTGAATCCTAGATGTTATACCAAGTAAACGCGAACTATCTAAGAGGAGATTTTGATTTGGGAAAATATTCGGTAAGGAGAAATTTCGAAGACCCCTCTCAATATCTATGAATAATTCACCACTACTAGGAGTCAGCTCTGAAGAAACTATATTTTTATATACTTGGCTATTTGCTAAAGAGTTATGGGGTAGGGAAATAATTCTATTAGTAATTGGATTGCCCAAAATAAAAAAGGAAGTCTCATGATCTAACCACCCATGTGTTGCATTCAAAGTTCCAAAAGGTGAAATCCAAGTAATTACTGGTTTACCCCTCACGTTCTCCTTCTTGATTTGAAACTGATACTGAGTTTTCATGATGTTATCTAACTTCGTGAAAAATGTTTCCGCTCTTCGGCGGTCACTTGTCTTAACCATTAATAATATGGCTGCATGAAAATCTTCTTGTTTTCCTTCTTGTGGAATATTCGGAACCATAGATACAGAAAATTCTTCTGCCATCCAACTCAGAATATCCTGCTCTAAATCGAGACTCAGATAGTCCTTAATACTTGTTTTTATTTGTTCTGGAGGGATTGGAGCAAAGGGATTATTTTTGGATATGGAAACATAGTCCAACCATAAATGGTGTAAATTCCTCCCGGATAGCATAATTAAAGTCTCAGGGGGTAGAAATTTTGCCATATTTTCCCTTTCATATTCAACTTCTAACTGACGTTGACTATTAGGGTTTAACCAGGAAATTCCTTGCAATTGAATACCTGTAGGTTTTAAAGATATGCTTCCAACTAAACCCTGATTATCTTGCAAACGTGTTAAGACCTCGGGCGGTAAACGACTTTTAGTTACTGCATCCATGATTTTAACTGATGCAGGAATATTAAAGTAAAATTGGATAAAGGAATTAGAATGCTTTATTTTGGAAAAATTCTCGGCGAATCCATTAGTACTAGCTATAGTTAACTTGCTTTTATAGGCATTAGTTATTTGTTGAATTGTTGAGGGATTATTGGCTACTACTAAGAACTTTTGATTTATGAATGCCGTGAATAATCTGCTTCCAGATGGGGATTTGACTGTTCGAGTCAAAATTCTCTTGCTGGGATTTTCGCGTTGTATTAGACTACCTGAAATCTTCGATGTTTGAGATAAAACTTGTTGTGCTTTCACAAGGTTTTTGATGGGTAGTATGATTGCCAGATGCTGTTCTTGAAGACTTTTACTATTAGTAGAAACAGAGGTATTGATTGTTATACTTTTCTTATTAGAGGTTAAGACAACAAAGGTAATGCGATTACCCACCCAAGGTTGAATATCCTTATGAAAATCATAACCTTTGCTGTTAAAGAGGATGTCAACCCATATCGCTAAATTTTTATCCAGTTCTTTTTGGGCTACCAGTGTTCCAAATTCCCGCAGTTGTTTCCACTGACTAGGATCAGTTGTTAAAGAAAAAGATAATAAAGCATCCTGGGGAATCAAATCATTACCAGGAAGAGAATTACTATTAAAATATTTACTTTGAATTAGAAGACAATATACTCCTAATCCACTGGCAATTAAGAATATAGCAATTGAAAATTTTAAAGCAAGGTATGATTTATTTTTTTTCTGCCTTCTTACAGAAGAATCTACTGGTATTGTCATAAGACCCCTCAGACTATTTTTGATTTTGGATGAGAAAGGAAAATGAGGAATAAATACTAGTGAGACCTTATGTGAAGAGAACATTTTTAGATTATTGCATTGCTTTTTGCTACTACTTACATTCCTTACCCCATTGCCAATTAAGGCCTATCTCTCTTGAAAGGTCTTACTCTTCTCTTATACTTGAGGTCTGCATAGATGCCAGTCTGTAGACTGTTCATAGGCATAGGCAACTTGGAAAAGTAAATCCTCTCTAAGAGCATTACTAATTAGTTGTAAGCCAATGGGCAAATTCTTGTTATCAAAACCACAGGGTATGCTTATACCAGGTAAACCTGCCAGATTAACTGGTATTGTCATCAAATCTGTTAAATACATACTTAGAGGGTCAGCATTTTTCTCACCTGATTTAAATGCGGTGACTGGAGAGGTAGGACATGCTAGCACATCAACCTGAGTAAAAGCATTCTCAAAGTCTTTTTGGATTAGTGTCCGTACTTTCTGAGCTTTTAGGTAATAAGCATCATAATAACCTGTAGATAAGGCATAAGTACCAATGATAATCCGACGTTTTACCTCTGTACCAAACCCTGATGACCTAGTCTTTGCATACATAGATACTAAGTCATCCCCGTTCTCGTTACGGTAGCCATACTTCACCCCATCATAACGGGCCAAATTAGCAGAAGCTTCGGAGGGGGCAATAATGTAGTAACTGGGTAACCCGTAGCAAAAATGTGGGCATGATATTATACGGATTTCTGCACCCAAAGCTTGTAATTGATCAATAGCTTTCAAAAATGCCTGGTTTACAAAATAATCCAAACCTTCCCCAATAGTTTCTTTGATTATACCTATTTTGATTTTTCCCTTGGGTTTAAAATCTGGTATTAGATTAGCTGTGTAATTTGGGATACATATACTTAGACTAGTGGAATCTTTAGGATCATGACCGGCAATCACACTTAATGATATAGCTGCATCTTCTACAGAACGACTAAAAAGTCCTATTTGATCTAAAGATGAAGCATAGGCAACTAAACCATATCGGGAAACCAATCCATAAGTTGGTTTGATCCCTACCACACCACAGAAAGATGCTGGAAGGCGAATAGAACCACCAGTATCAGAACCAAGGGACACCACACATTCATCTGCAGCGACCGCTGATGCTGAACCCCCTGAGGAGCCCCCAGGAACTCTGGAAATATCCCAAGGGTTTGCTGTTACTTGATAAGCTGATGTTTCACAAGAGCTGCCCATGGCAAATTCATCCATATTGGCTTTACCAATCATCACTGCTCCGGCATCAAATAATTTCTGGGTTACTGTAGACTCATATGGAGGAACAAAATTTTCTAAAATCCGTGAAGCGCAGGTAGTAGTAATTCCTTTAGTACAAATATTATCTTTAATGCCAATGGGTATTCCTGCCAATAGACTAATTTGTTCCCCAGCTGCAATTCTGGCATCTACTAATTGAGCTTGTTTCAATGCCTTTTCCTCTGTTATACACAAAAAGCTATGCAGTTTAGGCTCCAAGGATTGAATTTTTTCCAAAGTCTCCCGGGTAATTTCCACAGCTGAGCGTTCTTTGTTAACTAGCTGGGTATGCAATTCGAGGATATATGCCATAATTCCCTTCTTGTATGAATAAGGTGTTTGATTTTAATAATATAAATTGCCGGCGGTAACTCAAGTGGAATTAAGTCATATAAATAATATAAGTTTATCAACCTAACATAGAGTTTCAAAATGCATTAAATCATACAGAGTTATTAGGCACATATTGAGCCCAGACACAAAATAATTTGTTAGTTTTTCATTTGAAATATTAATTAATGGGAATAAAAATGGCAAAAATCTTATCCTACAAATCTTTAGGTACTGGGAAGGTATATGACATAGGGGTCAAAAACACCCATAATTTTGCCCTCAGTAATGGTTGTATTGCATCTAACTGTTTTAACAAATCCCATTCCACCGCCTATGGTTATGTTACTTATCAAACTGCATATCTCAAAGCAAATTATCCATTAGAGTACATGGCAGCATTATTGACTGCTAATAGTGGTGACATAGATAAAATACAGAAATATATTTCTGCTTGTATGAGTATGAATATTACTATATATCCTCCAGATATCAATTGTTCCAGAGTAGATTTTACGCCCCTGAATGGGAAGATTTTATTTGGGTTGTCAGCGGTACGTAATGTAGGACAAAATGCAATTGCAGCAATTTTAGAAGCCAGGGAGAAAGGAGGGAAATTTAAAGCCTTAGCCGATTTTTGTGATCGTGTTGATTTGAGCACAGTTAACCGAAGAACGTTACAATCTCTAATTTATTGCGGTGCTTTTGATAAAATCAATTCTAACCGTCACCAATTAATTCAAGATTTGGAACTAGTCTATAACTGGGGACAATCTCGTGCCAGAGACAGGGCTAGTGGCCAAGGAAATTTGTTTGATTTGCTTGGAGGAGAATTTACTTCTCAAAATACCCCCAGCCTAACCAGAAATGCCTTTGAATTAGCCCCTAAAGCCAAACCAACTCAGGACTTTCCTCCTCAGGAGAAACTACGTCAAGAAAAAGAAATTCTTGGCTTTTATGTTTCCGAGCATCCCTTAACTTCATTGCGACAATCTACCAAGGTTTTATTTCCTATAAACCTTTCTCAAATTGATGAATATAAACAAGAAGCTTTAATCTGTGCTGTTGTTATGCTCAATGGGGTTAAAAAGGTAATTACAAAAAAAGGCGATCCTATGGCCATTCTGCAAATAGAAGACTTAACTGCTCAATCAGAAGCTGTCGTTTTTCCCCGGACCTATGAACGTATTCATTCCTTGCTGCAACTTGATGAAAGACTAATTCTATGGGGAAAAATAGACCACCGTGATGAGCAAAATCAATTAATTATTGAGAATGCAGAAGCAGTCGAAAAGATGCAGATGGTTATGATAGAGCTTACCCCTTATCAGGCAAGTACCATCGAAGAACAAAACCGTTTAAGGAATATTTTAAAAGAACATTCTGGAGAAGGGGAAAAATCCAAAATCCCAGTTATTGGGATCGTTCGAGCCGGAAATTCCCAAAAATTAGTTATGTTTGGTAGACAATTTTGGGTACATGACTCTATGAGTACTATTCAGACCTTAAAAAATGAAGGTCTTGCAGCTCGTATTCAGCAGCTAAATCAGTCATAGACTTATAAATTTGTATGGTGTACTGGTGTGTGCAAGCTAAAAATCGAGCAAAAATATTAATCAAAAGTTTGGGCTTGGGATAATGTTAACTATAAGCCCAGTAGTATCAGCATCTTAAATATACTATGGGCTAATATTGTTAAATATCCCTGCCATTAAATTCCCCTTCACATAGCCACTGTCATAATCAACACAGTTTGTTCAGATCAATACTGATTAAGATTGGCGACTACGATATTCTAATTTCAAATATAAGGGTAATGTATTTATTAAGTATATAAACGTATTATTATCTATAAAGTATGTCTTTTGGTTACTTACTCGGATGATAAATACTTAGGAATAGTGATACTTTAGAATTCCATAACTAATAATCATTTTTATGTTTTATGTTGAGGATAGGAGGAAAGATACCTATGACCGCACATCAGATATATACGGCATCGCCTGCAATTAGCAAATTTGTAAGATATTGCAAAGTCATACAACCTCAAACCCACAATGAAATTAGCAGATTTTTTGATGGTGTAATTGGATTTCCATACGATAAGGAACTCTTATTACAGGCTTATTTATTTATGAATACAAAAAAACTGTTTCCTCTGTGCTCTGAGTTGCTACTTTTTGAAAAATCACCCATATCAGACTACACAGATCTAGGAAAATGTGATTTTGTATACCTTACCCCTCAATTTAAATTATTTTTAATTGAAACTAAATTTATTGATACCCAGGCGACAGGAGCAACTGAGAGAAAAAGACGAAATAAACATAGAAATAAAGTTTTTGATCAAGTAATCACTTTAAAAAGTAGATTTAGTGAATATTGGAATATTAATGCCAATGAATTAGAAACAGGAGTTTTTTCGACTGACCCAGAAATATACTGGCGTGGTAGTGGGGTAAATGTATTAACAAAATCGGTTTCCATTGAAGAGTTGGAAATATGGCGGAGAAATTATCTATATTCCTAAATTTAGATATTGAATTATTTACACAAAATGATATCTTTTAGGTTAACATTATAATTATGAAATAATGCTTATACCTATAAGCAAATAGTAAAACACTAAGATGACAATAAGTAAATAAAATTATCTAGCAGAAATAAATCAAATTACTAGCAATAGAGTTATAGCAATAAGACAAAAGTCTATACTAAATTTTAGGGTTTAAATAAACTTACTCAAAATAAATTATAAAGTGAAAGATAATCATATATTAAATTTCATAGGGTATCTAGAACATTAAATAAGTCCTTAATTCTGCATTATTTGTTATATTTAAACAACTCAATATAAAGTAAACACTTTCAAAAAATATCATAATTTTATTATCAACTTTTAATAGAAAATAAAAACTATTATATTACAGAATTTTTATCATACTTAGATACATAGTAAATAGCTATAAACTATTGAATAAATACAGCAATTCTTAAGTGATAAGTTTCTTTTAAAACTAAATAAATCTAAGATTATTTGGAAAGGCTCCGTATATTATATGGTTAATTAAATATGCTTGGATTCGCAACAAATAATTTAGAGAAATAATTAACTAGACTATATGTTACCTACAGTTTACACTCTCTCAAAATTCCTAAATAATAAATACACAGTATATAGTAAATAGTACCCTTATAAAGGATATAAGCAATGTTTATCCAAGAACTTTAACATATTCATAAAATAAATTTATCAGTATTTGAATACTGCAGTAAAACTGGGTATTTGCAAGCATAAAATCAATATATGGTGATTTTCGTAGATATTGAATGTGGTTATACTATACTAGAAATAGGTTTTAATATATATTTTGTCTAAGGTAACTATATAAAAATATTAGTAATAGTTTCAACTTAAATAAGTTAATACTCAGCGATAAATCTGCTTTGCTTTAAAAGCTATTTCTCTGGAAAGAAGTTTTGGTAAAAACTTTTATATGCTAGTACATGTTGAATATTATCATTATCAAGTTTATGCATGAATGTTAATTAAAAATTTAAGCTTAAAAAATAAAAAATAATTTGACTTAATAACTTGAAAAATCATTATTTTCTAAGATATGATCTAATTGTATAAATTCTTCGCAAATTATATAAATTAGAGTAGTAGATATATCCATATAAATTTAAATAAAAATACTTGACTATTTGAATAGTAAAAATTATCTAACTACATAGATTTTAATAAGGATTAAATTAAGTTTAAATATACAATATATCTCTTATTAAAAATAATAAAAAATATATAGTAAATGGAGCATAACCAAATTATAGTTTCGAAAATCAAAGACTCCTCTTTGTAGGAAAATACCTTAACCAGAAAGTATAATATAATCAAATAAATATCCGGTTATAAAAGTATATATATGTACTGATATAATAGAATTCAAACAATATTACTAATATTATTTCCAGTATAAAAGAATTAATAATTATACTTAATCTGCTATGCTAAGTTTAAATTAATTAATATTAAAAGCAGAAAAACTTTGTAGCTTATATACAGCTATTTTATAGATATTAATTTTGGGGATTGGAACCCAACTTTGAAGTTGAGTTCTATGAGGGTTACAATGAAATATTACTTTTTAAATTTATGTAATCATATTACTTACAGTATTTATCCTACAAGGAATATGAGTGATTATTCCTTACTTCAGATGCATGGTTTATAATTTCTCGTTGGGAATCATGAACTAAGCATCCATCTTCCATTTCAACTATATGATCAGCAATATCTAAAATTCTATTATCATGGGTTACTAAGAGAATTGATGTCCTTTGCTCTTTAGCTAATTTTTGCATTAATTCTACTACATCGCGTCCTGATTGTTTATCTAATGCTGCTGTAGGCTCGTCTGCGAGTACTAATGAAGGATGATTTACTAATGCACGAGCAATAGCTATTCTTTGCTTTTGTCCTCCAGATAGATTATCTGGGTAACAATCAATACTTTTTCCTAAGCCTACTACCTCTAGCATATTTTTTGATTTAGAAATAGCATCTGCTGGTGAAATAGTATCTTGTAATTCCACAGCCATCTGTACATTTTGTCTAGCACTTAAAAAACCCAACAAGTTATGAGCTTGGAAGATAAAACCAATATTGCGACGGATTTGCACAAGCTCAGCTTGACCAGCTCCAAATAGTTCTATTCCTAAAAATTTTAAGCTTCCTTGTTGTACAGAACGCAAGCCACCTATCAAGCTCAATAATGTGGTTTTACCAGAACCAGATGGTCCCGTCATGATGACAATTTCTCCAGGGTTAATTACCAGGTTGATATCAACTAAAATCTGTCTTTTTAGAGAACCTTTACCATAGTAATGATTGAGGTTATTAACTGAAACTACAGGTTCTTGGGTCATAAATATATAATATTTTATAGATGATTCCCTAATATTATTAATATATGTATTATCTATTTTAATTATTGAGTATTAATTAACTTTCTCCTATTTTCATTAGAAAATTAATATTCTGAAGTAATGTAAAATACAAAAAATTATAATTGTCAAAAATATCTTAGAAAATATCTGCTGGGTCTGCATACTTTAATTTACGAACAGCTATAGAGCCGGAGAAAAAACACATGATAATCGTTAATATTAGTACTGTAAAAGCACGAATAAAGCTCATAAATATTGGGAGAAGAGTTGCATTTCTTGCACCTTCATATAGAAATAAACTAAATATAACTCCTGGAATATATCCTAATAAAGCTAAAATTAAAGCTTCTTGTAAAATAACTATCAACAAATATTTTTGTGTATATCCTATAGCTTTTAGAGTAGCATATTCAGTTAGATGATCAGCAACTTCTGTATATAAAATTTGATAAACAATAACAATCCCAACAATAAAACCCATTATTGTTCCTAAGGTGAAAATAAAACCAATTGCCGTGCTGCGTGCCCAAAAATTTTTTTCAAATTCTATATATTCATTCTTTGTTAATATTTTGACATCATTAGATAAATATTTTCTTAATTTATCCACCACTAGATTCGCATTATAACCGGGTTTTACTTTAATCAAACCAATATCAATTAAGCCAGATTGTCGATTTGTGAATATCCTTAAAAAGTTAACATCACTAGTAATTAAACTACCATCAGCACCAAAGGAAGTACCGAGATTAAATAAACCTCCAACTTTAATTAACTTCCTTCCTACTTCTGCTTTTACTAGTTTTCCTTGTTTGAATATTGCTGCAATTGGACCATACTCTTTCCGAGAAGAACGGTCGTATAGGACAACATTAGGTAATTGGGTTTTACTTAGATTTTCCCTTAATCCTGATAGATTTAAAATCTGATTTTTTGGGTTAATTCCAATTACTAACAAGTTGCGTGGTATTCCATTAATAGGATTTTTCCAGCTTGTAAAATCTAAGTATATAGGATACACAGAATCAACTTCTTTTAAATTCCTTGCTTTATATAACCTACGTCTAGAAAATTTTTGCATTGAGAGTAAAGCACTAGATTTAGAATGAATTAGAACAATATCTCCATTTAAACTACTATGGAAGCGCACATTACTCTGATATAGTGAGTCTTGAAATCCTAACTGCATAAACATCAAAATATCAGCAAAAGCAATCCCTGCTAGGGCTACTGCTAGTCGGTTACTCTCACGCTTGATTTGTAGCCATGCCAGGGGTGTTTTTTTGCCAAACATTTTTATAGTTCCTATGGTTTAATAATTACCAATCAATTTTGGTCAGGATTAATAGTGATGTATATAAAATTATGAATGTATAGTATTGATAGTTTTCCGCTAAATAATTTAGAGGTAAATCTGAACAAGGACTTTTGCATCAGTTAAACCAGCAACTAGATCACTATCGCGAGGAGACAAAGAAATTCTAACTTCTACAACTCTGGCATCTACATCTGCAGCTGGATCATTGTTAAGGATGTTTTTCTTGCCGATTTTTCGACCGATCTCGATGACAGTTCCTTTTAATTCTCCACTAAAAGCTCCGTTCTCACTATTGATTATTGCCGATTGACCCAGGCGCACTTTACTAATGCTATCTTCTGGAACTTCAGCCACGGCAATCATTTGGTCCGTACGCCCGATTTCAGCAATCCCATCTGGCCCCATTGTTTCCCCTGCTTTAGTATGAATTTTTAGGATTTCTCCGGCTATAGGTGCTATGATGTAGCTTAAATCTAGTTCGGCTTTAGCTCTCTTGTTGCTGGCAATAGCATTATTTAATTGAGCCTGTGCTATTTTTATCTTGCTAGGACTTGAATCCCGAATCTTATTGAATCTTGATATTTGTTCCTGAATCTGTCTTTGCAAAGTTGCTGTGGTCTGATTTAGGTATGCTTGGGCATGATTAGTTTGTTGTATCAAAGTAGCAAGCACTTTGGCTCGGTTGGCATAGGCCTCTTCAATCTGCTGTCTCAATATTTCCAAAGTTTTGTTGCGACTAGCCTGGGCTTCTCTAAGTATTTGATTGGCTTGTTTTACATTTAACTGTTGACGATAGTGTTCTTGCTGAGAAATAGCTCCTGATGCATATAAGAGATCATACCGCTGCAAATCAATTTGAGCATTACGTTTTTCGGCACTTAGTTTGTTTATAGTTGCTGCAAATGTATTTTTTTGCCCTTGCAACTCCGCTTCTAAGCGTCTTATAAAAGCCAGTTGAGCTATCTTTTCTGCACCTAACTGTGACTTTAAACGTTTAATGTCGGCCTGCCGAGCCTGTATTTCTCCAGTTAATTGGGCTTTAAGGCGATCAACCACAGCAGTCTGAGTTTGTAAATCTATTGGTGAAATAGTTTTCACATTTATTAAGTTGGCGCGAGCTTCTTGTAGCTTGGCTCTTGCTTCTTCTAACCTAGCTTGGTTGCTAACATAATTATCTAGCACAGCAATAACTTCACCTTGTCTTACTCTTTGTCCCTCCTTCGCTAAAACTCTATCTACCCTTGAAGAAGCCTGTATTCCATTAGTGGGAGCGGATAATCTAATTACTGCACCTTTAGGTTCTAAGCGTCCTACAGCATTAATACTATTGATTATTGGACCATTAGCAGATGGTTGACTGAGCTGCTTAAGTTGCTCCATTCTGGCTAGAGTTAATGCTCCAGCAACAATCACTACCGGTATAACAATAGCAAGACCCCAAAATACTTTTTTCTTTCGTTTCCTTCTGGTGGCCTCTCTATTAACTGTGGCTGCTCACTCACCCTTGACATATGATTTTGTCCATTTTGTTCGTACTTTTTTATAGATGCAAAACTCTCTGCAATACAGTTGTACAACTAATTATTTATGCCAAGACATTATTGAGAACCCAAACTTTTGACTAAAAATAATTCTAAATTATTACTGATTGATAGTCCTATATATACAGGATTATGCGTAAATAGCTTAAATTACTCAAATCATAAAAAGGTAAGAATTAACAAGTATAATAAACCAGGTATACTATATCCTATTCCTGTCTTGAAAGTAAGCACAGTTAAATCTTTAGCTCTGAGATTATGTAATATATAAACTGAATTTATTGTTTTATATCTATACATATTTCTGTTAGAATATGTACTTTAATATAACTATTTAGTAGCATTTGAATACTTAGATTAAAGTTAGATAAAACAATTATATAAATATAAATTAAAGGTAACATATTAGACTAGAAATATTTATATAATTGCAATAAACAAGTTACTTTCTTCTTGGCAATCTTTACCAACTACGGAGAATAAAGACTACAGACTTTTACTATTAAACTAATTACCAGATATCATTTTTACTAGATATATCCATTATAATTCCGGGTAATGGTAGAAGAATTTTCTTAATTAATTTAAAACATTTCTTTATAGGTTATGCATAGCCAAATCAAGCTGGACATCTTGATTTGGCTAAATGATATAAATATCCACGATACCTTGTAAATAGATTCGTTTAGTACTAATTCAATCAGAAGTGAGATATTTTTTGATATTTACATCCCAAATCTTAATTATTTTTAAGGCAATTTAAAATAAAAAATATGGTCTAACCACTAGTTAAATATTATAAACTCCATTTTACAGTAACGATGAGTCTATGATGTAGAATTAATGAGACAGTTTTTATGTTCTTATAGTTAATAACTCACTGTTCTAATCACCCCTCCATTTTCTATTGTAATAGCAATTAAGTCACAAGATAAGTAGAAGTTAAAAGAATGATAGTATTAAGTTATTGCAACGTTTATATGAAATTGCCTTAGTCTAGTTCAACAATGGAATTCATATAATATTTATTGCATCCGGATTATTGAAGTAATAAATACTATTACTTCGAATAAATTCACTAATTACTTATTAAGCCCCTGGTTAATTCATGCAAATTAACATTTGTGGTAGTAATGAGTATTATTAAATTGAAAGGTTGTAAGCTGGAATCAATTGGCAATTTTAATATATATGAAATATTGTACTTACACCAATATTTTCTAGTTGTTTATATCCAACAATTTGAATATATTTATGATGAAAGTTAAATTGGGCTAATTCACCAATGATCATCATTTAAATTCCAAAATAGTTTAGTATATTCTGAGTATATTTATCTTACATTTATAGACTAATTTAAGATGTAACAAACCTTACAGTTATTTCTTAATAGCAGTCTTAAATTCATGTCTAAAATTAACATCATTTAATGCTTTCTTCTACCAGATATTGCTTATAGTAGTTAGGCTAAGTTAGAAAGAGTTTTTATTTTTATTTCCAGTATTACACTAAAATTTCTTGGGTATGATAATAATTCAAAAAGAGGCTTATAAAGTGTAAATATATACGTCATTATATTGTCCTCCATATTATTAAATCGCAGGAGAAAGCTGGCATCTTAATTATCCCGTCGGACATCACATTATATATACATTCATGCTGGCAAATCAAAAAGGACTGTATTCATATAATACTCTGCCCAATCAACACCAAAAGCTTTTTCTAATAGACGACGAGTTTTATCATTCTTTTGTTGTTTAGTGCAATAATTCTTCTGTCCTGCCAGAATTTGTTCCATTTGTTCTGTTGAAACAGGTTGAGAGGCAATTACAGTTGCTAAACTACAATGAATTTCTAAAAATTCTTTCACCCTTTGCACAAACAGATTTTCCTCATCTGGAGAGTTAGGGCGGACAAAAGTACAATATTCAGAAAAAATATCCCCCCATTCTGGTAGAGTTCGTGGCTGAGAGAATTCCAGGGAAGGAAGAGCAGACAGAGCATGAGTATAAGATATGGGTAAATATCCAGTGTTAACTGGTGATAGATCAACAATCGCTGCACTAATTTGACCCCCACTCCCCACTAGATCACACCCAAACATCGGTAAATCATATTCAGGATAGGGAAACATGACACAATGCAAAATATCCAGCACGCTTCCCACCTTTGCCAATTCCATGTGCATTTTGCGAAACTGGGGTGTTTTGTAACAATAGTTCTCAATGGTTATTTTTGCCCCTTCTAACTTTCCTTCTACATACCCTAACTCCACAGGTAAATTATATGGTGTTAAGTCGAGACAATTATTCCACACTGCCTCGATACAGTCAGCTAGTTGACAAATTAAGGGATTTTGTTGCTTGCGTAAGGAAAAAGCAGAAGGAGTTAACATAATTTAGTGGAGTAGAAAAACTTTTCTAGTTGTTTCGTGTCAATTTCCCGGTACACAGATGGACAACGCATCCAGAAGAATAGCAATAGCAAAAGCGGGATATCGACCCAAAAAACATGACTTTATCCTATCCTGATTTTGAAAAAAAATGACAAAAAATTACTTGGCAATCAGAATCTGGTATGGTTGATACTAGCTCCCCGAAATGTACACAGCTAAAAAATAATTCAGTATATAAAAGATATTAATATAACTGGGAAGTGTTTTTTATGACTTGTACTTATCGTAAACATTTTTCACTTAGTTAATAGTATAAGGTAATATTGGTAGCAGACTCAATATCATAGAAACGCAATAGTTTACCCTTTTATATAACCAAAATAAATAAAAATAATATACAAAAGTGATAATTAAGGAATTAAGAGCTCTTTAAGAAAATAGCAGTAGGGAGGAATAATTGATATATAAGCTTTTTCTATCATGTTAATTGTTTGCTTGTTTCAACTATTCAATAAATCAGTACTAGAAATATTGTACTGATTTATTGAATAGTTAAACTTTGAGGTTTACATTAATAAGCTCATTTACTTATCTACCAATTGTCAACATTATTAATATAGGTTCAATATCATTATTTGTTTACATTGCCTTTATATTTTATAGTAACTTTACTTACTACATCCCGAAACATAGATTTTATCCAATACTAGAGTTCCCAAAAACTAACTAATACTTAAAACGAATTCTTCAGTATCTATAGCTTAGAGCTAATTTACATTATACTTATCACTAAATAAAATGATTCTTCCTTGGTATATAATGCAATTATGAGATTTATTTAAGATCCATACATAACACTATAAACTTACCAATAACCAATATATGTATTGGTTATTGGTAAGTTTATAGATAACCGGTTATTTAGCAGTTGTGGACAACTAAATATTATGCAGACTTCTAGTGTGTGATGACTAAATCATCAATGCTACTTTACTTTAAAGATTTTGATATGACCTAGGGTACAATAAACTCATAAAAAATCAGCCAGAAAGATAAATTTATCCCCTGTTTGATATATGCAATATTTTCATCAGCTGAACTGTTAATCACTAATAGTGGAAAATTATTTCTTCCTATAAGAGGGGTATCAATTATCAACAACTAACAAATAGTTTGAAAGCTAGTAAGTTTTTAGCTTTTAATTTTAATGGTTAAGAATGCTCAAAAGAAGAATTATTCTTAAAGCTAAATTTTAAATAACTTGGAATGAAACAATGATAACTCCATCATTAAATTTGGGGATTACCTTTAATTTTATGGTGCGGTTTTTTATTTACTTTCGGGATAGATATTAAGGCTATCTACTATTAATATTGATCATGTTTGAACAGTTGAATTAATTAACCTAAACCAGTACCTACTTAATATTAATCTCATTTTCTATCTTTCTTTTAACAGATTAAATCTATGTTATTAGTTTTGATCTATAGCCCTATTTAATAGGAATAGCCTTTAAATTATTGAGTAAAGCACTAATCCAGTTTTTATAAATATACTGATAATAAATGCCTAATACCTATACAAATAATACTATTATATTATGTTTTTTTATAAAGCTGCCTTGTAATCCTAGTAAATTATAAAAACCCTATTATAATTAATATTTTTTATATTTATGTTACATTCAACACTGTACCTAAGTTTTAAAAATAAGCTAAAATTTATTGCTTATATTAGTGTTTGCAGATTACTAAATGCGCATATTCTCATAATTATTATATGTGCATAAAATTTTTTATATGAATTTAATTTATAGAATATTCAAGAGGGTATCTCAATAAGTAGGATATATAGTTTATATATCCTACTTATTGAGAAATAATTATATCCATAACAACTAGATAGTATAGTATTACAATACTTATCAATAAAGCAACTAGTAGAGTTAATCCCTTTAATAAGGGAAAGATATAAGGCTTCTAAAAAGCAGAATTTTATAACTTCAGGAATAAATATATCAATTCAGGTTAATTAAGAATAAATATATTCAAATATATTTGAAGTAACCATGGAGAAATATAGTAAAAAGGCAATTATAAAACAATAATAGTTGATTTTTTACTTTGCTAGATTTTGGGAGGAGGTAGATGATATTTTAAACTCTATTAATAATGATCCTCTCAGCTTCGGTGAAACCCTCAACTATTTTCCATTTTCGCGATAGTAATATTACATTAATATCCAAATTACATCATAAATTTCCTTGTAGTCTGCAGATGAGATTTAAAAACAGACATAAAAATTAGAAGTTAATATTGTGGCTTCTTTCCAATAGATTCATAGTAGTATTTAGATAATCTAAAGTATCTCTAAAAGTTTAAGAATTAAAGATTACATGTAAAAAAAAGGAACCATAATCAGGTTCCTTAATACTTTGATTGTGAAATTAAGATTACTTGATAGCAACCTTACCACCAACTTCTTCAATACGTTTTTTGGCATCTTCAGCTGCCTCTTTAGCTATAGCCTCTTTGATAGTTTTGGGGGCAGATTCTACCAATTCTTTTGCTTCTTTCAAACCTAAACCAGTTAATTCCCGCACAATCTTCAAAACAGCAATTTTCTTGTCAGCGGGGAAAGACTCAAGAACTAAATCGAATTCAGTTTTTTCTTCTGCAGCTTCTGCACTAGAAGTGTTATCAGGAGAAGCCATCATCATCATGCCACCAGCAGGAGCAGCAGCACTAACCTCAAAGGTTTCTTCAATTTGTTTGACTAGCTCAGCAGCCTCTAGTAAAGTTAAGGTTTTTAATTTTTCCAAAATTTCATTAGTCGCAGTAGACATTGATTCTCTCCTCGAAAATTAGTTTTAATTAATTGGTTATTACTACTAGTTATGTCTTAGGTGCTAGTGAAGAAATAGATAAGCCTTAAATTAAGATTCAGTCTTATCATCTTTTTCCTTGTTCGCATAAGCCTGTAATCCACGAGCTAAGGAGCTTGGTACTTCTTTTATACCTACAGCAATCTTGGCAGTCAATGCATTGAGGGCTCCAGCAATTTGTGCCATAAGTTGATCTTGTGATGGTAAATTACCTAGGGCACTTACATCTTCCCCTTGCAGTAAACGACCCTCCATGACCCCACCACGAAGTTCTGTTTTCTTCGTTGTTTTTTGGAAATTCTCATATGCCTTAATAGCCGATGAAAAGTCCTCCTTTATTAACAAGAAAGCAGAAGAGCCTTTAAGTAAATCCGACATTATTTGCCAATTCTCATCATCTCGAATGGCAATATCCATTAGGGTATTTTTTGTGACTTTACAAACGGCACCACTAGGACGCAGTTTGTCCCGCAAGCTGGTAATTTCACTAACACTTAACCCTTGATAGTCAATAACCACAGCCAATGTGGATTCATTGAGTGCAGTTTTTAGATCCGCTACAATCTTCTTCTTATTTTCTAGGGTTTTTCCCATCTTCTTCTCAACCTCAATACAACAACTTGAGAATCATTTATTCATACAGTTGTTGATTTAACTACTATCTGTACACAATAGCCATAATTAAGCAAAGCAATAGACTCCAAATTCTGCATGTGGAGTTAACAATGAAGCGAAGTTTGTTGTTCTAACTTGGAATCTACTACCGCAATAAGGGCAAAAGAACTAGTTAAATTACAATCAGACCTCGGCAGGAAATTAAGCTATTTGCACCTGCTGTCTCCGGTTATTAATTGCCCAAGCGATAATTATATAGGAAAACCCAAAAACACACAACCTAAGCAGTCTCGGTTAATTTCATTTCACGCAAGGTGTTAATATCAACCCTAATAGACGGCCCCATCGTTGAAGCAACATATATTGTACGCCAGTAACGACCTTTAGCACCAGAAGGACGGTTACGATCAATAGACTCCTGCAATGACTTCAAGTTTACCAACAAGTCCTCAGAAGTAAAGGATACCTTGCCAAACATAACATGAACAATTCCTGTACGATCAGCACGATATTCCAATTTACCTGCTTTAAACTCGTTAATTGCACCTGCCAGGTTCGTGGTTACAGTACCACCTTTAGGAGAGGGCATTAAACCACGAGGGCCGAGAATTCTGCCAAGTTTCGCGACCTGAGGCATCATATCAGGGGTAGCAATCAGTTTATCAAAATCCATCCTACCTTTCTGGATTTCGTCAATCAATTCTTCAGAGCCGAAAACATCAGCTCCAGCACTACTTGCCTCAGTTACTTTTTCACCCCTTGCTATTACTGCTACCCTAACCTCCTGCCCTGTCCCCTTAGGTAAGACTACGGTTGTTCGTAATTGCTGGTCTGTATATTTGGGGTCTATTCCCAAACGAATATGAGCTTCTGCCGCCTCTGGAAATTTTGCAGTTGCCATTTCCTTCAGTAAACCTAGAGCTTCTAAAGGCTCGTAATCCTTATCTTCTACTTTTTCCAATAAGGCTTGTAAACGATGTGATATTTTTTTTCCCATTATTTTCTATCCTCCGGGGTAATTAGCGAAGTTTATCTCTCCCCCGACACAATTGTAAATCGATGTAACTGAAGATTTTAGGTTATTTGAATTAATAACATAAATTACAAAATAATAATCTACCTAATCACTTACAGTGACACCCATGTTCTTGGCAGTACCTTCAATAATCTTCATTGCCGCCTCAATATCATTAGCATTAAGATCAGGCATTTTTGTTTCGGCAATTTCTTTTAATTGCGCCCTCGTGATAGAACCAACTTTCCTTGTGTTTGGTTCATTGGAACCTTTATCAATATTTGCTGCTTTGCTAATTAGTACTGATGCAGGGGGAGTTTTAAGGACAAATGTAAAACTACGGTCTTCATACACAGAAATTTCTACAGGAATTACCATTCCAGCCTTATCTGCTGTTTTGGCATTATATTCCTTGCAAAACATTATGATATTAACACCATGTTGACCTAGAGCTGGACCAACCGGAGGAGATGGGTTAGCTTTCCCAGCATTTAGAGCCAATTTAATTACGGCTACAACTTTCTTTGCCATTTTTTAAGCTTGTTTCTTAACTTGATTAAATTCCAATTCGACTGGTGTATCACGCCCGAAAATTGAAAGTAAGGCTTTGAGTTTACTGCGTTCTGGGCTAACTTCAATAACTTCACCTTCAAAGTCTTTAAACGGACCTGACGACACGACTATTTTATCACCAGTAGCCATATCAATTTTGACTATTGGCTCTTGCCGGGTGGCTTGTTTGAATATTCTTTCTACTTCCCCGATAGAAAGGGGTACAGGTTTAACATGTCCGCGCCCCCTGCCTGTACCACGTTTTTGTTCCGACCCGACAAAGTTAATCACATGGGAGGTATTTTTAACTACCTGCCAGGAATCATCATCCATAAACATTCTTACTAGTACATAGCCAGGAAAGACCTTTTCTTCTGAATTATGACGACTACCATCCCTACGAATTTTGACTGTTGGGGTGTGGGGAATTTCTACTTGAAGAATCTTATCAGCTACATCAAAAGTTTGAATGCGCTGTTCGATATTTGTTTTTACTCGTTTCTCACAACCAGAGGCTACTTGTACTGCGTACCAAAGAGCTTCTGTCAATGTGTTAATTTCTGTTCTTTTGGTCTGTTCCGACTGCAATGCCGAGTTTTGACCTTCTTTTGCTGCTGGAGCCATCAGAATACCTGTTTTACTGCCCAAGTTAAGAACTGATCTACGAGAAATATTACGGATGAGGAGAGTGTTACCATTAGCAGTACGCCTGCGGACTCACTTACCAACTGCCTCCGGTTGGGCCAAACTACCTTCTCAAACTCTTCTTTCAAACCCTGTAATAAATTTGTTAGATTTAATCTATTTTTACTTTTAGGGATTTCTGCTTCACTTTTTTTTGGCATGTTAGTTTACCCCCCATACTCAATCAAAAATTACATTTATTATTAATTTAAATTTAGAAAAAGTACAGCCCTTTAAAGAATTTCCGAAATATAAGGGGAAATTTATAGTATAAAAATTAAACCCGAAATCAAAGTCAACCACTGTCATATTAACAGTTAAATCACTTATTCCGGGCCTAGTCAACATCTGGAGCGCGCCCTGGAGGACTTGAACCCCCGACATCAGGTTTTGGAGACCTGCGTTCTACCAGCTGAACTAAGAGCGCACGATGTACTTTTTTATTTATTTAATACTTTCCCTATATTAGCCTAGTTTGGCATTAGGTAGCTCATTTTTCTTCGGGAAAATTTTTAGGGATAAACTGGAGATGAATACCGTTTGAAACAGTTTCTTTCCTATACACCCTAAATATAATTTACTATAGTGGGCGATCAAATCTCTGTTTGATCCTAGTTGCCTTACCAACACGACCACGCAGGTAATAGAGTTTGGCACGTCTTACCCTTCCACGGCGGACGATTTTGATTTTATCAATCCTGGGAGAATGTAAAAGAAAAATTCTCTCTACGCCAATACCCTGAAATACACGTCTAACTGTTATCGTTTCGTTAATGCCGCCATTCCGTCTGGCGATAACAACTCCTTCATAGGGTTGGACACGAAACTTTTCACCTTCTCTAATTTTAACTCCGACCGTTACCGTGTCTCCTACATAAATAATTGGGAGATCTGATTTGAGATACTCGGCTTCAATAGAGCGAATGATATCTTGGGCTTTCATAAATCTTACTAAAAACTTACAACTGACCATCATAAATCTACTAATGGTCTACAGTCTAGTCGTTATTACATGATGAGTAAGGAAGAACCCATCGATTTATAACGGAATAACCATAAATTATCTATAACTGGTGAGGGTGTATGAACCTCATAAAGTCTATCATTATGGTAGCCATAAATAATAATTATTACTTCGACTAGTTATATTATCATTGTGGAAGCATTTTTAAAACATAAATTTAAAATATAAACTTAACCTCTTATAATTATTTTAGGTGTATATATACAAAATTATCAACTGATAATGTTCCCAATTTAATGCTGGTTAACTATATTTAATCCCAATATTAGAATTTTTACACATTCAAAGCCTTTTCATAGGCAACATAATCATAATTATTGGTATTTAGGAAACATATATTCCACTTTGTCATGCTTCACTACTCTTATGGAAGTGATCTCATGGCAACACCGGGCCCCATAAATTTATTTGATAATCCCACTACATATTCTCCAACCCTAATTAATATTTTGTAGACCCTGGATAGATGAACCTGGTTAGTATATCTAGTGGGCTGTGTATAAGCCTTGAATTCCACAGGTAAAAGAGTCCAGATTTGATAAAGTCATCAAAACTAGATTTGTAATTTGCTAGATAGGTGCATTTGCTTATAAACAAAATATACTATATTACAGTTAAGTATTACTATCAAGTTTATAGGAACTTATATAGAATATTTATGGCACAATTTTTACTGACCAGATAGCCACAGGGATAAAGATAAAAGTGGAAGTGCTATGATGATATTTACCGCTTCATTGGTAGTTAGGGAACAGTACAAAATCTTAGGCGTAAGTGAAAACTATACCAAAAATATAGTTGACTTTGAATAATTCACTAACCATTGGTAATTTAGGGGAGAGTGAAGTAGAAGTATTAATTAATTTCAGTAAAAGTAGTTCCTATTTGTGTTTGGTATTCTCATAAAAACTAGCACAATGCTAATGACAAAAATGATATACGTTTCAATATACGCATTAATCTCAAATCCAAATATAGCAAATAAGAGCGCTGGATGTATATCCTATGGTAAAATTGGGAAAGAGTGAAATTGCAAAGAGTAAACCTAAGCTGAATTAAATTACTGCTTTTATTATAAATAAAGACACAAGAATTTTAATACTATTAATTATGTGATTAGCAGGGGCTAATACATTAGAGTAAACTTATCATCCAGCAGAACATAATATGGAGTCATTAAGACCATGCCATATAAAGACTACTATCTTTATACGGCATAGTCAGTTATCTATTAAGTATAGACAGATTAACACTTAGTATATTTACTTGGATTGTACATAGATTAAGTACGAATATTTTTCTACTGCGTGCATTTTGTATCAATCCACTTGATATAAAATGCACGCAGTAGAAAAATAGACTGGAAAAACCATCCAATAAAGCCCCTACTTAAAAAGCAGGGGCTTTTTGAAGTCTATATAATAAAATGGTTCATCATTATTAATCTTGTTTACCTTCGCGGCTAGCAGTCACAGTGTAAAGAAGTATTAAAAAAACAGCCGGAACTAATACAAATAGCAGGGTAGCTACAAATCCTAAGTCATTAACCTGCATGCCTATAATGCCTCTCTTAATTTCCTCCCAACAATTTTAGAATACCACCATATATATCATTGTACTGACATGGTGAGTTTCTCGGTGTGCGCAATTACCTGCCTGGTTATCAGGAATAGCATTTTTAAGGTTTAGTAACTACATCTACTGAGCCATTGACTAACGTTTGGCAGGCAAGACGGAAATTTGCCGGTTTTTTTCTTAATAAACGGTTTTCTGCTTCTGTTGGAGAAGAAAGATTTTCTATACCATCAAGAATTTCTACAGCACAGGTTCCACATTGTCCACAACCACTGCAATTCATCATTTTTCCAAAAATTTTGTAGATTCCAACACCATTTTCTATGGCTTTCTGACGCAAATTTGCACCAGTTGCAGCTACTACCTCTTTCTTCTCATTTATAAAGTTAATATTACTCATACTTAATTCCTCCTTAATTTTTAAATGTGTTTACACCACAGTTCCAGGATAATTTGGCAGTGTTTGTATTTTTATGAATCATCTAGAAATTTTTGCCGGAACATAAAGCACTTGATGATT
This sequence comes from Richelia intracellularis HH01, assembly GCF_000350105.1. GTDB lineage: Bacteria > Cyanobacteriota > Cyanobacteriia > Cyanobacteriales > Nostocaceae > Richelia > Richelia intracellularis. The sequence goes on from NZ_CAIY01000044.1 coordinate 79,871, forward strand.
GACACCTCAAATACGAGGTTTTACACCATTATAGTTAATTGTTACAATAATTAATATTTTGTCAGACCAATTTACAAGTAGACCTTTCAAAGTAGCTCCTAGTAGATATATTTTTTTGATGAAACAAGTGTCAATACATATGATGGGAAATAATTCTGTAATAGACCTAATAAAATAATCTTTATGCTCTTAATGGAGAGAAAAAATAAATAACTCTGAAAGTCACTTATTATCATGTGTAAATTATTTATTATATTTATATCTTTATAGTTATATAAAAGTATATTTAATATTCATATGTAGGATTCATAAAAATAGAGAAATCATAGATATCAGCTTCTATACTAATAACATTAAATATAGAAAATTAAACTATAAAGTAAGCAGAAAAGAAAATAATAGAAGCATATGGGAATATTTCACATTACCTAGAACATTTTAAAGCCTTGTTTAGAAATAGCAAAAGAATAGGGGCTTGTAGAAAAATATTAATTTGAATGAGGAATAAAATGATGATATGACTACCTGAGGAAATTTTTATAGCTTTGTTAAAAATACCCAGATATTATTAGTAATGCTATTTTATTGATTGTATAAATATTTATAGGTTCCATATTTACAAGTGAAATATTAAAAAGCAAATGTTATAAAATTAGATAATGATAAATATGTTAGTTACAATTCGATGAAATTAGGTGTTAGTAATTTTAATTTCGAGTCTGGCTGGAATAAATTTACAGATTCCGGATTTATCTACTTTTTAATATGGTCGAAGTTTTGATAATTAAAGATGCATTCGTTGCGGTGATAATTACAAAGTAAAATTGTATTTATAATAAAGGTGTATAAGTATAAAAGCATAAGGCTATTCCGATGTAAAACTGTCATTATTTAAGGCTAAAAATAACTATAATCTATATTCTTCTGTGTCCCAATCACCAATAATTACCCTTTATTTATCATTCAGAATAAATAAATTTTGATAAATAAACCTGGGGAAATAATAATACTAGTACTAACCCATTTACATTTAAAACAATTTTGTAATTAGATAGTAGGTAAGAGATACAAAAAGAGACAAAATTTTATGCTCTTTTTACAATAGAATGGAACACTTGTTTCATTAATAACTTAGGTAAATCACCGACAGCCTTCTAGTGATAGAATACTGCTTATGAGTACAAGCACATTATCATGAAGCTCAAACACATAAACTGGTAAATCGTCATATAGTTTCTCTTTTTGATATATTTCTTCAGCATTTGCATATATTTCTGTTGGTTTAATCCATACTTCCCATAACAGGAAATGGAGGTGCAAAATACCTGTCAAGAAAGATGCCAATGACCTAGTTATTTGTAAGTTTGTTATACGTATTTTATTGGCAAAATATAATCAACTGAATCTTTATCTAAATCCTACTGCTGCCTGCCATACAAAAGCTAATAGCAAAAAAAATAAGGGGATAATCGGGAGTACATCTACCAATGGGTCAAATATCTGGTAGGCTTCTGGCAATTTTGCTAATAAGATTATTGCTTCCATATTTTCTTAGTTTACCTATTCAATACTGCTTTCATAATTGGAATATATACTAACATGCTTCGGTTATACATTAGTAGTTAACAACCCATAGTAATTTAGTTGCACATTCTTAATTCAACCATTGGGCAAATTGTTTGGTAAAGTGATCATTTAAAATTGAGTTCCTAACTTTCTGGGTAAATTGAATTAACTCAGTAATATTGTGAATGCTTAAAAGAGTATAAGCTAAGATTTCCTGAGAGCGGACGAGATGTGACAGATAAGCACGGGTAAAGTTTTGGCAAGTATAACAAGGACAGTCAGCATCTATAGGGGAGAAATCTCGGCGGAATTGAGCATTTTTCAAGTTCCACCTTTCCCCTTTTACCATTGCTGTACCATGTCTAGCCCAACGGGTAGGAATTACACAATCAAATATATCCATACCAGAGGCAATCGCCATTATCATTTCTTTATAAGTTCCTACACCCATCAAGTAACGAGGTTTGTTAACTGGTAATAAGGGTGCAGTATCTTGGACAATTTTACGAATCATGTCTGGTTCTTCTCCTACACTTACGCCCCCAATAGCATATCCATGCAAGTCAAACTTCTCTAAATCAACTACTGCTTGTGAACGTAAATCTAGATAAATACCTCCCTGAACAATTCCAAACAATGCTTGGTCAAGACGCTTGTGGGAAAGAATACAGCGTTCTAACCATCGATAAGTACGGGCTGTAGCTGCTTCTACTTCCTCATAAGTGCTAATATGGGATGGGCACTCATCAAATGCCATAATTACATCTGCCCCAAGAATATTCTGAATTTCAATAGAGCGTTCTGGTGTTAGTTCAATTATTTTTCCATCATGAGGTGATCGAAAAGTTACTCCTTCTTCAGTAACTTTTCTCATTTTACTTAAACTAAAAACCTGAAATCCACCGGAGTCTGTAAGTATGGGACCATCCCAACCCATGAACTTATGTAAGCCACCACTACCAGCCACAATATCTTCCCCCGGCTGGAGATGGAGATGATAAGTATTAGAAAGTATCATTTGTGCCCCAGTATCCTTCAACTGAGAGGGGGTAAGAGTTTTCACACTTGCGAGGGTCCCCACAGGCATAAATCTAGGAGTTTCCACCACACCATGGGGTGTGGAAAATATACCAACTCGTGCATGAGTCTGGCTACATTTAGCTAGGCGCTGAAAAGAAAAGTTAGCAGTCAAGACAAAAGTTAATATGTTTCAATTAATAGGCACTAGTAGATTATGCCATCATGTAGAAGTTATATTGCAAACATATTTATAAGTTTCCCTGGAACTATGTGTTACTAAACACAGTTTACTCAAATTGAGGATCTATTACTTGAGTACTCATTACTTTTTATAAAAAGCCTAAAGGCAATGAGTTAAACTGAAATTAAAATAGTGAAAATTGAGAGTTAGATTGAACAACTAGTAACAATTATCATATGTAATTACCATACTGGTAAAATGCTTATTTTCATACAAGCTTAATCAACTATTTTAAATAGCCTCTCTTACCCAAACTTATTATCAATAAGACTTAAACTGAATTTAAAATTTTTCTACGTTTCTATAAAGTTAACCCTTTTGATAAAGCTATTGGAACAACTAATATCACCATAAAGTAATTTGATGTAATATGTGTATACCCGGAATATGATTTGGTTATTAACTTACTGAAATGTAAGTTAATAGTGCTATTATTGCCCCTATTATTTTAATAAATTAATGTTTTAATATCATCCTAATTATGAATAATCACTACTATATTGTTGATGTTTTTGCGGATAATAAGTATGCGGGTAACCCTCTAGCAGTATTTACAAACTCAGCTAATATAGATACCCAGGAAATGCAGAGTATTGCCAAGGAAATAAATTATTCTGAAACTACATTTATTACCTCTCCTCAAAAAAATAATGGCGGTTATGAAGTCAGAATATTCACACCAAATCGGGAAATACCTTTTGCAGGTCATCCTACTTTAGGTACAGCATATATAATACAGCAAATAATCATTAAAAAGCCTGTAGAGAAAATTATTTTAAATTTGGAAGAAGGACAAATACCTGTGACAATTAATTACAAAAATAGCTTGCCAGAATGGTTATGGATGCGACAAAAAGCACCCTATTTTGGGAGTAAATTACCAGGGTCAGTAATTGCTGAAGTTTTACGTTTAAATCCAAGTGATATAGATTTACGTTGGCCTATCCAGGAGGTATCCACAGGTTTACCTTTCATTATTGTCCCTTTGAAAAATATATCTGCATTACAGCAAATATCCCTTAATATAGATAAATATTATCAACTTATTGCTGAAACTGAAGCTAAATGTATCCTTGTCTTTTCTCCAGAAACTTATTATCCAGAAAATAATTTACATGTAAGGGTCTTTTGCAATTATATGGGTATATCAGAAGACCCAGCAACAGGAAGTGCTAATGGCTGTTTGGCTGGTTACCTAACTCAATATACCTATTTTGGAGACGAAAATATTAATATTAGGGTAGAACAGGGTTATGAGATTGGCAGACCCTCTTTACTGCTTCTTAAGGCAAGTAGAAATGATGTATGTATTGATATAAATATAGGAGGCAAGGTAATTTTAGTAGCGAAGGGAGAATTTTTAGTTCCTGCAAAATAATTTAGGGTTCTATTCGGAATTATAATAATTTAATTTGTAGTCTCATGCCACTTTACTATCTTGTGGTGGATAGGGAAATTATTCCACTATAATTTGGGCTCAAAAAAAATCCATATTGAGTAGAATTTGAGATGAAACAGGATTTACAAAATAGGTTATCTGAAGGTTATATGCCCAAAATTTTCACATTTCTTCAAAAGCAAGTTGGAGTGGAACAGTAAATTGTAAATAGAGTTTCGACACTCCCCTTATTCAATAATTTACCCATACTATAATTGTGTTGCCTCCAACAGTATTTTTTCTTTCAGGGTTTACTAAGTATTTATTATTATTTTCTATTTTAGTCACCAAGCTTCTACTTGCCTTTATGGTAAACTATTATTTCGATTCTATCATATGGAAATTTAGATTAATATTTTCCCATTGTTATCTAAAACAAATAATAAATCATAAAATCTACTATGTGTAACGGATTGCAAAGTATAATATAAAAAATATTGAAGAGTAGTAAAATTAAATGCGAGTACTGATCGCGGGAGCAGGACTGGCAGGACTTTCCTGCGCCAAATATCTCATAGATGCAGGTTATACACCAATTATCTTGGAACGTCGAGATGTACTTGGTGGTAAGGTGGCAGCATGGAAAGATAAGGACGGAGACTGGTATGAAACTGGTCTGCATATTTTTTTCGGCGCATATCCTAATGTTTTGCAGTTATTCAAGGAATTAAACATTGAGACCCGGTTGCAGTGGAAAAAACACACCATGATATTTAATCAACCAAATGCACCTGGAACTTATAGCCAATTCAACTTTCCCGATTTACCTGCTCCATTTAACGGTATAGCAGCAATTTTGCGTAATAATGACATGCTGACCTGGTCTGAAAAAATTAGGTTTGGTATTGGCTTGTTACCGGCAATGATTCAGGGCCAAAAGTATGTAGAAGCGATGGATAAATATTCATGGTCAGAATGGATGAGAAAGCAAAATATTCCTTCTCGGGTTGAGAAGGAAGTTTTTATTGCTATGTCTAAGGCTCTCAACTTCATTAGGCCAGAAGAGATTTCCTCAACTATTTTATTAACTGCCCTAAATCGGTTTTTGCAAGAGAAAAACGGTTCTAAAATGGCTTTTCTTGATGGATCACCTACGGAAAGAATGTGCCAGCCTATTGCTGATTATATTACCAAACATGGTGGAGAAATAAGGCTAAATTCATCCTTAAAAGAAATTTTGCTCACTCCTGATGGAATAGTAGAAGGATTCCTTGTACGGGGATTAAGTGGTAAACCAGACTATGTGGAGAATGCTGACCTATATGTTTCTGCCATGCCTGTTGACCCATTAAAAGTCTTACTTCCTAAGTCTTGGCAACAACAGGATTTTTTCCAGAGATTGAATGGACTGAAAGGTGTGCCAGTTATTAATGTACATCTATGGTTTGACCGTAAACTTACTGATATTGATCACTTACTATTCTCTAGATCACCTTTACTTAGTGTATATGCTGACATGAGTAATACCTGTCGGGAATATTCCAACAGAGACTGCTCTATGTTGGAATTAGTTTTAGCTCCAGCAAAAGATTGGATTTCCAAATCGGATGAATGTATTGTTCAGGCAGTCTTAGCTGAATTAGAAAAACTTTTTCCCCAACATTTGACTGGGAATAATAAGGTGAAATTGCTGAAATACCATTTAGTTAAAACACCACTTTCTGTCTACAAAGCAATACCAGGTTGTCAAGAATGTCGTCCATCGCAAGAAACACCAATAAGTAACTTTTATTTGGCTGGGGATTACACTATGCAACGCTATTTAGCAAGTATGGAAGGTGCCGTACTTTCTGGTAAGCTGACAGCAGGGGCTATTACCAAAGCCCATTCTGAGGTCAACTCCTCTAACTTGTAAATGATAACTCTCCAGCCTGCAACGAATGCTGCAACTGCTTGAATCCTCCCCATCCATGAAACCTCCGGTATCTTTGGAAGAAGCCTACGAAATATGTCGTCAACTTACAGCAAAATACGCTACGACTTTTTATTTAGGTACTTTGTTGATGAACCAGAGCAAGCGCCAAGCGATTTGGGCGATTTATGCCTGGTGTCGCCGCACTGATGAGCTGGTAGATGGTCCTGGTGCTAACCTTACTACCCCAAATACTCTAGATGACTGGGAAAAACACTTAGAATTAGTTTTCACGGGAAAAGCAGAAGATCACTTTGATATAGCTTTGGTGGATACACTCCAACACTTTCCCATAGAGATTCAACCTTTCCGAGATATGATCGATGGTCAGCGAATGGATTTATATAATAACCGCTACCAAACTTTTGAGGAGTTATATTTATACTGTTATCGCGTTGCTGGTACAGTAGGTCTAATGTCTACATCAGTGATGGGATTGGATTTGGGATGTAGTGCATCTCCTTGGAACTACCAAATCCACCCATATATTCCTACAAAAGAGGCAATTGCACTGGGTATTGCCAGTCAGATGACCAATATATTAAGAGATGTTGGTGAAGATGCACGCCGGGGTCGTATTTATTTACCTTTGGATGATTTGTCTCAATTTAATTATACAGAGCAAGATTTATTCCAGGGAGTTAATGATGAACGTTGGCGTAGTTTGATGAATTTTCAAATTGTAAGAACCCGCCAACTTTACAATCAGGCGGAGAAGGGTATTAGCAGCTTATCCCCTGATGCCCGTTTACCAGTATGGGCTGCATTGATGCACTATAGTGGGATATTAAATGGTATCGAACGTAATAATTATGATGTGTTTAATCAACGTGCTTATGTACCTCAATGGCAAAAATTGTGTTCCTTACCTATTGCATGGCTGCGCTCACAAGCACTTTAATGTTAATAAACAAAATTGAAACTATTTTTAGGAGTCAATTTTAGGAGTCAATGCTAGTACAAGAAGTAAAAAAATTACAATATTTTAGACTTCGGAGCACTTTAATTTAAGATGTTGAAATCAAAATTAATGGTTAACTCATTTTTGAATGATAGTACTCTAGTTAGTATTGATAGGAGTAAACAGGTTATTATTTTCACCCTTACCCCCAAATCTAACTAACATGGTCAACAAAATTTTCAATTTCATTTGGCTGAATTCTTGACTATTAATTACCATTTAAGCTAGCATTATTCTCCAGTGGCCTAGGAGAGGTGGCTGAGTGGTTGAAAGCGGCAGATTGCTAATCTGTTGTACGGCAGGCAACTCCGTACCGAGGGTTCGAATCCCTCCCTCTCCGTTCTATATAGACGGAAATTAGTTCCTAAGAATACAAGTGGAATATGTATTTGTTGGTTTTCAATGTTCTAGTTTTTATGATTTTGGGTCATTAGTACTAGATCTTGGTAATAAGTGTTGTTATTAGGCACTTAGAACCAAAATCAATTACTAAAAACTCTCATAGAATTAAATTTTCACATATGGTCATAGGCTTCTAAGTTTATGAGGAGTAAAAAATATGCCCAGGTTTTGTACTGCCATGTTCACGAGTATTACAGTACTAGTTGTTAGCCTTCTAACGGTAGCTTGTGTTCCCCAAAGTACAACTAATAGCAACACAAATACTAGGACTACTAATACCAAGAGTAAAGGGTTAAAAATAGGTTCCTTATTACCCACTACAGGAGATTTGGCTTCTGTAGGACAACAAATGGCAGGTGCAGTAACTTTACTTGTAGACACTATTAATGATTGTGGTGGGGTCAATGGAGAACAAGTTTCACTAGTAGAAGTTGATAGTCAAACTGATCCCAGAGCTGGAGCGGCAGGCATGACAAAACTAGCTACATTAGACAAAGTTGGTGGTGTTGTTGGTGCTTTTGCTAGTAGTGTTTCCAGTGCAGCAGTTTCTATTGCTGTACCTAATAAAGTTATGTTGGTTTCTCCTGGTAGTACTAGCCCCATATTTACTGATAATTCACAGAAGGGTTACTACAAAGGTTTTTGGGCAAGAACAGCACCACCAGATACTTATCAAGCTTTAGCTTTAGCCCAACTTGCGAGAAAAAAAGGTTTTACTAGGGTTTCAACTGCAGTCATTAATAATGACTATGGTGTAGGATTTGAAAAAGCATTTGTGCAGGCATTTGAGAAATTGGGGGGAACTGTAGTTAATAAATACAAACCAGTACGTTACGATCCAAAAGCTCAAACATTTGATACAGAGGCTGCATCTGTTTTTGCCAGTAGTCCGGAAGCAGTAATAGCAGTTTTATATGCTGAAACTGGCAGTTTGTTTCTTAAGGCTGCTTATCAACAAGGCTTGACTGAAGGAGTGCAAATCATGCTTACAGATGGGGTGAAGTCAGACTCTTTCCCCAAACAAGTAGGCCAGACTGGTGATGGTAAGTATATTATCTCTGAAGCTGTAGGTACAGTACCAGGCTCTAATGGCAAAGCATTAGATGCTTTAAACAAATTATGGAGGGAGAAGAAAGGCAACCCACCTGGAGAATATGCACCCCAAGTCTGGGATGCAGTTGCTTTGTTGACACTAGCAGCCCAGGCCGCTAAAGATAATAGTGGTTTAGGCATCTCGAATAAGATTAAGGAAGTTGCCAATCCTCCTGGTAAGGAAGTAACAGATGTTTGTCAGGGCTTAAAGTTACTCAAAGAAGGGAAAGACATTAATTACCAAGGAGCTAGTGGTAATGTTGATATTGATGAAAATGGTGATGTAATTGGTGTCTATAATGTTTGGACAGTAGATAGTAATGGAAAAATACAAGTAATTGATAAAGTCAGTCCAAACACAACAGTGAAAATGAGGAGTTAGGGGGATTATGATTTTTCAAACCCATATACTGTAAGTATTTTTATACCTTTACATTGTGAATTAGGTAAGACATACCCAGGATATATCTGAACATCTGTGATTTCCCTATATTTAGGATATTTTAACCCCTTAGCCTCAGATTAAAACCCCCAAAATTTATTGTAGAAAACCTGGCACTCGCAAATTTATTAACTTTGAATTGAGAACCCAATTAACAATATATTTTTATATATTTTTTCGGGTCAGAGTAAACTAATTAAGGGGTTATTGTCAGTTCTATATATTTAAACTGGAATTAATGATATATGGAAATTCATATCATGGTGACATCATTAAATGACTAATAATAAGTAAATAGATATACTTCCTGTTGGATGAATTTTACAAGTAACTTCAAAGCTGCTATCTCCAAATAAATAATGATTGCCACTGGCAAGTTAAATATTTAGATATTTTCTCCTATCTATACCAAATATAGTTTGTAATACCGTAATTTGTTTTTTAGGAAAAAAGATTTATAAAATTCAATCTAATGGATGATGTATATTTTATATCCATGAACCAGTTGGAGGAATTGGATCTCAGCACATTAAAAATTATTTCGGCATATATAACTTATGAATCAAAACATCATATTTATATTTTACAACAGCCCATATCATGGTTAGTTCATTAATATAGTTTTTTCTCTGAACAACTATTCAAATATCTCCTTAGCAAGTTATAGTAAAATAATTCCATTATCATAGTTGGAGTACAAGAGGGTTTTACGGTAAATATAGTAATTTTGCTTAACAAGAATTCAGGTAATATCTTTTGTGAATTTCTATAAGTTTTAATTTTGGATTGAGGAGTTACTATTTCATAGTAGTCTTTTCAAGAAGAATAATTAATCTAGAAGAATTATATAAAAGTGAGCAATGGAAAAATTTCAGTGTAAACATGATACTTTAAGATATCCAACCAAGATAAGGGAATGCAAATCACCATCTATAACCACTAAAATAATTCAGGATGAACTAGAAGCTGAACATATTTTATGTCCATACTGTCAACGCACGGTTAATAATGGCGTTAAATGCAAAGGAATATGTGTCGCTGATAGTAATTATTAGAGTTGCTCATCATAACATGCGATAATATGAGTTTAAGGGGATAAAATGTAATCTTTTCTATGTCAAATCAACTAGTGACTATAGATATTTGAATGTTAGAAAAGCTTATTAACCTAAATATACACATCTTCCATATTGACTATTCAGTGGTATATTCCTCTTAAATTTATTAATTTGTAACCGTGTAAATATTCAAATATGAATTCTAAAATAGTAACCTAATGCTAAGTAAATTTTAGATTGGTGGATTAGTCTCAAATTCTATAAAAGCTTCCCAGGGTAGATATTTCTTGTTTGTATTAAGTCACAGTTCCACTCGGAACACCATAAAATTTACAAAATTGAGCTATTGAAGACATAAATAGGGACTTGAGATTTATGCCCCAGAAGAATAATTTTACTTGCCGATTAACTTAACTAGCTATAAAAGTAACACCGCAGCACTTAAAATCCATAATTAGGTTAAAGTTATAAATGTGTACTTAACAGAGATACTCCCTGAAAAAATTACCACAACATAAATTATTTTTACAGGAAGTTATTATATTTTCAATTAAATGTCTGATTTCCCATTTGCGTATAGGTTGGGACTGGTTGATAGAGCGGAAAAATACCCTGAAATACTTTTCCCCCATCATAAGTATAGAAATAATTAACTGGAATATTTATTAGATCATTTAGAGCAAAATATAATAATATCCTAGCACAATAAACTTTACTTTTAACAGCTATAAAAACAAAAAATAGTGATGGCTATTATTAAATAGAAAATATTAAAGATAATGCCAGTTAATTTATTGTTATATAGGCTATCTTCTTCGAAGTTCTTATTTATATAATACAGGTATCCATTATTCTTAATATCGAGACTCTTAAATCTTTTTCATAAAATTTATACATGAATTATTAATATTTAATTTAGCCGTGTTTCTTTTTTTAACACCTATAAAAATCCAGAAATTTATTTTTTTAATATAAATAGAGTTCATATAAATACAAACAAAAATGTTTTGAATCATTATCGTTTTGATGGGGTTAGTGATACATATGTATGATATGGAGAATATATACAATTCTGAATATACTCGAAATATGAAGGAAATAAAAAAATCCTACAAAAACAACCTAATTTTTAGCTTAAGAATCTCAACATCAGTAAACGAAAATATTTAGGTAGCTAATTAAGAGAGATAATTTACAGAGAGTTATAGAAAATTATGAGTACAAGTAATAGTCGAGTGACATCAGTACTAGAACTGAGGCGAAAATTACCTTTCCCCCTAAGGGGTTTAGCAGACTTAGCATACAATTACTGGTGGTCTTGGAGTAGTAATAGCACAGCCTTATTCCGAGATATTGATCCTCAAGAATGGGAAGTCTGTGGACATAACCCAGTAAGTATATTGAAATCAGCCAAGTATGAACGATTAACCCAGTTGTTGGAAGATCCAAGTTATTTAGAGCATATTTCTGCTCTAGAGAAGGAATTTGACAATTACATCAACCAAAAAGATACTTGGGTAAATCGGGTAGCTCCCCAAGTTACCAGAGATAATCCCATAGCTTATTTTTGTGCCGAATTTGGTATCCATGAATCCCTACCAATTTATTCTGGAGGTTTGGGTATTTTGGCTGGTGATCACCTCAAATCTTCATCTGACTTAGGTTTGCCTATGGTGGGTATAGGTTTACTATATCGTCAGGGTTACTTTCACCAACAGCTAAATAGTCAGGGTTGGCAAGAAGATTATTACGTCGATAATCCCTTTAGGGAAATGCCTATTGAGTTGATGAAAGATAACCAGGGTAATCCACTTTCCATTGAGTTAATAATTCGTCAACGCATTGTCAAAGTGCAGATATGGCGTGCACAAGTGGGGAGGGTAAGCTTATACTTGCTGGATAGCAATCGTGAAGATAATGACCCTATAGACCGATGGTTAACAGGACACTTATATGGTGGTAATCAAGAAACCCGTATAGCTCAAGAAGTAGTATTGGGAATTGGTGGTATTCGTGCCCTTACAATTTTGGGAATTGAGCCTTCTATTTACCACCTTAATGAAGGTCATGCTGCGTTCTGTACTCTGGAAATTGCCAGACAGGAAATTGAATGTACAGGTAAATCCTTCTATGATATTGAAGATAATGTACGGCAAAAGTGTGTATTTACAACACATACACCAGTTCCAGCTGGACATGATGTCTTTTCATCTGATTTAATGGACTCTTTCTTTGCTCATTACTGGCATCAATTACATCTATCCCGTGAACAATTCCTTGCCTTGGGGGCAAGGAGACTAGGGGACCCCTGGGAGCCCTTTAGTATGACAGTATTAGCACTACGGATGTGCCGTACATCCAACGGGGTAAGTAAATTACATGGGCAGGTTTCCCGGAAAATGTGGACAGTTTTATACCCCCAACTTTCGGAAAAAGAGGTTCCTATTGGTTACATTACTAATGGTATACATGCTCCCACTTGGACTGCCCCTCTTATGGCAGACTTGTATTGTAAATATCTCGGTTCAGGTTGGAAAAATCATACTATCGATCCCAAAATGTGGGCAAAAGTTGATGATATTCCTGCTGAGGAGTTATGGTGGCGACATAAAATACTTAAAGAACGATTAATTGCCTACACGCGCTATAAAGTAAAACAATCTCGCATAAAACGTGGAGAAGAAGAACAAAGAATTAATGCTACTAATTTTTTGTTAGATCCTAATGTTTTAACTATTGGTTTTGCTCGACGCTTTTCACCATACAAACGGGCATATTTACTATTACAAGATGTTGAAAGATCGTTAAGAGTTTTTGGGAATACTCAATATCCTGTACAGATAATACTTGCTGGGAAAGCCCATCCGGCTGATGAGGAGGGTAAGCGTATTATTCAACGACTAGTAGAGTGGTATAAACACCCGGAATTATTGCATAGAGTGGCATTAATTGAAGACTACGATATTTACACTGGCCAGAAGTTAGTACAAGGTGTTGATGTTTGGCTAAATAACCCCCGTCGTCCTTTAGAGGCTTCTGGAACTAGTGGCCAGAAAGTCTGCTTTAATGGGGGAATTAATTGTAGTGTACTTGATGGTTGGTGGTGTGAAGGTTATCAGGCAGGAGTCAATGGTTGGGCAATTGGCGAAGATGCTCATACCAGCGATCAGGAATTACAAGATAGAATTGATTCTGAATCATTATATTGCTTGTTGGAAGAGGAAATTGTCCCCATGTATTACGACCAAGATGCTAATGGCATACCTCATCGTTGGGTAGATATGATGAAAGCATCAATCAGGACAAATGCACCATTATTTAATACTAACCGCATGGTTACTGATTATGTTTCCCAAGTTTATGTCCCAGAAATTTCCACTTCCGTGAAGCCTATATTAGCAAAATTCAAAGTGTAATTTATTATATTAACCTCTCCTTAATAATCCTTGTTAAGAAGAGGTTAGATAATTCTCAAGCTAAAGCTAAAAACTCTGATTTTACAAGCGGACCCCCACTATTATACCCAATAAATACATGGAGGGATAATGATGTGAAGCTTAATTTATAATGATTCGTATAGCCTTACATAACTGAGTTTTCTTCTTCCTAATTTCTACTGGTTCATATCGCAAGCTATTATTATGGTTTTTCAACCTTAACACACTAATTTAGTTGCTTAGTCTGCGAAAAACTTAAGTGTTAAGATCGAATTATCTATTCCAAAAGTAATAGCAAGTGATAATCACAAGTGACTACTATAAATTCAACAATAACTTCGTTAGCACATTTAAGTATTTATAATAATAAAAATGCTGATTGGATTTGCTGTGAAAATGAAGACTACATTTTTTTATTACTCAAAATAATTTGTCTGCAGTTTCTAAAACCAAAATATTAATTTATGGGTAATGCTAAAGGAAATTGTATTTAATTTAACTTGATTATTAAAGTGGTTCTCTTAAATTTATACATTTAGAAATGAAGGTGTAGACGTAATATAATGAAGCTTCATATAAAATTAGAGATAAAAAATTATTCAAGTTAACCATGAGTTATGAACGATCTAAGTAAATTTTAATTTGTTTACAATACTACTGAGATAAATCACTTTTCTACCTTCTCTATTAGAGTATTAGGGTTTTGTATAAATCTTCTCCAGTAGAACTTAGTAGAGGGAAATAAGATCCAGCTGGATACTAGACTAATTCAATACTTCTGTGAACTTATTTAGTGATAATTTACTAAACTGATTCAATTAGCAGTTTACTATAAACTATTCTTGCATGATTGCTGTACAAATATTCAAAATAATTACCAAGTATAATTGTTTTGAAGCAATTTTGTGGCTGAATACTTTTGTGAATATCTATGTATCAGTATAGTACTGAGCCACTCAAACACCACATAAAATAAGGAATAGGGTTTGGATCGTAATAAGAAAAGCGTAAAAATTCAGAAAAGAAATATAGCAAAATAAACTCAACTACATCTACTAATACGAAAAGTTTCTAGATAAATTCTAAATATCTCAAATCTTGTAGCCAAACTAGATAGAGTAACACCCATGAATAATACCAATAAATATGTATTAATTTTATACTTGCAACTAACTAGTTGAGTTTCACAAATCATGTTGTTTATAAGTAATATCTATACATTATGCTAGGATTTTTAAGATAAATAGAAAACCTAATATTTCAAAAACTTTCCAGAATTCAGTCTAAATCAAAGCTAAAAAGATACTTGCAATACATTAGGCAGATATTATTTACCAATTAAATAAACATTTAAGGGATTGAATTATAAATAGACATACTTAAGAAAATTATGTTGTTCTTATGGAACTAAAAATATATACATAAACATTGACA
This sequence comes from Richelia intracellularis HH01, assembly GCF_000350105.1. Lineage (GTDB taxonomy): Bacteria > Cyanobacteriota > Cyanobacteriia > Cyanobacteriales > Nostocaceae > Richelia > Richelia intracellularis. Next base: position 94,874 of record NZ_CAIY01000044.1, read on the forward strand.
TAGCATAAACTATGAACCCAAAAATTAGGAAGAGTATATTCCAGTTACCCTAGTTTTGGAGAACATTAAGATTGCCAATGTCCATTTTATTTAAAATAGGAACCAATAGCTGAAAAGTAAATACAATTAAAAATATACTAATCAATCATTCATTCATTACCATAAAGCCCGAATAGGGGCATTAATTTGATTAGTCTCATCAATAGGACTGTTTGTAGTATTACTTACTATACCTGGTGTTGCATTGAAACCGTTACTCTGCGCCATACTGCTGGGGAGAACACCATTTTGTGTCTCACTAGTTGCAGTGCTATTAACGTTAATATTAGCAGGTAGTACTCGTGAATCCTTACCATCCATATCTTCCTTCGCATTTTGCTGACCATCTATGGGAAAAGTGATGCCCAATAGAGTACCTATCAAAATTGCCAGACCACCAGCCATTAAAATTAAAGGTGTCCATCTACCCATGTCATTCTTCTCCCTTATCTACTTTTTTGGATTCTGGTATTGACACTACCTCAAAAACATTTTTCCTACAATCCTTAAAATTTAGTCACCCTTATAAAACTTAAAACCTCAGTTTTAAGGTCTATAGGAATCCTATCAGAAACGTGGGGAATGTTTTGTTTTACCCAGTAACTTTACAGATAATACCTCACCTTTAATTTTTAACTATATAAAATGCCACAACAGACAATTTCCACAAAGGTTTTCAATAAAACCCCACATAGATTTTCTTTATAATCGCACTCAATAGTTTTCTCTTGAACTAATACATGAGGCATAATGATATTTCAAACTATTCCTTTATTTAGAATAAACGCACTCTTTGACATGTTTTTTATTCCTACATTTTTCACTTGTAATCCCGAAAATCAAGCACCCAAAATCTACACCTACGATGCAACCCTATAGTACAGAGTCTAATGGAAAGACTTGTTAGTATTGTTAAAAGATAAACCATGTATCGTCTGTTGTCCATAAACTCAGCTATTTTGGAATAACTTTCAATAACTCGTATCTGAAAATGGTAGATAAATTAAAGTTACAAACAATTTTTACTACTAATACCTATCGGGTAATAATTCTTATTCTGGGAAAATATACGCCTAAGTTAAATCAAATACAAAACCGATAAGCCAATATAATATTTATGGTATTACATCGGCTTAATTTAAATAGACCAAAATGTTGCTAATTTAGCAACATTTTGATCTAGGGTAGCAAGTTTGAGTATTTATGCTTGTAGCAGATGTAGTGTTAGTAGATAACTTAGCTATGGTATTAGATAGAAGTGAGCAAAAATGCCTTGAAGGATAATAAATAGATATAAATCATATGATGGCGATTCTAACCTTTATTTTGTATGGTGTTATCTGTAAGTAAAAGTTAAAATTTTAAGAAGGTATAAAATTTAACAGCAATAGATAATAGTTATTGTAAAACTATTATTATTCTTAATATAGAGGAGTTTATGAGAATTCGCCAGCCCAAATACATACGTATACAAAATACTATTATTAGCCAAAGGTTCAAAGACTAACTATAAAATTTTGCTATTATATATTTTGATTAATTTTATAGAGCGGATAATAACATTACACTTGCTTACAGTTTATGACAAGTTTAAATTTTAAGATATTAATCTACTATAATATATTTGCATCTTCATATTTGTTAAAAATATAAATTAAATACCCAGCATATATTTAAGTTATCTTCACACTTTTATTTTAAGAAATTTGTTAGATTTCTATATTATTAAACAAACAAAATATTAGGTAAAAATTGGTTAACTATTATACATATATATTTTCAATAATATGTTTTCTAATAGTCTAAAAACATTAAGTGATTTTGAAGAATAATATCAGAGCTATTTCTATTTGTTTATATACTTACAAAGCCGGAAGCTTTTAAATATCTTCGATCTTGACAGAATAAATTGAAATAATGTTTGGTGTTTTTCAAAATATAAAAACTAATAAAAGTATGGTATACTAACCATTAGTTTAATTCCTTAACTTTAGATTAATTGAATGTTGCTTAACAAAGCATATATCAACATTCATTATTATACTAGCTTCGTTGTTTGAAAATACTTATATATCTGAACTTTATAAAATAAATTAGGCAATTATCTATAATTGAAATTACTACATATGGTAGCATGCCATTAAAGAGTAAAATTAATGGAGAAAGAGTTATGTAGATGTAATTTTAACTTCTAATAATAGCCACTAGTTAGGGAGTGCTAAACACAGTTATAAATCTATAAGAGTTTTTAAGAAGAACTTTAGTACTAAGTTATTAACAATCTATAGGAAATCTCAAGAGCCAAGTACTCTTGAAATACTAAAGTAAGCATTATAAGTCCATGTGTGCTCCTTTTATCTATATTTTATCATCTAAGTGCTTCTTACTTAAGTTTACTTAGGCTATAAAATGTATTTCTAACTTCAGCTACCGTCCATTAAAAAAATACTAACGTTTATGCAGACTTATATCTGGTAAAGACTTCTTATAATTTTTTCTTGAACTATAAAGTTGATCGTCAATCATCCATCATGCTTAGATTACTCCTTATTACATCCATCAAATTTAGATCTTGACTCTGATACTTTTTAGTTAAGTACGTCTTTAGTCATTATATTTTTTTGAAAAAAGGCAAAACATAAAAGTTTTGGGGTGCTTGGACTTGATTACAATTTATGAGTTCCCCAATGAACCTTACACTTATAGTCCAAATTCGCCTAAAATGCGCTTGTTCTACATGAATTAATGTATTTAAACATTATGGTCAATCAATCTCCTATTCCTGTTGTTGTTAATGGTGCTGCTGGTAAAATGGGGCGTGAGGTAATTAAAGCATTGTCACAAACAACTGATATGAATTTGGTGGGTGCTATTGATATAAATCCCGAACATCAAGGTAAAGATATAGGAGAATTATCTGGGTTGAGTAGACCACTGGGAGTTCCTATTACCAATCAACTAGAACCATTACTCCTAATTGCTTCTCAAGAGAAGCAATTAGGAGTAATGGTTGATTTTACTCATCCAAATATTGTCTATGACAATATTCGTAGCGCAGTTGCTTATGGTATTCGTCCTGTAGTTGGAACTACAGGATTAAGTCTGGAACAGTTACAGGATTTAGCCGAATTTACTGCTAAGGCAAGTACAGGATGTTTGGTAATTCCAAATTTTTCTATTGGGATGGTGTTATTGCAACAAGCAGCGGTAAAGGCCTCCCAACATTTCGATCATGTGGAGATCATCGAATTACACCATAATGAAAAAGCTGATGCACCTAGTGGAACTGCTATTAAAACTGCGGAGATGTTGGCTGATATGGGTAAGAGTTTTAATGTACCAATAGTGGAAGAGAAAGAAAATTTAATAGGTTCTAGAGGGTTTGAAGGGCGTGAGGGTATTAGAATCCACAGCATACGTTTACCAGGATTAATAGCTCACCAGGAGGTAATATTTGGTGCACCAGGACAACTTTATACCTTGCGTCATGATACTAGTGATCGCGCTTGTTATATGCCAGGATTATTACTAGCAATTCGTAAAGTTATAGGGTTAAAGTCCTTAGTATATGGATTAGAAAAAATCCTTTGACCAAATTATTAACCCCTCAATCAAAAATCTAAAATCCAGAGTTTTCGATGCTTGTCCCAATTACTCGCCAAAAATTTGAGCAGTTAATACCCTTAGTTGCAACTGCCTCCCAATATAAGTACTATTGGGGCAAATTCCCTGATATCTTGCAACGATTATTAATTTCCGTTGTCTCAGCATCAATAGCTGTGATAGTTAAAACCATTCTTGGGAGCAAATTTGATTCTATCTTATTTCTATTAGGACTTATAGGGAGTTTTTATTGGTTGTGGGCACCTGTATTTTGGGCAAGCATCTGCAATGTAAAATGTCGTCGTTATAAGTACAGCGGGTTTTTTCAAGGCAGAATTTTAGATTGGTGGATTACTGATGAGCTAATGGGACAACAAGAAACTGTAAATAATCAGGGTGAGCTAGTAATTGTAGAAAACAGGGAGAAACGTATTAACTTGGAAGTTGGGGATGAAACAGGATTTTCTACCCAAGTACAGGCACCACTAAGAGTTGCATACAAAGCAATTGCAATTGGTCAAAAGGTGGAAATGTTAGTCATGTCTAACCATACTGATCTAAGTAGAATTGAGGGCATTTCTGAATTATTTATTCCGAGTAGAGAATTATGGGTTAATGATTATCCTTACATGCGCAGAGATATATTTATGGAAATGAGCCACCATCTTCGCGAATCTCCAGAAATGCAAACAGCGAAACACCGATGGCACAAACGTAGAAGTAGAGATTAGGACTGCCTTTACTTTTGATACTGTTCTTATAAGCCTATCAATCCAAATTTCATAACTTCATTAAGATATTACATAAAAAAATTATAATGACCTCTACAATCCATGATTCTTATATCAACAATCGAGAGGAATCGATAATATTGATTTATTTTTGTTTTTTACTAGAAATATTTGATGTTATTACTGCTATAGCCAAAGCCATTTCAAACAAATTCATTCAATTAATCCAATCGACTGAATTTGTTTGAAATTAATTGAACAGAAAATATATCATCCTGACAAAACCTGACAAGATATTTCATGTTGACGGCCATAATAACTACCACTTTGAATATTAGAATTGCAAGCATTTTCACTATCTATTGCTACCAAGCTTTTAGTATGACTATATACATGAGAAGACATTTATCAATGGAGTCTTTCATACCAACATTACAAGACTTTTATATTTGATAAAATAATAGCTATTTAACAGGGTCTTGTAACAGTAGTTGACAAAGGAAAAATGTTTGGATAGGATTTATTCAGTGTGAGGGGTGATTTAAGAATGGGCACCGAGACGAAACATGGCCAGTCGTCGGTGCCCGTTCTCATTTTTAGTGTTATTTATCAATTTGAGAGTGTCTAATTTCAGTTTTAAATTTATGCGATATACCCCAAAAACTCCCAAATTCTAGACTTACCTATAGCCTGAACGTTAAGAGCTTTCATTGATTTTAATTATTGTAATTTAATTCCCATAATTTTCTGTTGTTCTTGGCTATCTGTATGTAGCCCTACAGTGCAACAGGGGAAAATTTTCATGGAGAGTACCAATAATATACAGTTCTCCCGGAAACTGAACTATTTAATTCTGGTCATTTTTGCTTCGGCTATCCTATGCCCACAATTACCGATAGCAGTATCAATGATTAACAGCAAATATTTTAGAAATATACATTTTGATTTTAATTTATAGTAGGTTATTTCCTATGATGTACTACAGATTAAGGGTTAGTCATTGTTGTTTCTAGAACTTGGGTTTATTTACCCCCTAGAGTTTCCCAACAGAAATCTATTGATTGCTACAGCTACCCCATCTTCTTTAAAACTAGGAGCAACCCACTGAGCTGCAGCTTTTACCGGAGCAGGAGCATCAGACATAGCTACCCCAATACCTGCATATTCTATCATTTCCAGATCATTGAAATTATCGCCAATGGTCATAACGTTACAAGATAGTAATCCCAGGATCTCCTCTGCAAGGTACTTGACTGCTGTACCTTTATTGACTTGAGGGTGAGCAGCTTCAAGAAAAGTGGGAAGAGATTTTGTCAAGTAGAGTTGGTTAGGATTGTACTGATATCGTATATTTTGCATTAATTGATTGATTATATTATGGTCTTTACATAAAGCTAAGATTTTTGTAGGTTCGTTGTCTAAAGTCTTACGTAAATCCCCCACAGGAATAGGTTTTACTCCAGAGCGTTGTGCGTACGCTTTCGTATCCTGACTGAGCTCGCGCACATATAACTTATCATTTATATAAAAATGAACTGATAGAATGTCTCTGAGTTTTGGTTGTTCAAAATATTCTAATAACTTCTCAGTAATTAATCGAGGAACAACTAAATGGCGGTGATTCACATTTGTTATTGGTTCTTGAATCCAAGCTCCTTGATAGGCAATTATAGGCAAGTCAGAAATGACTTCTTTATAAAACTGCAATGCAGAGCAGTACATCCTCCCTGTTGCAATCGCCGTTCTGATTCCTTTGGATCTGGCTCTGTCAATAGCCTGTTTTACTATTTTCCTAACACTATTATCATCCCCAACAATTGTACCATCAATATCTACTACTAGGAGTTTAATATCTGGGTTAGGAATTTTGGTATTTGCAGTTATGGCTGTGTCCTGCATAATGTAGTTATTCAAACCTGAATGAGATTATTTTTAATAACCTACCAAGATTATGTCGTTAGAACCAAAAATAAATCATTTAGCTTTACATTATTAAATTTTATGATTTTACATTTCTTATTTTATTTTCTTTAACATAATTATATTTTCCATTATTACTAATGGTTACTATTACTGTTATCCATCACTCAAGTTCCTTAAAAGTAACACATCGAGTCCAATTATCACCAGCACATTGGTATGTATAAACTAATACTAAATAAACAGAGTAGCGTGGACTAGTTCAATGTTCATAGAAAACTAATAAGCAAGAATTATTACATTGTTGTTAAATAACTCAGAATTTAAGTTGAAATATTTCAAGACTGGAAATATTTTGGTGAATATCATTACTTTATACACATCAAGTAAAATTTCTATAATTCAGCAGTGGTAACAAGCATAAAATAATTATAAAAATATTCAATCTGGATTGTACAAACTGCACTTATCTGATGATCATCAGATAAGTGCAGTTTGGCAAAAGGATTATTGAGAACTAAATGATCATAGACTTAACCCTTTATTTTTATTAATTTCATTAGTAGTATAGCTCACGGTTTTCTGTAGTTATACTTGTCCTATCTTTTCATAAACTTTAACTGGGTTTATCTTTCCTCAGAAGCTTCCTTAACTTTTCCTCTAGCTTTTTCAGCACATGAAAAAATAATAAATTGGACTTAGAGCTTTCAATCTGATAATTAACGATAAAAGTACTCGGTATTTTAGGTTTTTTGAGAAGAACATAGCTTTAATAACTTTTATTTATCTACCTAATAAATTGTTTCCGGTTTCTTGGCTATTTAAGCAGTACCTTGAATCGGTCTCCTGAGGGCGCTGAATATCTATATAGGTATTGACAGATTATAATAGTTGAAATTATCACAACTAAGTACAAACTTGCATTTAAAAATCAGAAGTAATATTTTATGTATGATACACTTCTGCTTACCTTAAACCACTTATTTTCCATCTTAATCTTCTTGTTAAGCTGTTATCTATCTAGTAGCTTTGTTGTTATTTATCTATCCAATAATTTTTCATATCAAGAACTTTATCACTAAGTGATTCAATCAATATTCTGAATAAATCTCTAGAAAAATAATGGGATATATTGGTAAACCTGCTAAAAGTATCAATAAATTTTTCCTGCAAAACTAAAGACTTTAATTGTAAGTATTTATCTTTTTTGCAACCTTGACTAGTTTAAAACTAATATTCTGTTAAAGGTTAGGATTTGTTGTGGTAATTTGGGCATATTTACTTTCGTAGTGCACGATTCTAGCTTAGAATTTTGCTGTGTTTGCTGTGATCAATATATACACTTTTAAATAAAAAATTTTCAAGTATCTTACTTAAGACTTGACTTGTAGTCATTCCAATCTAAGTTAATAGCCAAAAAAATGAAAATAATTTATTTTGAAAAAAGTATAGTCTTAATTCTATATAGACTATTTTTATCTTCTCTTCATTAATTATCTACTGCAAAATCCTCGAAATTTAGTGCCTGTTGAGGAATAGCAGCAATAATTGCATCAATTACCTTGGAAACTGGCATAATTTCAATGTTAATACTGGGGTGTTTTTGTCCATTAGGTATAATTGCTCGCTTAAAGCCTAGTTTGGCTGCTTCCTTTAACCTTAATTCCATTTGAGATACAGAACGCACCTGTCCTCCTAATCCTACTTCTCCAATTAATACTGTACCAGGGTCAACAATGCGATCACGGAAACTTGCAACCACAGCAATCGCCATCCCCAAGTCTACTGCTGGTTCTTCTACATTTAACCCCCCAGCAGAAGCAACATAGGAGTCTAATTTAGACATGGGTATACCCACACGCTTTTCCAATACCGCTAAAATTTGAACTAATCTGCTATAATCAACACCAGTAGTAGAGCGGCGTGGGGAAGAATAACTAGTGGGACTAACTAGGGCCTGTAGCTCAACTACTATTGGACGAGTACCCTCACAAGCCACTACAATTGCTATACCCGGTGCAGGGTCATCACGATTGCCTAAAAATAACTCACTGGGGTTAGGTACTTCCTTCAAGCCATTTTCAACCATTTCAAAGATCCCTATTTCATGGGTAGCTCCAAAACGGTTTTTTACTGTCCTTAATAACCTATGGGAAGCAAAGCGATCTCCCTCAAAATATAATACTGTATCTACTAGATGTTCTAATACTTTTGGCCCGGCTATTGCCCCCTCTTTAGTAACATGACCAACAATAAACATTGTAGTATTTCTATGTTTAGCCACTTTCATTAAAGCGGAAGTGCATTCCCTCACTTGTGCTACAGAACCAGGAGCAGAAGTCAAATTTGGGAGAAAAATTGTCTGAATACTATCAATTACCGTCAAATTGGGTTGCAGAGATTCTATCTCATTTAAAATATTTTCCAAATTTGTCTCTGGCAACACATATAAACCTGATTGATGGAGATTAATAGCTGCTAATTCCTCTGAAGATACTATGTTTGATGAATGGTTATAACTGCTACAATTTATATCCTCTGGAAAGTATTCTGTCACCCCTAAACGAGATGCCCTAAGTTTGATCTGTTGTCCTGACTCTTCTCCTGAAACATAAAGAGTCCGATGATTTTGAGCCAGTTGATTCGAAACCTGTAAAAGCAAAGTAGATTTGCCAATCCCAGGATCACCACCAATTAACACCATAGAACCTGGAACGACTCCCCCTCCTAATACCCGATCTAGCTCTTCATATCCAGAAGCCCAACGTAACAATTGACTATCACTAATTTGATCAAACCTTACTGCAGCTCTTGGTTTAGCTGATTTTTGGTTAGACCCCCTATTACCTTGTGGTAATTTCCCCCTATTTATTATTCCACTGGTCAAATCAGTTGCTGAATGAATAATAATTTGCTCTTCCAAACTGTTGTAAGTTCCACAGGATAGACACCTCCCAAACCACTGAGAAGACTCTGCACCACATTCATTGCAAACATAATATATCTTTGGCTTTGCCATTCTTAAATCTTAATTAAGTATTTTCACTTTATTTTTGCCATTTATAAAAGTCTAATGCTATTAGTGTTTATGATGTTGATTAAACATATTAATAAGATAGTGTCTTAAGTATTATTAATATTATGATATTGAAAACTCATAGTAATACACTTGTATTAGGGAGAACTTATAAATTTGGAAAGTCATAAAGAAAAAATTTTGGTGGTAGATGACGAAGCTAGTATTCGTCGTATTCTAGAGACACGTCTATCTATGATTGGTTACGATGTTGTAACTGCAGGCGATGGCGAAGAAGCTTTAGATATATTCCACAAAACATCCCCTGATTTAGTAGTTTTGGATGTAATGATGCCAAAAATTGATGGTTATGGAGTTTGTCAAGAACTACGTAAGGAATCTGATGTTCCCATTATTATGCTCACAGCTTTAGGTGATGTTGCTGATCGCATTACTGGTTTAGAATTGGGTGCAGATGATTATGTGGTTAAGCCATTTTCTCCTAAGGAACTTGAAGCAAGGATTCGCTCAGTTTTAAGACGAGTAGACAAAATGGGAGCTTCTGGAATTCCTAGCTCAGGTGTTATTCAAATTGCCAATATTAAAATTGATACTAACAAACGTCAGGTATACAAAGGTGATGAGCGAATCCGACTTACCGGTATGGAATTCAGTTTGCTAGAATTGCTAGTTGGTCGTTCAGGGGAAGCTTTTTCCCGTTCTGAAATCTTACAGGAAGTATGGGGATATACTCCTGAACGCCATGTAGATACACGTGTGGTCGATGTCCACATATCTAGACTGAGAGCCAAGTTAGAAGATGATCCCAGTAACCCAGAATTAATTCTGACAGCTAGAGGCACTGGTTATCTTTTTCAACGTATTATTGAACCAGGAGAGGAGTAAGTTGGGAAATCAGTAACTGAGGAGAGATGTATCTCGTAATCTAGTTATTGGTTTTTTACGCTTAAACTCTGACTCGGTTTCTAATTACCGACTAAAATAACTTGACAAATCAAAAATTTCAAGTATGGTTCAGTCTGATCCAAAAAAATTATACGCTATTTGCCTATATTTATTGGTGGTTTAGGAGCTTTACTTTTGCTAGTTAATCGTTTGACAACTCCAGAGATCACTAGTTCCCAGGCACGAGGAGACATATTGGGGGTAGTGTTAAGTTCAGTATTGATATTGACAGGATTGATTTGGCAACAGGTACAGCCCAAAACCCCTAATGCAGTTCAATTAATCGGTAATAAGGGGTTTGAAATGCTCCCAGAACTACCGCAGGCAGTAAAAACAGAACTAGCTTGGGCTTCACATTTGCTGCTAACAAATACAGTTACCCAATCACTCTTGATTTTATTTCAAGGTCAGGTTTTATTACGTCGTGGAATTCTGGGACCTAGATCTGACGTAGAACCAGGAAGTATCTTAAACCGAGTACTTCAAACTGAAAAGCCTATTTATCTAGTTGACTTAAATATTTATCCTGGCCGAGTAGAGTTTGGTTTTCTACCAGATAATACGCAAGGAATAATTTGCCAGCCCATTGGAAATAAAGGTGTATTAATATTAGGTGCTAATGCACCCCGCAGTTATACGAAACAAGACGAAAGATGGATCGCTGGAATAGCTGACAAATTAGCTGTTACCCTCAATATAATTGATAGCATTTGAATAAAGTTTCATTCTTACTATAATTAATAGAATTCTTAATTGCGATTATCTAATATTTTATTGGTAAGTACAGAAGTTGATCTTTTATCTAGTTACTTATTTAAATAATAGGGGTGTGTTGGTAAGTTAAGATAGATAAGGATTTTTATTATATTTTTTTATTGCTGAGTTTTCCAGAGGTTTACCCGGCTTTATAATTTTTTACTTCTTGAATATGAATGCTATTCAGATATTTGATTTAGAGTGACAGTTGCAGAATATATTTATCGCCATCAATTGCCATTTCTACTAATTGATAGCAATAAATATAATAAAGTGGTTAACAACTAAATTAATGTTACTCTAAAAAATAGAGAGACTAAAATAAAACATAAATTTAGAGATTCTAAAATTACTAATGTCATTATCTATATACATCTTGGATAAAGATAACAGACAATAAAAATAAATAAAATTGCAGAAACACGCAGTAAAATGAAAATCAGGAGTATAATCAGAATATCTAAAATAAGCTGCAACTACATTTTGGAAAGGTTTAACTAAACTGATAAATAATTGACATCTAAATATATAATTTATAAAAGTTTCTGAAAGAAATATCCTAACTATTAAATGCTAAAATTTAAATTATAATTTCGGTATTTATAATGGAATTCAAATAGTAAGTTTTCTAAAAAAGAAATTAATAGAAAAACATATAATAATCAAATTCTTATCCTTGTTGAGTGAGTATAATTATTGTGAATATTTTTATTATAAAAGACAGTAGTAACTCAGCTAAATATAGCTTGATATATAAGCAAATTTAGTGAACATAAACTGATAAGTAGATAAAAATTAAATACTTATATTGATAGAATCAGGAATTTTATTCAAGCTTACCAGATTAATCTCAATAGAGATAAAATATATTGAGTAGTTAAAATAATAAGAATATTTGCGGATATTGCTGATAAATATAAGTTATATTTATCTAGTTGTTATTCTTGTTCTATTCTGAATTAAGACAATAGAAGATAATAAGATTTGCACTTATTCATAAATTAGGTTATGCAGTTAAAACTCAATATATCTGTCAATAAAATTTATGTTTTGATTTAAAGTTACTGGTTAAACTTCCTAGTTGAAATACATAACAGATTAATCAGCACTAAATTAGTTAGATAGGGGTTATCAAAACTTTACCTCATTCCGAAAATCTCAGGATATTAATAAGTCCTGTAGATAAGCACCAGAATTTCAAATTAAATTAGAGTATCCCATTAAATCATAGATTGATACATCTGAATACTGTGTTAGTCATATTGTAAACGAGTCTACAATATAAAGTTAAATAGTGACAGTATTTATTACAAGTAAATATAACCTAACAATAACGTAATAAATATCATATTTGAAATCATAATAAGAAAAGTCAGCGATATTTATTACCCAATGGAGCAGCTTCAAAATGGTAATACTATAAATTGGTATTATATATATTTATTACCACTAAGTACATTTTACACTTCATTTCTAACCAAGCTGTCAAGATAATGGTTAGCCTCTATTATGCAGATACCTTATTTAAATTGTCCAAATTTAGATATTAATATGGATAATAGACTGATATAACATCTCAATTAAAGAAAATAGCTAAATAGTCTTTATATAAAAGTAAAATAATTAAGATAGTGTATGATTCTTTAGCCGTAATTCTAGTCTAAATAAAATCATTGATACATATACTATAGTTATACAAAAAATTGCATTTTCCCATCGCCAGTATACACTAATATGATAGTAATAATTCCAAGATAATTGATGGTAATACGACTAAAGCTGTTACTAACATAATAGTAATCAACCCAGCTAATCCTCCCTAAAATATGAAGATAAAACCATAATAAGCACCATCATAAATTAGCTGAAAATAACCATTTAAAGATATCAAGCACTACCAAGGAAAGCCAAATAGTTAAAAAAGTGCAAAGCCTAGAGTTAAATTTGACATATATATGGTAGTGATTATATCAATATAAAACTCAATTACTAACCCATTGTGAGTAATTATTAAATGATGATATTTGCCATCAGTAAAAAAATCTGGAATTACTAAATGTGGATTAGTAGCATTATTCCTACTTAGTAGTGTACACATTCTCAAAACCAGATTATATTTATCTTGAGATAATAAGGTAAAGTTGCGTTTGTATATATACTGCGAAAGAGAAATTATCCTAATTAAACCATCCTGATATATATATTTTGCTTGAAATTTTGTGCTGAAAGTAAATTGGGAAGTATGACGAATATGGATCGTAATTAAACTAGCTGGGTATAGTGTTTTTAACCATTGATTAGAAGATAAATAAACACCTTAATTACATCTTATATTTTTCTGTTATCTTTGCAAATATAAAGGTAGAGCATTACCTATAATATCAACAAACCTATTCTCACTTGCAAAGGATAATTAGTAATTAAAGCAGGGTGGTTATTTGGTAATAGCTTATTTTCGCAAAAGCCCTCGCTACCTCTTCCTTAGAAATAGCCTGATTTGCAATTACCAACTTGGAAATATAACCTTCCTAAGCTCCATGTCCTGTTACTTCCTTCACAAGATTCAAATAATATTGTGGATTCTAATTACTTAAACTAGTGATGATAGGTAAACTTAAAGAAATTGTTAGATATAAAATACTGTACGTAATAGCGATGATGATTAAATTACTTATAGATAAAGAATTATGAGAAGTATTTGTTGATAGCTAAATAGAATACTTCATTCTATATTTCCACATACAAAAAAGATAATTCCCAGCCGTTCACTAATATTATTGTTAATAAAATTAGCTACAATTATTACTCTGGAAGATTTTAATAATTGTAGCATTTTCACAGTCAAAGATAAGCTAAAACTGATAATAAATACTATTATTAGTAATGTGAAAATATTGAGTTTATACGTCTTTATCAAAAAAGCTATTAAGGAGAATCTAAAAGGAAAAAATAATAAAATATTATTGATAGAATCACTAATATTTATAGTATGGCGAAACGCATAAAATAAATTGTTAATTTCTACAATTAAACTATATGAAAAGTTGAAAGGAAATAGTGTAGCTAAAATTATAGTACTAATACTGACACTAACTGCCTAAGGAGATCCTAATTTTAAAGCCACATATAATCCTTTTTTTAATAGATTTTGGTATTTTAGCGCTGATTCATACAATCATGAAGCGCTGCTTATTGTTGTAGGTTAGTTATATTTATGATTAGAGATACCATATTCATGGTTGTTAAATAATTCTAGTTATATTGATATCAATCTCTTCTTTTATTACCACTCTAAAGTTTTATTTAAAAAATAAATCACTATTTTTATTGCTATATATACTTGAATATGTAATACCACTTTATAAGTTTTTTACTATGTATTTATCAAAGTCTAATAGTAAATTAAATAAAATTTTAGAGATAAATTAACTTTAATAAATAAATTCATTCAATAATGGATAGATAAAATAGATAACTTTCACTTGAAGTAATATCAATACTTCACTGATTTTATATAATAAGACCTGCTATATAATACTATACAAACATATATAATGAGGAAGTTAAAACTATGGATAAAGATCTACAGGGCTTAGAGATTACTCCACAAGAGTTAAGATATCTTACGAATTTACCTGTCAAGTATGAATTAACAAAAGTAAAAAACTATTTTCAAATAATATTTAGGCTTTGGACTCATAAGTTTCAAGTTTCAGAAAGCCCCACAATCTTTTTCTTAGGATTATCTTTATACATTATTACTTATTTACTTTTTAAAGTAATGATTAATTTCTTGATGCTCTGGCTACCTCTACCATCTATACCATCTTGGATTTTACTTATACTATCAATTTTGTCTTTAATTTATTTAACTCAATTTAGTTTATATTTGCTTTGGTGGCAAAGAAAAAAGATAGTGAATGTTAATATGACAGCTCCTCTGAGAATTTTGTTAAATGATATTGATAGATATAATGCTTTGATTAGAGTTATAGATATTAACGATCAGATAGAAGCAGCAGGAAATCAGGAAGTAGCACTTAAAGATAGGGATAAAGTAGTATCAGCTTTAAAAATAGCAAGAATTGATTTAGTAAAAGCACTAAAAACAGAAAAGATATTAAGAGAAAACAAAAAATTTATTATTAACAACAGTGATTTATTTACAGAGAATTTAACTAATTTAACCGGAGCATATATAACAGAAAAAGCAGCTGAACATGGAAGACTACTAAATGAAACATTACAGATAATACTCGAGGTTGAAAATGAAATGGAAAAATTACAAGGTCAGTCTTAAGTTTCTATTTTTTTGGAATTATTTGAGTGAATTTTAATAAAATAACCTCGGTAGTGTATTATTTCCACTCCTAATATCAAATATATACAAATTCTAATTGGGATTTAATATAACAATACTGTAAGTTCGAGATTGAAGTTAATGATTACCAGGATAATGAGCAATATTTATTGGCAAGAAATATCAAGTAATTGGGTTATAGTACCACGTAATCCCATCGGTATTGTTCATTTCTTAGGTGGAGCATTTGTTGGTTATTTACCCCATATTACTTACCGCTTATTATTAGAAAATCTGTCGGCAAAGGGTTTTATTATCATTGCTACTTCATTCCTCAATAGTTTAGACCATATTACAATTGCCAAACAAGCTTTACTTGACTTTGATCAGGCTTTACTATACCTACAAAAAAAATCTGTACTTGGTAAAGCCTATCTACCAATTTATGGAGTAGGGCATAGCATGGGGTGTAAAATTCACTTACTTATTGGTAGTCTTTATAAAGTAGATAGGGTTGGTAATATACTCATCTCGTTCAATAACTATGCAGCAAGTGATGCTATTCCTTTGGTGGAAAAGTTAAACTCTAACTTAAATATTGAATTTACCCCCACTCCTCAAGAAACACAAGATTTGGTTCATGAAAATTATAATATTCGCCGTAACCTGTTAATAAGATTCACCCACGATACTCTTGACCAATCAACAATTTTAAGGAAAATTTTACAACAACGCTTTCCAGAGATGCTAACAGCAAAAACCCTACAAGGAAATCATTTCACACCAATTAATCAAGATTTGAGTTGGAAACTAGGTAGAGAATTTAATCCTTTAGATGCTATGGGACAGTGGCTTAGACAAGAAGCATATAGGGATTTAAATCAATTAAAATACACTATAAATGTGTGGTTGAACCCACTAGCAATATTTTCCAGGAAATCTCTATAAGAGTTTGCTCAATATTTTTAATTGTTTATTATTAATGTATTTTGTATAAGCTTTATCTAAAATTTTATGTTTAAAATTTTGATTATTGATGATGATATAGCAGTACAAATATTACTGAAAAGAATGCTGGAGAAAGAAGGCTATGAAGTGATCGCTGTTAGTAATGGAAAATATGGGATAGAACAAGCAATGATTTTTCCACCAGCAATGATTATTTGTGACTGGATGATGCCAGGATTAACTGGTATTGATGTGTGTCGTTATATTAAAAATTCGCCATATTTATCTACCACATTTTTTATTCTATTAACATCATTAGGTTCTACTGCTGATCGTGTTAAAGGATTGGATGCCGGAGCCGATGATTTTATTACTAAACCCATTGAAAATAATGAGTTAAGGGCTAGGGTAAGAGCTGGATTGCGTTTGCATCAATTAAGCCAAGATTTACAAAACCAGAAACAACTCCTGGAAAAAGAATTAGCAGAAGCTGCAGACTATGTAATGTCTTTGCTACCAATGCCAATGACATCCCCATTAGACATTGATTTTCGTTTTATACCTTCTCGACAGTTAGGCGGTGATTGTTTTGATTACTACTGGTTGGATTCAGAATATTTAGCAATTTATCTTTTAGATACAGCTGGGCATGGTTTAAGGGCAACTCTTTTATCTATTTCTGTTTTCAATTTATTAAGAGCACGGGCATTGAAGGGATTAAACTACTATCAACCTAGCGAGGTTCTAAAAGCCCTAAATGAAACTTTTCCCATGAATGATCAAAATGATAAATACTTTACTATTTGGTATGGTGTTTATCATTTACCTCAACGTAAATTAACGTATGCTAGTGCAGGTCATCCCCCTGCAATACTAGTTCCTGAAGATAGAAATTACCACCCCGTAATACATAAATTAAGAACTCCTGGAATGCCTATTGGCATGTTTCTAGAGGCAAATTATACTGATTCGACTTGTGAAGTTGAAAAAAATAGTAGTTTGTATATTTTCAGTGATGGAGCCTATGAAATTACTAAAGCTGATGGGGAAATTTGGGGACTAGATACTTTTGTACAGACCCTAATAAATGTTTCTAAAACCCCTAATTATCAGTTAGAACAAATTGTAAAAATATTAATTCATTCTCATTCACAACCATCATTTGAAGATGATTTATCTATATTAAAAATACAGTTTTACTAACTATGGAAAAGTGGTGATTGGTTGAATTCTTCTTGGTTAGAAAATACCGTGAAGACTTTATCCATTCCAGTAAGTTCAAATAGTATTCTTATTTGCTCATTTACCGAACACATCAACAACTTACTATCGACTTCACGTAAGTATTTAAAAGCTAATACCAAGTATCCTAACCCAGAACTATCCATAAAGGTTACATTTTGAAAATCCACTAAGACTATTTTTGTTCCATTATTTACTAGTCCAATTATTTGTGATTGCAATTTTTGTGATGTGGCTGCGTCTAAAATTCCACCTGGTTGTATAATTTGAATCTGATTATTATTCATGAATATTATTCACAATTATTAAATTTGAACTTTGTTAGATACAAGTATCTTTAGTCTCCATCAAAATTTTCAACAAAAACCTATAGTTGACTCTGACTGAAGTTATAGTTTATGGTCAAAGACAAACTTAGCAGAATATCTAAATAATAGCCCTAATCCAATATTTTTGTCATATTCATATAAAGGTATTTTTGCTACAAGTAAACAACAAAATATAAAATTTAGCATAGAGATGTAGGAAGTTGGATGTTACAGATAAGCAAAAAAATTGAAGCTAATGAACTCAAAATATTAGTAGTAGGGAGCCCTATTTCCCAATAATATACTTAAAACAATTACACGGTGTTATAAAAGCACTGATTAAAAGATAAACAATTAAAAGTGGAAATAGCCATGCTAATAGGTTTATGCTTAATAATGGTTTATAAACTTAGGGTACACTTTATTAGTCTATGATAAGTTATTTACATTTAAATCTCCACCCTGTAACACAATAGGACCTACCTTAGCTTTACATAGTAATTTGTTACCTTGTCTATAACCTGTATAGCGAACCCTGACAATTTCACCTGGTACTAAATTAACATCCATTAATTGATGCTTTTGCGGATTGTAGGGTACTTCCGCCCCTACATTTGCAATCATTTCTACTCCCCAGGCTTTTAAAAGTCTTTCCAAAGACTTTTTTACCAAAGGTATAATTTTAACTGCCGGCAGTTGGCTATTTTCCCGAACTTTTTGTACTACAGTTGGAAACTGTACTATTAAGGATTCTAATAGTTGCCATGTTGATTGCTGAAAGTCTTGCTGTAATAATTTATACTTCTGATTGAGCTGTTGCTGTAACAACTGGTATTCTACTTGTAGATTAGCCATCTGTTGTTGCATTAATTCCGGATTTGTTATTGGCATTTGCATTTTGACTTCTTCTCTGGAAAAACAACCCACTAGTCTGCTCAATGAAATTACTAGTGTTGCTGATAATTTTAACAACACATGTAATCGCATTTCCCCAATTTCTCCCCTTCGCAGCCGCAAAATTTGCCTCTCAGAAATACCAGACACACGACTTAGCTCTCTAAAACTGGTAATTCCCACCTTTTGCATTAACTGGTGTAATCTCTGAGTCAAATTAGAATAAGGCATTATTTGAAAATGATGGGGTGAATCGAAGAATTTTACGGCAGACTGGAAGTAGTCCACTAGAAAATAAATACAAAACAAATCTATATATTTTTCCCTCTCTCTTTTTATATTCTCCCAATAACTTCCCAAATATCCAAGAAAGATTTCATTCTACTTGAATTATTTGAGTTAGCAGGTCTATGGTAGTTTCACTGTTAACCTCTTTGACTAAGAGAACATAAGAGGTGAAGTTTGCAGTAATGTCAAAGACATATAAATGATTTCTCTAATCGTGAGAGCTTTTGGAATTTCAGAAGTAAGAATAATAAATATTCAGAGCTTAAAACTTTTGATAATTTATTAATATAATTGGGTGGTCTCATACCTGATATTAATAACTCAAAATAATTAACTTATAGGTTACTTTAATAAGTATATAAAAATGATTTTAGATGCCCGATTTAATGTAGTATCTCGGTTTAGTACATTTCTAGTAATATTGAATTAGTTTAAGAGCCTTTTTAACAATAATCTTAGTATATTATAATAAGTCTATCTTAGTCTTTATAGTAAACAGATTGTAAATAATAAATATACTTGCGAATACTACAAATAGTAATTTTATCTTGGAAACCTAGTATATACAAAATTGTGAATTGATAAGTTAATTTGATTACCAAACAAAAAATAGATATGTACATGCATTTAGTAGATATATGTAATAATAAACAAAGATACAAATTTTGATAATAAACATCACAAAATACAACTTATTTATGTTAGTCAATACCTTAATTTATTTATAAATAGTCTTATGTGTTAAGTCTTCCTAGAATAGTATTATAGATATTAACAAATCATCTGGGAACTATCTATATGGATGTTGCATTTTGCTGGATAAGTTTTTTTATTGGATAATGATAAATAATCCTAACATCCAAAAAATAAATAGTCTTTTTAGAATATGATAATTCACTTCAAGTAGATGATTAATCACCAAATAAATTTATAATTACTATTAATCTAATACTGAATCAAATTAATTATACTCTTCAATTAATTCCGGAAGACTTTACTTACTCTAATTATGAATATTTAGTTTATTAAAGCACGATAAAGACATCTTCAGGGTCTATATAGCATTCATATCAGAAATATACAATGGCAAGAACACTTAAGCAATTCGCCTACATTTAGAGCAGAAGATGTTCTACTAATAAAAGGTAAGCCTATTAGAAGATATTAATACGGGGTGGCAGTAACTTATGCAATTATTAAGAAATAGCACGCATAACAGATATAAAATAATATATTTTAAGGTTATAGAACTGAGCAAAAGAAGAAACAGCTTTAAACTAACTATCAAAATTACATAGTTACCTTATACACTAAGTGTAAACAAATTTTATTGTGCTTTTTTACCTAGTATTACTTTCTTTTACTTATTATTTCTGATTCAAGGCAAACTTAGATTATAGTGGATTTTAATATTTAGTATGAGCAGTCAATTGGAATATGTATTAGGATTGATTCATACTGTGGTGTAAAAACTCTTTAGTTTAGGATCCTCTTAGATCTAATATCCTTCAACTTTATTAAAATCGAACTTAGATTCAATTGCTAAGTATAATCAAGTAAATATTAAATCCAATTAAGGCAGGTCATTAATTATAATGACCTGCCTTAAAACTTATCCTAATAATACAATACTTACTTTGCCGAGTTATATTAACCTAGCAAAGTAAGTATTGCATAGCAGTAGATTTTGACTTGAAGCAGTCTCTATGGAGTAGATAACCATTATGGTCAGTATACTCAGCACTAAATTTATGATGACTTTTATATAATTTGGTGCTTGTATCCTGGTTTTTTAGTAGAGGTCTTCTTCCTTATGAGTTTCAATAATGCAATCAGAAGTAGGATAAGCAACACAAGTGAGCACATATCCGGCTTCAATTTGATCATCATCAAGGAAAGACTGGTCAGACTGGTCAATACTACCGGATATAAGCTTGCCAGCACAGGTGGAGCAAGCACCAGCACGGCAGGAGTACGGCATATCCACACTAGCCTCTTCTGCTGCATCCAAAATGTAAGCATCGTCTGGGCACTCTATAGTGGTGTTGAGACCTTCACTTTCATTAATGAGTGTTACCTTGTAGGTTGCCATTGTTTATTCCTCTCTTTCCTTCGCCCAAGGGCAGTATTAGGATGTCTTAAAAACAAATAATAACAGCCCATCCAAAAACTTGATTGGCCGTTAGTAAAAATTTGCCTCAGTTCTGATACTACGAGAAAAAGTGCAAGATGAAACTAGAAAATTCCCTGGATTGGCTATGGATTAGTAATGAAGTTTAGTTGCTGAATATATATAAGTTTATCTTATATCATTAGAGTTGTCATTGTATCGGGAAATATTATGTTTTTTCAGAAAAACCCTATTTTGTGAATTGGTTATTATACTAAGTAGATTTGGTAAAACAATACTTGTATAATACTCATCTAATTGTCTTATTCCCAATTCTGTAAAACCTAGTCATAGTGAGCTGTATTAAGTGAATAGGACTAGTACTTCACAGTATTTAGTTCATGTATTTATACTGGCTCGGATAGTATAGCAATAAAATACCGGATATCATTATCTTTAGTGGGAATTACTTACCAGTAATTTTGAGGTGTTCGGCATATTTTTGCTGGAGCCCTGGGGATTCTAAGTATTTCCATAAATTTATAAGTAAAAAATTAATCTTCCTCTTGGGTAGATAGGTCAATACAATTTTCCTGTAGGTTATTGATAACAACCTACAGGAAAATTTATTATGGATTTAATAATATTTATCAATACCTAACTATTTAAGTAATCTAGTTAGGTATTGACACACTCAGATTTGACATCAAAGTAAGTATTCCTTAAAAATTCAAGATATTCTAT
Source organism: Richelia intracellularis HH01 (assembly GCF_000350105.1). Classification (GTDB taxonomy): domain Bacteria; phylum Cyanobacteriota; class Cyanobacteriia; order Cyanobacteriales; family Nostocaceae; genus Richelia; species Richelia intracellularis. The sequence goes on from NZ_CAIY01000044.1 coordinate 116,739, forward strand.
AAACCCTAATACCTAGTTTTCAATTTTCAATTATGTTTAAGATGGAAGTAAAATTCGAGATAAAGTCTACTGAACACAAGGGATAAGATTATTTAAAATAATCTTATCCCTTTTTCATAAAATAGTGATTATGATGGCACCACTTAACTATTTAAAAATACCCTTGAAAACCCTAACTCATAACTAATAGTCTTGCTAAATCTTACTTTTGTCTTTTTACTTGCACACAGTACTACAATGATTGCCATTTTTAGAATTAAATGCTTTCCTTGTCCTTGATTTGCAATTACTTTACCATTACAGTAAATCACCCTAATGAAATTTTTCAAATTGAAAATAAATCTTCAGGACTATTTATGTATGAAGGATTTTGGGAATTTGTGGAGGAATTACAAAAATATTTATATTTATAATCAAAACTCTTGAGAATATTTAACATTGATTTTATACTCTTGATATAGAATTTTTCCTTGCTATATATAGATAAATTTATTCTTCATTTTTTATTCTGAAGTTAGTATAATTTACAAATAAAGGAGAGGAAAATATAAGATATTGTAATGTCTACAGCCAACTTAAATTTATCTGCCTTAGAGAGGCAATATAGTCAGAAAGCACCAAAAGAAATTATCAAATTTGCTCTGGATAATTTCGAAAATATTGCTATTTCCTTTAGTGGTGCTGAAGATGTAGTCCTAATTGATATGGTATCAAAAATTACTAGCAAATTCCGTGTTTTCACTCTAGATACTGGGCGCCTACACCCAGAAACATATCAACTTTTGGATGAGGTAAGAAATTACTATGGGATCAAACTAGAAGTAATGTTTCCGGATGCAGTCGAAGTTGAAGCTCTAGTAGAGGATAAAGGATTATTTAGCTTCTATACTGATGGTCATAAGGAATGTTGTCGTATTCGCAAAGTTAAACCTCTAAGTCGTAAACTTAATACTCTTGATGCTTGGGTTACAGGCCAACGTAAAGACCAAAGTCCCAGCACTCGCAACTATATACCCATAATTGAAGCAGATAGTGCTTTTTCTACCCCTGGTCATGTCTTAGTTAAGTTAAACCCCCTAGCCAACTGGTCTTCTGCACAAGTTTGGGAATATATCAAGGCCTCAGATGTACCTTACAATAAGTTACATGAAAGGGGTTTTATTAGTATTGGTTGTGAACCTTGTACAAAGGCTGTATTACCCAATCAGCATGAACGGGAAGGGCGTTGGTGGTGGGAAGAATCTACATTCAAAGAATGTGGCTTACATGTACGTAGGTGATTCAAACAATATATAAATTTAGGGAGATACTTTAGCAAAGGCAAAAATGGAGAATACCCATATCTATCATACTATTTGTATTCACCTCTGATGTAGTAAATTATTAGCATAAAAATATGCTCTTTTACTCTGCTTTCCAATGCTTTTTAATCTAGCAACCTAGGATAAACTCTAAATATTTGTTCCCTTGAATAATCCTTTAGGGCGAATCAATAGTACAGCTATCATAATTGCCAAAGCTACCGCCTGTTTATACTGAGAACCTAACCATGGGGTGCTAATTTCTTGCACAGTACCAATAATAAAAGCACCAGCAACTGCACCATATGGATTACCAATTCCCCCCAAAATTACGGAAGCAAATAAAGGCAAAATTAAGAACCAACCCATATTTGGTCTAATAGTAGTAATCAGACCATACATACTACCACTTAGTGAAGTAATACTACCAATAATTACCCATGTCCAAATAATTACTTTATCGACATTAATACCAGATATTCTAGCCAAATTTATATCATCTGCCACTGCACGCATTGCCTTACCAATTTTTGTCTTCTGTAGGAGGTAGTTTAGGGCCAAAATGGCCGCTACAGTCAAAATCAGTACTAGCAATTGATTTTGAGGTATATTCAGACCAAATATTTTTAAAGCAGGAGTAACCGGTAAATTATAGTTTTTGTTACCTCCACCCCAAATGAAAATGATGCTATTCCGCAATAATAAAGCTAGTCCAATGGAAATAATAATAAAAGTAGTTGACTTGGCTTGAATACACCGCATTCTTGACCAGAGCAATTTTTCTGATAAGAGTATGAAACTAACAGTTCCGACTGCTGCTATTACCACCGATATCAAAATATTTATCCCTAGTGAATTAGCTAGTAAGGTCAAGTAAGCACCAAGGGTGATAAGGTCACCATGAGCAAAATTAGACAAACCCAAAATACCATATGTAAGAGTCAGTCCAATAGATGCCAATGCAATAATGCTCCCTAAAGCGATTCCATTAACTATTAATTGGGCAAATTGTATGTCCATAATCTTCCAAATATTTACTTTAAAACTCCAATAATTACGATTAATCAAAACTTTAAGATTCATTTTCATCCCTATCAGGGGTTTGGCTCTGGCCAATTTATATATTTGGCTCTGGCCAATTTATATATGAATATTAAAAATCAAACAAGAGAAACCTTTTCTTAATCTTTATGCTCCTCCACACAGGTAGCGTTTAAAAAATCAAGCATTACTGTACACAAGCCTTTTTAATTATAGATTGTGAATACACTGAAAATAGGACATTTGTAAGTGAAATAAGCAGAGTCAACGCCAATAATCCGAAATCTCAATAATAAAAATTTTTCAGAGATCCAATTTCTGAAGCTTAATATGGAAAATACAAGCATGAAGCCAACATGTTGTTAATCATAAACACAATTTTCTATGTTTTGCTAGAAGTAATTATACAAATGATTTATCAGTGTTTACACCTTATTATTAACATTACGTGCTTTCATCGCAGCAAGCAAGTTTAAACATTCTTCTATATGCCACTAAATATCCTCATAGTCGTCATATGAGCTCATCAATCTCAATAGGAAACCACATAGCAAACATAATATTTGACTTAATCACTGTGATATGGGATTTCTTATGGGATAAATGGTAAGTTATGATTGTTATGTTTTTTAGTAATCTTGTAAACCCCAAGGAATGAGGGGTTATGCATTACTCAGTTTAAATTTTCCACAATGATAATATTCTTATAAAATTTTGATTTCGTTTAGTTTATGGAGTGTTTGCAAGTAGGCTGGGACTATGAGCTTTTGCACAAAATAAATGCAATGACTTGTATATTCATGTGAGCTTTATTATGGTATTATTATGGACGTGGATTTCTGCCTCTAATGGCTTCTTTTAATACCCTCTCAAACCACAATAGTATTATAAAATAATACACTACTATCCAGTTGCACTTGTCCTTGTTGCACTTAATAGTTTTGATATACTATGAATTTAGTAGTTTAGTTATGTGAAGATCAAGAAGGTATAAAATACCATGATATAAAATCATACTTTGTATTTTATATTGGGGACTTGAATATTAGTCAAGAGCCTTATTAATATCTATTTTTCACCGGTCTATGCGACCATGCCGCAGTCTTCAAGGTTACCAGAAAGTAATTCCCAATTAGATAAATCGTCAAACCTTTTGACGGCAATTCAACGAGTGAATGCTGAATTGTGGTTGGAGCGGAGCTTGAGGCGCTTGCAAAGTCGTCTCAGTATGGAATTAAGTCGGGTCTTATGCCTGAAAATAAAATTATTTTCAGAGGCAGATTTTTTCCAACTTATATTGGAACAATTACAAATTGCTCTAGAGGATTATCCTTCTAGTGTTTTCCACCAGGGTTGCTTGGCAGTTGCACTAGTGCAAGCAAAGGCTTCTTTTGGTTCGATCTGCTACCTCGTTAGATCATCTCAGAAAGAGTTAAAAGATAAACGAGCAAGCATAATTCCCACTGAGGAGAATCAGCTATCCCTAAAATTGTCTGCAGAAATTACACTTGAGGAATTACAAAGCCTAGAACACCAGTTTCCCCAAAAAGCTTGGTGTTTGCCTAGTAGTTATTCTGCCTACTCAGCATGGCTGATTATGGATGTAACATTTTCCCTGTCTGGTGATGAAACCCAGATTATATCTGGGTTTATGACGGGTGCAGCCCAGCAATGTACTCAAATTTTGGAGCAGTTGAGGCAAATACTGGATTTACAGAATTATTGTCAGAACCTACAAACATTTAATAAGAACTTAGAACGAACTAATCAACTCAAAAATAAATTTCTGGCAAGTACCAGCCATGAAATACGTACCCCCTTGAGCTCAATTCTTGGTTTTACCCAATTAATTCTGGCTCAAGGTTACGAAAAAAGTAGGGAAAAGCACCAGGAGTATTTAAATATAATCCTTTCCAGTGGAAAGCATTTATTGGCATTGATTAACGATATTTTAGACCTGTCTAAGATTGAGGCTGATCAATTGGACATACATTGGGAAAAAGTAAATATAACAGAATTATGTAGTAGCGTTTTAGCCTTGGTTAAAGAGAAGGCAGGTAATAAGGGTTTAAAACTGCAAGTAGAGATAGATGAAAACATTCCTACTCTGGTAGCAGATTCCCTTAGGGTAAAGCAAATGTTATTAAATTTACTTTTTAATGCTCTCAAATTTACTGCTACTGGGACAGTCGGGTTAAGGGTATGCTATGATGATTCGTTTATAAGTTTCACCATATGGGATACAGGTAGAGGTATCCCCAAAGAGCTTCAGGACCAACTGTTTCAACCATATTGCCAAATCACAAATTCTGTTAGCAATCGTCAAGAGGGCACAGGTTTAGGATTAGTTGTTACTAAGAAACTGGCAGAAATACATGGTGGTTGGATTGAAGTGGAATCAGATATAAATCAAGGTTCCCAGTTCACTATTTTCTTGCCTTTAACACCAAATGCTGTATTGCAGTTAGACAATTTTCCTCAGTTCCTAGCAGAAGCAGATAAAATAGAATCAGAAGAAATGCTAGGAACATCTGTATCTCTACATCCTATTTCCTTAGATGTCTTGTTACTAGAGGACGACTTAGACAATGCTCATGTAATACAAACATTTTTAAAAAATAAGGGTTATTGGGTCACTTGGGTTAAAAGTGCAGCAGAAGTTTGGAAGGTGTTGACACAGATCAGCCCCGCTGTTATTCTCTTGGATATTCAATTACCTGACAGCAAAAGTTTTGAACTAATCAAACGACTACGTCAACACGATAAATACCAACATATCCCCCTTATTGCCCAAACTGCCATGGCAATGCAAGGAGATCGTGAAGCTTGTTTGAGCGCAGGGGTAAATGATTACATTTCCAAACCAATCGACTTGTCAGAATTGACAAGAATAATTTCTAAATACGTTAGGTAGGTTCGCTTGAGAGAGTTGTTCTCCTCCCTGCAAGGACAATTAAAGCCTCCTAGATCAAAGCCCAAGACAAGCAATTATCTGGGGCCTTATTAATTATTCCTTAGTCAGGAGCTACGCTAGCCCAGTTTACTAAATAGTAGAGAAGTAAACTTTGGACTTAATAGGGTCAGGATTCATAGTTTTATCACCTGGCTGCCAACCTGCAGGACATACCTCGTCAGGATGGGATTGAACATACTGAATGGCTTGTAGAGTCCTTAAGGTTTCATCAACATTACGACCAAAAGCCAGGTTGTTGATTGTGGCATGCTGAGTCATGCCATCTTTATCAATGATAAATAAACCACGTAAGGCAATACCCGCAGATTGATCAAGGACATTATAGCTAGCACTTATCTCTTTTTTTATATCCGAAACTAGAGGATAGTTCAAATCACCTACACCACCAAGTTTACGATCAGTTTGAATCCATGCTAAATGAGAAAATTCACTATCAACTGAAACACCTAGAATTTCTGTGTTAAGTCTATTGAATTCTTCATAGCGATCACTAAAAGCTGTAATTTCTGTTGGACAAACAAAAGTAAAGTCTAAAGGATAAAAAAATAGAACGACATATCTACCACGATAGTCGGAAAGCTTAATGGTCTTAAATTCTTGATCCACTACAGCAGTTGCTGTAAAGTCAGGAGCCTGCTGTCCAACGCGGATACACCCTTCTGCTGCAATTGACATACACTAATTCTCCTTGAGTTTTATATGTATCTGGTAGTGTTTTATGGTATGGGCTGAACCTGACCCTGCCATATTATGCTTACAAGCTTGACTGTTCTTAATAAGTTATAAAACCAATCAAGCACTTAATCTTTAACTAGGCAAAATCTTACTTGCTTTCTGGGTAAAATCTTAATATGTCAGATTATCTTATTAAATTACGGACAACCAGACCTTACCCATCTAGTATTCCAAAATGTGGTAATTTTCTAACAATTTATCAGTGCTTTATTATAGGACTCTACGAATATATCATAGTCATAACGATTTTGATTGGTGTATAAAAAGTTCAGATATTTAAAGGGTAGCTGTTAATCATTGTTTTGCAAGTGATTCAGCATAAGATTTACACTCACACTTATCATGAGTGGCTATTTATCCCTGAGATTACGCTCATTAATCATAGTTTGAAATTTTTTCAATTAATTTAGGATGATGAATCCCTAGTAGAGATATTCTTAGTTGTTAGAAAAAGAATTATTTGGTAATTTTTAGCATTTAAGCTAGATTTATGATGAATGTCAGTTTTATGGAATACGGTATTGAACTTATGCCTAGTTGGAAGAAGTACAACAGGGCTTATGGAATAAGTATTATATATACAAACCTGACAGACTCTTGATCCACAGTCAAATAATAAATCAGTTTTAGGTAAAGAGTTAGGATAGCCTGTATTTGTTTTAATTACTAGCTATAAGCCTGAGAATATGTTAACTCATAGTTTTGTAGACAGTGATAAATTTCTCACCAGCTTTTTTGTATATATTATTCTCAGACTATGAAACTAGGCTCAAACTTAAATATAAGTAAGAAGTCATAATTCACTATTCATGATGGTTTGTAAATAACATTGATTCACTTTTATCTATAGATAATTATTAATTTCAAATTTTTTGTGAAAACTCTTGAAATCCCACTTAGGGAAATCCTAGTATCTCACCTGTACCATTAACTACTTCACCAATTGCAAAAGCTGATATATCATACTTTTGAAAAAAATCTATGGCTAATTTCAATTGCTGTACTGGTAATAATAAGACAAAACCAATACCCATATTAAAAGTATCATACATGACTTGAGGACTAATTCCTCCAGTTTCTGCCAACCATTGAAATACTGGTAACGTAGGGATGTTTTTAACATCTATTTCTATAGATTGTCCTTCACCCAAACACCTAGGTAGGTTTTCCGGTAATCCACCCCCAGTAATATGAGCCATGGCATGGATATCTATGCCTGCTTGACGTGCAGCTAGTACTGGTTTGACATAAATATGGGTGGGTATGGTAAATATTTCCCCTAAACTTTGACCATTAAATATAGTGGGGCGGGCACTCCATTTTAATTTCTTGTTCGCAATAATCTCCCTTACCAAGCTGTAACCATTACTATGTAAACCAGAACTCGGCAAAGCAATCGCAATATCGCCTATTTGCACCCGAGAACCATCCAAAATTTGCCTTTTTTCCACAACTCCCACGCAAAAACCGGCTAAATCATACTCACCTAATTGGTAAAACCCCGGCATTTCTGCGGTTTCCCCTCCTAGCAAAGCACAGCCAGCTTGCTTACAACCATGGGCAATACCTGCCACCACATCCAATAAATTTTCCGGTTCCAGTTTCCCAGTTGCCAAATAATCTAGAAAAAATAAGGGCTCAGCACCAGATGTTAATACATCATTAACACACATTGCTACTAAATCAATGCCAACTATATGATGGCAACCAGTAACCTGGGCAATTTTCAGCTTAGTTCCAACACCATCAGTTCCAGAAACCAGAACTGGTTCTTTGTAACCTTCTGCTAATTGAAAACAACCACCAAACCCCCTAAACCCCCAATTACTTCCGGGCGGAAAGTACTATGTACAGAACTGCGGATTCTTTCTACAAAGGATTTACCAGCTTTAATATCAACTCCTGCGTCCTTATAATCCATGAAATTAAAATAATGCAAGTTTCCACAACAAAAATTATGAATTAACTGTTAAAATAACTCATAACTCCAATTAAAATACCTCATTTTGAATCCCATCACATTATCAATATCAATCTAAGCTTATTAAATCTTGGTTAATATATTTCAAGAGTTGTATATGTTCCTTATGCAGTAGGATTTACTTCGTATTGCTCCAATTTTATTAGATATAGTTATCTTGATAAGTAAATTTTAGATACTCTATCTATAGATGATAAATATAATTCTTGCCTGTCCACAAAAAACATAAAATAAAGGGCAAAAAAGCAAATTTGTTTATTAAACCATCATTAGAAACTTTCATATTAAACTATGGTAGTTCATAGTATTTTTGAAATAGTCATTGAAAAGACTGAATCATAATTTGTAGTGAACTAAGAGTAAATATTTTGATGCTTACTCACAAATTGTTTATTGGGTTATTAATTGACTTTGATTATAACTCTAAGGAAATCTACCCGTGACTTTACCTATGATATTTTGAATTCGCAAAAAACCATAATGGCGACTATCAGTGCTTTCAGAATAGTTGTCCCCTACTAGAAAGCAAGAGCCATCCTCAAGCACTGCAGCTACTCTTTTAACTATTTTTTCCCCTTGAAACGGGAGTTGTGCAATAACTATATCGCCTACTTGTGGGTAGATTTGTTTATAGGCTTGAGTATCTACTAGGATTTCTTCCCCTGATTGTAATAGGGGAATCATCGAAGAACCTATTACACGAAATCTCTTCCTGAAGCCAAAAATTAATAGTAATAACTTTTTAGAGGTTTCAAGCCACTCAAGCATAACTCCAAAGGGAAACACCACCAAATTATTTCTAGCTACTAGCTTTATACCAGGAAATATCTCGCTTCTTGGTAGACCAGAATATTTGATGGATATTTTGCACTGAATCCATTAGTTCTTGAGCATTTTTTAGACTTACTTCTACCTTACAAGCAGAACATAGTTTTGCTGCTTTCCAAAAAATATCATGTAAGTCAGGATATTGTTCAATATGGATTGGTTTAAAGTAATCGGTCCAAAGAATCAACAAATCATCTTTGGTTTTTTGAGCCTGCTCTTCCTTGATGGATATATAGCGAGACAAGAGATTCTGATAAGCAATATGAGCTGCTTTATCACCAGTAGCAGGTACTTCCAAATCTATGATTTTCTTAGTCATAGACAATACTGCCTCTGCAGTAATTCTCGCAGAGGCGGGATCGTAAACCCCACAGGGACCATCACAATGAGCATGTACTTCTGGGGCAGGAAAGCAATTTCTTAGTATTTTAACAATTGTATTCAACATTGTATCTATAGATTGACTCATCTTGGAAATGCACGAAAAAAACTGGTCAGTATCGGGGAAATTAAAGTATACAAACAACAAACATCCCTATAACATATAGCTTAGTGCTATTTGGATTGCCAAGCAACCCAAATAGCACTAAGCTATATGTTATTTTTTATTAGAAATCTTCCGAGGATCCACATTCTCAATAAGCCTATCTTACAAATTATGAAAATCCTTATTTTTAGAGCATTTCAAAGCAACAATATAGAGGTAGAATCTTGAGTATTTTCAACATGTTATCACTAGGATTTTTATAACTCAGATATCAAATGCTGGTATTTCTGAATAATTATTGCCGTGACTTGCGATACAGTTAAGCCATCGGTATTAATCTCAATAGCATTATTAGCTTTTTGTAAAGGTGAAACCTCACGGTTACTATCTTTCCAATCGCGTTCAGCTATTTGTTTTTCTAGTTGTTCCAAAGAGACCTCTGGTTCCCCCTGCCGTTGAAAGTCTTGCTGGCGACGACGTGCCCGTTCTTCTATAGAGGCATTGAGAAAAATCTTGACTTCTGCATCTGGGAAAACATGGGTACCAATATCTCTTCCCTCTGCTACTAAACCACCTTTTTGGCCCCATGTTTGTTGCTGCTTAACCAAAGCTTGACGAACAGACTTATGGGAAGCTACCGCTGACACATTAGATGTCACTTCCACTGACCTAATCTCTTCATTCAGATTATTCCCATTAATCATGATGGTTAATGAATATAGAGGATCTTCGCTTGGAGTAAGTTCAATACAATAATGACTCACCAACTCCGCAATCGCACACTCATCATCCACTTTAATGCCATGTTGTAATACTAACCAAGTTATAGCACGATACATAGCCCCTGTATCTAAGTATACTAATTTGAGTTTAGCTGCAACCTGATGGGCAACAGTAGATTTGCCAGCTCCTGCAGGTCCATCAATGGCAATAATAGGTTGGCGATTACGTAGGATAATATTATCAATCAGACGAGTATTGCCTATATGAGCAGCAATTGCCAACATTCCTTCATCCTCTACTATATCTATAGGCATTAATGTATTCGGCTCTACCAATTCAATGTACTCCACAGATAAACTGCTAATTTGCGCTAATTCTTTACGCACCAGAGCAATAAGAGTTTTACTACGACGCAGACCAGAACCGAAACCTTCTTTAGCCTTTATTAAAGCGCGATACAAGCCATTAGCTTGCTGTATCTGATCCCCTGTCAAATAATTGTTGCGGGAACTTAAAGCTAGCCCTGATATTTCTCTTACTGTTGGGCAAGCAATAACTTCCATAGGAAAATTAAGATCAGCCACCAATTTCCTAATAATTGCTAGTTGCTGTCCATCTTTTTGACCAAAATATACTCTTTCCGGCTGTACTAAGTTGAAAAGCTTGATCACGATTGTTGCAACACCCTGAAAGTGACTTGGTCTAGAACGACCACATAAGACAGATGTCATAATATGTGGTGGTATCACCTGTATCACCGATGATTCTGCTGAATTCTTTAGACCAATTCCCATTTCTTTTGAAGTTGGTACAAAAACCGCATCTACCCCGGCTTGTCTACAAAACTGGTAATCTTGCTCCAAAATCCGGGGGTAATTATAATAATCCTCATCAGGGCCAAATTGCAAAGGATTCACAAAAATACTGACGATCACTGTATGGTTTTCCTCACATGCCCTGTGTATGAGGCTTAAATGTCCTCTATGCAAAGCTCCCATAGTAGGAACCAAACCTACGGTAGTATAAGACAAGTTACTTATATCCCAAGTGATTGGCTTATCTACTACGCAATTAGGTTTTCGGCGTTGAGTCAAATAGCAACGTAAAGCCATAATACTTGTCAGCAAGCGCACAAAAACTCCTCTAGCCCCAATTTCTTTTTCCCACTAATTTATATCCGAAATTGGGGTAGGATGCCAGGGCATCAGAGAAAAATAGCCCTTACAGTAGAGTGCCCAAATATTTACAAAAGATGGTCTTTTGACAAAGTGAAATTAATAATAGGATTTTACTTTTTTAGGCAATGTGAAATTTTCAGTCATTTTAATTAACTCAAGAATAATTTGATTTTGAACAGTTATATGATTGAATCTTGCTTTGCATCGATACTAATTGGGATTTTATTTATCCATAATTTGAACTTTTACAGGTGCAATTCCCCTACGTATAATTCCCAATACCCTTGCTGCTCCATAAGATAAGTCAATAACTCGACCGTGAATAAAGGGACCGCGGTCATTGATGCGCACAATTACTGAGCGTCCATTATGAGGATTAGTAACCCGCACTCTTGTTCCAAAAGGCAAGGTGCGATGAGCTGCAGTCATTGCCTCTGGATTAAACTTCTCCCCAGAAGCAGTCTTATTCCCGGAACCATCATAACCATAAAAAGAGGCAATGCCCTTGAAGATATGGTTTTTCCCCCTGAATCTATAAGCCTTACTCAGGTTTCTTCTCGTGCCTGTATGATGCACTATCAAAAACCTCTCTGACTGATTCAGTGCAATTTCCTTAACAACTTGCGAACTATCAATTTCTTTTAAGGAAGATATTGAACTCATTAATATTGGCAAGCGATTAGACACATATATTAAATTCTGCCCTAGGTTTTTTATTGAATTGAACCCTTGAGATTTGTATTCTCCCACCTTAACTGTATTAATAGTTGCCAATAATCTATAAGAAGTTGTTTTTCCTCTTTTAATCTGCGAGCAACCAATTGAGAAGCTTCCTAAAATAGCTGCAAACAGAGTAACAGTGATCCACATTTTTCTTTGATTCATGCATCCAATTTCTAAGCTAATGAAAAAACTAGTTACATCCAGAAGTGTAACTAAGGTATCGCTATGATATATACATCCTATAAATTGAAGTCATCCCATCTTCACATCTCGCTAATGCCCGGAATAGGCTAACACAATTTTTTGAGCCTGAGTATCAGAACCCTACCATACCTAGTTGTTGGAAACCCGAAATAAAAACAAAAATTGCCAAGTCACTACAGAACCTTCCTTAATTGAAGATATTAATAATGCTACCTTTTCTCATAGATATTCGAAAGAATTTACAAAATTTCGGAAAGTATTTGCTTGTTACATTTTAAATTATTGAAGGTGGGTAGTGATTTTATAGTTTAGACAAACACTGAAGGGAAAAATTCACCCGTTGATTATATTTACTAACTTGAAAATCACTAAACTAATAATAGTTTTTGCAATCTCTCTAGATTAACATTTATGCTTTTATCAATTACATTTAAAAAACAAGTCAACCTAAACAAATTTTGAGTTGTCATTTAATGTTTTACACAATGGTATGATGTTGTTGTTATTCAATCGTACTGATATGGCTTCCAACCATCAAGCAAGTTAGGGTAAATTATTGGTTGAGAAAAAGTATTTTGTAATCCGGAAAGACGTTTACGTTTAGTTTCCTTAGTCAAATTCCATAAAGTTTCATAGAAGAACAAGGAAACACCAGAGAAGTTGTGATTGCGCACTTGTTTTATCTGCGCCTGGATTTGCTCGATAGGTACGGATTTGTTTTTTAAACCAGCAAGAATGCCAATACTCACTGGAATATGGCTTTTAGCAGCTTTGACTTCTGCTTGCTCTAGCTCTTTAATAAATACATTCATATCATTACGATATATTTGAATTACCAGGTCTTCTAAAAATCCCATCCTTTCCCATCTTTGCCAATCTGCCAAAAAGTACTTATAAGAAAACCTTTGGGGGTTTGGTGCAACAGAAACAATACAATCTCCCCTTTCGGCCTTAATGGCAATAAATATACGCTCCATGAAGTCTGTAATTTTATTGGCACGCCATTCTACCCACTCAATATCTTTTGGATCTATTGGGGGAGACTTACCGGAATGCTCTTGTTTATAAATTTTTACTGTATAAGGATCATATCCCAATTCTGAAGGTAAACCAAAATGGTCATCAAATTGAATCCCATCTATATCGTATTTTCTCACTATCTCAACAATTAAATTTTGGATAAAATCCTGTACATCTGGGCGAAATGGATTTAACCATACACGATCATGAGTCCCTTCCTTCCAAATTTTACTTCCATCATGGCGATTTGTTAACCAATAAGGGCGTTTCTTTGCCAATTGTGAATTAGCTGGAGCCATAAAGCCAAACTCAAACCAGGGAATTACCTTTAACTTCTGTTTATTGCCCTCTTTTATAAGCTCTTTAAGTACATCTCGGTTTTTTAAGCCTGGCTCAGGATGAAGAGAAATACCTGTAACGCTTTCAGCAATTTTGCTTGGGTATATAGTATAACCCCAATTCCATACCGTTGGATAAATAACATTAAAATTAAGTTTCCTAAGCTGTTTTAAAGCATTCTTTAAGTGATTAGGTTGAAATAAAACATTACTATCAATATTAGTCAACCACACTCCTCTCAATTCTGTTGTTTGTTTTACCTCCAGGAAATCTAGGGATAGATTTTGAGTATTCACAGAAAAACATAATATCACTATTATAGCAACACTAAAAGCTGATACACCCAGAGATAATAATCTTCGATTTTTCAGCAGATTAAACCAATAAAATCCAAAATACTGAACTAACAGAAAATTCATAGATTTACAACTAATATGAAAGTCTACATTAGCATCATCCAACTATTAAATTACATAATGGTGTCTAGAGAATGAAAAGTCATACTTGTACCAGTTTAAAACACATACATACTAAACATACTAGATAGTCAACATTGCGTTTATGTCTGCAGTTTATATTCTAATTTTAGTGGAAATTAACAAGTAAAACTAGGTATGATCAGTACCAAAGCTTTTCCATATTTTATAGCATGAATGGTTTATATTTTGAACTCAATCAAGAATTACATGGGAGATAAGTAGTGTGAATTCAAAAAAATGTTATGATCCTGAATCTTGAATTCGAGCGTAAGGTTACGACACATATTCCACAACCTAAATGATATCAAAGTAAATACCCTTAAATCAGTCAAATAGCTAGTCATTATTGATTATGATGCTTAAAACCTGGGAAAGTATAGTAATAGAATCTTATCGGTATATTTACAATTTATTTTATAATTAGTTTGGATGAACAGATAATATTATTTCTGGTGCATATGTAAATAAAAAAATAAATAGTAAATCAGTGAGCACTAAACATAACATGCTATTAAATCTATTAAAACTGGATTTAGTTGCAGAGAGGGACAATTTTATTGCTTCCAATAGTGCAAGGGTTACAAATTTACAGCCAAGCCAAAATTTATGCCTGCTAATAATACCTGGGGTCGTTGCCATATTCTTTCTCTTGCTAACTTTACCAAAGCTGAATATGATACTGTGCTAAAAACAACTGCTAGTTTTTGGGAAGTTCTATCCCGGGGAATAAAGAAGGTTCCCACTCTTCAAGGACAAGTGGTAGCAAATTTATTTTTCGAACCATCGACCCGCACTCGTAGTAGTTTTGAAATAGCAGCTAAACGGCTTTCTGCAGATATCCTGAACTTTTCTTCTGCTACTTCTTCCATGACTAAGGGGGAGACTATTCTCGACACTGCTAAGGCTTATGTGGCAATGGGAACCGATATTATGGTTATTCGCCACCGGCAAGCGGGGATACCACAAGTAATTGCTCAGGAAATGGATAATTTAGGAATAAAGGTAAGTATCTTAAATGCTGGAGATGGACAACATGAACATCCTTCCCAAGCACTTTTGGACTTATTTACTATTTGTACCCTTCTAGATGCCAAAAACCCCCGCTTGGATCTTTTGAAGGGTAAAAAAATAGCTATTATAGGAGATATCCTACATTCTCGCGTTGCTCATTCTAACATATGGAGTTTAACAGCAACTGATGTAGAAGTACATCTAGCTGCACCACCAACATTATTACCAAGGTTTTTTAATAATTATGGTCAAGATAGAGCAGGAAAAATATTTCTGCATTGGCAATTAGAACCAGCCTTAGAGGGTGCAGACTTTGTCATAACCCTACGGTTGCAAAAAGAGCGTATGGCTTCCTATTTATTACCTTCCTGGCGTGAATACCATTATTTATTTGGCATTACTAAGTCAAAGTTAAAACTGTGCAATCCCAATGTAAAAGTTCTACACCCTGGTCCAGTAAACAGAGGCATAGAAATTAGTTCCGATCTAATAGATGATCCAGAAATTAGCTTGATTCAAGATCAAGTTACTAGTGGTGTAGCTGTACGGATGGCATTATTATATTTAATTGGCAGTTGTAAGACCATAGGGGAAGAGAAAGAGTAAAGAGTTGGAATAAATAGCAAGGAAGTAAAAAATTACAGAAAAGCTTAATAGGTAGAAGGTTATAGTTTTTGTTCTATCAGAGGTTTAAAGATTAGCCAAAATTTGGGTTAGCAGTTAGATTTATAAGCATTTCCAATTCCTTTTTAACTAGTAAGGCGATTTAAATATCTTTCAATTAGTAAGATCGCAACAATATCATCTATAGGTTGTGATGGGGTGCGTATACCAGGTGGCAAAATTTTGATTAAACCTTGAGGTGGATACATTTGCCAATATCGGTCCCGCGCTTCTAGAGAAGTATATCGCTCATCTACCATGATGATGTTTACAGGCTTGAGGAGATCCACCTGTAATAGCTTTTGCCACCCTTTAGCAGTAGTTTGATCTCCCATTACTATTAGAGAAATGGGGAATTTTTCCTGAAGGTTATTGATGGTAGTAATAACTTGCTTGGCAGGTAAAACTTGGTGGTTATAGAGTTGACGATCCAATCCCATAACCGCAATGCCACACTTATCGCGGCCTGGATCAAAACCTAAAATTGTTGGCTGCGTGGGAAAAAATTCCTGATGATCGTTTGTCATTCAATTTGAGATTTTTGATTTTAGATTATCTCGATGGGATGGCAACTATAGGTTTAAGGATTTTACTTTAATACCTCGATATAACTAAATAATCTAGGTTTTCAATTTAAATAGATAAATCCGCACCCATTAGTTTTCTTTAACCAATTATCTAATGACCTATATTATTTTGACATAATCCCTGTTTATAAAAACAATAGAGTTATTCAGAAACAAGAGAAAATGTAAAGTTAGTAACTAGATATGGAAAATGCCAAAAATTGAGGACGCTTTAAAACATGAGCTGCCAGTTTTGGCAATAACATAATTAAACTAGAAAACTTTCAAGTCCTGCTATATTCATAAAGTGTCTACCTATGAATAGCAAATATGTTCTGTTTAACTATAAGTTCTTCTTGGAGTTAACAGCAAACAAATGTTTGTTTCTAACATATCAGCTGAATTTGCATTCCGTTCAAATTCAGCTGATATATGAAATCTGAATTTAGCAATATTATTAATACTCCAGCTCATTAGCTTATTAGTAGACCTATAGGTTATAATATCTATATATTATTTAATAAATAAGACAGTACAACAATAACTTTTACTAAATAGCATAGAATAATTTGTTTATATTTTTGATGGACTTAAGTAAGTTATTACTGATTCATAATAAAATCATATTCAATATTCTTATTATACAAGATACAAGTTGATATACAAAAAAACTGAAATTCTTACAATAAAAAGTGAATATATATTTAAAAATAAATTATGATCTTATTGGAAAATCTAAAGTTTCTCATTACCTGTAAATTAGCATAATATAAGTGTTTTTTAGGAAATCCATATCTATTATCAAAATAAAAAATATGGAAATTATAATACAAAAAAATAAAATGCCAATTATCTAGCAACACAGGCTGAAAAACAAAAATTCAAAGTTATTTAAGTGCTAAAAATTAGTTTTCCATGATACATTGCAATTAATTTTACCTTTAGAGGCCCTGCTGTGTAAGTGTTTTGGGCAGCAACTGCTCTGATTTCTATTGCTTGTTTTTGTTTATTAATTTGAGCCATAAATTGCAAAAAAGTACTATCTACCTCAATACTTTCTAATATACCTGCATTACGAGCGCGGAATTGAGAAGCTGAAATCAATAACTCCAAGCGCTGACGCAATTGATAAGATGTCATTGTTTTAGGGTCGGTAGTAGTGACAGCTAATATTTCACCTTCCGAAAAAACTAATTGATTTAAAGCAGCATCAGCAAAAAATTCAATTTGATCTTCCCCCCTAACATAATTGCCAGCTGATAATACCCTTACAACATATTGTTTACCATCTCGAATTTTCTGACTTAACTGCTTAATCTGGTCTTGGTTAATCTGTACAATCTGATTATTGCCTGGATTCGTACCAGGTTCTGCTAATTGAATGTTAGCATTGTGATTAGCTTGTTCCAGCAGTTTAATTACTAATTGACTGGTAGCAGATGGTTTTTCCACACTCACAACAGCAGCTGCCAATACTTGACCACGAATAAGAGCCAATTTTCCCAGACGTAAATCGCGGTAAGACTGATAGTATTTCTCTAGTCTGGCAACTTCTCCTTCCAGTAGACTCCTTTGCTTTTCTAACTCTTGCAGACGAAATTCTTTTTTTAATATCGCTTCTTCTCTCTGAGAGATTTCCAAATTACGCTTTTGAATAATCCCGTCTAATTGGATGATTTTGTAATCACGTTGTTCAATAGCTTCTCGACGCTTATCCAGTTCTTGTTCTCTTTGTGCAATTGCTGCTTGAGACTGATTATAAAGTTTATGCTTTTCTATTGTCCGCAACTCAATTTCTTGTAAGAGCTTGCTTTTTTCTTTGTAAGCACTTTTAATCTCACCTCGAGCCTGTTTGAGTTTATATTGGGTTTGTATTTGTATTCTCAATGCTTTTTTTAGGTAAGAATTAATTTTCTCTAATTCCTGCTTGGTTTTTTCTAGCTGATTTTTTACTTGTTTCTTTTCCTTCCTGTTAGTCTCTAAATTTAGAGTAATATTATTGAGCTTTTGATTAGTAATTTCTAACTCCTGAGCCGTATTATCTAATTGCTCTCGTCTATCTCTAAGATCCCTCTGAATATCATCTAACTCAAAGACCCCTTTACGTAAGCCCTCATCAGCAGCAAATAAAATACCTAGGGTAGATGCAGATACTAAAATACCAGTCAACATGGTAATCATCACCGCCGTATTTTTGGGGCGCATGCTAAATAAGGATAAACGAGCCTTGCCAACACGTGTGCCAATGAGATCACCAATGGTGGCAATTACGCCTCCCAGAATTAAAATTGCCAAAATCAGGATATGCCCAGCGTCCATTGTATTTTAACTAGCCAAATCCCTCCAGATAAAATCTATAGATTTTGAAAAAAACACCAAATGAAGAATTCCACAATATTAAACACACTTTAAATTTAATATACAAGTAGTAATGGGAGAGTAGAGTCAGAGCTTGGTTATTGTGATTTAAATTTTAAATTATTTAGCACAATGCCAAGTTTTCCCTACTCCAAACCCCAAACTATAAATTCAAGTAAACTGCCTACTTAAAGTTACTGGTTTATGTACAGTAATCTTTTTCTTGTGTATGGAAATCATCTTCTTCTCACGCAAGTCTCCTAACAATCTAGTTACAGTTACTCTTGTAGAACCAATTGCTTCAGCAATTGCTTGGTGAGATAATTTGAGGTCAATAGTAATTCCATCTGCACAAGGAACTCCAAAATCACGGCAAAGAATTAACAAAAAACTCACCAACCTTGAGCCCATATCCCGGTGAGCAAGAGTTTCAATCATCATCTCCGTTTGGAGAATCCGTGAAGAAAGACCCCGTAACATTAACATTGATAACTCAGGATTCTCCTTGAGTGCTTGCTCTACTTGCTCAATAGGAGCCGAGAGCAATTCCACAGGTGTAAATGCAACTGAATGGTAAAACCTGTCCGACTTGTTCCCCGTCAGCAGTGATAGCACTCCAAACACGCTATTTTCGCGTAATAGTGCTACCGTGATTTCTTCTCCTGCCTCGTACACCCTGGATAATTTTACTGCTCCTTTTAAAAGAAAATAAACTCGTTCAGCAGGATCACCAGGAAAAAAGATCGTCTTATTTCGCTCAAAGGTCTCTACAACTGGAGGAAAAGCACCAGTTGCCATCTGGCGAAATACATTTGCTAGGGCTTTGTCTTGTGTCACGATCATCTCTCTTCCCCTACCCAATGCCGAAAAAAATAAAACTGATTTCCTTTGAATACATCCAAAATTTCAAAAACACATAGTCAAGTGTTTATGTTTTTCTATACTTAACTCTCCTCTTGTAAGTTATTGGTTCATGATGACATATTATTTTTCATAATTCCACATGCTACTTTCTAATAGATTCTTATAACAGCTGATGTTTTCTAGTTTTGTTAAGAAAAATCTAATATGTATTGAGCATATATTAAGGATGTCCGATTAATTCAAGGAGAATAGTTAACATACAGACCCAATCGAGGGAAAAAGAAGATATATTTATTCCCAGAGGGTACCTGAAAGGCTGGCCATATTTTAACTCAACCCCCTCAGTCTCAACCATAAAATATGTACTAGTAAACATCAAGATCATAATCTCAGTCTGAATAAGATCTGTTTTTGCACTCTAGCATGTGCATAGGAATGACTGGATAAAATATTTAATTCCTGAACCCGAAGTGGGAGGGCACAAGTCATGAAGTTAATACTATGAAAATCATGAAGAATCATCAATCATTTTCTCAGGGAGCTTGATGTGTAGAATTTTTCACTCTGGTATCTAGTTGAAACACGTCTCTATCACTTGTATCAATGACAATTTCATTTGGCCCTAAATATTTATCATGCTCCCAGTTATTTAACTTAGATAGAAAATGGAAATAAGAAATTACATAAATATATCTAAAAATATAACTTAACAATTTTGGGTAACAGAGTTTACTTGTAATTAGTATATTTAATGTAGCGTAGGTTAATTAATATAGAATTGTGAGATTATCTTCCAGAATAGAAGAGATTTTTCATGTATGTATACTGCTGAGATTCATACTTATGGTGAAGCAAGTGGCATTATTTTAATCTTTGACAACTTTTAAAAAATTTTCTCAGATTCTTGTATGCTCCTAAAAGCGGTCATTAATTTTAAAAATATCAAACACTTATATGCTGGATCTAAATGGAAAAAATGCTTTAGTAACGGGTATTGCAAACAACCGTTCTATAGCTTGGGGTATTGCCCAACAGTTACATAAGGCTGGAGCAAATTTGGGAATCACCTACCTACCTGATGAAAAGGGCAAAATGGAGAAGAAAGTAGGTGAACTAGTCAAGCCACTTAATCCTAGCTTCTGTTTACCTTGCAACGTTCAGGATGATAAGCAAGTAAAATCGACTTTTAAGGTTATTGGTGACAGATGGAGTCGAGTAGATATTCTCATTCACTGTCTTGCTTTTGCACAAAAACAAGATTTGAGTGGTGATTTTAGTAAAACTCCCCGTTCTGGATTTAACATTGCCTTAGAGGTTAGTACATATTCCCTAATACAACTAGCTGATGCAGCAGGATCTTTGATGAGTAAAGGGGGTAGTATTGTTACACTTAGTTATTTGGGTAGCATCAGGGCAGTTCCTAACTATAATATCATGGGTGTTGCAAAAGCAGCCTTGGAAGCTAGTGTTAGATATTTGGCAGCAGAGATGGGAACCAAAAATATTCGTGTAAATGCTGTCTCTGCTGGGCCAATTCGTACATTAGCTTCTAGTGCGGTGGGTGGGATTTTAGACATGATTCACCATGTGGAGGAAGTAGCACCCTTACAACGTACTGTTAATCAATTGGAAGTAGGCAATGCTACAGCATTTTTATGTAGTGACTTGGCTAGTGGTATCACTGGACAAGTCATCTATGTAGATGCAGGATACCAGATTATGGGAATGTAGTTGTGAAGGAAAGGAAAGGGGAAAATTCTGGATTTAGAACTTAGTAGTGAGTATAATTAAAATTTCTTTCCTCTTTTTCTTATTTCTAAACCACCAAAATTTCTTTTTCTAAACTTCTAAGGAATTCCGGAATTTGGACTAGACTTAATACTACTATAAATCTACCTATAGGTAATTATTATATTAACTAAACTAAGATAAACTATATCTTTTTAAGTATTAGAATAACCTACTAAACAACTGCCTTAAGTTATTGCTATTAAGTATTTAGTGTTTGTTTTTCATATCATGATCACTTTAGACTAATTTTATTTCAACCCTAAAAGTTAGTTATAAATACCAGTAAATAGTTATTTGTAGCTAACTGCTAATTCATAAATTGCTGACTAATAACTAAAATCAACATGCAAAAAATTAGTGATAACTCCAGCCAAGAATTCTTAAATTCCCAAGATATTATCATCCAGGCTCGCATGGCTACTGTAACCCGAAAAACACAGGAAACTAGTGTACAAGTGACAGTCAATTTTGATGGTACTGGTATTTGTAAAGCTGCCACAGGTATTCCTTTTTTGGATCATATGCTGCATCAAATTTCTTGTCATAGTTTAATTGATTTAGATGTCCAAGCTCAAGGTGATTGGGAAATAGATGATCATCATACTAATGAGGATGTCGGTATTACATTAGGAAAAGCTATAGCAAAAGCATTAGCAAGGAGAAAAGGGATTGCAAGATTTGGTCATTTTATTGCCCCTTTAGATGAAGCATTAGTTCAGACAGTCTTGGATTTTTCGGGACGACCTCATTTAAGTTATGGTTTAAGGATTCCCACTCAAAGAATTGGTGATTACGATACTCAGTTGGTACGTGAATTTTTTGTCGCAATGGTTAACCATGCTCAGATGACATTACATATTCTCCAACTAGACGGAATTAATTCCCACCATATTGTTGAGGCTACCTTTAAAGCCTTTGCCTATTCGATGCGTATGGCTGTAGAAATCGATCCACGGCGTGTTTCGAAAATTCCTAGTTCTAAGGGAGTTTTATAAGAAATTCACTTGAGAAATGGGAAAGGTTAAATAGGAACACAAGGTTCTTATTTAACTAATTAGGAAATGAAAACGGAATACTCTCAATTATTATCTGTCAAATCTAAATAATCTTAAATCTAAAAAAGCAAATACGACCAGTTATCCTTGAATTGACTTGATTGACACATTATATTCTATTACCAGTAATGATAGAATAACTCAATTAATCAAATTTATTATGTATTTTTATTAATTTTATTGATGGCTAGCTAAGTAAAAATAAAGCCTGCCAAGAGTATACCTAATATTTTTAAATACCCAGGGAGCATAAGTTGTATAAACTAATAACTTGCAAAGAATTGATTAAAGGAACAAAATCAGCCTACTAATACAGAGTAGTACAGTTCAAACCACATTATTAAAATGTATACAGGTAATTATCTTTTCTACTGATATTAAAAAATTGATACTGGATAAACTAGTTAGAACTTTTACCTTAAAATAGGTTGCTAGTGATCTAAAATAGAGTTTTTAATTAATCATTAATACTTTTTATATTTGGTAATTTTTATAGTCACTATATGATATATTCAAACTCTATTAAGGGTATGTTATCAAATTACTTTGCAGCTATTATAATTAGGGAGTTTGCCCAAAAATATATCTAGTCAAAATTATATATAATTCAATAGTGATGGGACTCTACAAGTCATTATATAAATAATATGAAATTCATTATTAACTAGGATTTAGTATTGCTAAATTATCTCATATCATAAATATATCATGCACAATAATATAAAATACATGAGATTAACATTAAAGATTAAGAAAAAATGTGATTCTAAATAATCATATCATATTAAGTATAGAAAAAAATTTAAGTATAGAAAAAAATGGGATATAAATCTATAATTTAAGATAGAGGAGAACTTATTTGAAATTGAACTTTGTAGGAATTTTATGTATACCTGATACTTGATGAAACGGTCGTCAAAGATGAGAACTAGATGGTTGGCGATAAGGACAAGTTAAAACTATATGAGAAGAATATGATTTATTAATAATTTTATAGTTGGCAGATAGAAAAAATATGCAGCATGGATTTATACATTTAATTGATGACCAAAATTCAATTATATACTAACAGTAAATTAATACCTATTATTAAAATATTAAGTTAAACTTGAACATCTCTTCTAGAGTATTAACATACGGGGCTATTCTAATAGAATTGAATATCTTACATACTGAACAAAGAATAAGAGCCAATCTAATTTGATGATTCTGGCTTTTTAGGGAATTATATTTGCTTTAAATTTACTTTAACAAAATTTTAAACTTACTCTACAATTTTCGGACGGAAAGTTAATTAAATTGCAGATAATAGGGTTAGGGAATTTAGATCATTCAGTATGGTCAAGATCAAAATTTTCAGTCATAACTTGATGTTTGTTATTTTCTTATAAGTATGCTTAATACAGGTTTATTGAAATTTATTACCCAGCAATTTGTAGGAATTATGGTATTACTACCAATTATTTTTTCCTCATCGCCTGGTTCCTCTCAAATCAAGGCCTTACCTCTTAATGTTGAACTGAACAAATTAACCAAAAGTACACAACAAAAAAAGCTAGATAGAGTTTATACTTTAGGTGGAGGTGATCGTGTACGTATAAATATATTCGAAGTACCTGAATATACAGGAGAATATCAAATTCCCCCTGGAGGAAAAATTAACCTCCCTTTAGTTGGTAGCATTACCTTAGAAGGATTGACAACAGAAGAAGCTGCTGATGAAATTGCCAAAAGATATGCTCGTTTCCTTAAACGTCCTTTAATTTCTGTCAATTTGTTATCTTCCCGTCCCATCAATGTTTTCGTTTCTGGGGAAGTTACTCGCCCTGGCTCCTATACCTTAATACCTCAAGGTGGGGCAGGAGAAAATCCTGGCGTACAGTACCCCACAATTCTAGCAGCATTAACCTCAGCAGAGGGGGTAACTATGGCTTCAGATATTACTCGTGTTGTGGTAAGACGAAAGGTAAGAGGAGGAGGACGAAGAGAGGTAACATTGAACTTGGAAGAGTGGGTTTCAACAGGTCAACTACCCCAGGATATCACTTTAAGGGATGGAGATAGTATTTTTGTGCCTACTGCAGATAAGCTGGATTTGGCTAGTGCTCGCAATCTAGCCGCTCTTAACTTTGCTGCTAGCCCAACTGCAGCCCGTACAGTAGCAGTAGTTGGTGAAATAGTACGTCCAGGCTCTTATTTAGTCACTTCTAGTGTAGATAATATCCCTAATCGAACAGCACAAACTGGTGGTGGTGTTGCTGTTGCAAATTTGCCTACACTAACTAGGGTAATTCAACAGGCTGGGGGTATTACATCACAGGCTAATATCCGCAAGGTTACTATTAGGAGACCAACTAAAAGCAATGGTAAAATACAAACTATTGATGTTAATCTTTGGGAATTATTACAAAGTGGCGACATAAATCAAGATGTAATTCTCCAAAATGGAGATACTATCTTTATTCCTACTGCCACAGAAATCAATTCGGCTGAAGCTACTCAATTATCAATTACAACCTTGTCGGCAGAAAAAATCAATGTTGGTGTAGTTGGGGAGGTAAAAAAGCCAGGAAAAGTACAGATTAACCCCAATAGTCCTCTAAATGCTGCAATACTTGCAGCAGGGGGTTTTAATGATTCTAGAGCTAAAAGAGTTACTGTAACCATGGTGCGCCTCAATCCTAATGGTTCTGTAACGAAACGTAAAATCAAAGTAGATTTGTCAGCAGGAATCAATGAACAGACTAATCCAATTCTTCACAATGATGACGTTGTATTAGTTGGTCGTTCTAATGTTGCCAAGGTTACTGATCCCTTGAGATTAATTTTAGGGCCTGTCAGTGGAGCTATAAATATAGCTAGATTTTTATTTGATAATGATAACTAAGGCAATTTAACAAGTTAATAATTTAGGGTCAAAGTAGCTGAGCTCTCCAGTTATTGAATTACAGAATGCCATTATAAAAGTACAGAATTAGCTTTTGGAGTAGTGTTGAATTCATAAATAAAGAGGAAGACAAACAATGAACTTCAGTATTTCCAAACCTTTGTTTTGGCAAAATTCACATAATTAGATTCTGAAAGAGACTAGTTCATAAATTCTATAAAACGGGTTTTGGTAATTACTAACCCGGTTTTTTATTACATATTTTTTGATCTATTTATAATGGTAAAGCTCTGATATATAAGACTATCTTATTATATTCAGATGCCAATTAAGTCTGAAGGCCTTAATTAACAATATGTGTATTTCTATAGTTCTAATCGTAATCTCCACCTATTTATATTAATAAAGCAAAAATAATACCAAGATTGATAGATAATAAATTAAATATTGATAACGAATAGCCTTTTTTAGAAAAAATATTAGAATAGCATACTAAATTTGCAACATTTTTATTTGTAAAACATATTGTATACTTAGGTTGTTATGATTTGATTATTACTAGCTTATATAGCAAGGCTAATATTTATATTATATGAGATAGATAAAGCTCATAGTAAACTTATTCAAAAATTAGAAAAGGCAAATATTTTAGAAGTGAATATCTCATGAAAGAGTATAAGAAATATACAACTGTTTATCCATACTTACTATAGTTTTTATATTGGAAATAAAAACGTTTAATCCATAAGAATACTAGTAGAGCAATTGGTTAAATAGTAAGATAACAAAATTAATATACAAGCCCAAATTAACCTAAAAAGCTTATGATAAAAAGAATTTATTATTACACCCAGTATTTCCTAGTAAATAGTTTAATACCAATTAATTATGTCTAATTAATTATGATCACTAAAATATAAATACGGAAAATAATATAAACAACAAGTTTAAGTTTTTAAAACTTATAATTTTAAAGTCAGCTTACTTTATATATCAAAAGTTATTGAAAATCTGATTATATTTACATTCAATATAGTTGTTAGTTAGCAAAGCATTGAACGTAAATATAGTCAATATACTGTTCAGATAACCTGATATTTTATCCTTTATTCTAGACTATCATCAGGTGAAAGTTCATGAATCATTAACAGTGAGAATTAAAGAGTTATAAAAATCTCTTATCTCATTGTAATACATGATATTCACCTCATAATAATATTCAATTTTAGTCATAAATAATGTTAAGATTTATATATGATTGACTCAATTTTTAAATTTTATTATTTTGCTATTGAATAACTTCACAAACCCTAAGCTTATTATGTGTAATAATGCAGATGTGATCATGATAAGCTTACTGAGAAAATATTGCGCAACTTAATCAAAAAATATGCAGGTGGACATAACATATGGGAGAGAGTAAATAATCAAGCATAATTCAAGTTAGTGATCTCAATCATCGTATTTTGTTTGGCGCAAATTTGTACAATACCAATTTGATTTTGGTAATTCTGAATTGTACCAAACTTCATTGGGCTACACTTCGCCATGCAGATTTCCAATAAGTATAATTATGGGTGCAGACTTGTTAATGCGTACCTCTGGTCTGTAATTTTTATTCTCAGGCGATTATATCTTCAGTAAGTTAATTCTAAATGAAGCTAACTTTATTCATGTCAACCTCAACAATGCCATTTTGTTTGATTTTGAACTGAAGTATGACATTTTCCATAGTGCTAATCATTGTTAGCTTCTGCCAAAACGTTCAATTACCCCATACCTTGTAAAATAAGGAAATAAGCAAGAATTTATCATCATCATTATTAAAGATATATTTTTGTCATTGACTCCCTATTATTATCGAATCTATGAAGTCTTATCTCGCCGCTGCTATTCAAATGACAAGTGTGCCAAACTTAGAAAAAAATTTGGCACAAGCAGAGGAATTAATCGATTTATCCGTACGCCAAGGAGCTGAATTAATCGGTCTACCAGAAAACTTCCCATTTTTAGGAGAAGAAGTAGACAAGATCACCCAAGCTGAAACTATTGCCCTGGAGAGTCAACAATTTCTAAAAAAAATGGCGCAGCGTCATCAAATAACTATTCTTGGTGGTGGTTTTCCTGTACCAGTAGAACAGTGTACTAAGGTTTACAATACTGCATTATTGATTAACTCCAATGGGCAAGTGGTGAGTTACTATCATAAAGTACATTTGTTTGATGTTGATGTACCTGATGGTAATACATATCAAGAATCTAGTACTGTAATGGCAGGAAAGGAAATACCTAAAGTTTGTAGTTTTCCTGATTTGGGAAATATTGGTATTTCTGTATGCTATGATGTGCGTTTTCCAGAATTCTACCGCCAGATGTCATATCAAGGAATGGATGTGATTTTTGTTCCTGCAGCATTTACTGCATTTACTGGAAAAGACCATTGGCGAGTACTATTACAAGCTAGAGCTATTGAGAACACCTGTTACGTGATTGCACCAGCACAAACTGGAACCCACTATGCCCGTCGTCAAACCCATGGGCATGCAATGATTATCGATCCTTGGGGGGTCATTCTGGCAGATGCTGGAGAGAAACCAGGCGTTGCAATCGCGGAAATCAATTTTTCACGTTTAGAACAGGTACGCCGGCAAATGCCCAGTCTGCAACACCGAGTATTTGGCTAATACTAAATTATTTAGTTAATACTAAATTCAAGCAATATCTGCTAAAGCAAAACAAATTGGCTGGGGTTTATTAGTAATAATAAACCCTGAATGTAAATGACAGATTAATTTTCTAAAATAAAACTCTTTACTATAGAACGACAAGAACTACTTGAAACACAATTTTAGCTAGCGGGAATATTTAGTTGCTCAGGTCACTAGTTATCATAAATAACAATATCTTATTTTTTATGAAGATATATGTTATGAGAAATGTAGGACATATTAAAAATACCATAGTTGCTAATATTAATTTAATAGTCAAGATCCTTGATACCAATTGATAAACTGATAATATTCGTGTGGTTTGGTTTATTGATAGTAAAAGTTTCAAGTAAATAGTAAGTGCCAGCTCTTCAATTTATTAACTGCTTATAAAGGCAATTGAAATAAAAATACAGTGATATCGTAACATAATAATATATAAAAAACTCTCCTATATTCTTATCGTGCCTGATAGGTTGGGCACATTATTAAAACCTCTTTCTATTGATGGATGGTAAGTTAATATTCAACAGTGTGTTCGCAAGTATCATAAATTTAAGCTTATTTAAAACGACTATTGACATTAAAAACCTTCATATTGCAAACACTGTAAGTCAAAATAAGAGGTTGGAGGTTAGAAGGTCAACAGCTGCTGGAGCAAAGTAAGGTATTCCAGCAGTAATACGTAATAAACCAGCAACTATCTGTATCAATAGTATACCTTATCAACAAATTTTTACACGATGGAAGGTAAACTTATTCAGTTATTTTAAATCATACTTACAATAATCAATAAACAACTATTATCAACTTTTAATATTATCAACTCATAAATCTCCAATTATTTTAAGACTTATCTTGAATACGGATATCAATCACACTGGCTTTGAAATTATAGTTGAACCCCTCCAATTCAAATGGCATCCCAATTTTAACTTTACTGTTGCCTAAAACAGGACCATTGTTAGTAATTTGAGCCTTCCCTAGAAGAGTTAGTAGTATATCAGTACTAAAGTTACCTTGTCTTGGATCATCTACTTCCATGACCTTGCCATCAGGTAGGGTCGCAATTATATTTCTAGGGAATACTTCCATTGATTTAATCTTAACTTCTCCATATGGTTGATTACGGATGATTATATGAGTTTTGCCACCCTTTGTAAGGCCTTGCTCAACTAAACGTTGAGGATCGCGAACACTTAGTCCCCTCACGACTAAATCCACTTCAATAGGTACTGTTTTTGTTCCTAATAAGCCAGCAGAACCACTACTACCGGGGGAAAAAAATATGCCAATAATAACAAGCAAAATCACTAAGCTAGCACAAAAGTCTAATATATTAAGTTTACCGAACAAACGTCCTTTAGAATCTAAAATAGTCATCATAGTTTTCCTAAACAAAAGCAAATAATAAATGATTAAGCATCAGGTATCTACCACTTCAATATCCTATATATGGAGTGAGGGGATTTTTTAACAATGCAAAATCTCTCATATCCATTTATCCTGGTTATATTAGCGAAGTAGTTATTTAGGGGGTATTGTAGTAACCAACTATTTTTCCCAGATAACTCAAACCAAACATACCCCATGTTTAACTTCTATATAACAAGATTTTCCACTGAATTATAGCTAATTGGAAAACTTAACTTTAATACAATCCATAAACCTTATGGATTGTATTATCCCTAATTTTCTACCAAGAATGCAAGTAACCTATTTTTACTACACATTTCAGAATATGAAACTGGTCAATATAAAATAACTAACAACTAACTGTCCAGAAGTCAGTTCTTACGATCCCAATAATGAAAACCTGGTGGTTGTTAGCCATAATAAATCAAACTGATTAGATTTTTCTTGATCAAAGTCATCATTATGATTTAGAACTACTTGTCATAACTGGTATATCACAAAAGTATAAGTATATTTGCCAGACTAGTCATTGTCTCTAATTGGACTAGCAGATAATTACGTAGAAATTTATAGTATAATTATTCAAGAATTGTTCACATTTGTAGCAAACGTATATTTAGGCAAATTAATAAGGGTTGTAAATACTAAGACATCAGTAAATATTAAAGCAACAGAAGAGGTTTTATATTAACTTAGAGGTATGAGATTAAACTCCTAATCACTTTTGAAAAAGTTTCTTTATAATAAACATACATACCCCAAACAATTTTCTCTTTGTATGACTATGATTAAGTCAAATCCAGTATACAGCTTAATCTCTTTTATAGGAATATCTTTGAATTCTGAATGCCTTAAATTAATCACTTTTCTCCTGCCAATAATCAAAAGTACGGATTTATATTTTCCGAACATCTGTTCATACAACCTAAGCTATATGGTTTGACTTCTGAAGTCAGTGTTCCATATTCTCCAAGGACATTGATATTGCTAATAAAGTTTTGGTTTGTTTTCAATTATTGCAAAGTCCCTTTTCTTACAGCCATAAGTAAAGAGAACTTACTGAGAAAGCAGATCTACTCTCCAACATAGCGTAGTATTAATAGTGGTTAATTTGTACAATCATCTACAAGCTTTGGAACAAGGTAACTGGTTCAAGTTAATCTGTGGGGCTAGTTACAAATTTCTACCAGCAGTTAGAAACCTCACACTAGTGTATACTCTGGCAGGTGCTGACTGCATTGATATAGCTGCTGATCCAGCGGTAGTAGCTTCTGCAAGGAGGGGCCTAGAAGTTGCTAGAAATTTTGTTTTGTCTCAGGAGCAGGGTTTTAATGAGAATCAGATCCCCCCTTTGCTTATGGTTAGCCTCAATGATGGTGAAGATCCCCATTTTCGCAAAGCAAAGTTTGATCCGGATATGTGCCCTTCAAATTGTACTGGACCATGTGAAAGAATTTGTCCATCACAAGCAATTATACTTAATACCCGGCAAGGGCTAGTTTATAAGGAGAACAAAATAGAAGAATTTTCTGCTGGGATCATACCTGAAAAATGTTATGGTTGTGGTCGTTGCCTTTCAGTATGTTCTCATGGGCTAATTCATACATCGTCTTACTTATCAAGACTTGAAATGATCATACCATTAATACTATCATCGGGGATTAATGCGATAGAAATTCATACTCAGGTAGGAAATCTGCTAGAGTTTAGGCGTTTATGGAATAAGATAACACCATGGGTTGAACAATTGGAACTAGTAGCAATTAGTTGTCCTGATGGGAAAGGTGTAATTGAGTACTTGAAGTCTTTATGTACAGAAGTTATGCCTTTACCATGTGCATTGGTATGGCAAACAGATGGTCGTCCTATGAGTGGAGATATTGGTAAGGGTACAACCATGGCAGCAGTTAAATTCGGGAAAAAGGTTTTGACAGCTCAATTACCAGGATATGTGCAATTGGCAGGTGGAACTAACAATTATACTGTTCCCAAACTCAAGGATATGGGACTTTTATATAAAGAAAATTCACAGTCTTATATCTCTGGAGTTGGTTATGGTAGCTATGCTCGTATGCTGTTATCACCGATTTTAGAAAAATTAGAAAATAAGGAGATGAATATTACTGGCATGTCAGCGAAAAATCATTTAGAAGAAGAACCAAAGTTGCTCTGGGAGGCTGTTTGCCTAGCTTCTTCTCTTGTCTCCCAAATTAAATCGCTTTAGTACCCTGAATTTTAAGTGTACTAAAACAAATTGCCTAAACTATAAATAATTAGGAAATAGAATTTCCTCCTTGTCTCTAAAAATGTCACCAGAGAACGTATGACAATTACAGACGACCTCCAAAAGTTATTAGACATTTTACCAATAGAACTAAGGCTTACATTAGAAAAGCATTCTCAGCGAGACACTTTAGTAGAAGTAGTGTTAGATTTAGGTCGCCGCCCAGAGGCCCGCTTTGCTAATTTAACTGAGTACCTGAGCCAAAAACTCGTTACTCAGGACCAGATAGATGATTGCATATCAAGAGTAGGAATGTTTGGTGGAGATAATCGGGCCGGAATTGAACAAACCTTGCACCGAATCAGTGCAATCCGCAATCGTAGTAGTAAAATTATCGGTTTAACCTGTCGAATTGGCAGAGCTGTGTTTGGTACTATCGGGATGGTACGTGATTTAGTCGAAACTGGACAGTCAATTCTTATGCTTGGTCGTCCAGGGGTAGGGAAAACAACTGCTTTACGCGAAATTGCCCGGGTCTTAGCAGATGATTTAAATAAACGAGTTGTTATCATTGACACTTCCAATGAAATTGCTGGTGATGGAGATATTTCACACCCGGCTATTGGTAAAGCTCGACGTATGCAAGTAGCTCATCCAGAACAACAGCATCAGGTAATGATTGAGGCTGTGGAAAACCATATGCCAGAAGTTATTATTATTGATGAGATTGGTACAGAATTAGAAGCCCTGGCAGCCCGTACCATCGCCGAAAGAGGAGTTCAATTAGTAGGTACAGCTCACGGAAATCAAATTGAAAATTTAATCAAGAATCCTACCCTCTGTGATTTAGTTGGTGGTATTCAAGCTGTCACTCTGGGAGATGACGAAGCTAGAAGACGAGGTAGTCAAAAAACTGTACTAGAAAGAAAAGCACCTCCTACCTTTGAAATTGCCATAGAAATGCTTGAACGGCAAAGATGGGTTATACATGAAAGTGCAGCAGATACGGTAGATAATTTGCTGCGTGGAAGACTACCTAGCCCACAGGTGAGGACAGTAGATGAAAATGGCAAAGTGAGAGTTGTTCACCAATTAACTGCTCTTAATGGTAATAAATGTCAACAATCTAAGGAATCAACCATCATATCTGCAGGAAGACAAACCAATGGGTGGCGTTCCTCTGGACAAATGCAACCATTACCTTCATTAAAAGCATTGCCAGAAAAAAGGGAATTTGACCGTTTGTTAGAGCAATCCTTAAATTATAGTGGTGATCTGAACTTTAATGAGATAAGGCAGACAGGTCCTAATGGTGAAGATTTACCACTACATATATACCCTTATGGAGTTAGCCGTCACCAGTTAGAACAGATTATTAATGTGTTAGATCTCCCAGTTATTTTAACAAAAGAATTAGACAGTTCTGATGCTATTCTGGCATTACGGTCACATGTTAAAAACCATACTAAACTACGCCACATGGCCAAGACCCGACATTTACCTATACAAATGATAAAGTCTAGTACCATACCTCAAATTACAAGGGGGCTACGACGTATTTTACATATGGAAGAGCCTAACATTACTGATGAAAAGGAACTACAACTCCTCTTACATAGTGGCAGCGATGACGAGATGGATGCTTTGGAAGAAACTAGACTAGCTGTCGAGCAAATTGTTATTCCCAAAGGTCAGCCTGTAGAATTACTACCTCGTTCCTCCCAAGTACGCAGAATGCAACATGAGCTGGTAGAGCACTATCGTCTTAAGTCCGACAGTTTTGGAGAAGAACCAAATCGACGCCTAAGAATCTACCCGGCTTAATTTTAATGATGATTAGAAGAAGATATGAGTAGTATCACAAAATTCTTCTTCGGGGAGGTACATATTCTCACAAACAACTATTAGGCTTGAGAACTGCTAAAAAGTAATTCAATACCAGTAACTACAAGACCATAACCACTGATATCAGTGGTTATGGTCACAACTTGCGAGAACATCCGCATCTTACTCAACTCAATACAGTACTACCCTATTACTGACCAGCTGTTACTGATTTTCAACTAATCTAAATATATTGTGTGTTATTTGTAATGCGAATCACCAACCAGGTTGTGTAAGTACTACTACCACTTGTATATGTACTGGTTCGGTTCTTTATGGACTGGGATTACTTTTTCATAGGTATCATGAAGAATCGGATCAAAAATACTAATTAAACCAAAATAAACCTTAATGGACTAGTATCTTACTATACAGCTTGAAGAGAAAATTACAAACCCTAGCTGAGTTATTGGGAGTATACAAACCATTCTACTTTGTATATTTTCCGAGTAAAAACTTAGTTTCGCAAAAGTTCAAGAAATGTTGATAGTACTAAGTTAAGCTAACATCCCATCACCACAAAAAATAACAAAACTGTCACTTAGGAACTCAACACTAGCTATTAGGAAACATGAATGATTACTCTCCCAAACATACATGATCTGACTTTAGGCTCTTTTACCAAAAAAGTTGTCGCAAAGAATACTACTTCTCATTCCCCAAACAATTTCATATTAACTGTAAGGTAGTATTATTCTATTGAAAATAGCCTGAATTCTACACATCCAAATTAGGAAGAATGATAATATAATTTTTTTCTTCACACAATCAACTTTTTATCATATCTCAAGACTTGCATAGTAAAATAGAAGAAACCAATGAAAGAAAACATCAAAAATATGTAATGTTACAATAAAAGATATATCTCTTAAAATTTACTCAGATAAGGCACCTAGAGATACAAGGTAATTTTTATAAAAACTCCTGTTAGAAATCATCCCAGCCTT
Source organism: Richelia intracellularis HH01 (assembly GCF_000350105.1). Lineage (GTDB taxonomy): Bacteria > Cyanobacteriota > Cyanobacteriia > Cyanobacteriales > Nostocaceae > Richelia > Richelia intracellularis. The sequence continues at coordinate 151,126 of NZ_CAIY01000044.1, forward strand.
CAATACTAGAAGACATAACATAACTAGTTACACTAGCTTCGAAAAAGTTTGCTTTGGTGTGAGCTTCCTTTTTAGTATCTGATAATCGTTCTAAGTGGACGTAGGGACTTTTTTTATAAACTGATTCTGTAAATAATGGCTCTAAACCAATTGCCTGCAATCGTATATTTGCAAGATATTTTGTGTATTGTTCTGTACTTTTGGTTGTAATACCTAGAATATTATCTCCAACAATATGTGAAGTCCACTTACATTCATACTGAACAGCAAGAGCAAACATTTCATAAATCTGCTCACGGCTATGGGGGAAAATTTTCATTGCCTCTGGAATTAATTTTTGATATAGACGCACATGGGATAGCTCATCTCTATTAATCATTTTAAAAACATCGGCAATTCCAGACATGAGCATCCGTGAGGACAAATTGTAGAAAAATATAAACCCATTGTAGAAGTAAATAGATTCCAACAAATAATCCGCTAATAACGAAACAAAGTAATTTTCTGGCGTTGGATTATCAACGTACTTTTGGTATAGTCCAGCAATAAATTCACATCGTTCCTTTAAAATAATATCACTGCGCCAAAACTCATATAGTTGTGTTCGGCGATCATTCGGAATCACTGTTTCAATAACATACTGATAGGATTGATTATGCATTGCCTCTTGTGAAATTTGTTCTGCCATACATAATGCTATTTCCGGAGCTGTAACACTATTTTTGAGATGAGGTACATTACAGGTTTGTACCGAATCAAGAAATGTGAGGTAGCTCAGAATCCCATCAAATGCCCGTCTTTCTTCAGGAGTAAGGTTAACATAGTCTACTATATCTTGAGTGATATCTATTTTTTCGGGAATCCAAAAATTCTCCCGCATTTGGCGATATAGAGATACAGCCCAGGAATAACGAACATCATTTAATTGCATTAAATTGGTGGTCTCTCCGAACCATATCAAGCGATTCCCTGTATCATCATTTCCCTTAGGATTAAAAACAGGGTTAATTGGCATTAATGATTGTTTTAGTTGGTACATTGATCAAGCGATTTAGGTTTTTGGATTGATTCTACATGATGAATTTACAAGAACAATTCTGGATACCTTTGGTTACCAAGAAATAAGTTGTTCAAAAATGTTCAAAAAATTCATTTGCTCATTCTCATTTAGTGATGTGCCCACAATAAAAAATGAGGCAAAAAGTTCATAAGTCATAAAGTTTAATAGTCAAATCATATGCTGATGTAATCAATTAGTGACGTGAATTCAACAAAACAATCGGGCATATAATCAACCCATGACCACAGGGAAAATCTCTACTTTCTTTGGAAATTCTATTTGCCAAGAGTATATGATTTTGGCTTTAGTTCGCACAGGCAACACATTGCTTATTTGATTCCTTAAAGCTATCTTTTTGTACAGTGCGAATATAGTATATTGCCTTACAACCCAACTCCCAGGCCAGCATAATGGTTTCAAAAATATCTACAGCAGTAAGGCACCGTTCTGGATCATCAGGAAAATAAACTCCTGCATTTAAATTAAATAGCAATTCCATGGAAATCCCTGTATCAATCCATTGTTGGATTGTGGCAATGACTTTGACAATTTTTTTTTGGTCTAGTGTCTTATTCTCTCCATAGAACCACAAGTGGTCCCGAATATATGGTGGTGCAATTGGTACTGAACCTTTTGCCCATTTTTCATAGAAGAACCTGCTGTAAACTGGCAAAACACTGGCTGTACAACCCTGAACCAAAGAAGAGGAAGTGTTCGGTGCTATACTCGTAATGTGTGAATTACGGACTCCATATTTTTTAATATCCTGACTCAATTTTAAAAACCGCTCTGGTGAGTTAGCATGCTGCTCAAACCAATCTACAGGCCTTGCTCCAATTAAATTTCCCTTACTCCACTCACTACCTGTAAAAACAGGATATGCACCCCGCTCTTTAGCTAGCTCCATAGAGGCTGCAGTACAATAGTAACCAATATCTTCAAATAAATTACTGATTTCTTGAAGGTCAGAGTAGGTGAGGTGACGTTTGGCTAGCCAGTCTGCTAGGCCCATACAGCCGACCCCAATTGTACGGTATTTAACGTTATGATTGGCACTCGCAGTGAATGGAGGTGAAGTCAGATCAATAGTGTTATCTAGTATTCTTACTGCCGTGTGACATATTCCCTCTTGTTCCTCATAATCTAGATTTGCAAGATTAATACTTACAAGATTACACGTATGTGCTTCTTCACCTGGTTTTACATTTGACCAGGACTCTTGACACAAATTACCTCCAGGAATGTAGCCCTGATGCTGATTGGGGTTAGCTCGGTTGGCAGTATCCTTGAACCATAGATAAGGCATCCCAGTTTCTAATTGGCTTCGCATTACCTGTTTTAGAAAAGCCCGGGCATTTACTTTTTTGTAAATTGTAATAGAGCTATCTAAACTTGCTTCGATTTGCAGGTAAGATTCTACAAAGGCTTCACCCCATAGTTCCGCCAGTTCCACACCTAAATTAGTCCGCACCTCATAAGGATCTACCAAAGTCCATGTTGCACCTGCCGCCACTCGCCGCATAAATTCATCATTGACAACCAATTGTGGGAAAACATCATAAGCTTTCCGCCTAGCGTCTCCATTCTCAGTTTGCATATCCAGGAATTCTGGTAAGTCAAAATGCCAGATATCTAAACTTACAGTAACTGCACCAGCCCTCCTTCCTCCCTGATTAACCGCAATCGCTGTATCATTCAATAGTTTAATCCATGGTACTACACCACCAGAAGCATTCTTCTTACCCATAACCCAACTGCCAGTGGCCCTGATCCGAGACAGATTGACCCCCACACCACCGCCATTTTTGGAAATACGTGCTGCATCATGAATATTTTCAAAAATACTCTCCAAATTATCATCCATAGCTGTTATAAAACAGCTTGCAAGAGAGCCATTAGGCACCCGCAAATTTGCCAGAATTGGTGTTGCTAAAGATATTTGACGCCGAGCGATTGCTCTATAGAATTTCCATGACCAATTTAACCGGTTGTCTGGCGTTTCAACCGAAGCAATTAAGAGTGCACAAGTTAAAAACGCCTCCTGAGGTAACTCATTTGCCAGAAGATATCGTTCCGTTAACATCACTGCCCCAGCATAATCATAATCAGCATCCCAATCAGGATTTATCCAAGAGTTGGCAATCTCCAACTCTTCTGGGGAGTATAAGGAAATGCGGCTATCATATTCTCCTAACAGAACTTTTTGTTGTACAGTCCGAGCATATTCCCCATACTGATAACCACGACTAACTTGAGTATCTTTCCATAAACTCCAAATATGTAAACGCCCTGCCACATAACGCCAATCAGGTTCCTCTGGGCTACACAATTCCAAGGCACAACGAATCAAATTGTCTTGGATTTCCCTTGTAGTAATACCAGGACGTAATCGAGTTTTTAACTGAGCTTCTAAGGCTATAGGATTTGTTGCAAGGGCCCTACAAGCCCAATTAACTACTGTACGAATTTTACAAATCTCCAACGGGGTCGTCGAACCATCACGGTGAATAACACAAATATTCCTTGTGGAGTCCTCGAAAAGTGTAGATGAAGCCTGCATACCAGATAAGTTTTTGATGAACTGGAGAAAAATAGCTTGCAGAATATAACTGATAGCCGGATTTAATAATGGAAAAGACTGTCAGTGTCAATAATATTACGTATCATTGAAAACTGGAAACCTCAACAAGTCATAAGCTTGAAAAGCAAAACGAAATTCAAGGAAAAATATACAATTACAATCCAGAGTGGGTTTTTGTAATGAATAAAATCCACCCTGATATAATGGTGAGTGCCAGTATATATCGACAATTGATTTTTACGCAAGCAAATTACAGTTGTGTTAGTATTCGAAAGCGTCTGAACTCTGATGGAGGGGTGGCTGTTGGAAGTAAAAGATAAAAACTATTACAAACATTGGAATATCCTATAACTGTAATAAAAGTTTGCCTTATAGGTTTCGAGTATCTGAGGAGATTGATTCATATTTTTTTACTCATCTGCAGGCTGTATATGGCTAATTTTTAAGAAACCCAAATAAATAATTGTAATTAATTATTAAATTCCCTATTAACAAACTATTTTGTTTTTATGTTCAGGTTAGGGGTTTCAAATTTAACTTGAGACCAGAGTAATTTTTGGCAAATCACTGCATAGTACATTACTTAAGTAATGTAAGGGTCAAGTGTTAAAAACTACGAGACTGGTATTAGTATTCCCCACAGGTAAAAATAAATCTATTAATTGTAGTTAGGGCATTCAAAACTTGCTATCAGCTGAGATTATATTTGTCTCGAAAGTCAACTAAATTATATTCGGTGTAGGGTAAAGAAAGTCATGACTAGGAATTTGCCTCAACTTAATTCAGTTTCTCCTAGACCAAAGGTGATTATTTCTACTTGCATACTTCATCTCGCAGTACTGTTAGTATTCCTACCCCACACCTTTAGTTGGAATTCTGTCTGTATAGCAGTATTTTTACATTGGATTACTATTGGTCTGGGAATTTCTTTTGGGTTTCACCGTCTGGCCACCCATCAAAGTTTGCAAGCTCCCAAATGGCTAGAATATTTCTTAATTTTGTGTGGGACCCTAGCTCTCCAGGGAGGAGTGCTTGGCTGGGTAGGATATCATAGAGCTCACCATTTATATTCCGATCAGGAAAAAGACCCACACAACTCTAATCAGGGCTTTTGGTGGAGTCACATCAACTGGTTAATGCACTCTGTACCTACTAGAAAGGAAATACCCAGACTAACAAAAGACATTGCCAAAGATCCCTTTTATCGTTTTTGTCACGAATATTATATTGAGTTACAGCTATTTTTAGCAATTATTTTGTATTTATTGGGTGGTTCGTCCTTTGTTATTTGGGGGATATTTGTACGTTTGTTTGTAGGAACTCACTCTACCATGTTCGTCAATAGTGCTTGTCACATGGTAGGCTACCGTAGCTATGATTCGGAAGACTGCTCAACTAACTGTTGGTGGGTCGCTCTACTAACTTTTGGGGAGGGTTGGCACAATAATCATCATGCATTCCAATATTCAGCACGTCATGGTTTAGAATGGTGGGAAATTGATGTTACCTGGATAACCATTAGACTCCTACAGTCACTAGGTTTAGTCACTAATGTCAAGACTACACAACGAGAATAAATTACCATAGCTTACTAAAATTACCAAGATTAAATGAAGGAATTGTAGCTGAAGCTAAAGAACAAATGAAAAAAAATGATGAACCCATAAAGCTGATATGGAAAGACCCCACCAGCATTTCAAGTTCATACAAGGAGGGGAATCTAACAGCTATTAATCTAGGTTAGCTTAAACATATATTTTAGCAGACAAAAAATACCATTGTCATTGTAGGTTGTTTAACACGGCCAAATTTTATAATTTCATAAACCTAATAAGTAGACTTGTTTAGATATAGATAAAACTTCTGTTTACAGGAAAGTAAGACAAGATTTAGATCAGGCCTCTTAACTATACCTTAATCAATTTGACAGTTAGAAAAATCCACCTCAAAAATCAATGCAATTAAGTCTGATATTTCAATTTGAGACTTTGAGAGGATCCCTTCTGTAAAACTCACCAAATTCTGTAAGTATAGCTGATATCGGGTTGATGGGATTATATAGGCTTATATAACCCCACAAGTAACTAATGGTTCGAAGCAAACATATTAGATTAGACATGTCCTCAGGTATCAGAAAAGTAGGGGCTGTTAATGGCAATCCGATACAAAATTTAGGGTTTAAACTTCTCTATTCCTTGGCAGTAATCATTAATTTCTAAATCTACCAAGTCAAAAATCTCATGGCTCCAAGTACTAAAGGAGTAAATAGGACGAAGGAATGGAATATCATCCATATCTGATTCCTCCTTTGTAGTTGGTGCTGAATAAGATTGTAACGGCGTATTAGTGGATAAGGGTTGATTCCAATCTTGATAGTTTGATGTAGTCATACCATCTACGACAGATGTGGGAATTGGCAAAGGTGAGTTGTGTTCATTACCCTTGCTAGAGTCAGATAAGGAAGAGATAGAGGATGATGAAAGGGTATTAACCATATTCCCAAAAGAGTGAATTTTTTGAATTGTCAATTCTGCTCTTTTTTCCTTAAATCCTTCTCGACGTTCGATAGTATTGATACTTAGGCGTCCTTCGATAATGGTGTGATCACCTAGATGATAATTTTGTTGAATTTCTCTTGCTAATTTTCCCCAACTAACTACTTTTAGAGTAGCCGGAGGATCATTTTCTCTTATCCCTGGAAATTGCACTAACATTTCCGTGACTTCTAAGTTGTCCGACGTATAACGCAACTGCGGTTCTTGAATTATATCTACTAGTAAAATACAACTATTCATTATAATACTCCAGTTATGGGTTAAGAGTTTACCCTCATTAATTATTGTTTTATTTACTTGACCCTTGCCTGCACGATTTCCTGTGTTTCCTTGTTCCCTATTTATTAGGTTAGCTTTGCAGCATATGCATTCAAAATAAGCTATACTTATTTATTAATTGCGCTAGGATTATTACTCTAATGTGGAATGACTATTTATGAATGCATATAATATTTACAGTTAATTTACAATCAATAATAAACATATTAAAGCCGATTATTTTTTATCAGACAAGATAATACCTAATAAATAGAATAATAACAGCTAAAGTTTCCCAGGAGCAGATGTGGGCATAAAAACAAAAAATGCCTGGGAGTCTAACATGTGAACTCCACCCTTATGATTGGTAATCTTGATGATCTCAGTGAATTTGACTTCTACTAATTTAATCCTTTGTAGGAGTATAATTAATCTTAACCTTTATTATTCCTTGATCAATCTGCACAACAGTCTTAAAGTCTAAAATCATGGTGCTTCTTCTAGACTTTTAATGATTATCAATAAAACGGCAAGTAATTTGTGCTTAACAGCAATTATAACAACCGTCTTAAAATATGCAACTATCCAGATAATAATGTTTCTACAGGATTTATTGGTGTACCACCAATAAATTTTATACCAGCGTAATCCCAAGCACATTGATCCATTATCAATGGTAAATTTCGACTTATATTGCCCAAAATAATGGGAGAATATATTGTAAAAATCTAGTGGTGTAAAAACTACATTATGTATTTATATAGGAGACTTAATTTTAAGCATACCTGCTAATAAAAATCTCCCCCCCTATAAATAGAATTTCTGAGTAACTTATGTAGCAATACTGAATTAGCAGCGAAGAGACTCATGAATGCTAGCTGTCAGTACAAAATTTTGGCTAAACACACAGTACAGTTTAGAAATCCCCCATAATTAGTATGATTATGAAAATACTTATGATTTTGATTCCAGAAGAAATCTAATTTTTAGGTTGGAAGTATAACTAGTAATTTATCCCGAAACTCTTCTATACAAAACATCCAAGGAAAAACTTTCATTAGTAATACTTATTATTATGAACTAACAATCCATATAAAACATTCTCAGTAGGAAGAATTATCATAAGGATGTTGCTATCAGCTAGGGATCAATAATAAATTATATACTTGACATAACCAAGGGTATCATAGATTCAACGCACATGCATTTTTATGGAGATATAACTATTAAAAGCAATATTTTAACAAGTAATACATTTTTATCCTACTATTATCTTACCAAACTGGAGTTATTTTATTAACTAAGTTGATTAAAGTCATTGTTCCGTAAAAATTATAACAGTCTTCAGAAGAATTACCGTGAATTCATTACCAAGAGGCAATTATATTTTTGTAAGACTTATTAAAAAATTTTTCTTAGTAATGATTGACTCAAAACAGATAAAAATACAAATAACTAAGTATCCATTAGACATTTCAATTTTTATGTATTTTGATATTTATCTTTCAAACTATAACTACTTATAAACTTACTTGAAAGTAGCCTAAAAATAGGCATGGTGTATGCTCTATCTGTTCTGAATATCTCCATGAATTTGAAAATCTTGATACTAAATTTATACTATATAAATAGTATGGAATTATAGATGATGATAAAACCTTTTTTAAAGTGGGCTGGCGGAAAGAATAAATTATTATCACAAATAAGCCACTTTTTTCCACCAGAATTAGAAAATGGCGGAATTAAAACTTATATTGAACCTTTTGTTGGTGGTGGGGCTATATTTTTACATTTGGCAAGTTCGTACCAAACAATCGAAAGGCTTTTCATCTCTGATATTAACCCAGAATTATACATAGCATATAAAACTATTCAAAATCACGTGGATGAATTGATAGCAATGCTATCAAGTATTGAAAATCAATACTTGTCCCTATCAGAAATAGGACGCAAAGATTATTTTTATCAATTACGCCGGCAATTTAATCAATGCAGAAATAATGTAGATTTACATTATCAAAACCATAAATGGATAGAAAGAACAGCACAACTTATTTTCCTGAACCAAACCTGTTTTAATGGGTTATTTAGAGTAAATTCTAAAGGTGAATTTAATGTACCGATGGGTAAGTATAGTCAGCCCAGGATATGCAATGCAGAAAATCTTTGCTCAGTTTCTCTGATTCTAGAAAATACTTTTATTTATCAAGGAGATTTTAGTATGTGTGAAAAATTTGTTGACAATCATACTTTTATTTATTTAGACCCACCTTATAAACCAATCAGTAAAACTTCCAATTTCACATCCTACTCACAACATAAATTCGATGATTTAGAACAACTAAGATTAAGAGACTTTTTTAAATTGATAGATTCCAAGAATTCTAAACTACTTTTAAGCAATTCAGAATTTAACAATTACAGTTTTTTTTCAAATGCATACAGCAATTATCGAATTGAAAGGATTAGGGCAAATCGCACTATAAATAGCAATATTTCTAAACGTAATACAGTCAATGAAATACTTATAATGAATTATTAATTATATGAGGTTTAATCATCATAATAAAATATACAATTTTATATCTCTACTCTAGAGTATACGCTTAAAATTATTCAGGAAATTAAATTACGTTGACTTACATCGTTTATTCCATTAAAGTATGGAAATAATTAATATACAAAAGTAATACAACCACATAATATTTTCGGGTAACATAATTCCTTGATTTTATCCAAATTTAAAAAGTTGTTACACTATATTTACAGCATCATAAGGTTAATTGCCCGGAGAAATAATCTGGGCATATGGTTACTAAGGAATATTAATCCTAATGATTATTAAATGTTTCTAGAAATTACTTACTGCCTTTAGACATATCACTTTTAACTACCCTGATTAAGACATACAAAGCTGCTAGTATCACTTCAAATTTTCTTGCACAGTATTAGTAGATACTCGTCAATAAATTTTTCTACTAGACTTCCGATATTCTCTCTAAAAACCTATCTTACTTATGTTATAGTTCATAATATTTTGGTATTGATAACTAAATAATATATAAGTTTCATCCTACTCCAAAAATCAGGGGTTATTTTATAGAAGTAGTAAATATTACTTTTGATTTCAGGTAGGGTGATTACTATGTAAAATTGGCATAGTAAATAAACCCCAAGCCAAACCTGTAATTAATCCAAAGGGTGTAACTATATAATTATTAAATTTCCATAAATGTAAAGTTTGAGCTGCAAGCTCTATAGGGTAATTCATCATTAGCAAAGTAGTTATTGCAACCCCATTCCAATGATATTGAGCTAGCCAGTAAAAGCCCTTACCACCAGTGAATGTGTATAAGAGTCGAGCCATCGATAGTCCCGTAATTGTTCCATAACAACGCATACATACAGCCATGATGAATGGTGATTTTAATTCTATTCCCATATGTGGTTGAGGACAGACATGATGACCCATCCAGTAAATTATCTGCGCAATAGCAGATAATATTGGCGAACTAGATGCTGCAAAAAAAGGAGCTATAATCGGACCTGTTAACATTCCCATGAGAATAAGATCGGCAATAAGACTATTCCAGTAAGCTGATGGTTTTCTAACTCCTGCTGAATCTTGCACAGTTAACTGTCTCCCAATATTTCTCTCAAGCTTAGAATAACACTATAAACTTTCAGTTCATAAAATGAATATATCTGGAAATTATGGTTTAATCATAAAGTTTATTAAAATAGGGCAACAACCTAGTATAAATATTTATCCCTTATAAGAGTTGTTTAACATCTTTCTTAATTTAACTACTCTCACTTTTTAAAATAAATTCAAAGTAAATAGGATAATCAATCTACAAAAAGCAATTTTCATCACCACCTAAATCTGATTGAATAGGTCTATTTTATAAGAGGTAGAGATTGCTGATTGGAAGTGGTACGAGATAATAATTGATACTGGAAAAATAAATGAATTACTTACTACCTCATAAGATTTTTCAAGGCTTATTTATAATTTTGTTGTCAACCTATGTAAGTTTGCATCACAAAGAATCTGCTATGGCAAAAATCTCAATGGATAAAATGCTCTGTAGTAGTCAATTAATTAGTGCAGTGGATGCCATAGTTAATAGGCCTACTTTTAATAGGGTTAATTGGGGAATATTGATAACTAGTCAAGATACACAAAAAATCCTTTATATCCGTAATGCAGAAAAATATTTTGTTCCTGCTTCTAATACAAAATTACTCACTACTGCCGCAGCATTACAAGTATTAGGAGCGGATTTTCAAATTCGCACCTCTATATACCAAGATGGAGAAGGAATTTTTCGGGTAGTAGGTAGGGGTGACCCCAGTTTAAAGGATACTCAGTTAAAAAGTTTAGCCCAACAGTTACGTAAAAAAGGTATTAATCAAATTAAACAATTAATTGTTGATGATAGCTATTTTCAAGGAAAAATGGTTCATCCTAGTTGGATGTGGGAAGATTTACAGTATTATTATGGTGCACCGATTAATAGCCTGATTATAAATGGGAATTCCACGATAGTTAGGTTATTTCCTCAAACTATTGGCAAACGATTGCGTATAATATGGGATAAACCATTAGAAGCATACTACTGGAAGATAGAAAATAATACTGTTACTACTGAAAAAGAAAAACCTGGTTTTGTCAAAGTTACTCGGGATTTAAAAGGACCAATATTAAAAATTGAGGGTCAATTAGCTACTAATGATAAACCCAAGATAACTGTCATTGCAGTTTTTGATCCCATTGAACATTTTACCCGACGTTTGCTTTTAAGTCTTTTAAGATCAGGAGTGTATGTTAACCGGGTATTTTTTGGCTCTAATAATAAAAATAATTTAGAGGTTGCAGCAGTCAAATCTCCTGAATTATCTAAGTTGATAGCAGAAGTTAATACTAGTAGTAATAATTTGTTTGCAGAAGCTTTACTGAAAACCTTAGGCAGTCAGAGTAAGAACAATAATCGACAAGATACAGCCAAACTGGGGTTAAAAGTTTTGCAAAAAAACCTACAGAAATTAGGAGTTACTCCCCAAAGCTACAAAATAGTAGATGGTTCAGGACTTTCTCACAAAAACCTGATTAGTCCTGAAGCCTTAGTTCAAACCCTGCAAGGAATGACGAGATCACCTCAATTCAAAGTTTTTCGTGCTTCTCTTCCCATTGCAGGTGTAAGTGGAACCTTAAAAAGACGATTTAAAGACACACCTGCAATGGGAATCGTACAAGCAAAGACAGGTACATTGAGTGGGGTGGTTACCCTATCAGGATATGTTAAACCCCCACACTACAGCCCAATTATTTTTAGTATTATGGCTAATCAAACCGGAAAAAGAACTTCATTAATGAGAAAGGCTATAGATGATATTGTGATTTTATTAACTCAGTTGAAACGTTGTTAACAAATGGGTATTACTAGTTTAATTACGAAAAATTAGGATAACTATTAATATTCCAGTACTGTTTGACTATAATTTCTATCGTGGAATAATAAATTATGCTTCATAAATAATATTTCAATATATTATTGAACATCAGTATCAATAATACTATTCATAATTTTTATATTTAACTAATTTCCTAACAGAATTAACTAATACTTATATTTTCTGTGAAAATTTGATAATTTTATTTTATTTACTCTTATAGATCATGGTATTTATTAATTTTAAGATTTCTAGGAATTTCATATTTAAATTCTTGTTCCCTATTATATATGATAAGCAGACTTCTCTTAATAGGTATTTTTCCTAATCTAATGGCTTATAAATATTCGATAAAATACTAAAGTATAGGTAGATTTAATGATTAGAAATTTATCGGCATGAATTAGAAACTCGAGTATTTTGTTTTGCTAATATGGAATTTTACTTTCTCTGAAAACAACTGAACCACTATATTATCATCTGTCCTGTGGAATTTTTGAGTTAAAAATAATTTCAATAAGGATAATACCAATAAAGTTGTAGTAAAGAATACATTTAACAACTGCTAAATATATTCTTTACTACAACTTTAAGAATAAACTTCCGGCACAATAGAGACAGAAATAAGTCCAGATTATTTGTGCTCGGAGATGACTAATGGTTGCGCTCTCAGAGAACGCCCAGCGTCGTTTAACTATCCAAACTGTCGAAATTGCAACCAATACAACGGCAATTCGCTCTTTGGATTGGGACCGCGATCGCTTTGATATAGAATTTGGATTACAAAATGGTACAACCTACAATTCATATTTAATTAAGGGTGAGAAAACTGTTCTGGTAGATACTTCCCATCAGAAGTTTCGGGATTTATACTTAAATGCTCTAAAAAGTTTAGTTAATCTTAAAGCAATTGACTATATTATTGTCAGCCATACAGAACCAGATCATAGTGGTGTAATTGAAGACGTTCTCCAGTTGGCTCCTAGAGCAACTGTATTAGCCTCTAAAATAGCCCTGCAATTTTTGGATAACTTAGTTCATGATCCTTTTTCCAAGCGGATTGTCAAAAGTGGTGATCGTATTAATATTGGGAAAGGGCATGAAATAGAATTCGTCAGTGCACCAAACTTACATTGGCCTGATACTATTTTTAGTTATGATCACCAGACACAGGTACTCTACACTTGTGATGCATTTGGTATGCACTACTGTAGTGAGGATACTTTTGATAAAGATCTAGAAGCAATTGAAGCAGATTTTCGCTTTTACTATGATTGCTTAATGGGACCAAATGCCCGTTCTTTGATAAATGCAATGAAGAAAATGGGCCAATTAGGAGATATTAAGATCATTGCCAATGGTCATGGCCCCCTGCTATACCACCATCTTGATATATGGCGAGAATTCTACAGGAGTTGGAGTCAAAAGCAAGCTAAAAAAGAAACTACTGTTGGTGTATTTTATGTTGTTGGTTATGGATATAGTGACCGCTTGGCACAATCAATTTCACGTGGAATTCAAAAAAGTGAGGTGAATGTAGAATTTATCGATATTGCCACCACATGTGTTCAGGAAGTAAATGAGTTAGCATTGCGTTCTGCTGGAATTGTTATTGGTATGCCCTCATCAGATAATGCAACAGCTAATGCAGCAATTAGCTCCTTACTTGCTGTTATTAATAATCATCAGTTTGTTGGGTTTTTTGAGTCTTTTGGTGGGGATGATGAGCCAATTTCTCCCCTACGTAAGAAATTCATTGATCTTGGTGTCAAAGAGGCCTTCCCAGCAATTAAGGTAAAATATACACCCAATGACTCTCTGTTCCGAGAATTGGAAGAATGCGGCACCGATATGGGGCAGTTGATTGTACGTGCCCGTAATATCAAGCAAATTAAGTCCATTGATGTAAATCTGGAAAAAGCCCTAGGTCGTATTAGTAATGGAATTTACATTCTTACTATTGCTAAAAATGGATCTCAAACGGGAATGTTAGTGTCTTGGGTTGCTCAAGCTAGTTTACAACCTTTAGGCTTTACAGTTGCTATAGCTAAGGTACGAGTGATCGAGTCAATGTTGCAAATTGGCGATCACTTTGTTCTGAATGTTTTAGAAGAAGGTAATTACAAAGACCTAAAAAGGCATTTCCTCAAGCGTTTACTTCCTGGTTATGATCGCTTTGCAAACATCAATACTCAAACTGCACAAAATGGCTCTCCTATTCTCACCAGTGCCCTAGCATATATGGAATGTAAAGTGATAAACATCATGGAATGTAGCGACCATTTTATCATGTACTGTTCTGTCGAAAATGGTCGAGTTTCCAAGCCAGAAGGAATTACTGCTGTCCGTCATCGCAAAGTCGGTAACTATTATTAAATTCAGATGGGAATGGTAAATTGGCAGTGGTTAGTGAATAAGGGTTAAAGGTTGATATTTATTTTTCCCTTCTCCTTCCATCTTTTCCTTTTACCTTCCCTTATCTCATCATTTTATTCTGCTATTTTTCTATTCTCAACTTGAAATTATTATGAATAATACTTATTCTCGTGATGTTCAGTATGTACCAATTGCTACGGACACATTGGTATTGAGAGCACGCAGTTGGACACGTTTAAGATTTGAAATTGAGTTTGCACGAGCTAAGGGTACTACTGTCAACAGTTATATAATTCAGGGTGATAAGACTGCAATTATAGACCCAACCCCAGAAACTTTTGCAGAGATTTATTTAGAAGCATTACGCCAGTGTACGGACTGGAACAAAATTGATTATATTATTCTGGGTCATTTTAATCCCAACCGTTTAGCTACCCTACAAATGATTTTAGAGCGAGCTCCAGAAGTAACTTTTGTTGCTTCTGTTATCGGCACATCTCACTTAAAAGAAGCTTTTTCCGGGCAAGCATTGAAAGTGCTCACCATGCGGGGTAAGGAAACCATAAATTTAGGTAAAGGGCATGTGTTGCGTTTTATTCCCACTCCTAGCCCAAGATGGCCTGGAGGACTCTCTACTTATGATCCTCAAAGTCAAATATTATATACTGGCAAGTTATTTGGTAGCCATGTATGCGGAGATGAAATTTTTGACGAGCAGTGGGAAAGTCTTAAGGAAGACCAACGATACTACTTTGATTGCTTAATGGCTTCCAATGCTACACATGTATTAGCAGCTTTAGAGAAAATATCTGATCTACCCCTAAGAATGTATGGTGTAGGCCATGGACCTTTAGTGCGCTATAGTCTAGTAGAACTAACAAAATATTATCAACAATGGAGTTGTGCTCAAAGCGAAAGGGAAATATCTGTTGCCCTATTATATGCTTCCGCCTATGGTAATACAGCTACCCTTGCACGAGCAATAGCTTTTGGTTTAAATAAGGGAGGGGCTGCAGTTCAATCTATCAATTGTGAATTTGCCGGAAATGATCAAATTCAGGCAGCAATAGAAAAGTCAGATGGTTTTATTATCGGTTCTCCTACTATTGGTGGTCATCCACCTACTCCTATTCACACTGTATTGGGAATTGTATTGGCAATTGGGGACAACACAAAAATTGCTGGAGTTGTAGGTTCATATGGTTGGAGTGGAGAAGCTGTTGATTTTATTGATAATAAACTTAAGGAAGCTGGGTATAAATTGGGTTTTGAGCCCCTTAAAGTCAAATTTAAACCTTCTGATGTAATCCTCAAAGAATGCGAAGAACTAGGTACAGATTTTGTCCAGGTACTGAAGAAAAGTAACAAAATTAGAGTTCCCCAAATAGCTGCTACTCCCACAGAACAAGCAGTAGGAAGGATAATTGGTTCGGTATATATATTAACAGTCAAACAAGGTGATATATCTACTGGTATGTTAGGTGCGTGGGTATCTCAGGCAACATTTAATCCTCCGGGAATCACTGTAGCAATTGGTAAAGAGCGAGCAGCAGAATCCCTTCTATATTCGGGAAATCAATTGGTTCTGAATCTCCTCCCCGAAGGTAAACAACAAGAGTATATGAAGCATTTCCGTAGAAAATTTGCTCCTGGAGAAGATCGGTTTTCAGGATTCCCCACTGAAGTTTCTGACAATGGTTGTACTATTCTTTGTGATGCTTCTGCCTATCTGGAATGCACCATTCAAAAACGAATGGAATGTAATGATCATTGGGTTGTTTATGCCAAAGTTGATAATGGTAAATTACTTAAACCAGATGCTATTACTGCTGTTCACCATCGTAAAACAGGCACTCAATATTAGTATTGACTAATTTTTGGAAAATGGGGAAATAAGACAGTGTAATACTTGTCATACATAGTTCCTAAATATTTTTTTATTGTATAGATAATTAAATGGTACTAAATTTACCAGATATTTTAATTAAATTTAATTATCTATATTATTTTAGATAAATTCTATAGTATTTATTATACTAGATAAAAATAACAAAGAAAAGCAAAACATCAATGTACCAAAGCAACTTTTTTTTGATTCTATGTAAACTGGTTAATTTTAATTCATTCAATAATTATAAACTTAATAGTTTTTAATTATTGAATGCGTATCAAGGATGTAATCAATTGCTTATGCCACTTTTTCTCCAGAATCCAGTCCTATACACATTGAAAATGTTAAGTTATCAAATTTTTATTATCCTAAGATTATTATTCTGACTAAATTAGACTAAATAAAAATTAATTAGGAGATGATAAATACATTCCAGAATTCACAGGGTATCTATTATACTTAATAATAAATCATTAGTTTTTAATTTTCCCTAATTATGAATAACTAAAGGCTAAATTAAAGTAATAAAAACTTTTAGTAAATCCAAGTAATTTAACTTCGTGATTTCATATTTGAAGGGTATTTTGTACTTCTCATAGGCCAAAAATGCCATGTTAATATCCTCACTTCTCATCAGAAGCTTAGAGGTAGGTTTATCCCAAGAATAAAAACTTATAGTTGATTCAATGATGTTGATGTTATGAAAGTCTCTTGGTCAAAGTCTTAATGATATGGTGTGATCAAAAAGTTCACTCTCATTAAATTAATAATTCTGAGGGGTCTTTAATGCATATTATTAATATATTTATGTGTATGGCCATGTTTGATGGTGGTATAGAAGATACTTTATGAGTTAAGATGCTTAACTCATAAAGTATTTCAAAATAATTTTATTACTCTCTTAGCTTTTTTAACTTTATCTATAAACCTATCAGTAATTACGGACTTACTTTGTATTAAGATTGTTGTAAACTTGCAGTGAATATTATTCATTGCTGAGGTAAAGACACTCTCATGGCCCAAATGTATTATGATGCGGACGCAAATATAGACTTATTGTCTGGAAAAACAATTGCAGTTATCGGTTATGGTTCCCAAGGTCATGCCCACGCTTTAAATCTTAAAGATAGTGGTATGAATGTAATTGTTGGATTATATGCGGGCAGTAAGTCAGCAATAAAAGCACAAGCAGCTGGATTAACTGTAAAAAATGTTGCGGACGCAGCAAAAGCTGCTGATTTTATTATGGTTCTTTTGCCAGATGAGTTGCAAAAAAGCATTTACCAGCAAAGTATTGAACCTAATTTAGAGCCAGGTAATACATTAGCCTTTGCCCATGGGTTTAACATTCACTTTAATCAAGTTGTTCCACCTGATGGTATAGACGTTATCATGGTATCACCGAAAGGTCCAGGACACCTGGTGCGCCGGACTTATGAACAAGAACAGGGTGTACCTTGTTTATTTGCTGTATATCAAAATGCCAGTGGGCAAGCACGTGACCAAGCCATGGCATATGCTAAAGGTATTGGCGGGACACGTGCTGGCATTTTGGAAACAACTTTTCGCGAAGAAACAGAAACTGACTTGTTTGGTGAACAGGCTGTACTTTGTGGTGGTCTAAGTGCTTTAATAAAAGCTGCTTTTGAAACTTTGGTAGAAGCTGGTTATAAACCAGAATTAGCATATTTTGAGTGTCTTCATGAAGTGAAGTTGATTGTAGATTTGGTCGTTGAGGGTGGTTTAGTAAATATGCGCGATAGTATTTCTAATACTGCCGAGTATGGCGATTACACTCGGGGGCCACGGTTAGTGACATCAGAAACTAAGACTGAGATGAGGAAGATCCTAAGAGAAATCCAATCTGGGCAATTTGCACGAGAATTTATCTTGGAGAACCAATCTGGAAAACCTGGTTTTACTGCTATGCGAAGACAAGAAGCTGAACATCCTATTGAAAAAGTAGGTAGTGATTTACGTTCTATGTTCAGCTGGTTAAAGAAGGTTTAAAATAATTGACATTTAAAAATAGAAAAATGCCTTTTCCCCGTTATTTTGCGGTTTGCCTGTAAAACCATAGCTAGCAATTAATTTATTAAAATTTTGCTAGCTATGGTTTTTCTTGGTTTACTTGATTAAAAACCAAATGGTTTGGAAATTCACAAATATCTACTTATGAGTAATTGAGATTTAAGTCTTAATATTGTCATCGCAAAAATGATGATAATAAAATCATGTTAAAATTCCCGAATTAAAAAAGGTTTAATTCTTACAAAATTAAGATTTATGATTTTTGATTTGAGTCTAATACTTTGTATATCTATAGTATTACCATCAGGTTTTGATTTCCTTCAATATTTCAAAAATTTTAGTATTAGATGAATGTAACAAGAAAACTTTACACATAAGTTGAAGTAAAAATTATTTTTAAAAGAGAACAAGTACTCTGATTTTTAGCTTAGCACCATCTACCTATAACAGCTGTACTTGATATTCTCAGGGTATAAACCCGGAATTTGACTAAATTTGTTAGCGTTGTTAACCATTACCAGATTAGAAAAATCTAACAGTATAAGGATAGTTTAGGACTTTTTTATCACAACCTATTTGAATACTTTAATACTCAATCTTTAAGAGACTTTAAGGTTATTATCTGGTATATTTAGAATAAATTTACTTCTCAAGGGATTTATTTGCTAAAAAAGATTGATTCCAAATTGAATTACAGAAATATATACATAATATAAATCAATACAAGTATATTGCGAATTTGTACATATACAGAGATATTCAGGCATATCAAGAAGTCTCTTGAATAACAACTATAACTAAATAGATACAGCTCATATTTAGGTAACTATAATTAAACTAATAAATCGTGTATTAAAAACTAATATTTATAGGGAACTGTAACCCAAATAATCTTAAAATTTTATTGTTAAAATTCCTATTCTAATGTAGAGTAACATACTGCTGATCTGCAGACTCTTTATCTTGAATCAGGTTCTTGAAGTTTAATGGATTTATTTATCAATCAATATTGCTACTATACAAATCATGTATAATTGACTACAGTTAAATTTATGAAAAAGCAAAAATAAAAAAATAAGTTACAAATTGTTGTTTTCTAATTGAGGAGACCAATATATTATGAAGTATATTAGCGTTCATGACTCAATATACTAAGTAGACATAGGCTCATCTCAAATCGTACCATTACAAATAAGATTTAGTACTTGATTAAAGACTGTGAATAATTCTCTTTTATCTTTCTTACTAGAAATGGAAGATATTTGGCAGACAACTCTTAACTCACAATTAACAACCCGACAGAAGATACAATTCCAAAGACTATACGAATTGATTTTACAGGGTAATCTAAAACTTAATTTAACGAGGATAATTGAACCCCAAGATTTTTGGGAAAAGCATTTATGGGACTCTTTACGGGGGGTAGTATCGTTGCTCAGTAATTCACATAATCAATTATCTGTAATCGATATTGGTACGGGTGGTGGTTTTCCAGGAATTCCATTTGCAATTATGCTTCCTAACAGTCAAGTTAATTTACTTGATTCTACACAAAAAAAAGTCACTTTTCTAACTCAAATTATCCCGGAATTAGAATTACATAATGTTACGACTACAGTTGGTAGGGCCGAAAAAATCGGTCATAATCCAAAATATAGAGAACAATATGATGTAGCTTTAATCCGTGCTGTAAGTAATACCTCTGCTTGTATTGAATATACACTACCATTAATAAAAAAGGGTGGTTTAGCTATCATTTATCGGGGTAATTGGATGGATTATGAGATTACCTCTGTGACGGGTGTAGCAAAACAGCTTGGTGGTGTAATAGCATACATTGACAAATTTAAGACTCCTCTGAGCCAAGGAACTCGTCATTGTTTATACCTGAAAAAAATAACAAAGACATCTAGTAAATTTCCTCGTCCTATAGGTATACCTAATAGTAAACCTTTATAAAACCTGCTATTCCCTACAAATTTTACTCATGAAAACAGCTTAAGCAAATAAAAAAACTTTTGATGAACTTTCAAAATTAATAGTAGTTTTTTGTAATACTTTCCATAAACACACACACCTAATGATTTACAGTATATTAACAACCTATGGTACTAGTTATTCTAAATATACCTACAAGATTCTGTGCCCCAATCTAAATTACTAAACTGAGTAAATATAATAGTTAACAAAATAATCAGGAGCACAACACTGGACTTTTCCTCCAAAAAACTGGCAGTGTAAGTTTAAATACTGTAATTTTATTTGTTTGTGAATCTCATTTTATACTTTTACTATGAAAAACACATAATCAATTAGTCATAAGTATTAAACTATTCACTACAAAGTATTTTCAAATAACTATACCTGATTAACTCAAAACTGTTTTGTTATCACCCAATCTAAAATTAATACTAGTATGGCTACTATGGATAACAGTTTAGATAATCCACTAATTACTGCAAACTAATATATGTTAATTACAATACTTTGCTCATAATCATCTCATTAAATAAACATATTAAATAACATGAAGATTATTCCCACTTACACTCTAGGTTATGTACTTAAGAAGTTAATTATATAACAAGCTATTCTATAACTACGCAGAAAATTACGTATAAATTTGACCTGACATCTATACGGATAATAAGGTGTGATTAACTGGGCTTTTGCTATTATTTTAAATAAATTATGATTAATTCGATAGTGAAAGGAAAATTAAATTAGGAGTATACTTCTGAATTTACACAATAGGGTAGTAAATCACCCTTCAGTCCTGCAATCAAATTTTTAATTGCCATATTTGCCATTTTTTTCCTGTTTTCCCGGCTAGCATCACTGAGATTAGGTGTAATAATTAAATTGTCCAGGGCAAATAATGGGCTATTAGAAGCAATTAGTTTTGGCTCTGTCACATCAATTGCAGCACTGGCAAGTTGGCCTTCACTCAGGGCATTATATAATGCATCTTGATCAACAACCTGCCCTTGTGCAGTATTGATTAGAATCGCTGATGGTTTCATTAATCTAAACTGGTGATCGCTTAATAAATGGTAAGTATTCGGAGAAAGTGGTATATGAATAGTAATAAAGTCTGCTTCTCTTAGTAGTCTTTCTAAATTGCTAAACTCTATACTCAGATAATTTTCCAAATGCACATCGCACCGATAATTACTATTATACAAGACCCGCATGTCAAAACCCTGAGCACGACGAGCTATTGCTTTTCCAATTTCTCCAAAACCAATAATCCCCAAAGTTGCACCAGTAATAGTTGCTCCTAAGAATAAATCAGGTTCCCAAGCTTTCCACAAACCTCCACGAGTAAATCTATCTGCAATTAACAGCTGTCTTGCTGCAGCCATTAATAAAGCCCAAGTTAAATCGGCGGTAGTATCAGTTAACATACCAGGAGTATAGCCTACAGGAATTCCTTGTGCTGTAGCTGCAGTAATGTCAATGTTGTCGTAACTTACGGCCATTTGACTAATTACTTGCAAATTACTTGCAGATTCTATTAGTTTTCTATCTATAGGGTCAGTTAACAAGCAGAGAATACCATTAGCTGTCCGTGCTTTTTCTAATAAAACTGCTCGTGGAGGTGGTTGACGTTCTTCCCAAACTTCAATGGTAGCAATTTCTTCTAGCTCCTTTAATTCAGTGGGAATATAACGGGTAATAAATACCTTTGCTTGTTTTGAGTTCACGATCTGCACTTAAACTAGACCCCTAATATTAATCTTAGTAAGAATATGGTAATAGGTGTTTCATTGTTAATGTATTTAAATTGTCTTTAAACTATAGTACAAAATATTTGCTAAATACTCATAGGCCATTATGACTGAAGTGAATTAAGTTTCACAATTACTATTTCTGGAGCAAGAGTTAAAGTGATTAATTTCAGGCAAGAGTGATACTTACAAGGGATAATGGATATTTTGGGGGAGGATATCCTTAATAGAATTAATAGTAAAAAATTGCTGCATTTTGTAGTAAAATTAAGTAATTGAGATAAGCATTAAAGATAAAAAAGTTATAGAAACACTAAAAAGCAAAATAAGATAACTCTAATAGAGAGGTAATCATACTTAAAATAAGCATAAATTTAAAATGTAAATATTATCTAAGCTAATAAATATTGTATTGTGAGACATACTGAAGAAAACAGATAAACAATAATAAATAGAATAGTAAATAAATTCAAATAACAACTAGAAAAGCTAAGTAATTTAGTAATGAAATAATCAGAATCATGCAAGTAGTAAAGTTGTTATAGGAGCCAAATTAAATGATATTATATCATGTATAAATTTGAACATTAAAGTTTCTATGGCACAATGTGAGCAGCAAATCATCATTAGTGAGAGTACCAGAAAAAGATATATAATTAAAATTATAATCCTTCTTAAAATTCATTGATAATCAAATATTAAGTAAATTTACTCTATAGAAGAGCAACACCTATTTGGAAATTTAGGTCAAATAAAAATCATTATAAGTATTGATAATTACAAATAAATAGATTAGCAGCTACTAACGTTTAAAGTCTTAAGCATAGTATCTACTTTATCAAGCAATTTATTTGTTCAAATAAGAAATTTTATATCCCCTTTTATGATCTATAGATAATTCTTAGCTTAGTTACCTTAAGTCCAATTTAGTTATAGCTACACCAACAAATATTGATTTTACATTAATAAGAATAGTGCTAGTTTACCTGAGTAAATTAACCACGATTACTTAAACTAATAATGATTAACTAGTAGCACTTTACTATTTTATTACTATGAATAAAAAATAACTATTATTAAACTGTTTAATAATAGTTATTTCTAAGAGGTTTTATGAATATTCCTAAAAATTAAATCTATTAAAAGTCAACTAGTATACAAAGTGAATTAATTTTTATATTAAAATAGGATTATTGTAATTTATCTTTACTCTTCGATGTATTTTATTTTATTATGATGTGCATATAAATACGAACTATGCTGGGCTGAATATTGACTTTATATAGTCAGTTGTTATTATTTCTTCCTACTCTGTTTGCTGCTTGACTCAAAATTACTGATATCATAGCAAATGATAAGAAGAGTTTGTAACAGTTTTAAAACTATCTAGCAATTTTTAATAATAGCCAAATTCTCCTCATACCTCAGAGTTATTATGATGCCAATAAACTTGCAGTGATAGCAAGGGCAAAAGTTTAGAATGTTTTAAATGAAAAGTGGGGACAAGAGTTATTTGCCAAGAAGCTCTAAATTCCATTAAATAATAGCTAATAGTAATAGTAGCAACATAATAACCTCCTGTCTTATCAAATTAGAAGTAACATTTATCATCCAACAAATAAATATCCTCTGGGAGAAAGTATGATCTATAAATACTCTACTTATTGATAAGCTGGAAGAGGTCATTCATTATTACCGGGATAAAACTTATTTTCATAAACTTGAGCTAATCATAGAATATTTGATGTATATATTTTTATACTTAATTTATGACTTTTATAGCAGTTTTATTAATTTTCATCAGAAAAACTTTGTTCATCAAGTTGATTAGGTTTATTATATGTTAACTTTTAATTAAATTTAGTATCTGTATATCTAGTCAATCATACCTTCATACCTTATATTTTAATTATTCTACAATTGAAGGCTGTAAATTAATAGTGGCCATAAAATGAATGACGTTCTATTATTACAATATTTGAACCTCAAACAAAAATGGCCATAATCATGAGAATAACGTTCTCCTCAAGATAAAGAAGTAATTATGACATTATCCACTCTGCCATAATTATTTTAAATTCTTCCATTAATATTTAAGTAAGTGTTTGAAGACGTTCTCGTAGAATTTCTGCTTGTTTTTGAGCTTCTGTTAAAGCCTCTTTTACCCCTCGAACGACTTCTGCTGGAGCCTTCTCTACAAATTTTGGGTTATTCAGGCGAATAGCCAAAGATTGAGCCTCACTTTCGACTTTAGTTAATTTTTTTCTAGTTTTCCCCTAAAGGCGGTTGTATCTACTACTCCTTCTAAGGGTATTAATACTTGTATAGTTCCCACAACTCCTGCAATTGATTGGTCTAGTTCTGCCGAAGTACATTCTTGTTGATCTACGGTAATTAATTGGGAAGCTTTTTGCACCCACTTTTTTCTGGACTCAGATAATATTAAGTTGTGGCTGACAAACCAGATGGTATAAAGAAAACCAACTATTTCAAATAAATTACCGATAATAGGAATATTTCCTAAAGTATTAGATGCTGCAAGAGCAAGTTTTACCAGAAATAGAGCAAATAAAACTGCTAATATTTTTCGCCACTTTATTTGCCTAGAAGTTGATTCTTGTACAGATATGATTGCTAGATTATCAACCTTTGCCAGATTTTTGATATAGGTCTTTCCAATATTGAGGATTTGTATTTCTTGATGGTTTTCACTAAGTAAGTTAGTATTGACCTTGATGCCAGGCTTGATATCTGCCTCTGCCCTTAAATTTCGGATTGTTCGGATTACCCCAATTAACAAGTTGAACTGTACTTTTAATTCTGGGTTTATTAATTTGGGATTAACTTTAGGATAACTCTGACAAGATAAAATTAGTTCAGAGTCTTTCCCCTGTTGGGTAAGGGTATGCCAAATTTCCTCGGTAATATGTGGCATCAATGGGCTTAATAGTTTTAAAGTTTCTTCTAATACATAGGCTAGGGTTTGCTGAGCAGTTCTACGAGATTCTGTATCAAACTTATTCTGTAGACGAGGTTTTACAAGTTCAATATACCAGTCACAGAAATCTCCCCAAATAAATTCATATATGGCTTTAGCCGTTTCACCCAAACTATATCTATCCATGCAATCATGGTTCGTCTGTATAACCTGGTGCAGTTGGGATAGAATCCACTCATCCGCTAGTTCTGTGGTTTCTGGCATACCCAACTGTTGAGGTGTTTGTCCATCCAAGTTGATCATTACAAACCGTGCTGCATTCCACAATTTATTAGCAAAGTTACGGGAAGCTTCCACAGAAGAAGATTCATTCTTACTACGATCATACTCAAGGCGAATATCTTGACCAGCACCTGTCACCTCTTTAATTAGAGTATATCTTAGGGCATCAGTACCATATTTATTAATCAATAACAGTGGATCTATACCATTATTCGATGACTTAGACATTTTTTTACCATTTTCATCCAACACTAAGCCATGGATATAAACATGTTGAAAAGGCATTCTCTTGGTAAAGTGACCAGCCATCATGGTCATTCTTGCTACCCAGAAAAAGATGATATCGAATCCTGTTACTAAAATACTGTTAGGGTAATAAGTTTTCAAATCAGCAGTTGTTTCTGGCCACCCTAAAGTAGAAAAAGGCCATAATCCGGAGGAAAACCAGGTATCTAAAACATCAGGGTCTCTTTCTATCCTAACGTTTTCCCCAAATTTTCCTACTAGTTTTTCCCTTGCCTCTGCACTACTATAAGCTACTACGAAGGGAGTATGATCAGCAATTTCTCCTCCTGTTTCACTCACCGCATACCAGGCAGGTATCTGATGACCCCACCACAATTGACGTGAAATGCACCAGTCTTTTAACCTTACCAACCAATCTCGATAAACTTTTGTCCACCTTTCCGGAATAAATTCAGGAGAGTTTGTCCTATCCAGCAATTCTAGACATTGATCTGCCATAGGAGCAACTTTTACAAACCATTGGGTTGACAGTAAAGGCTCTATAATAACCTTCCCACGATCACTATAGGGAACACTATGTTTGTAATTTTCTACCTTTAGTAACACCCCATCGGCTTTCAAATATGTGACTATATTTTCCCTGGCAACAAAGCGCTCTTGTCCCTGAAATTTCCCAGTATTTTCATTTAGACTCCCATCTTTATTCATTATATTAATAAATGGGAGATTGTTGCGTTTCCCTATTTCAAAATCATTGTGATCATGGGCAGGAGTTATCTTAACACATCCAGTACCAAACATAGGATCTACAGACTCATCCCCAATAATCGGAATTTCCCGATTCATAATTGGCAGTATCAAAGTTTTCCCGATGAGATGTTTGTAACGTTTATCACTTGGGTTTACGGCCACACCAGTATCTCCAAAGATAGTTTCTGGCCTAGTGGTTGCGATCTCTACATGACCAGAACCATCGGCAAGAAAATATCGTAAGTACCATAAACTCCCATCAACTTCCTTTAGTTCCAACTCCACATCGGAAACAGCAGATTGTGATGCCGGACACCAATTTACCAAGTACTTACCACGGTAAATTAGTCCTTCATTATAAAGGCGATTAAAAGCT
Source organism: Richelia intracellularis HH01 (assembly GCF_000350105.1). Lineage (GTDB taxonomy): Bacteria > Cyanobacteriota > Cyanobacteriia > Cyanobacteriales > Nostocaceae > Richelia > Richelia intracellularis. The sequence continues at coordinate 177,658 of NZ_CAIY01000044.1, forward strand.
TCTAAAACCGCCTTGGATAAAATATCATCTAGGGTAAAACGTTCTCTACTCCAATCTACGGAAACACCCAAGCAGGTCAATTGTTTGACGATTACACCACCATAGTCAACTCTCCATTTTTGGACTCTTTCGAGAAAGTTTTCACGCCCTATCTCATAACGAGTTTTTCCCTCCTCTGCCAATTGTTTTTCCAGAATTGTGTGCACCGCAATACTGGCATGATCTGTTCCTGGTAAGTATAAGACGTTACGACCACACATGCGGTGGTAACGTACCATAGTATCAATCAAGCTATTGTCAAAGGCATGTCCCATATGCAAACTACCAGTAAGATTTGGGGGGGGGCATGACTATACAATAGGGTTCTCCTGGATGGTTGGGATCAGCCTTATAAACTTGATTATCCTCCCAGAATTTCTGCCATTTAGCCTCTATAGCAAAAGGCTCATATAAGTTGGGAAGATTTGTTTTATTTTCAGTCATTATAGTTTTTATGTTGGGTAAATAAAATATGTGTATTTTCACTGTTAATTTTAATCTGTTCTACATACTGACTGTCAGTGAAATATCCCTGATTTTACCCAAAAAATAAGGAGATAAATATCCACAACTTATCCAAACTACTATATTCAGCTACTAGCATCAAGATTAAGTGCTACTATAAAATTTTTCCTCCGCAGTCGAAAATAAAGGCTTAGGGGGATAGTTGGAAATAGCTTGTCCTCTCACTAGAAAACGTTGAAAACTAACTATAAGGAATTGAACTACTATGATAATCATTTTTAATGTAGAGCAACTAAAATTTAGATTCAATCAGGTTTTACTAGAAAATTCACTAAGAAAGATTTGTTAAATATGACTATCCAGTTTTGTATGACCATTTCTACAAATGTGTCATACAAGCATATGATATAATTTCCTTAAGTTAAGCCCAACTAAAAATATTTTTTGGCAAAAATTTTGGGTGATTTGGTTGAGTAATAATTCAGTTGAGATTGATTATATATCAATTATTCCTTAGATATTTTAAACTTTCAATTACTCTTCTTAAATCTAGAATCTACGAGGTTGGAAGTTATAAATTATTTTGATTTTGGCTTTCTTAAGTCTTAGAATTTTTGATTTATATGTAAAAATATAATGTCATTGATTTCAAATCCAATAAGCAAATACCTGTATTGAAATAATGAGAATAGTCTAATTTAATTACTCTCAATTCTTTGAGTGAATAAGACGTATATTAGGATGTAGAAAAACTAATTCGCTCCACCATCATAAGTAATTCCATTCATAAAGACACTAATAGTGAGAATTCAGGAAATACTCCTTTGAATTGAGGAGGTATTTAAGCAGTCAAAGGCTTTCAATAAAATTTTGTTAATGAAACAAAAGTAAATTTGATACCATGGTTGGTAATGTTATCATGCATCTGTTACAGAGAGTAAAGGACTATTTCATATGGTCAAAGTACCAGTGGCCCCTGTGGTACTAGTCGTTTTAGACGGCTGGGGCTACTGTGAGGAAATTCAAGGAAATGCCATTGCCAAAGCTAAAACTCCGGTAATGGATAGTCTTTGGACTGCCTATCCACACACATTGATTCATACATCTGGCCAGGCTGTAGGACTGCCAGAGGGCCAGATGGGGAACTCAGAAGTAGGACATTCTAACCTTGGTGCTGGTCGGATTGTACCCCAGGAACTAGTCCGCATTGGTAATGCAGTAGAGAATGGTTCTATAAATAAAAATATTACATTGGTGGAACTTTGCCAGACTGTAAAAAGCCATAATGGAAAATTGCACCTTGTAGGACTATGTTCCAATGGTGGAGTCCATTCCCACATAAGTCACCTATTTGGACTTCTAGATTTGGCTAAGTCTAAGGGGATTTCAGATATTTGTATTCACGCAATCACAGATGGTAGGGATACCAAACCCACAGATGGTTTAAAAGCTATAGGTTTAATTGACAAATACTTAAAACGTATTGGTATTGGCCTTATATCAACTGTTAGTGGCAGATACTATGCTATGGATCGCGATCACCGTTGGGATCGTATTAGGAAAGCCTATAATGTTATGGTTCAGGATAATAGTGGTGATGGACGTTCCGCTGTACAAGTGTTAGAAGAATCCTATGCTGAAGGTATAACAGATGAATTCATTGTTCCCATACGTATTGCCCCTGGAGCTGTGAAATCAGGTGATGGACTTCTGTTCTTTAACTTCCGAGCTGATCGTGCCAGGCAACTAACACAGGCATTTGTCAGCCCATTTTTTAATAATTTTCAAAGAGAGCAGATTCAACCCCTGAATTTTGTCACTCTAACTCAGTACGATCCAGAATTACAGGTGAAGGTAGCTTTTGAACCACCAAATCTCAGTAATATATTGGGGGAGGTATTAGCAAAGCAGGGTTTAAAACAGTTTCGTATAGCGGAAACAGAAAAGTATGCCCACGTTACATACTTCTTCAATGGTAGTGTAGAAGAGCCTTTCCCTGGAGAAGATAGGGAAATAGTAAATAGCCCTATTGTAGCAACCTATGATAGCGCTCCCAGCATGTCTGCGCAGACGATTACAGATTTGGTAATTGCTGCCATGAATAAGGGCATTTACTCTATGGTCCTAATTAATTATGCTAACCCTGATATGGTAGGGCATACAGGAAAAATGGAAGCTACTATCCAAGCTATTGAGATGGTTGATAAGTGTGTAGCTCGTCTGGTAAACAGTGTCAGCAAAGTTGGTGGTACCATAATTGTAACAGCTGACCATGGTAATGCTGAGCATATGATAGATGAAGAAGGTTATCCATGGACTGCTCATACTGATAATCCTGTTCCATTAATTTTAGTAGAAGGAGAAAAAGTTAAAATTCCTGGGTATGGAACAGATATTACCTTGAGAAGTAATGGAAAACTTTCCGATATTGCTCCCACAATTCTAGAAATATTACAAATACCCAAACCCGTAGAAATGACTGGGGAATCACTAATTCAAGTATCTGAGTATGAAGTAGAATTAACCAGTACTCCTCTCAGAATTGGATGGTAAAATAAACCAGGGTAGATAAATGCCCAGAATGGTTAACATTTAAACTTGATCTCAACACTCACAACCACTTATCAAATTTAAAAGAACTTATATATTGTTACTATGACAATCACTAACATTGTACAAAGCATTTGGGTGTTCTCTGCTGTTGGCTTGATTATTTTAGTCCTGTTGCATAGTCCTAAGGGTGATGGAATAGCTGCAATTGGTGGCCAAGCACAGCTATTCAGTAGTACTAAAAGTGCAGAGAATACCTTAAACCGAGTAACCTGGACACTTACAGTGATATTTCTTGGCTTAACAGTTATATTAAGTGCAGGTTGGCTATCGAAGTAATTTATAAGACAAACGGAAAAACAACTATCTACACCCAAAAACCTTTTTGATTTATATTTGTAGCAATTATTGACAGGCAGTTGATACCCTTAATTGTCGTTTAGTTTTATACCGCGGAATATATGCCCATATTTTAATATCTCCTTTCCATGGTGAATAACTTTGGGTACGGAATTAAAAGACTAGGGGGATAGAATAAATTCTGTTTGAGGAAACAAAACATCAAATTCAATCAGGAGTTAATTGTAGATAGTTGCCCCGTCCTAAAACCTTATCGGTTGATCTATTTCTTGTCATAGTGGGACAATCATACTAAACAGTAGTAGCGCTGTTACTAAAGTGCAAAATCACATTTTGGCTGTTTTTGAGTTGGTTCTTTATTTCCCATATAAATCTACGATAAATACCCAATAACTAGTCAACATTGCACAAGTGCAAGATTATGTCCAAGGTATATGTCCAAGGTAATTGAATATACAAATATATGGTCTATTAACCACAGAAGTTTTATAGTAGGGAGCTTTGTGAATATTAAGTCGTCAGGCACTACCCCTTAATACTTCATTCTCAAAACGCCTACAACCATGACTATATACGTATAATACGTCATCAACCCTTATTAGCCAAAGTCAAGGAGTTAAAAACCTTATTCTTAACTGCTTTTCCGATTGTAAACTACATATTTACCATTTGAGATGACTATGTTATCTCTTCCCTACGAAAATGGAGGTTTCAATAAAATTTCCAAGTTTGAAGTATCCTTAAATACTAATGCGATATCTTGTAGTAAAAAAAGATTATAGTAGTAGTCAATGTTATTGATAACCAACATTTCTCTGTTTGCATTTTCCTAATTTTCTGTGCAGCTTTACCTAATAAATCCATGGCAATTTGGCAACAAAAAACGACCCCCTGGTATTAGCCTATCCTTAATGTTTGTTTAATATATCTATCTGTTCTTTACACTTAAGTATTGATCTTTGAACAACTAACTAAAATATGTTGTTTCACCTAGACTTAAATTATTTTGTCAAAATGGTAACAGTTTTTTTGAAACATTTACACATTATTAAGATAAGGTAAAATAGGCTTTGTTCCTATTTTAGTTTGAAGTTTATCCTAAACTTACAATATCTTTTTAACTAGGTAAATTAATCTTTGTATTATGTCAAAGTTTCTTCTTTATCCTTAATAGCTAGTAGTATTTATTTTATAATGCCAAGGATTCTTGTAATAGATGACGACCCTGCTATTTCAGAACTGGTAGCCGTAAATTTGGAAATGGCTGGCTATGATGTCAGTCAAGCCGAAGATGGTATTAAAGGTCAGGCTTTGGCTCTCCAGCTACAGCCAGATTTAATCATCCTTGATTTGATGTTGCCAAGAGTAGATGGATTTACAATTTGCCAACGTTTGCGTCGTGATGAGCGTACAGTTGAAATGCCTGTTTTAATGTTAACAGCATTGAGCCAAACTCAAGATAAAGTGGAAGGTTTTAATGCAGGAGCTGATGACTATCTAACTAAGCCTTTCGAGGTAGAAGAACTCTTAGCAAGGGTAAGAGCATTATTACGACGTACTGACCGTATTCCACAAGCAGCAAAACACAGTGAAATTCTGAACTATGGTCCTCTTACCTTAGTTCCAGAAAGATTTGAAGCAATATGGTTCAATAAAACTGTAAAATTGACCCATTTAGAGTTCGAACTGTTACACTGTTTACTTCAACGTCACGGTCAAACAGTCTCCCCCAGTGAAATCTTAAGGGAAGTTTGGGGGTACGATCCTGATGATGATATTGAAACAATCCGTGTGCATATTCGTCATCTTAGAACGAAACTAGAACCGGACCCACGCCATCCCTGTTACATTAAGACTATATATGGTGCAGGGTATTGTCTGGAATTACCCAGTACTTCCGCAACAAGTCAGAACGCTTCACAAACTATGTTTAATTGAAATTAAGGCTTAATGTTGGTAATTCATGAATATTGTGTGAATAGTATATTCACTCTCTGTTTTAAACAGCAAGCGCTAATTTGAAAGTGAAGTAAAGGCTAATAAATTCCTAGCCTGAAAACATACCAAACATCTATTTTTTTTCAAAATGATGGCTATTTAATGCTAGGAGTAGGCTAAGTAAAATAATGTAAAAAGCACAATTTTATACTTTATTGGTTTCAAATTAAGCTATGCTTAGCTTAGATACTAGATTTTTATACTCGGAAATATCCGTAATTAAATGCTATATGCATTACTAGTGCATACTTTAGAATGAATTTAACCTTGTTATGAGTTATGAGAATATTAAACATGAATCGTTTAAGGGGCATAAAAACTTCCTCCTAAAGCCAATTACGCTAAACTCTGAGCATTGTGGTCAAGGTAAAACATTACTTTTAATATTTGATGAATATCTCTACCTATAAAAAATGCATATGGACGAGTGCAACATAGTATGAGGTTACTATTAGATTCCAAGCTATGGGGAGTTCAATCTAAGATTGCAGGTAAAATATTCACCTCTATTAGGCCTGAAAACAAAAACTAGATATTCCCAGCTAAAATACAATAATGAACCAACAGAACTGAAGAAATTATTACTATTTGAATGGCTTCGCATTATTTATAACTTTTACGCGTATTCAAACAAGTTATTTAACCGATTGGAACCAAAATCAAAAATTTTGTATACATAATGATCAATATAAATATGTTTAAAATGAGCTTAATACTTACCTAAAAAACCACAAATTCTTCTAATATTAAAGCTTCTGAAGTTTATAAATTTGATGTCCAGTTATTAAAAATGTCTAAAATAAATTTAAAAGCTTATTAGGTAAGGCTCACATGTTAAAATCAATGGCATATCTAACAGATAACGAGCATTCCTACCAAAATGTTCCGGTGCAGCTATGGTTTAATTCCTATAAATTAGGTTTTCTGAAGTTACTTTTTATTAATAGATAGTCATTTGTGTACAATTAGACTATCTATTAATATTGATATCTGAAAAGTCTTAGTATCATTATTAAGACTATAATGCTCCTGTTAAAATCAATGCCATGCTTTCATGATGCACTCGTGATAAGGTACTATTAATATTTCGGTATATAAAAAACTCGGTATTATTGTTACTTGGTCAATTTCTAAAAATAATTATTATTGGATTAAATAGGATAATTATATGACTATTTTTAAGCCCGAGTTGACCATTTTTTTGTTGATTCATGTAGTTAATGTATGAGTTAAATGCTTTACTTCCATTAGTTTTAACCAAATTAAGCTTCTAGGCAAGTATTTACAATATAGATATTAGATATTGTTAATCTACTACTTCATTTACAAACTTTTAATGAAGAAAGCCACCTAGGGTACTGGAAAAATCTTACTTATTTAGACACTATTTTGGAGGTAAAAGCAGTTATTATATCTGCACCCTAAAATTTACATAATTCTTTTACGATTGAAGCTTATCGATACTACTTAGTTTATAATTATTCAAAAGGATTGTATTTCTCATACACTAGCTTGAATTATGTGTTCTCACTATCAATATTTCCATTGAAAAATAATAATTGCTATTCAGAATTAGAATCTGCTTGTTATTTATAAACTGTATGGGGTCTTGCCAATATTGCTAAACTTCCTTAATATTACAATTTTCCCAATAAAAGTATTAGCTGTTATTAATTTAATTTCTACTCAATTCCTAGAATTTATAACCTATTTTGTAAGTAAATTTTTGTTCTCTCTTCATTACTCGAATAATCAGAACGAAAATATAATCCGATTCGAAGTGAATTAATTACTATTCCATAACTTCCATTTATATGTGTAAAAATACATATAGGAGAAGGTCTAGCAATTGAAAAGTCTTACTCAATAAATGCTAATAATAAGTCCCTGATTTGCGGTGATGTACAGCTGTTATACCATCAAAGTCTAGTATCTGTCCGCCATTTATAATCGCGTAAACCAACCAATGATCCCCTATTTCCATTCTGCTTTGCACATAACATTCCAGATATGCTAATGCATGTTCTAGGATCATACAACCATTTCTAGCTTCTCTCAAAGGGATACCTGTAAAACGATTTTCCCCTGGTTTAAAAGGCTTAAGAAAGTGCTTCATTAAACCTAAATGATTACTCTCCTTAAGGATATTCAAAACAAATGGATTACCTGAGTACATCAGTGACTCTAAGGCCCTTTCTTTTGCCACAGAAATAGTTAAACCAGGAGGAGTGAAACTGGCCTGAGAGACCCAAGAGGCTAACATAGCACTTGAAATATCTCCTTGTTTAGCTGTTACCAGACACAATGAGCCGGTAACCCTTCCTATGGCCTGCTCAACGGAAGTAGCAGGTTGAATGGATGTACGGATTTTTTCCCTTTTTTAATAGCTGAGCAAAGTCTGTTCCTGTCTCCTTACACATTTGTAGGATGATATCGTTAGGTGTGAATTTTACCCGGATAGGTTTAAAACCAAGACGATATCCTGCTTCTTTGAGTTTACCTTCAATTAGGTCTATTGCTTCCCCACTCCAACCAAAAGAACCAAATACTCCCGCTAATTGATTATTGTTGGCTTTTGATAAAATTATACCTAGAGCTGTTATTACTGGGGTAGGTATATGACCACCAAGTGTTGGAGAACCGATGATAAAACCTGAACTTCTTTCTATCGCAGCTTGGATTTCTTCCATTGCGGCAAACTCACAGTTAATTGATTCTACCCTCACTCCGGCCTTAGTAATACCATGGGCAATTGCTTGGGCAATTGCTGCAGTATTTCCGTAGGCAGAAGCATAAATTAATGCCACACTTATAAGCTGTAGGGCTTGCTGCTGTATTCCCTGACGATAGGCATTAGTAAGTTCAATCAAGGCATATCTTACCAAAGGGCCATGATTAGGAGCATACAATCTAGCAGGAAAGTTAGACAGTTTTTCTAAGGCTTTTTTCACTTGATAGGTGTGGGGGGACATCAAACACTCAAAATAGTAGCGTCTATCCTCCAGAAATACTTGCCAGCCTTCATCAAAAATTTTATCCCCGCAGATATGAGCCCCAAATAATTTATCTGTGTATAGAATTTCTGTTTGTGGGTCATAGGTACAAAGATGATCAGGATAGCGGGGGTTAGGAGTGGGTATAAACTGCAACTTATGCCCTTTACCTAAATCCAAGGTATCTTCTCCCCTCATAATAATAATAGGTAAATTGTTATCTCCTAGGATCTTCTTTAGATTGATCATCCCTGGCTTAGAGGCAACAAAGGTAATTTGGGGTGCGATTTCACGCAAGACTTTTAAAGTCGTTGCTCGATTCGGGTTAATATGACCAACAATTACGTAATTAATTTTAGTAACATCAAATATTTTTTGTAGTTTTTCTAAATAAATTTGCTTAAATTTTTCTCCTGGGGGATCAAATAGGGCAATTTTATCACTTTCAATCACATAGGAATTAGCCGTAGTTCCCTTAGCAAGAGCATATTCAATCTCAAACCTTAGCTTTTTCCAACTGCGGGAGCGCAGTACTTTTGTATTTGTACCAATCGTAAAAACCTGAACATCATCGAGTTTGGTAATTGACATTATTAAAGAAATTGATAGATAGAGTATAAATATTTGGGGATTTAATGAAGAACCTATAGATAATCTTTGAAAGTAGGAGAAAAGGAGGAATAAACAATCCACAATCTGATATTCCTTACACCTGCTACTTTTCAATTTATGTATTCTTTAATAGTGGTTACCTACTTTACGGTGATGAACTGCAGTAATTGAGTCGGGCTTACTTACTTTCCCAGCATCAACTATACTGTATACTACCCAGTGGTCTCCAGCATCCATCCTACTGACAACCTCACATTCCATATATGCTAAAGCATCAACCAAAATAGCAGAACCATTGTTTGCTTCCTGAGTTCTCACATTATCAAAACGGTCAGCACCAGGAGCAAATCGTCTCAGAAAATGCTTCATTAAGGGTTGATAGTTAGTTTCTTCCAAGATATTGAGAACAAACTTGTCACCTACCTGCATTAGTGACTCAATTGCTCTGTCTTTTGCAACAGCAATAGAAACACCAAGGGGTATAAAACTAGCTTGACTTACCCAGGATGCTAACATTGCACTTTTAACGTTACCTTTCTTTGCAGTAATAATATATAGGCCCCCACTAATTCTACCTAGGGCTTTATATAAATCTGGTGCTAGGGACTTTATCTGTTTAATATTTTTCTCCCTCGTCACTAATTGCCCAATATCAGTTCCAGCTTCTTCACATAATTTATAAATATTTTCTGTGGAAATATTCTGAATCTTAATCACAGGGAAAGCTAATTTTAAACCCAAAGCCAGAAATTTACTAAGTAGGGGATAAGTGGACTCATCATCACCACCAGTTTCAAAGATGCTGATAGCTTGTTTTTTGTTGGCAGAACCCAATATAGTACTTATGGCATTCTCAATATTCATATCTCCTTGGCTGGGTGGCATTCCTAATACAATCCCTTTACACTTACTGACAATTTCTCTAAGCACCTGCAAGTCAACATACTCCCGTAAATTAACCATTTCCACTATTGCTTCTGTTTTAGTAATACCCTTAGCAATCGCTTGGGCCAAATTGCTGCTATATCCATATTCAGAAACATAAAATACACCTACATTGTTTCCTACACTGGTTTTGTTTTGACTCCACTTACGATAAAGTCCTATCAGTTCTTTAACATTGTGGTGTAATAGGGGACCATGACCATTTGCAATAGTATCAATTTCACTAAAAGCATCCATTCGTTTTAATGCAGATACAACTGAACGGGCATTGGGAGCCATTAAACATTCATAGTAGAATTGATAATCTGGATATATAGCTTCTAAATCTTCATCAAAAGCATTGTTAGTGCAGTAATGTAATCCAAATACATCACAGGTAAAAAGAATTTGGGTTTTATGATCATAGCTCAAAATTGTATCTGGCCAGTGTAAATTAGGAGCCATGACGAATTCTAACTTATGTTCATTTCCTAGGAATAAATAATCTCCATTTTTGATAATTATCCGTTCGAATGGATTATGTAATAGTTTTTCTAGGAATTGAATAGCAATTTTTGAACCCACTACAGTAATATTTGGAGCCATTTGTAGTATGTCCTTAACTAAACCACTGTGGTCCGGTTCTGTATGACTGATGATTAAATAATCAATATCTGTGAGTTTTATTAATTTTTTTAGGGTGTTTAAATATAATTGGCAGAACTTGGAATGGGAAGTATCCACCAGGGCAATTTTTTCCCCTCGTATCAGAAATGAATTGTAGGTAGTGCCGTTTTGCAAACCAAACTCAATATCAAAACGATCACGGTCCCAGTCCAATGAGCGAATAGCTGTGGTTTCAGGAGCGATATTTAATGTCTGCATTGTTAGTCTTTTCCCAGCTTCATCAGTAAGTGCTAACATTACTCCCCCTAATTACTGAGTATTTTTTTATGTTCCCATTGTGCCATGACTTCATTAAAAACAATTTTCTTGAGAGCAAATAGATTAAGTAAAGAAAAATAATATTTAGTAGATGAAGATGAGTTAACAATATAATTACTTAAGGTATACTTTTTGTTTTGCATCCTCTCAAAAAACAAAATTGTTCCCCACCACTCTAGACATAGTCAAGTCTGTTTGTTATTGTGGTTTTTAGGAACATGTAATGCTAGTGCGGCTCAGTAGCTCAGTTGGTTAGAGTAGGGGACTCATAAGCCCTTGGTCGTCAGTTCGAGTCTGACCTGAGCCACTTGTTTTTTTGTGATACCCGAGCAAGAGTGTGAGAAGACAAATCTCGTTCATAACATATAACTTACACTAGTTATCTTGTAGAAAAAGCCTCACTGAATCGCCGTGTTATTGGTTCTGTAATAAAGGTCATAACTGACTTTTTGCGGATTACAATCTCCCCACTTGATGCCATTCCAGGGATTAATTTTATCCTACGTCCTCTCACCATGAGATGGTGTTTATGGAGTTTTATTCTTGCGAGAAATACTAAACCTAATTCTTTGTCCAGGACTGCATTAGGGCTTATTTTTATAACCTCCCCGTCAATTGTTCCAAATTCTTGGAAGGGGAAGGTAGCAACTTTTACTTTTGCCTTCATTCCTTGATGGATAAAGCCAATATCGCGATTTAGGACTTTTACTTCCAGTAATAATTCTTCTCCACCTGGCAGGATTGATAATAATTCCTCACCTATTTGTACAGGCCCTTGGGTTGCTTTGATTTTATATACTATACCTGTAACAGGAGCTTTAATTTTCTCCCCTTCTTTGTTTTCCCTGGCTTGTTCCAAGCGTCCTTGCACTGTGATTAATTCTTTCTTGTGCCTGTTAATTTGTGTTAGAATTTCGCTTTGACGTTTGGATTTTAAATGCTGTGTTTGCTTAACTGCAGATTCAAATGCAGCTTCTGCCTGGCTAATTTCCTGTAATTGTGCATCAATATCTTTTAGTAGGGAAGTACATTTATCTTCGGCTTCTGTCACTCTGTTTTGGGAATTAATTACCCCATTTTTAGCTCTAGTAATTTCAGCTTCTGCTCGATTTAATTTATCTAGTGCATCAAGATAATCTAATCTAGAGATGGCATTATTGGAGACTAGTATACGCAACCCATTTTCTCTAGATCGAGCTAGGTTTAAATTAGTATCTACATTTTTTTGTAGGGTTTGGGAATTAAATAAGTTTTTTTGGGCATTAGCTAAACTTTTTTTTGAATTGACCAGGTTCTCCTGTAAACGAGCAAGTTTGACTTTTGCTTTTTGCATAATCGCTTTTTGGCGACTGACTTCGGCCTTAGCCACTCCATAACGAGCATGATAGTCTTGAAGGCGGGATGCTAACAATTGATCTTGTAGTTGATTCCTAGTTTTTGCATCTCCGTTAAATTCAGATTCTAATCTCTGTAAATCTTCTTGGATTAACTTGCTAGTTTTTGATAACCTTATTATGTCGATATCTTGGGAACTAAAGTCACGTTCAATTAATACTTGGCCTTTAATAACATGATCCCCTTCTTTAATTTTAATTTGTGAAATCGTACCATTACCCAAGGAAATAATAGGTCTTACCCGACTGGAAGCTATCAATTCTCCTTTAGCAACAGCCACTTCATCGATCTGGGAAAAATATGCCCAGCTAATTGTAGCAAAAACAATTAAACTAACAGTCCCAGATAATAATCTGGTATAAATTGGAGGTAGTTCCTGAACTGCTTTGCCTAATTCATAGGATAGCTGCTCTTCAGGTTTAGAAAATGTTTGTTTTATCTGTCTTAATTGAGTTGGATTAGCTGTTAAGAAAAACCTCATAGAATTTTTGGATTAGATTTTAAATTTTTATTAAATCAACTGTACTGAAGATAAGAGCATTAGTATGGTCATTTATCTTTTATTTATAACTATTGATTATTCATATTTATATAGTGCTCATTACAAAATATTTCATCTATTTTCAAGTTTAGATACTAAGCTAAATAAGCATAAAATAGTGTAGTTTTAGTCACCAGTTGCCAAGTATGAGCCTATAGCCTGTTTTGAAGTAATTATTAACCCATTTTAAATTTCCAAAATCACTGGTGCATGATCACTAGGTTTTTGTTTATTTCTTGGTATAGTATCAGTTATACAACCTTTAGCTCGATTGTATAATTCCGGTGTTAAGTAATGGTGATCTATACGCCAGCCAAAGTTGTGCTGAAAAGATGCAGCTCGATAATCCCACCAGCTATACTGTCCACTTTCTTGATTAAATTTCCGGAATGCATCCGCAAACCCCAAACTGAGAATTGATTTTAAAGCTTGTCGTTCAGCACTGGAAGACATAATATGATTTTTGTTATTTACCTTTTCATGTATATCTCTATCTTCCAAAGCAATGTTAAAGTCCCCACACATGCAAATATGAGAGTGCGTTTGCATCAATTTTTGTAAATAAGATCCTAGGAGATGGAGCCACTTCAATTTGTATTCATACTTATTACTGCCAACAGAAGAGCCATTGGGTACATAAAGATTAACAATACAAATATCTGCTAGCATACCAGTGATTACTCGTTTTTGCTCATCCCATTTAGAATCTAAATCTGGTAAAATACTATTAAACCCGATTATAGAATCTGTTAATGGTTGTAAACTAGCAATTGCTACACCATTATAAGACTTTTGCCCAGATACATATAAGTAATAACCTAATTTTGTAAAAGGCAATCTTGGAAACCACTCTTCTATAACTTTCGTTTCTTGTAAACAAAGAACATCAACAGGATTGTCTGTCAACCATTCAATTACATGATCTAAACGAGTGCGGATTGAGTTGACATTCCAGGTAGCTATTTTCATAAGTTTTTATTTCACATTTACTTTACTATTGGTGATTTTTGATAAACATAAATTTAAAGACAAAAAATAAATTCATTTAAATAGATTTAAGTCTAAAATAAGTTTCCCAGACAAAAGCTTGACAAACAAAATCTATATTTTATAGGTAATGATTTATGTTGAATATTCAAATAAATTATTAGCATCATGATTAATTTATGCGACATATTACAATAGTTTTTATTATTATGTATTCATAACTGAACTTATTTTATAATAAAACCGAAACTTTTCACTACCAATAATAGCATCTCCAGATTATAAGAGTTAAACTGGATATAGTTATAACTAAATTTCTGATTATTCTATTTGAAAATACCTATTTAAGTTCTCAAAGCAGAATTTTCCTTTCTAACTACTGGTATCATTATCTTCAATCAAATATACCTGATTTATTCACATATAAAATTTAATTAATTAATTTATTTATTGTCAGAGCGATTAGATTTTATTATCTGTTGAAATTATTAATTTTTGATGGTGTTTATTTTGCATCTATATATTATTTAGACTTAAGACTGATAAAATTTTTTAATGCTATTTATACTTTATTCTGGTATATTATCTCTCCGCAGAATATCTATTTTCTTTTGATTAATCCCTCAATATTTTTGACAAAAAGTGCAAAATATTGAGGGATTAATTATTCATATAAATAAAACTTATTTGAAAGTTTTTAATTCTTATATAGGCTTTATTTATAAATTTAAACCAAAGTTTTGAGTATTTCTCCAATAATTTGAAATACATTTGGCATTCATTGGAGTCCACAAATATTACAATAATATCCTTGATCTAATAGGAAAAGAGTGATTATACAGTCTAATAACTCAGGTATGTATTGTAACAGTGATTTCGTAAGAGTAAAAATTCAAACCCCATAGCTGGATAAAAATATTTATGATAGTTGAATTCAGCATCATGGGAACTATTGAAAATATTAATAATATTTCTAAGTATCAATAAAATTTTTACTAATCAAATCTTTGTTTTCTCCATAAATAAAACCCATGATATCCCAAAATTTACTTCTATCTTAAGTATCTATACTTTTTAATTTATTCATTGATTAGACAGCATAATTAGCTGTTTCTTTTGAAGATTTTTCACTTCATCTAAATTCAATTTCACATTAGTTAATATTTCTGCAACCGTGGATTTGCAATCACAAGCCTGCAAGAATTGAAACTCTTCATCTGATAGTTGTACTACGTGATAATTATAATCAAATATACTCTTGCTGGGCCATCCTTCCATGCATGGATGCCTTTCTGGAATGGATTGCATTAAAACATTATCATTAGACCAAGTATTTTTATTCAGAGGAGGATGAGAAAGAAAAAATTCGTAGTGGCTGATTTCTGGATCCAGTAATTCTATTAACCTGTAAAGTTGACGATCACTCAACTCGTTTGTCCGCTTTACTAAATCTGGTGCTTGACCTAAAAGTCTTTCTAT
Source organism: Richelia intracellularis HH01 (assembly GCF_000350105.1). Lineage (GTDB taxonomy): Bacteria > Cyanobacteriota > Cyanobacteriia > Cyanobacteriales > Nostocaceae > Richelia > Richelia intracellularis. Next base: position 192,946 of record NZ_CAIY01000044.1, read on the forward strand.
ATTCCAATAACCACTATTAGAAAAACCAACAAAATCTAAACCAGAAGCATCTATTAATTCAAATAGTGACTCCACATTGTAGTCAATCTCCTGAGGATGTACATACATATCAGCAAAATATTCATCTCGCATATTTTCCATTGCCCAACGTCTTTTTTCATATTGAACAAGACGATTATTACTTGGTAAAGAAGCAAATATTTTTCTTCCTACTTGCACACCATCACGATAATCTCCTCGTTTATTAACTTGTAATATAGCAATAGCTTTTTGCATAAGCTGAATTTCCCATCGTCCTAACTCACTATATACAAATACATGTAGTAATCCACCTGGTCTTAGCTTATTAGCCAATGCTTTAATGCCACCAATAGGATCTGGAGTATGGTGTAGGACTCCTACACAATTAATTAAGTCAAATTCACCATTGATTTTATCTACATCAAACAAGCTTAGGTGGTGAAACTCCACTCGGTCTGCTCCAGAAAGCTGACAGCGTTTTCTAGCAACTTCTAATGCACCAGAGCTAATATCAATTCCTACTACATAAGCTTTAGGGTTCAAATGTACTAAATATTCTGTACCCACTCCTGTACCACAGCCAGCATCAAGGATTCGTATGTTACAACTACTGGGTTTTTCTCCTGTGCAAAAACTATAAGCACTGGTCCAATGCCACCGCCAGTTATAGCCTGGAGGTATTTTGTCTAATAAGGGCTCAGGGGGGAAAGGGTAGATGTTGTACAAATTTGCAACTGCATTACCAATAATTTTTGGATTGGACATTATATTTATGTATTTTGGATTTTGAAATTGTAGGTGTGGAATTTCCTATAGAAATCAATTAATTAATTTGGAAAATTTATATAATATTCCTACCAGTACCTGTTGTCATTGATAACAATGAACAGCTTGAAAATATAGATAATAAGTAGCTTTGATTCAAAATATTTCATGTGATAAGTGATGATTTTTTGATATTTGAATGAGCTAATTAGTCTAAAAAATCGGACAAAAAAATACCTCATATTACTCAAAGAAGTTAGTTAATAAAATATAATCTTGATTTACTGATTGGAGGATTTGGCTAGTAATATTAAGTGCTGTCTAAAACATAGGAATTTTTTATATCTTGCCATCATTGAATTATGGCAAATTAAATATTAATACTTTCAATATATGATTATTTATCAAATGTTCTCTTGACTTTACCTTTAATATGCATTGAAAACAAGTTTTTAGAGGTGAGCGACTAGAATAATTGGCAGTTTATTTTCATAAAAATAATATTTTCCCCAAATCTGACAGGGAATTTTGGTTCTATAGAAGTAGAATAAGTTCTAAAATGTTTCAAAATTTGGTTGTAAAGTATCTAAATACTTACTGAATGTTAAGTATTTAGATACTTTATTGCAAAAACCTGCCTGTATTAATGAAATCATAATTCTAAGTTCTTAATTTTCTATGGTCTCCCCATCAATCTTCTTTAATCTAATAACTACAGGATAATAATACTATTTACTACCATTTTTAACTAAGAATATATTCTGACACGAAGCAAATATCAATTTATCTTTTGACATTGTAATTATAAAGTTGTTTTATGGGTAGCTAGTTGTCTGTCTCTCTATTGTCATAATAAACAGGAGTCAAAACTTATTCAAAAAGGATTTTTACCGTTATCAAAAATTTTTTTTGATAACTAGAAGGTTTTATCACATACTAAGCCCTTGGGATGGATGAATACTAGTTGTTTAGTTGATTAGGGATAGTTAAATGTATAATACAGGGAATATTAATGTTGTTGCCAATAACTTCACTAATACTAGTTTTATGGCAGTTAAAAATACAAATTAATGATACTCGTATAGTTAAGAGTAGGATTGCAAATGTTTTTGAGAAAACTTATTCAAGAAGTCTTGTTGGCAAAAACACACAGTCATTTTTTCAAAGTAAGGAGCTGCAAGAAAATAGTTACCAAAAAATACTAATATAGTTATGATAAATCCCCATGTATTAATAGATACTATTACACTAGGTTAATAAGTAAATATAATTAGATCCTGCGGAATAATTTGCTATGATTTAACATAAATGCTTAGTATTGCTGTAGTAAAAATATCAGGGAATAAATTATCAAATGCAAAACCAAGTAATTACTAAAATCCCAATTATTGGGTCTTAGATACCTATAAACATTAATTAATTAAAGACTGCCAATAAGGTTTAGAGTCAAACTAGTTTTCATTTTGCTGGGGAATATATTAGAAACATCTTTTCATGGAGGTGTTAGGGTTAAAATATAACATGTTCAGGATTACCGTTTCAAGATGACCGTTAAATTGCTGAGTAAGGATTGTTAAATTGAGTTCATGAGTTAAGACAATTTATATATACACTTCATACAATCTGTAAGGTGCTTATTTTGAGTTAATTCTGGATTTTATTATGCATTTGCAAGATTTTTTGAACCATCTGTTTACTAGTGACTTACTCAAGCTTGACAAAAAATACAAAAATTAAAGTGCTATTTAAACATCCGAAATATTTTATTATTTTTGGCGTTTAACTCTTTACTCTTAAATAACTTCGGGCTGGTTTATTTAAACCCTAAAATTTAGTCTAAACTCCAGTAATTGATACACCCACTAGAAAGTTAAGTTACAGAAAAATAGTGAGAAGCATATTTTGAATCAGGTCTAAAAATCACTTAGATTATTCAACAGTCAGAAATCTACTGCCCACCATATCAAAGATGCTCCACACTAAAATAGCTATACACTCAGTATTACTTTCCATTTATGTCTAAAATCTTAGGATTCAATCTTTATAGAGCATAATCAACCTTAATGTTTGTACTAACTACGGAAAGGTATTTACCCTAGATATAAACGGTAGAAATCTTCTAGGCGAACTCCACCATATTAATCAACTCCTTATAGATTAGGAAAATTGTGGTTATGATTGACAAGGCATTTACCTTATGGATGTATATGCCTTGTTTGGATTGATGAGGAATCGGACCACCTACAAACTTACACTATACAAGTGTTAGTCTTTTAGAATAATCTTTCTTCACACTATTTACAAGCACACTCTCTAACATTTATTTATTGTTCCATAACGAGAGAGGTTCTTTACAAAATGCTTGACTCTCAAATACTCTCTAAGAGTGGAACATATGTAAATAACTTGCTTGAATTATGAAGACCCACTCCACAAGGGAGCCACAACCAAATACACGACTGACTGATTGATGATATACATACTCAGATAACCCCATTAAGTTAGTAAATTATAGGTAATTTAAGCAAATAGACGCAGTTAATGCGTCTATATTTTTAATACTTGTGTTGCTAATGACCAACATTAGGATTAGTGAGGTTATCTAATTGCATCCGTTGCTCCATTTGACGGAGGAAATAACCTGTCATCATTGCTGATGCCAAAAGACCGGCAAGATTGTCTCTATCTGTGGTAATTTGCACATTAAAACTTTCTGCAGGTAGAGCTCCCACTAGCCCCTGAACATTTTGTGAAATTATTTGTTTAATTTCCGGGCTGACTGACTGGGCAACACGGGCTAAAACCTCAGGAGATTGGTGCTGTAAATAGCTGAGTAACTGATTGGAATTATCGTCAAAGTTCTCGTGTAATAGATTATTGGGGTGTTCCTCAGAGTTGTCATTTAAAAAGTTAGGATTAAACACCATTGGCAGTTATTTTTGAGCTGAGTTGCTAGTTCTACTCTAAACCATAGTATAAGTATGAGCCACGTCCATTTTTCAGATCGGGCAGATAATCAAGTGGTTAAAAGACTATTAAACCTCCCCTGGAGCTGAAGTTATTTGTAATTCTAATTGTTCTCTTTGAGAATTACTCTTAAATGGTTGAGGGAGTTGGTCAATTTGAAAATATTGATGAAACTTTTGGGTTAATTGCAGTAAATAATATCGCGATTCACCAGTACGATGTTTACGTACAAAACCTTGTCCTACTAGTTCTTGGATATGTTGATATGCTCCTGAACCACGAATATTAATTAAATCACTTTGACGAATGGGACTACTTAGGGCAATAGCTGCCAGGGTCCGTAAAACCCCTATACTCAATTCTACGGGGATTAGGTTTTGTACTAGTTCTTGAAAACTAGATCTTAGTTGCAAACAGTACCCTTGAGGTGTTTCTATCACCTCCAAGGCACTATCCCGGCGAGCATATTCATCAATGAGTTTACCAATTCCCTCCTTAACTGTGGCATGATCATAGGCAGCGCATTCAGCAATTTCCCCAATTGATAGGGGTTGCCCCTTTAAATACAGAATAGCTTCTATTTTTGTCACAGCAGTCATTATTAGATTGTGGATTTTCCATTTTGGACTACTAAAGTACTAGAAGATTTTACTAGCACTTTGTTTTAAACGATTAGCTAAAACGTCAAAGCTAAGAACTTAAAATCATGGGGTAAATTTATTTCCTCCATAAAATAATCAGAGTATAAATACACCAAACCTTATAGTTAATTGATTAGTAACACTAATGAGGGACAATCAAGTGGGATGGGTTATATTATAACCAAGCAAAAAGTCAATAGCTCATAGATTATGAATTTATTGGCTTTTCATTGTAGTCTTCTCCTCTATTACCTAAACGAGATGCGAGGATTGATTCAGCAATTGCTAAATCTTGGGGGGTTGTAACTTTCAAATTAGTTTCTTCGCCCTCAACAACATGAACCTCTAATCCGGATCTCTCGAATAGGGCAGCATCATCAGTCACTTCCCATCCCTTACTTATGCCTTTTTGATGACATTGCTTTAAGAGCATAACATCAAAACCTTGGGGGGTTTGTGCCGCCCATAAATTACCTCGTTTAGGGGTGGACTGGACGATTCCACTTTGGTTTATAACTTTAATAGTATCCTTTACAGGTACAGCTGCTATTAAACCGTTACAACCTTCCATTGCTACTGCACATCGATCAAATAAATCCGGGGTGGCAAGACATCGAGCTCCATCATGAATTAAAACTTTCCTTGCATCTCTTGGTAGTCCCTGTAAGCCATTGTAAACTGATTCTTGACGGGTGGAACCACCGGGAATAAATTGCATTGGTTTAGTTAATTGTTGCTCGGAGATAATCTCCTCAAAGTAACCTCTATCATGAGATTGAGAAATAATCCCAATCCAACTTATAGTCGATGCTCCATTTGCAGCTAGCAAAGTCCAACTTAATAGGGTTTTCGATTGTACCTCTAACAAGAGCTTATTCTTGTTACTACCCATTCGTTTCCCCATCCCGGCGGCTGGAATTAGTAAATGCACAATTATTTTTCCTCAGTCTATTCTTATTACATAGGGTAATGTGATCAAGGATCTGGTACATAAAATAAATAACTGTAATTTGTTATTTATCCCCCATAATCTACCCCACAATCCGATTGCTTAACCCCTATATTTTCCTAAAATCAAGTAGCAAGTAAGCTCAAATAAAAAAATTATGCGAGTAGTAGCCCTTATCCCTGGCGGCATTGGCGATCAAATTCTATTTTTTCCGACTTTGGATGATCTGAAGCGAATTTACCCCGATGCCCAAATAGACGTGGTTGTTGAACCTCGGTCAAAGGGAGCTTACCGGGTAAGTAAGTCGATTCATGAAGTTTTGTTGTTTGATTACAAAGACTGCAACAGTTTGGCTGATTGGGCTAATTTAGTTGGTAAATTACGTGATAGCGAATATGATGTTGCGATAACTACTACTAATGGTTGGATAGAAAGCCTAATTTTATGGCTGACAGGAATACCAAAACGTATCAGTTTTAAGGGAACCTTTGGAGCTTTTTTCACTGAGGAGGTAACCCTAACAACCGAACAATATACTGGTCATATGTATCATGATCTGCTTAAAGGTATGGGTATTCAATCAATTTGCCCAGAATTGATGGTGAATGTCCCCAAATCAGATATTGACTGGGCAGTCCAAGAACAACTCCGTTTAGGAATTAAAGATACTGGCTACGTTATAATTTGTGGTGGTTCTGGTTATTGCAATAGTCCACAGGGCGAAACAAGAATATACCCAGTAGAGAGTTGGCAGCAAGTTATGCAAGGTTTTCACGAGAAACAACCCAATTTGCCTTTAGTGGTAATCAAGGGGCCAAATGATGATGCTTTCATCAAAAGCCTTGTCTCCCTTATACCTAATGCTAAGGTTAGTTCTCCTGGAGATATAGGTAAACTGGCAGCTATAATTGCCGGGGCAAATTTAATGTTATGTACTCATAATCCCGCATTGCATTTAGGTGTTGGAGTGCAGACTTATACCTTGGCTTTATTTGGCCCCACAGACCCAGAAAAATTATTACCTGCAAGTGATAGGTTTTTAAGTATAAAATCTCCTACAGGTAAAACAGAGGATATTCCTCCTATGAAGATATTAGAAAGAGTTTGGGGAGGGTGAAGAAAAAGCCGGGGAGTAGGGATAAGGGGGACATTTTTCCTCTTATCCCTCATATTTTAATAGCTATAATTTTGTATAAAATTTTACAAAATTATAGCTATTAAAACTACGTATTATTTGGTCCTCAGTTGGCACAAGTATTTTTTATATTGCAACAGCATTATTACCTTTGGCTTGGCTTATAGAAATAACTAACGATTATGACTTCATAATTTGTGTTTGCACTGAAAGCAAAGAAAGCGAAACCCTTAATCGTAATTGAATTAAGTATAGAAATTAATTGTGCTTGCCATTACAAATAATCTTTATCCCGAAAAAACTAAACTTTCCCATCACTAGCCCCTTATGATGCTTATATAAACTTAAGTTACCTTTGCTAACTACAATAATATTTCTGATGTATGTATTTCCTTTCCAATTGCCAGTAATAGCTGGTATTAACCTTGTATTATGTACTTAATATATGATAAAGAAACTGAAATAAATCAAATAGTCAAGTATCCATACTATAAAATTGAACTTATATTTTAAGATGAAATATCGGCATGCCTAATTTATGGTTGAATTTAATATTGCTGAGAATTTACCAATAGATAATTTTTATGATTAAAAAAATCAGTTAAAAATAACTTTTGCAGGTACTATTATCAACAGTCAAACAATTGTTATGAGTTATTGTTATCAATTAATCATACTTTTGCAACTATCGTAATTAAGATAATTTGGTTTATCATTTAATTCTTCAGGCTCGAAAAAAAATACTGCCATGTCAAGCATTCCTACAGTATCCCAGACGTGCTATTATTGTTCATATTTAAGTTTCTAAACCCATGTGCTGTTCTAAAAACAATTGGCCCTATATTTCAGTAGATTTGTTTAAGCTCTAAAATTAACCTGAATAACAAGTAATTGAAGGTTTTCCCCAAAATACTTTGTTACAATGCTGATAAATTATACTCAGGGCGATGTGTTTATACCCTTTTTTATAAAGACAAGAACATAAATTTTATCAAGTACTGCCTTGCTTTTACTACGTAATTTTACGTAGATTTATCTCGCCTTTTCTAATTACCAGAGTTCACGGGACTATAACTGCTTTAATTACCTTATGTTCTTGCATATGACAAAATGCAGTTTCTAATTTTTTTAAATCGAATTTTGTACTCAATAGCAAATGAAAAGGAATTCTCCTAGTTGCAATTAAGTTCAAAGCTTCCCGAACAAAGTAAGGGGTATTATGAAACACTCCCTTTAATGTCAATTCATTGTAGTGCAACTTCTCTGTACTTACCAAAATAGAAGTATCCTGAGGACAACCGCCAAATAAATTCACTGTACCACCAGGGCGTACAGTAGTAATAGCTGTTTCCCAGACACTTGGTACCCCTGTTGCCTCAATTACAATATCTGCACCTAACCCATCAGTAAGTTCTTTTACTATTCCAGCAATATCTGGTGTTTGGTGATAATTGAATATATGTGTTGCCCCTAATTTCTTCCCAATCATTAATCTGTTATTATCACCACCAAAGAGTATTACCTCTACAGGAAAATCATGGGCTAGCTTGGCAACGAACATCAAGCCGATTGCCCCATCACCCATAACTACTACTTTTTGGACTATTCCTTTACACTCATCATGACTTTTTAGCCCAGAACGAGCCACCCCATGTAGTACACAAGCCAAGGGTTCTGTCATTGCTGCTAGGTCATCAGGTAACTCTTCGGGAATCGATATCATATTATGTTGAACAATGGCAGAAGGAATTCTCCAGTATTCTGCAAAACTGCCGTTATTCCAAGTTAAATGGGGGCACAGCGAATATTCCTGTCGCTGACAATAAAAACACTTCATACATGGAGCGGAATTATTAGCTATCACACGGTTGCCCATTTTCCAACCAGTTACATCCCTACCTAATGCCACAATTGTACCAGCAGCCTCATGGCCAAAAAGAGTAGGTAGTGTCAGCATTTTTGTATGCCCACCTCGCCTCCATACCTTTAAATCCGTACCACAGGTAGTTGCTGATCCCACTTTAATGACCACTTCCCCAGAGGCAGGAGTTGGATCCATTACCCGTTCTAAACGTAAGTCTTCCCGACCGTAAAGTAAGGCTGCTAGCAAATTATTACCCCAAATCATACCTAGAATTAACCCCGACAGAATCATATCATTCTTAGCTTTCAAATGGGGGCAAGGATAAAGTAGAAGAAGGAATACTTCTTTTTATAAGTCCTAGTTAGATCAACAATATTATCCTAAGGAAAGACACTGTCTATTCTGATTACTACTTAACAATTAGTAATCAGAATAAATTTTTATAACCTACATGGAAATTTCTAAAACATTAAGTCATAAATCTAAACCCACTAAGTATCTACTCTAAAATATAGTTAACGTCTGGTTTTGAGCAAAACCTCAAATCGAATATTGACATCCAGATATATTGGCCTAAGTAACTAGTAATTATGAAACTTAATTTCAAACTTAAAAGAGCTACAAGATAATTAAAAAATATAAAACTAAGTCTCAATTCGTAAAAATACAAAGCTAGTTAATAGATGTTAACAGTACTAAACACTGATTAAGTATATTAAATTAAGATATATAGATTATATACTGGTAATTATTATATGTTAATAATAAGCCAAGATATTCTTAAAGCCCAAATTTTGTAACATGAATTTAGACTCAAATACACAGTTTATAATATAAAGTAATTCTACGTTTTGCTTTACTTTTTAAGTGTGATTTATTTAGGAAATCCCTTGCTATATGTGTAAACTGTAGATGACTCTATTATAATTATTCTTGGTATAAGAGCAGCATTATCCAGAATATCGAGTCAAACAGTTTTAAGAAACTGCATTCACCCAAATACTACCCTTTGTTCAATCTGAGCAAAAACATTTTTACACAACATATTTTACGAATTTATACATCATAAATATATGCTATTTAATAACCTAAAAAAAACAAATCTATTGAGTTACTGAATATTATCAAAGCTATAAATACCTTTTAAAGTAAGCTATTTATAAATATAAGTTACCTGAATAATAATACTTCTTTAATATTGATTTATTGCTACCGTATGCTCACGAACAAGTCATTAGTCTTTCAGTGAAAGTAATTCAGTTGTTATTTAACTATTATGTATTGAGGTTTTTAACTATTAAACTTTACCTCATCAATTATGAGTTACTATATTCCAATGAGAGCCTCTAATAAGCTCTTTTATGTAAGCTATATGAATGCTATCATCAAATAAAATTTTGTTGACTATATATTATCTAGTACTTATAGATAGTCTTTAATTAGTAAGCTACTGGTAAATATACTCCACTATCCCCTAGCAGAGTGTTGCTGGTTGTTTACATATGACAATACAGTATATGGTCTAGTGAAGCTTTTAAGAATTTGTTACTTAATTAAGTTGTTTTATACACCATTTGTTATTGCTCTCATTATTTCTCTGTTTTTACTAGGATTTTTTAGCCCCTTCATAATTATCAAGTTATTCCAAATTCTCAAATTTATTATGCAATTATGGTTTTGCCTGTATAGCAATGTTTTTGTTAATTAAAAAATTCATTTAACACTAAAACCTACATTAGTTCAAAACAAGTTTCCTATCTAAAATTTAAAATGCAATGACAAAGAGACATCCTAAAGGATAGAATATTCCTATAGAAACTGCCTATTTGACCCATTGGCTTTGCCAAATAGTCGACTTAACAGAGTGGTTCAACATATCGTTGCTAGACTTGTTATCCATGCTCGGGCTGGCTGTATTTATTGGTGTTATCCTTGTACAATTCTTCCAGAAGAAGGCTTCTACTGTGGAATATTGTTATTAGGGCCTGTGTTTGTCTTAATTTTATGATTGAGACGATTAAGGAGTTAATTGTTTTTTCTAAAGTATTGTTACCCAATCATGATATGATCCAACTGAACTGGATGTGCAGTTAGAATAAATAGTTGTGCTGGTTCCAAGTCCTGTGAGCTTGTCAGATGAATCAATACCTACCACGCCACCAACAACAAGGCAAAATACCCAGTCTGGTTTTGGAGAAGCAAAACTAGCAAACTCTATGCAGGACTTCTATCAACTCTCCCAGCAGCTGTTGTTAATAACTCTTGCAATTTCAGGGTTTGTGTTTGTACTTGTATGGGTATTTTATTCCCTAAACATTGCTCTCAATTATCTCATTGGGGCTTGTGTGGGTCTATCTTACCTAAAAATGCTGGCGAAAGACGTTGAGCAGCTGGGTAATGAGAAGAAGCGGTTGAGCAAAACCCGTTTTGCTCTGTTCATTGGATTGGTTATATTTGCTACCCAATGGCATCAGCTACAAGTTTTGCCCATATTTTTGGGATTTTTAACTTATAAGGCAACGCTAATAGTCTACACGCTGCGAACGGTCTTTATATCTGATTCTTGATGGACTCAGATTCAAAAATAAAATCCTCCAATCCTCCTTGTATGAGGAAACTGTCGCATGGGAATGCTTAGTTTCTTAAATGCCTTGAACTTTTATACCTTTGCCAACCTAGAAGTGGGCGAACACTTCTATTGGCAATTAGGTAACTTGAAAATACATGGGCAGGTTTTTCTCACCTCCTGGTTTGTGATTGCCATTTTAGTGGTGGCTTCACTAGTTGCTACTCGTAATATCCAGAGAGTTCCTAGTGGCATACAAAACTTGATGGAATATGCCCTAGAATTTATTCGGGATTTGACTAAGAATCAGATTGGAGAGAAGGAATACCGTCCTTGGGTGCCTTTTATTGGCACATTATTCTTGTTTATTTTTGTGTCTAATTGGTCTGGTGCCTTAGTTCCCTGGAGGTTAATAAAGCTCCCAGCAGGAGAATTGGCTGCCCCAACCAATGACATCAATACAACAGTAGCATTGGCTATGTTGACATCTTTAGCCTATTTTTATGCAGGCTTTAGTAAACGTGGTTGGGGTTACTTTAAAAAGTACATAGAACCGACCCCTATACTATTGCCAATTGCAATACTAGAAGATTTCACCAAGCCCCTTTCTCTCAGTTTCCGTCTATTTGGTAACATCCTGGCGGATGAGTTGGTTGTGGCAGTACTAGTTCTTTTGGTTCCTCTATTTGTACCATTGCCAGTAATGGCTTTAGGTTTGTTTACTAGTGCCATTCAAGCCTTGGTCTTTGCCACTCTGGCCGCGGCATATATTCATGAGGCAATGGAGGGACATGGTGAAGAGGAACATGGAGAACATTAATGAGAAGACATCAGCTTTATGCTTAAAGCTTTATAGCCTCCTATAGACATAGAAGCTAGAGATTTGGGCTGATTGTTGGTTCAAAAATGCTTCAATTGATGTAACTTTAGGTTTGGGTGTAAAAACCTCAAAACTTGGAAAATCTAAATAGTTGATTTTGTACTCAAGGTAAGGAAAAGAAAATGGATCCATTAGTTTCTGCTGCTTCAGTTCTCGCTGCCGCCCTAGCAATTGGTTTAGCTGCTATTGGACCTGGTATTGGTCAAGGTAATGCCGCCGGTCAAGCAGTAGAAGGTATTGCTCGTCAACCAGAAGCAGAAGGAAAAATTCGCGGTACTTTATTGTTAACACTAGCTTTCATGGAATCTCTAACTATCTATGGTCTAGTGATTGCCCTAGTATTATTATTTGCTAACCCCTTTTCTTAAGCTCTAAAGCTAATTGGTTAGAGGCGTTATATCGAACGTCTCTAATCTTTACTATCCATGTTTTTATAGCAGATGAGGACGTCAACTTGTTGCTGTTTGGATGATTTTCCTTAACATCCAAGTAAAGGAGACAAATGTTTGATTTTAATGCGACTTTGCCCTTGATGGCATTACAATTTCTATTGCTCGCGGCTCTATTGAATACTATTTTCTATAAGCCACTAACAAAAGCATTAGATGATCGTGATAATTATGTCCGTGATGGTTATGTAGATGCTAATGAACGCTTAGCTCGGGCTCAGAAATTAACTCATGAGTATGAGGAGAAACTAGCAGATGCTCGTCGCCAGTCTCAATTGATCTTGACAAACGCCCAGGCTGAAGCACAAAAAATTACTTCCCAAAAAGTTGCCGATGCACAGCAGGAGGCACAGAAACAGAGAGAACAGGCTGCCAAAGAAATAGAACAACAGAAAGATAGAGCGTTAAGCGCTTTAGAAAAAGAGGTAGATGCTTTGAGCAGACAGATAATAGAAAAACTGTTGGGATCAAGTTTGGCTAGGTAAATTACTTCCTATATGGTTAAGTTACTGAGCTAAAAGTTACACAATGTACACATGCAGAAGAGCACCAGTTTGTTGGAGTTAAATAGTCGTTAATTTGGCAGTTTTTCTCCATAGTATTATCAAGGGAGTAGCGCAGTTGTAGATGAGTATTATGGGAACCGTCTTATTACTTGCCACAGAATCAGAAGGTGGTTTTGGTCTAAATTTAGATATTCTGGAAACCAATATAGTTAATTTGGGTCTTCTGATTGGCATATTATTTTACTTCGGGCGCAATGTATTAACTAACACATTGAGTGAGAGGCGCTCAAAAATTGAGAAGACCATTGTGGAAGCTGAAACCAAGGCAAAAGAGGCTGCGATTACCTTATCAGAAGTGCAGCAGAAATTAACTCAAGCACAGGCGGAAGCAAAGCAACTTATCGCAACGGCTGAAGATAATGCCAAAGCCATAAGAGAATCAATTCTAGTGCAAGCAGAGGAGGATGTGAAACGGTTGGAAGAAACAGCTGCTAGGGACTTAAATGCAGAAAGAGATAGGGCAATTGCTCAGTTAAGGCAACAAGTGGTGGCAATGTCACTGCAAAAAGTTGAGTCTGAGTTGCAAGTAGGAGTTGCAGAGGAGACCCAACAAAAACTAATTGATAGCAGCATAGTGCTACTAGGAGGTTAGGAATGACAATTGACATAGCAATGGCAAAAGTTGCCCAGCCATACGCCCAGGCTCTCATGTCTATAGCCCAAAGCAATAATCTCAGTGACCAAATTGGTGAAGATGTACGTGCTTTATTAAATTTGCTCAATGAGAGTGACATGTTACGTAACTTTATCGGCAATCCTTTCATTGATGCAAATGATAAAAAGGCAGTACTTGTTAAGATTCTAGGAGATGGGGCTAACACTTACCTACTCAATCTTTTAATGCTACTTGTAGATGGAAGACGGATTTCATTTTTGTCAGACATCTGTGAGCAGTATTTAGTACTATTACGCCGGTTGACTCAAACTGTATTAGCAGAAGTAACTTCTGCCCTACCTTTAAGTGAATCTCAGGTACAGACTATCAAGCAGAAAGTTATGATGATAGCGAGTGCTCAGCAGGTAGAACTAGAAACCAAAATTGATAGTAACATTATTGGCGGCGTAATTATCAAAATCGGTTCCCAAGTAGTTGATGCTAGCTTGCGTTGTCAATTGCGTCGTATTTCATTGCGTCTAAGCAGCTCCTAAATAGATTTGGGTTTTTGAATTTCACAGCTACTTCCTACAGAGGTATTCCCTCATATTTTTGTTTCAGTGGCAAAGCTGTGGGTTATTTAGCCAGTAGGATTTTGGATTATGAAATTCCTGTCTGAATAATTTCTCCATATATCTAATTTGGTTTCAACATCCAAGCAAAGAATTCATCAATTCTTCCGTCTCAAGAAAATAAAAACAGACTCATGAGTATTTCAATCAGACCCGACGAAATCAGCAGCATAATCCAACAACAAATCGAGCAATACGATCAAGAAGTCAAAATTGCTAACGTTGGTACAGTCCTCCAAGTTGGTGATGGTATTGCCCGTATCTATGGCTTGGAAAAAGCTATGGCTGGTGAGCTTTTAGACTTTGAAGATGGGACAGTTGGCATTGCTCTCAACTTAGAAGAAGATAATGTGGGCGCAGTGTTAATGGGTGCAGGTCGACAAATTCAAGAAGGTAGTACTGTTACTGCCACTGGAAAAATCGCTCAGGTTCCTGTAGGTGAGGCTTTGGTTGGACGGGTAGTTGATGCCTTAGGTCGTCCAATTGATGGTAAGGGTGAAATAAAAACTTCAGAAACCCGTTTGATTGAGTCGATGGCTCCCGGTATTGTTGCTCGTCGTTCCGTACACGAGCCAATGCAAACGGGAATTACCGCTATTGATGCCATGATTCCTGTGGGTAGAGGTCAGCGGGAGTTAATTATTGGAGATCGTCAAACTGGTAAAACAGCTATCGCTATTGACACCATCATCAACCAAAAAGAGGAAGATGTAATGTGTGTATACGTTGCTATTGGTCAAAAGGCCTCCACTGTGGCAAATGTGGTGCAAACCCTGCAAGATAAGGGCGCTATGGACTACACAATTGTGGTTGCTGCTAATGCCAGTGATCCTGCTACCTTACAATATTTGTCTCCTTATACTGGTGCTGCTATGGCTGAGTACTTCATGTATAATGGCAAAGCAACCCTAGTAATTTATGATGATCTTTCCAAACAGGCTGCAGCTTACCGTCAGATGTCCTTGTTACTACGTCGTCCACCCGGACGTGAAGCCTATCCGGGAGATGTATTTTATCTCCACTCTCGTTTGTTAGAAAGGGCTGCAAAATTAAGTGATGAATTAAGTGGTGGCAGTATGACCGCTCTGCCTATTATTGAAACCCAGGCAGGTGATGTATCTGCTTATATTCCTACCAATGTAATTTCTATTACTGATGGTCAGATTTTCCTCTCTTCTAACTTATTTAATTCTGGCATTCGTCCTGCTATTAACCCTGGTATTTCCGTATCAAGGGTGGGTTCTGCAGCACAAACCAAGGCAATGAAAAAAGTAGCTGGTAAGTTGAAGCTAGAATTGGCTCAGTTTGATGAGCTGCAAGCATTTGCTCAATTTGCCTCTGACTTAGATAAAGCTACTCAAGATCAATTAGCCAGGGGTGTTCGACTAAGGGAATTACTTAAACAGCCCCAGAACTCACCGCTTGCTGTATACGAGCAGGTAGCAATTTTGTATGCGGGTTTAAATGGGTATTTAGATGATGTGGCTGTAGATAAAATTGCTGAATTTGCATCTGGATTTCGGGAATACTTGAAAGCTGGTAGTCCTCAGTATACCCAAGGTGTAAAGACTTCAAAAGTTCTAGGCGAAGCAGAAGAAACAGCGTTAAAAAAAGCAATCGACGAGTACAAGAAAACTTTCTTGGCAACAGCATAACAGTTTTTTAGATTTTGTGGAAAGTTTGCTCAACGGAGGAAAACCAATGCAACTTTCCAAAAATGGTTTTGGATTAAGTCCAAAATTCTAAATCTAAAATCTAAAAATCTAAAATCTAAAATCAGACAATGGCAAATCTTAAAGTAATACGTGATCGCATTCAGTCAGTTAAGAATACGAAGAAAATTACCGAGGCCATGCGCTTGGTGGCAGCAGCTAGAGTGCGCCGTGCCCAGGAGCAAGTCACATCTACCCGCCCTTTTGCTGATCGCTTAACGCAAGTTTTGTATGGTTTACAAACCCGGTTGCGTTTTGAGGATTCAAATCTACCCCTGCTGAAAAAACGTGAAGTCAAGTCAGTTGGTATTTTAGTTATCTCTGGTGATCGGGGTTTATGCGGAGGTTATAATACTAACGTTATCAAACATGCAGAAATTCGTGCTCGAGAATTAAAGGCTCAAGGAATCGGTTACAAGTTTATAATTGTTGGAAGGAAAGCACTCCAGTATTTTCGCCGTCGTGATTATCCCATTGATTCCAGCTATATTGGCTTGGAGCAAATTCCCACTGCTACGGAAGCCAACAAAATTGCTGATGGGTTATTATCTTCGTTCTTATCTGAAAGTGTAGATAGGATTGAGTTAATTTATACCAAGTTTATTTCTTTGGTAAATTCTAAACCTGTAATACAAACCCTCTTGCCGTTAGATCCACAAGGTTTAGAAACTCAAGACGACGAAATATTCCGCCTAACAACTCGTGGTGGAGGTTTTCAAGTGAAACGGGAGAAAGTTAATACAGAAACTCGTTCTTTCCCCAGGGATATGATTTTCGAGCAGAATCCAGTAGATATACTTGATTCTTTATTACCCTTATATCTTAGCAATCAATTATTAAGGTCATTGCAGGAGGCAGCAGCTAGTGAGTTAGCTGCGCGGATGACTGCAATGAGCAATGCCAGCGATAATGCAGCTCAGTTGATTGGTACTTTAACTCTAAGTTACAACAAAGCTAGGCAAGCTGCGATTACTCAAGAGATTCTTGAGGTTGTGGGTGGTGCAGAAGCACTTAAATAAAACTCTATTGACGGCCACAAATAAGCTAATTGCTGGTATTCATGTGACTGGCGATTAGCTGCTTTGGCAGTTAAGATAGGTAGAAAACAACCAATATCAAAAATACAATTATAGGCTAACTATATTGTACTAAGTAAGTTTTAAGTGAATTAATTAGCAGAAGTAAAAAAGTGAAACAATCAAGTTTATATAAACTGCTGGTAACACCTTTGCAAATTTTAAATTAGTCCTGTTCGGTTGGTAAATTTTAATGGTCAATAACCTAATATTTGATTGAGTACACTTTATACTCAATAGAATTTAAACTTTGTTTGTTCATAAGATGTTTCAGATTAACCAAATTATATAAGATTAGTTGTAGCATGATAGGAGTTTTAACCTGGAAAGGCTACTAAGTTCTAATTGTATAAATGCAGTGAAAATTATATCCATAGCTCTCTAATATACATAATATTTAAGCTAGATAACAAACTACCCTACTCATCATGTGCAACATACTTATATACCAAGTTACCTAATTAATCATCACCATTACATCAGCTCATAATAGTTTAGGGTTAAAAATAAAAGTTTGCATTTTGTAACACAATTTAGCCACAATGGACTTTAATATATAGATAAGAGAATTTCATGGGTCCGTACCGGTTTTGACAGGTTGGCGAAATCTACTCTGTGACTCAGGTCGAGAGTGAGTATTCTCTCGAAAATAAAATGCTCAAAACAAAAGTAAATGCGAATAATATCGTGTCTTTTGCTCGTAAGCCCGTTGCAGCTATTGCATAGGTAATAAGCCTCTTATAGGTTCGAGCCTTCATTGTCTGACTCCGTTAACGACTTTGGAGCTAACCCCAACGGATATGCCAATTAGTTATCTCTGGTTAATTAGTTGGTAAGAAACTTACTAGAGTATCCTGGCGTTCGGGATAATGAACGTTCCCCGCCCTGAGGGTAAAAGGGGCTAAACCTGTGAATGAGCGGGGGGTTAATACCCAGTCTGGACAGCAGTTCGACTCTGCTCGGATCCACTATATAACTGCACAAAATCCACTTGACACGAATGTCAAGTGGATTTTGTGCAGTTATATGAGGAAAGTAATACATTGCACATTACTGCAAGGGTATATCCTATAACAAAGGGATAAATATACATACTGGCCCTAATAAGATGATAGAGTCCGAGCCTATGCATAAATTATCATTGAGGCTTTCAAATAAAAATAATTGAGAATAGACTTGTATTCAATTAAAGGCTATATCAATAAAATCGCCATTTTTTCTCGTAGATATTCATCTTATTTCCCATTATGAGATGGTATCTTGATCCTAAACAGAGTATTATAGATTAGGTGGTAAATCTCAGTATTATCAATTGTTATAGTTGACTTATCAGCATTGAAACCATGTATGGGCTCTTGCCACAATAGACCCATACAAAACTTGTCCAGCTGACAGCAAAAGACAAACTTTCCCATTGCTTATTAGGTGCAGATATAAATGGAAAAGTTTTTGTTCCGCTCTTCCCATCCTACGATGAACCATTCCTGCTTTTTTGTAGCAACGGAGAGGGCAAATTCATATCCCCTATTACCTTTAAATCTCCTGCATCACTATCTGCTGCTGTTATGAGTAACATGTTAGGTGATATACAACCTTTTGCATTATTATAATTACAAAAATTATCGCTGCTTTCTGCTTCCAATACCACAAAGAAACCTTTAGGATTTTGAGATACAGTTGCTAAAATGTTAGATTTAACATTTCAGCAACTGTGTGTGTAGTAAGTATATATAAGGGTAAATTATTTTGTTTTAAATTTTCTTCTGACTCTTCATTATAAGTATTTTAAGCTGTAAAGACTCCCAGTATTTTTTTCGTGTTGGATGGCAGCTAAACTAAAGGAGTTTGAATTGACCTTGACCCCTGTTACATGTGTAACCACACCAGCGCTGGAAGTTACCAGGTTCTTCGCATGTCCCAAATAAATGCCCAGGTTTGACATTTTGTCCTAATTGAGTCTTCTGCCAGGTCCATAGTGTAAAATTTATGCAGTGCCCTAGTCTAATATATTAGTACTATTAGTACCTATAAAGATTGCATTTCAAGTTTTGAGTAGTTCTCCTCCGGAGGTTGCAAATGCTACCCGTGTGTAAATAGAAATAATAAAATAGCAACCCAACTTTATTTTTAAAAATAAAGTTGGGTTGGATAAGTAAGTACATACATTCAAAAAAATATCAATTGTTATTAGTCTAAGAACCCCATCAATGAATTCGATTCATCTTTCATTTTTACCATTATGGGGCGATTACCCATTAAAGAATATTTTTTGGATATTACTAAATCACTAGCTGTTATCGGACGAATTCCAGAAGCAGTAATTTCATCTACGATATTCATCGTATTTGCAGCTATGGGACGTATACCCATAATATCAATTGTCTCCACTACCTTTAATTCTGAAGACTTGGTAGGGCGAATTGATAAGGCTGACTTTTGACGGATATCCAGTTTGTTGGATAATTCTGCCTGAACTGGGTTTTGATTTGTTTCCTCAGATTTAGGTTTGTCTATATTTTTGTCTATATTTACTGTTTTACTTTGGTCATTTTTAACCTCCACTATATTCCCCCCTTTTGCTATAGTTTTTATTTGCTTATTACTGACTAAATTTGACAGTGTTTAATAATAGCCATGAATATAATATATCTGAATTATTCATTAATTTTTATAACAATTATTTAAGAGTCCTAGAACTTATTTATATTTTAACCTGAGTTTTTCTACTCTAGTTTTCTATTATTACTAAACTCATGAAATAATTTTCCGCTTTTAGTCAAAAATATTCAAAATTCAAAGGAGAAATAATCAGAAACTAATAACTTTTTCTGAAAGTAACCGAAGATTGCTGGGGTCTTTCGTTACCCTGTGCTTACCGTTTTCTTGCAAGAAGTTATTAGCGATCGCATTTTCGGAGGATTTACTACTATTCTAGTGTTAATCTACAAAACGCATGGATTTGTAAGTAAAACTATGAATCGAAGGCAATTGTTAAGGTATTTTTGTGTGGTAACGCCAACAATAGCTGCGACTGCAGCTACTTATAGCTTACAATCCCGGTTATTGGCTGCACACAATGGTAGTAAAGTTCTCTGGGACTATTTTGGTAAAAAAGGGGCAAAGAATTGGGGAAAATTGTCCCCACAGTTTCTAACTTGTAGATTAGGTCAATCCCAATCTCCAATTAATCTTACATCTGCAATTAGCGCCAGTATACCCAATTTACAATTCAACTATAATCCTTCTACTCTAAGAATTTTTAATAATGGTCATACTATCGGTGTCAACTATGATAATGGCAGTATGCTGACGTTAAATGGAGAAACCTACGAACTTATACAATTTCATTTCCATCACCCCAGTGAGCATACAGTGGATAATAAATCCTATTCTATGGAGTTACACCTTATACATAAGAGTAAAAGAGGTTTTATTGCTGTTGTGGGAGTATTCCTTAAACAAGGCAATTACAATCAACTTTTAGAGTCACTTTGGCAGATGATGCCTTATCAAGAAAGTAAGGAGGTAAGATTTCCCTATATCACCATTAACGCTCAAGACTTGATACCCCAGTCAGAGAGAGTTTACATGTATTATGGCTCTCTAACCACTCCACCATGCTCTGAAAATATATACTGGATAGTATTTCAAGAACCATTAGAAATCTCTACAGATCAAATTCAGCAATTTGCGGGAATATTTCCTATGAATGCCAGACCTGTTCAGGAATTAAACAGCCGCTTTTTATTGCAGTCATCTAGTCACCAATATTAATGATATTTTGGGCTTTCTACTATGGAATTTATGTTTATGTTTGTGTTTGTATAAAACATAAATAATATGAATAGACTTAAATATTTGAATTCAGGTCTGTAGATTAAAACACAATAAGCAAAATCAGTTCATGCCATAAATTATTCCTCATCAAGGCTTGGTTTGTTTCCAAGCAAACAAAGCCCATCCTACTGAAGCAAATACCGCTTTGAAACCTTGTACAATAAGAAACAGCCAAAACCCAGTGTGAAAAATTTAAACACATACATTATGGTGTTATCGCAACAAAATATCACTGAGTATGGACTTAATATTGTAAATGTTATATCTAGAGGTAATTATAAACTTAGCTTTTTAGTAGTAAAGTTTGCAAAACTTAACTCGTTTACTCTATTCCAACGGTAAATTTTATCCCTAAATTCTTTCCACTGTTTATATATTTGCTTGAATTGTGCATCTTTAATAGCATTCTCCTCAAATATTTCCAAGGTGGCTTTTTGAGCTGCCTCCATGATCTCTTGACTATAAGCAACTAATTTAGTCCCACCAGCAACTAATCTTGCTAGTGCTTCCCCATTCAAGGTATCATATTGACTTAGCAGAGTAATATTAGCCTCGTATGTGGCTGTCCTAAATATCTCTTGATATTCTTTTGGCAGATTTTCCCATTCGTTACGATTTACTAACATATCTAAAGTCGGACCGGGCTCCCACCAACTAGGATAATAAAAAAACGGTGCAGCTCTATTTAAACCCAATTTCTCATCATCATACGGTCCTACCCACTCTGCAGCATCAATAGCTCCACGTTCTAGGGATAAATAAATCTCGCTTGCGGGCAAAACCTGTATATTCACTCCTAAACGAGACATAACTTGACCACCTAGTCCAGGGATGCGCATTTTTAAACCCTTAAGGTCTGCTACTGATTTCACCTCTCTTTTAAACCATCCCCCCATCTGCGTACCCGTATTACCTGCAGGAAAGTTGATAATATTAAACTGCTCCCTATAAATTTCTCGAATCATTTCTAGACCTCCACCATTGTACAACCAGGCATTTTGCTGTTGTGCACTTAGGCCAAAAGGAACAGAGGAGGCAAATACTAATGCTAAACTTTTACCAATATAATAGTAACTGGCTGTATGACCACATTGTACTTTCCCTTGTCTAACAGCATCTAGTACCTGTAATGGTGGAGTTAGCTCCCCTCCTGCATAAGTCTTGATGGTGAAACGTCCACCAGTCATTTCTTTTACGCGTTTTGCAATTGTTTCTGCACCATTAAAAATGTTTAGGGATATAGGCCAACTTGTTGCCATGCGCCATCTTACAGTTGGTAAACTTGATTTTTTCCCAACAGTATTTGTCCGACGACTACAAGCTACGGCTGCAGCAGATGTTGCTGTGGCAATCAAACCTTTACTAATAATTTCCCTACGCTTCATAAGTAATCCGTAAAAAGTTTCCCGAAGTTGCAACTCTCACATTGTATTATGAATGAGTATACTTAGGGCTAATCAAGAACCGAGGAAAATTTAACATAAGCAAGATTTAAAATTCCTATAGCAGAAAAAGCGTTCTGCTATAGGAATTTTTCCAAGTAAATATAAGAAATAATTTTACTTTTGATTATTTTGTTGGCTTGTACACTACCAAAAACTAGAAGCATTACGTTGTGTGTATACAGTAATTAATAGTCTTACTGCCAAGGCATAATAATAGAATTATTTAAATTTATCTTATCATTAATGCATCCAATTACATCAAATACAAACTGATAACACCCTATTTTACTTAAATAAATAGGGAATATATGTAGACTTTTAATAATTCATATTTTGGTTATCCAAAAATTTCATTTATCACCTATAAATCTCAAAAAGATGCTTTCTCAATTACAGCTATACCAACTAGCTGGAAATAGTATACTAGTGAGTGCCCTAAATGGTTATCAAATAGGTCTTAAATACAAAAAGTTTTTGATGTAATTTAAGTAATATCATACTTCCTGATCTGATGGCAGTAATTTGAATAATTCATTTGCTAAGATATATGGAGTTTATATCATAAAGTTATTATTATATTCCATAATAACCTTAAGCAAATTTTACAAAATTTCGCATATATTTTATCTATGTATAAATATTATTTTATATTCCTGTATAACAGGTATTATTTGGAATAAAATATATCTTAAATTAAAGTAAAATTACTATTTTAATAGTGCTAAAAAACTCTTAATTATTATTTAGTAAAAATCATAGTAAATTTACCAAAATTATAAATAGCATAATTAAATTATGGTGGTATCTAAATTGTTGTTTTGTTTGTTCTCACTGTAATAAAAATACATTGAAATTTAGAAAAAAATAGCCAAGTAAATCTTGTTCAGAATATTGCCAGATAAAATTTTAGTTATATCCTGCATTATGCAGGATATAACTTTGCTGTATGATTGCAAGCATAATTTTTCCTAATAATAAAAATCTGTTTACCTAAGTTTAAAGGGCAGATGATTTATTCAACCATATTAATTATGAATTTCCTAGCCCTATCAGAATACCTAATGGCTTATTCCGTGCTATTTGGGATTTTTTGGGTGCTAATACCCTCTTCCTCTTAGCAAATCTTAAAATCACTAGCAATCCATTCATTGATAATAATCTATCTGGACTCAGTCTATATGACATAAAAGTTTTGCTAAATCAATATTGAGTAACATTTTAACTCGAAGATTATGCAACCTAGCTTTTTCTGAAACTCCGAAGTTACATCAGTGTGCAGCAGAAAACATTTGTTATTTATAGATAGTATAGAATTCTGCTAATAAAATATCCAAACTTGTTCTTTTTGAGCAGATATTATCTAGATAGTAGCCTTTTATTTTTGAATTATTTAATTTTCTACTCTATTTTATTTACCAACAACTCTAATGAATAAGTGGGTAAGCTCACCCAAAGAATACATTCAATCTTGTCCTGATACAGAACTACTAAAACTCCTGGTTTTAGTCTCACTCTTAACTATATGCCATGGAGATTAGTTAAATTTTGAAAACTTAGGTTTATTTGCATTATTATATAACTATAAAATCAGTAAAGAATCAAATAAAATTAAGGACAGAGCATGAGTAGGGATTTAGCAATTAGGTTGCGGGAAGGGACACAGCAATCCCATACATTAGCCGAAAATACGATATTCATGCAATGTTTGTTTAAGGGAATAGTGGAGAACCAGCCTTTTCGGCTAATGATAGTGAACTTGTATTTTGTCTATATTGCTTTAGAACAAGAACTCGAACGTTATCAAGAACATCCAGTGGTGGGAATGATTTGGTTTCCAGAGCTACATCGCCGTGAACATTTGTCAAAAGACTTAGCTTTTTATTACGGTAAAAACTGGCGAGAGGAAATAGTCTCTTCATCTAGCACAAACCAATATGTAGCTCATATTCATGAGTTAGCTGATACCATGCCAGAGTTGCTAGTAGCCCATGCTTATGTACGGTACATGGGTGAGTTATCTATGGGCTCAAGTTTAAGAACTATAGTACGCAACGTTATTGATTTGCCAACAGACAAAGGAACAGCCTTATATGAATTTGATAGTTTACCTACCACTCAAGCAAAAAAATTTTTAAGACGAAATATCGTCACACTTTAAATTCACTTCCTATAGGACATAGTCTATCATGTGAAATTATAGAAGAAGCTAACTATGCCTTTAAACTCAACTACGATGTTTTACATGAGTTAGAAACAGAAGTAAAAAAAGCTCTTGGTGGGGTCATGTTTGATTTGATTGCCAGCCAGCACCAAACTAATAGTAACCATTACCAAAGCAATAAAAGTCACCATGCCTATACAAACTTAATTGCTACTGAGTAAATAAATAGCCCACTTGCTACTCTGTTCTGATTCCGAGTGTAGTTATTTTCTCCTCACCACAATAACTAACACTGTATTTAATTATTATTATCTTGTAATTCAAGATACCTAAAAGTGTAATTGCTTTTTAAATCTTTAAATATTATTATTTATTTTATTTTTAATTATTTTTTTGAGTTTTCAATAAATAATCTTCACTAAACCGAAAACCTAAAATCCAACAACTATTTTTAAGTATTTAGTCCTATGGAAACTTTCCAGTCCGCGGTTAAATTTGACTCGAACTTACTGCAGAAATATGATTATCAAGTACCTCGTTATACCAGTTATCCTACAGCTACAGAATTGAGAAAAAATTTTGGTGATTTAGATTACAAAGCTGGAATTGCAATTGGTAATTACAAACAAACACCTATATCTCTTTATTGCCATATTCCTTTTTGTCAAACAGGTTGTTATTTTTGTGGGTGTAATACCATTATTACCCAGAGCAAAAATGTAGTGGAAAACTATTTAAAGTATCTGGAAAAAGAAATTAAGCTAGTTGCTACCTTAATAGATTCTAGCAGAGAGGTTAATCAACTACATCTGGGTGGTGGTACACCTAATTATTTGAGTTTGAATCAAATTAGTTGGCTAAAAGATATATTAAACCAACAATTCTCTATTAGTTCAGATGCAGAAATCTCTCTAGAAATTAATCCCCGGTATGTAGACAAAAATTACATTTTTAAACTTAAAAACTTAGGTTTTAATCGAATCAGTTTTGGGGTTCAAGACTTTAATCCCAAAGTACAAGATGCAATTAATCGAATTCAACCAGAGTCGAGTTTATTTAATGTGATGGATTGGATTAGAGAAGCAGGATTTGAAAGTGTAAATGTAGATTTAATTTACGGGCTCCCATTTCAAACTTTGCAAACATTTCAAGATACAATTCAAAAAACAATCATGCTAAATCCAGACCGCATAGCAGTTTTTAACTTCGCCTATGTGCCATGGATTAAACCAATACAAAAGAAAATCCCTAGTCAATATTTACCACAGCCTTTAGAAAAGCTAGATATCTTTCAAATGACTATTGAAGAACTAACTAACAATGGTTATGTTTTTATTGGCATGGATCATTTTTCTAAACCGGATGATGAGCTTGCAATTGCTCAAAGGCAGGGAAAGCTACATAGAAATTTCCAAGGTTATACCACAAAACCTGAATCAGACTTATTTGCTTTCGGAATAACTTCTATTAGTATGTTGCACGATGTTTATACTCAAAATCATAAGTTTCTCAAGGAATATTATAAAGCAATTGATTCAGGAATATTACCAATTGAAAAGGGAATTAGTCTAAATAGAGATGATGTTCTCCGTCGTGCCATCATCATGGATTTAATGTGTCAATTTAAACTTTCAATCAGTGATCTGGAAGACAAATATCATATTGCTTTTGATACAGATTTCGAAGAATATTTTGCTCCTGAATTATTAGCACTACAACCATTAGTAGTAGATGGCTTAATTAAAAGATTTCCAAATGGTATTGAAGTAACATCCACAGGAAGATTATTAGTTAGAAATATTGCTTCTGTATTTGATGCCTATAGTCAGAAAAAGTTTGTGAAGACTTTTTCTAGAGCTGTTTGATTATTTTTATTTTGTCTAGTCAATCTACTTATTTGATAGCTCATTAACCTCTATTAACTTCTCTACTGATATGAGGTTCAGATGATTACTTGTCATAAATAATTCATATGGCCTGGAAAATGAGTAATTTTTGGGTCATAGATAGCTTCTAACAATTATCTTGAGTTCTACAGTATTACACCAACCTACCCCAACTATTTTCTAATTGTGGGTATGGAATTGAACTTCATATTACACAACTAAAAACACAATAGAGGAGAGAACATAATAATGCGAATTATGATGATCCAGCCCAATTATCATTCTGGTGGTGCTGAAATTGCTGGAAATTGGCCTCCCAGTTGGGTTCCTTATGTAGGAGGAGCATTAAAAACAGCCGGGTTTGAGAACATCAGATTTGTAGACGCAATGACTGATTACATTTCTGATGATGTTCTGCGGGAAATTATCGCTAATAATCAGCCGGATGTAGTTTTAGCAACTGCTATTACACCGATGATTTATCAGTCCCAAACAACTTTACGGATAGTTAAAGAAGTATGTCCTCAAACCAAGACAATTATGGGGGGAATTCACCCTACATATATGTATAATGAGGTCCTGCATGAAGCCCCCTGGATAGATTATATTATTCGTGGGGAAGGAGAAGAAATTACTGTTAACCTACTAAAGGCAATTGCTAATGGTACGGATATAAGGGAACGCCGTCACATTCTAGGTATTGCATTTTTAGAAGACGGAGCAGTAGTAGCTACAGATTCCCAACCACCCATTGCAGATTTAGATGCTCTTACCCCGGACTGGAGTTTATTAGATTGGACAAAGTATATCTATACTCCCCTCAATGTACGAGTGGCTGTTCCCAGTTATTCTCGGGGATGTCCATTTACTTGTCGTTTCTGTTCCCAGTGGAAATTCTGGCGTAATTATCGTTCCTGTAACCCCAAGAGATTTGTAGATGAAATTGAAACTTTAGTTAAAGATTATCAAGTAGGATTTTTCATCCTAGCTGATGAGGAACCAACAATTAATAAGCCCAAATTTATGGCATTATGTCAAGAATTAATTGATCGCAACTTAAATGTTCATTGGGGAATTAATACGCGGGTAACAGATATTTTAAGGGATGAAGAAGATTTACCTTTTTATCGTCGAGCAGGTTTAGTACATGTATCTTTAGGTACGGAAGCTGCAGCTCAGTTAAAATTGAACCTTTTCCGGAAAGAAACTACCATCGAGCAGAATAAAAAAGCAGTACAACTATTAAAACAAAATGGTATTCTGGCAGAAGCTCAATTTATCATGGGCCTGACAAATGAAACTAAACAAACTATAGAAGAAACCTATAAAATGGCATTGGATTGGAATCCAGATATGGTGAACTGGAATATGTTTACACCTTGGCCATTTTCCGAACTATTTGAAGATCTAGGCGACCAAGTAGAAGTTAGAGACTACTCACAATATAATTTTGTTACACCAATTATGAAGCCCGAAGCCATGGAACGGGAAGATGTTCTTAAGGGGGTATTAAAGAACTATGCACGCTTTTATTTGCGTAAAAGTGTAGAATACTGGTTTGAAAAGGATAAGTTTAAGCGCAATTATTTGTTGGGATGTCTTAAGGCTTTCATCCAAACTACGCTTAATAAGCGATTCTACAATTTGAAACGGGTAAAATATAGAGGCTTAGGGGCGGAAATAGAACTAGGGTTTGATGAATCTAAAATACTTACCCGTGAACAAATTGCTCAATTAAAGCAAGAACGCCCAGAACTTTCAGCAGATACTGATTTTACTGGTAATATTTCCGCTTGTGGTGCTCCTAATGATTTACCTGAATATGCTGAAAAGCAGGATATTCCTACTATGAAAATATAGAAGTGTTGTTTGCCTTATAATTGCAATAGCATTGGAATCCTAACAATAGAGCTATTGCTTCTTTCAATAATGACTTCAGATATTTCCGACAAGATAGTAAGAGTTACAAGAAAATGAAGTATAAATGATTGATTCAATATCTACTCTTCTCTTATTATAGATATTGTTGGTTTACTATACCAAAAATCTATGCTTTTCAAACTTTTAGGGGCTTATTCTCTATTCCAGAGAAGCACAAGAATCACATTTTGCTGATAGCCTAATAGTGGCAACTCTGTGTTACAGCAATAAATCAACGGTGATATGGTTGAGCTGAATATCCTAATACCTAAAACACTGGGAATTTTCCCAGCATTAGTCTAAAAGGTTGTAGAACAATTATATAGCTTGAAGAAAATACAATCAAATCTCAAGGATATTAGCCAGGAACGGACTTATTTATAGGCAAAAATTTTGTCTATAAATTTTTAATTAGTCGTATTTTGAAGGTTTTGTTTAGGCATTATTGTAGAATACAAGAATTTTAGGCAGTACCATACTAATGGTACTAGCCCCCTAGGAGAACATAATATAGTTGATATTTCAAAATATAAAACAACTGCAATATGGTCAAGTAAGCAATTTAATAACTAGATCAAGATGTACCATGTATTATTCATCTAGTATACCCTTACTTGTATTCTGCTTGAGTATAGATATAAAATTATTCGATTTCAATTAGTTAAATATTGAATAATACCTAGTAGTCTGATTTTCCCAGACCATTATCCAAAAGGAAGCAAGGACATCTGTCTACTTTTTAGTATTTATATATTTATTTCTATGTTAATTTAGGCCATAAATTTTTATGGCCTAAATTATATATGTTTTCTTAATTGTCTGCAGTCCATAATTAAAAGGTACTCAACCATAATTGGTTCCAATCATTCAGAAATCAAATTAAATTCTCATTTGATAAGCCTCTATATATATAAATTAACTATAATAAACCAGTATCCAAAAGATAAAAACAACTATAATTAAGAAAAATAGAATGTTAACAACCTATCAAATCAGGTTTTAAGAAAGTAAATACTAATGAATATCAGTATAAAAACTTGGTAATAATTCAAGATAGTAAATTAGTCAGATAATTATAAAGAAATATGAAAGAATTCTGATATTCAGTATTTTTTAATTAGTAATAGTAACACCATTTTTAATGGTTATATAAATAGATAATATTTAAATGAAAATATAACCTTCATGAGATTAGTATTATTTATCTTATATTAAGTAATAGATTATTAATCTCATCAGTAGAATTATCTGCTGTATTAAAAACCAAGATGCTTAATACTTATTAATTAACTATTTGGTCAATCTAATGGAGCCCAATATGCATATAATATATCTTTAGTAAGAACCATATTTTTTCTGCTTACACCATAATTTAAACTTCTAAATATAATTCCATGGAGAATCTATGGCGACAAGCTAATTGATAGTTATAGCTACTATTATAGGAATAAACTTTTCCATAAAGGCATTAAAACAACGATAATACCATGGGAAAATTTCAGGAATTACGTAACCCACTTATCAAAAAAAATGTTAAAAAATACACATATCTACTTGACTAAATGCCAACGGTAATTATATTTACACCCAAAAGTAAATCCCCATAATAAAACCTCATCAAGAATAAAGTTATTAAACCTATCCGGCTTCAAAAAATAGAATGACAGTTTCTAGTGTAAATTTAGTTATAATCCCAACACAAAATCACTTCTTACTTATTATGTATTTGTGATCAAATTCGTATGGTATTACTATTAGGTGGATTTCCATAACCAAAAAGACTTATACTGACTATTATATCCTGAGACTTCAAAAATTTTACTCTCGTAGTGTAAGCTTTAGCTACTATTATTCCCACACGTCAGTTTATCTACGCACAAACACTGAAATTATCTTACGGGTTCTGTATATAAATGAATATTTTATGTATAATCCCCATATCAAGATCAAGATTTTTGATAATTAAACAATAAAGAAAGCTAATAAAGAGATAGGAGGCATACTGAAATTTGAGTAAGCATGAAAATAATAGCAGCTCATTTAAGGTATGAATGATAAGACTATGATTAGTGAAATACCTAAAGGCCGTAATGCTTTTATCATTATCCACGGGATTGGCGAACAAAAACCATTCGACACTATGGATTACTTTGGACGTAACTGGATTAAGTTTTTTGAAAAAAGTAACATAAATGTCAAGCTGGAACATATATTAGTTGAACATGAGAAACGCAGCCCTTCACATATAACTGACTGTGTCAGAATTAGTCCATGTGATGCAAGTAAAAATTGGCAAGTTGATGTGTATGAATATCACTGGGCACATCAAACAAATAATGAGATTTCTATCTCTGAAGTGCTTAAGTGGTTAGAGAGAACTTTAATGGGGACGATTAACTTCTACAGCCAGCCACAAAATCAAAGGCTAACAGCAAAGATTTCAGGAGAGCAACGACGTAAACAAATATTTAAATATCATCTGCGAATAATAACTATATTTATACGCGCATTTAAACCCATATATCCATTACTACGTTTGGTGCTATGGCTAATTTTATCTTTATCTAGTCCATTTCTTTCTGGTCGTTTTTTACAGTGTTCTTGGAAACTAAGTAAACAACTATTACTTCCTGCTCTAGTCGACCATATTGGTGATATTGCAGTATATTCTACAATAGATACTAACTCAGCACAGTATAAGGTTCGCCAGCGAATTATCAAAGGGTGTTTAAAATTACTTAAATCTATTATTCAAGATAAACAAGCCAGCTATGACAAAGTGGTACTAGTAGGGCATTCACTAGGGAGTTGTATTGCATATGACACCCTAAACCTTTTAAATATAGAAATTAATTTGCCTTCAACACAATATCAGGAATTGCCAGTAAATAAAATTGTTGGATTAGTTACTTTTGGCTCACCGTTAGATAAAGTTGCCTTTTTCCATCAAGAATCCCAGAAAAGTGATAAACAGTACATAAGAACTGCCATTATTCAACATCTCACATCCTTCCGAATAAACCCCCAGACAATATCTAAACCCAGATATTTAACAGATAATCCAATCAAAAATAAGCTGGAAAACTTGCGCTGGGTCAATTATTATCACCATAACGATCCTATTGGTGGTCGCTTAGACTATTATCAAAATTTATATAATGTATTAATGAAATATAAAGCTCCATGGGGAAATAAGGCTCATCAGGGTTATTGGGTAGACTTCAGCTTTTATGAACATATTGCCAAGTGTTTCTTATATTCTTCCAGAGAAGATGAATATTCTTATATTAATAAGCAGACTTAGAGAGAAACAGGCTAATCCTAAAAAAGAGACCTAAATCGCTCTTATGATATATAGCTCTGTATAAGTAAGGGTTGATGGTGATACATGTCATATGCATTAATTGCAATAGCTGCTAATTTGCAAGCAATTAAATTCTTAGATTACCATATTACCATAATAATGAAATCTATATGATAAAACCTGTATATATGGTTTTTCCTTATAAATATGTTATTCCCTTTCAATTGATGATATTGATAAGCAAAGGCTTGAGTATTATCAATACTTAAGTTAAGTGAATAGTAAAATTTACAATCAGTTGATGACTCTATAAATATGAGAATTTGGTAGAATATTTTTACTTCTGGTTAAATAATACTTAATGAATAGATTTTGACCCATTCCTTAGGTCTTATGTAAAAGACTAAATAGATGAATTCGAGTTACTAGAAAGATTGTAATAAAATGGAAGAGGGACGTCTAGAATATTCTAAACGTCCCTCAACTAGTTAGGATTAGTCGAAGTAAAGCATCAATTAAAAAAAATAAGAATATTAGAAGCGAATTTGAGACAGTCAAATATTTCTTAAATGAATCTCTCAACTTTGTAATTATTCAAGATTACTGGCAATTAACCGGATAAAAACAATTCAATTTGACAGTTTTTTGTATACTAATCTCAAGAAAATCTTCACGAAAACTAGTAAAAACCTTGTGACATAAACTCAGACTTATGTCACAAGGTTTTTAGGATGGTTCAATTTACTATTAAATCTTCTAAATCCTGATGAAAAACATAAAAAAGATCAGGTATTTCTTCAGCTTTTCCAGTATTCTATGCTTTCTAATATCTGAGTTTCAAGCCCTAATTACTGTTAAGTAAGCTCTTTTAATTCCTATAATTCATTGCACAAACTGACAATAATTTTTGGTACTTGGGTCTTTTGAAAAGTCTTAGATTTGCTTACAGCTCATTATAATATATTTGTTCTTTTTAACTTCCAATATTCAATTGTCTTTCTAGTCTGCGAGCAACTAGGGACATGAAGTAACAAAAAAGCCAATAAACCAAACCAATAAATAAATAAACTTCTGCATACTGTCCAAGAAACTGAGGTTGAGCAAGTATGGAACGGGCAATTCTAGTGAGTTCTGCCAAACCAACAAGAGATAATAGACAAGTATCTTTGAACAATCCAATAAATTGACCAACAATGGCAGGAATAACAGTTCTTAAAGCTTGAGGAAGAATAATAAATCCAACAATCAAGGGTGCTTTTAAACCAAGAGCCTTAGCAGCTTCTGCTTGTCCCTTAGGGACAGCTTGTAATCCGCCACGAATATTTTCTGCCATGTAAGCTGAACTAAACAATACCAGGCCTATGATTGCCCTCATAACTCTGTCTAAACGCCATTCTAGAGGTAGGAATAGGGTCAACATAAATTGTGCAAGGAACAAAATACCAATTAAGGGTAATCCTCGGACAATTTCAATATATGAAGTACAAAACCAGCGCCATATAGGTAAAGTACTAGTTCGTCCCAGTGCTAATAAAATTCCTATAGGGAAGGAAAGAACTATACTTGCTATTGCCATAAGAACCGTAAGTAGCAGCCCATTCCATAGGTCACTTCCAATTGGTTGCAGATAGAATTCTCCTCCAATTAACCACATAATAATTGGAAAAGATATCAACCATAACCAAAAGAGCCAGGGAGCAATTATGGGAGTGAATTTTCTCCCTAGCCACATACCCACAAAAGATAAACTATTAATTCCTAATAACCAGAGACGAGAGTTTATATCAAGGGGAGTAATCACCAAAATAATACTGGTAATTAAAACTATAATTACCGGATTGGTTCTAGCTCTTTCTTTGGCAGTGAATACACCCCAGTTAATTCCAATTAATACGCTAACGATTGCAAAAGCATTCCAAAGCCGCCAATACTGACTGCGAATATATCTACCTACTAAAAATAAATGTAGGTTTGCCTGAACAACTTCCCACTTTGCTTGATTGAATATCCAATCACATAGACCTTTACTGATCCCAACAATTATTACTAGGCATAGAATTGTGAACAGGGTGTTATACCAATTACTGAAGAGATTCTTACGCAACCATAATAATTTTGAATTTTGGAGTACAGATTCTAAATTTGCCATATTTGTTAGATTGATTTAGAAAACAAGAGAGAACAGAAAAACCATGACTGGATGGAGATAATGCTAAATGATAAGTGGGGATTGGAGTAAGAGTTACTGAATGATAGTGAGAACTAGATTGGTTTAATGAGACAGTTTTTGAGGCTCTGTATAATAACCTTCAGTAATATCTACGAACAACAATTATGTTCTATCCAACCCAATATGTCTTTAGAAGACAACTTAAATTTTAGTTAAACAATTCCCAACATAAATTATTGTGGACTCCTTACCCAATCAAATTTTGGATTATATTTGGTTTAACAGGACTTTTCTCTGATGCAGACGGTATTTAGCCAGTCTGAGGACTGGATGCATAGACTAAAAGAAACTTTAGAATGTGCTTTGAGTAATTAAGGTGGTATTAACGTAAAAGGAGTAGAACAAATAGTATGGTTTTTGAAACATGACTCAGAGTTTAAGTTTTAATCATATAAACCTATTTGTTTGTGAAGTATGTTTTATATGCACATCACATAAAATTCTTCCTTGTTCGGCAGCAGTCATAATAAGTACTTATTGAGATTGTACAATTTAAACTTAAGCTTCAAGCTATTTACCAACAATCCTATGAGGTTGACTTATTATTACTTACCTATGATTCTTTAATCCGTACATTGCGGTTAAAGATGTTCATGAACAGGGAGATAGTTAGGCTAATACTTAAATAAGTGAGCATAATCAATAACATTACCTCTACTGCCCTACCTGTTTGATTAAAAGTAGTGGAAGCAACAAAGTAAATATCTGGATAACCAATTGCTATTCCCAAACTGGAGTTCTTGGTTAAATTTAAATACTGGCTAGTTAGTGGGGGAATAATTACCCGTAGTGCTTGGGGAAAAATTACAAGACGCAGGGTGGATAGTGTGTTTAAACCCAAAGATGTCGAAGCTTCCCATTGTCCTTTCGGTATAGATTGGATACCCCCTCGAACAATTTCAGCAATAAAAGACCCTGTGTAAAAAGTGAGTCCTAGTAGCAGGGCTGAAAACTCCGGAGCCATTGTAAACCAGGGAAACTCTATCCCCCCTTGACTAACATAAATCAGGTTGCCAAGAGAAAGCTTATTTTCTGTATTGGGTAAACTCAGAAATACAGCAGAATACCAAAATAACAATTGCAGTAGGAGGGGTGTATTGCGAAATGTCTCCACGTAAACCCAGGATAAGTTTCTTACCAACCAGTTATCAGATAATCTTGCTGCTCCTGCACCAATACCTACAATGGTGGAAAGGACAAGACCAGCTATAGCAATTCGCAAGGAATTGATTAAACCAATTATTAGAGCATGACCATAACTATCCGATGGCTGATATGGGATAGGAGTTTCAGCAATATCAAAGGAAGCCTGATGCTGGAGAAAGCCGAAACCAAACTCAATACCAAGTTGTTGTAGATTACGCGTCAGATTACTCGCAAAAACTGCAATTACGACTCCTACTACAAATACTAATATCAATTGGCTAGCAATGCGCCAAAATCTTTCACTTTGCCATGGATAGGATTGGGGATTAGGAATTTTGTTAGTCATGGGATCGTCATAGAAAAGGAATGATGGAAGAAAAAAGAGTCTATCATTGGGTATGTAGTCAATAAATTAGAACAAATGGACTAGTGCCTACATCCCATGATCTATTGCTGATTGGAAATTGATTGAATGAATGAATTCACTTTCTATTTTTTGTATAGCATCCTATTCGTTTTTCATATAGCATCCTATTCGTTTTTTGATTACAGCAACTCAAATATTTTTCCAGTTTCAATATGGAAAAATTCCGTATGTTTCTAAACCCTCGCCATGTGACACAACTTGCAAATTATTTTGAATTGTCGCTGTACAATTCATTCCTATACCTGTTATGAATAATGGCACGACGGAAATGGACAAAAACCTTTGTTGTTCCCATCGTGCATCAAAGGCAATAGACAAATAAACGAGTAATGTCTTGATTTAACTCATCTGGATTTTTAATTATGAGAGTTAAAAAACTGCCAGTTTTAACAACCGACTCAGGCTAATATTATAAGATTGCTAGTATTATCCTAACTCAATAGTAGGGATTACTTTTAAATTTTCCCTCTTCAACTCCTTACTCTATTAATCTTTAACCTATCTAAATGGTGGAGCATACAAAAGTCCACCTTTCATCCATTGTCGGTTATAACTACGGGGGAGGTTTAATTCTGTTTTTAGCCCAAGATTACGATCATAAATCTCGCCATAATTACCAACATGCTTAATAACTCTGACGACAAAATCATTGGATAAACCCATACCTTCACCAAGGTTACTTCCATTGCCTAACAGCCGATTAATTTCTGGATTATCACTATTTATTTTCTGCATCACATTTTGGGAAGTAATTCCTAGCTCTTCAGCCTTAATTAGGGCATAGATAACCCATTTTAAGGCATCAGCCCATTTTGCATCACCGTCAGCTACGGCAGGTGCAAGGGGTTCTTGAGAAAGGGATTCACCAAGGATAATATGATTTTCTCGTTCTGGCAAAGTAGTACGCCGGGAAATTAACTGAGATTTATCGGAAGTAATAGCACTACAACGCCCTTGTTGATAGGTTGCGAAAGCAGTATTGATATCTTCAAAAACCACTGGCTTATAATTAATTCCCAGTAGTTTCATTTTATCAGCTAGATTTTGCTCATTGGTTGTCCCTGTTTGAGTACAAATTGCTTTGCCATTTAAATCTTTTAAAGACTTTACTTTGCTACGTTTACTTACCATTATTCCCTGCCCATCATAGAAAACAATAGGACCAAAAGCCATCCCGACGGAGGTATCCCGGCTAATAGTTAAAGTGGTATTACGGCTAAGAAGATCGACTTCCCCAGTTTGTACAGCAGTGAAACGTTCCTTGGCATTAAGGTTGCGATAATCTACAGCATCTGGTTTATCGAATAAAGCAGCAGCCATAGCACGACATACATCTACATCAAGTCCTCTATAGCGACCATCAGTATCAACAAAGCTAAATCCAGGTATTTCCCCACTAACACCACAAATAACTCTTCCTCGGTTTTTGATACGGTTTACAAGACTATTGTTTTTCCCCGGCGTGACTGTATTACTACTACAAGCAATTAAGCTAATAGTTAAGACTGTGATTACTGACGATAATGCAGACTTAAACATGAACATAGGTGAAAATTTTCTGTTACTAAACTAAATTAATCGGAGTTGAGGCTGAAACTCCAGGGTTTAAAGAAACTTACTTGAAGTTATTTAAGGCTTAAAAACAAGGCAAAAAGGGCTGTAGAAGATCTGGGATATTTAGAGAATACTTGATTCTGTATATTTTCTTGAGTTTGATCAGCTCAGCACTTAGAGTGTGTTTAGGAGTTGACAATGTTCAAGAAATTATACTAGTAGTTTTACCCCATGGGCAAAACCTACTACCTCTCGTTTAATAGCAAAATATGGAAAATTGCGTTTACAACTGACCACATACTGACCATATATCAACTTCATGCTTGCACCAACTAGGTTGAAATTCAGTACTTAAATCATTAGATCAACTCACAATTACGCATATGTTCGGTTCGCTGAGGTAAGTTTCACTCATTCTAATCACAAGTACAATGTTTATCATAATTTATTAACTGCATATACTGAGGATAAATTTTTCCTTAGGAGAAATTTCTCATACCAAACCTGACTTTTTTTAACTTCCCCCAAACCAAACTATCCAATAAATTTCCTGATCTCAAAACTACTTTGCAAAAACAAACCGTCTTAACAGAACGTCATAGCACTAATATGGAGACGTTCTCAAAGTATTAGACCATATATTTAAACACCCAATGATTTACTGATGTGATCAAATAGTACTGAGTAATTGCATATTTCATGAAAATTATAGTTTCAGGTCTAGTACTCCAACAATCTTGAATTGAATACTTAATCCATTACAACTATTGCCATGTAATAGATACAACTTAGACTATACTTAAATTAAGTATCTATGGAAATTAGGGATAATCTTCACAAGATATACCTTGTTCAGGGTATTACCTATGAACAATTATACGGAACAGTTTAAATTAGGTATGGTAAGACCTACTCCATAATACCTAAATAAGATTTTAA
Organism: Richelia intracellularis HH01; assembly: GCF_000350105.1. Classification (GTDB taxonomy): domain Bacteria; phylum Cyanobacteriota; class Cyanobacteriia; order Cyanobacteriales; family Nostocaceae; genus Richelia; species Richelia intracellularis. Next base: position 230,613 of record NZ_CAIY01000044.1, read on the forward strand.
TAAGATTCAATTTACATATAGATTGCTAAATATTTAGGTAACCTGGGTTGAGACTATCACCTGAATGAAGAAGCTAAATTCACTGCTGGCCTTAGCGCTTAGTACTTGGAGTATATCTTTTATAGTTGTATAAATAGGATAGAAATGGTCAGGTTTTCTGTTTATTTACTATTCAAGTATTAGCATTAGTAACAGGCTTTCCAGGTAGGATAGCCATCCTAAAAATAAATGTTGACGATATTGTAGTGGGAGTATGGACTCTTTGATAGTGAGATATTTATCAATATTGAGTTCCCCTAGGATAATCCTTGCCCCTGCTAAATAAGTTCAATCTTTGTTTCAGTAATCTAATTGAAATTTCCATACCATAGCTGTGGGGATTTATGCTGAAAGATAAAGAAGCAAAGAATCTATTCCTAGGATAGGGGTTTTTACTTTAGTAATCATTACAATGTATCTCTATGCAACGTTCTTTAATGCACATTTGCATTCAGTATTCAAATGATCACAACATCCTTAATACTATTCCCGCTATTAATCCATTCAAAATTATTCTATAAAACAATATTTCATTGTAGCTAGACTAAGAGGAACATGTAGCAATAGACAATTACATATCCCAGCTTCTACAAAGTTTTACTTATTATTAATTACGAAAAAAATACTTAATTAGATTTCATGGTAATAGATATTAATATTATAAAATAATTCTTTATATTTTACGGAGCAGCGACTAATACAAATTTACTTGTAGCTTCCTATTAGGGGCTTATATTAAGTATTAAATCATTAATTTATAATTCAGCTATTATATGTTCACTACATATCTTTTAATGAACCGATAACATCTTTTTAAACCCTACTAAAAGTTTATTTTTTTGGCTTGTGTGATAGTCTTTATCATTATATTGTGAATTGACATTGTAAAATATTTTATTCAATATCAAACAATAGATTATTTGTGGTAGCTTCTGTGAAAAGTACCAAAATATTAGTCTCAATTTTATTTGTCTGTTTCTATTTAGCAGTTACCTGGGTTTGATGCTAGATCCCAGTGACTTTTCATACATCCAATAGACATAATATAAAGATATTGCATCTGTGTATTTTAGACTTAAAAAAAGGCTACTCATTAGAAAAAATGACTTATTCAGATATCAATTATTAAAAGTAAATTATGAAGGAATTAAGCCTTAGGAAATATAATTTTTATGTTAAGAGGCTAGATATAATTAGGAAATTAGCAACAGTAATTCTCATTTGCTAGGAATAATAATGTTAAGGTAAGAGTTTAAAATATCTGTTTGATAGTACCAATCTGATATCCGATAATTTAAGTCAAGTAGGCAATTATCTAAAACCCTAGGTTCAATTTAAGGCTTAGCTATTACCCACTACCTACTACCTATTACTACCAAAAAATTTAGCAGCTGACATCGTATTAAAGGAAAATAAATCTCTAATTTGAGGACCAGGGTCGGCTCAAAATCGGTGATAAATATGCAGTCAAAGCTCCAATTAAAAATCCAGATACATTACGAACTAAAGGTAACCATTCAGAAGTCCGGGTTATAACTGGTCCAATGCCAAAAGCCACAAATAAAATACCCCATAGCGGTGAAAAAATTAAAGCCCATTGCCAAGCTATAACTTGTTTCTCTTCACGAGGTTGAGCTGCAAAACCACAAATTAATCCACCAATTACAGAAGTAATTAGTGTTAGAATCCACTGTTCTTTAGGTAATCCAGGAACTACATTACAACCCCCTTGTTTTAAGCAACTCTTAACTGTACTAATTGCTTCTAATATAGCTTCATCTTCCCCTCTTTCCCTAACAAAATAAAGATTACCGAAGCGAGTTTGCAGTTCAATCCAAAATGTTCGGGGTAAAAGTTGATAGACTGCATCTCCAACGCTAAAGCTAAGAATATTCCCACCACGAGTATCAGCAACTAACATTACACTTCTATCATCTAAGCCCCAGAAATTAATTACTGCCCTACCAGGAGTACGGTCATATTGTGTTAATATCCTAAGTTTCCAGCCTGTATCAGTTTCAAATTGTTCTAATTCGTTAACTAACTTACTTTCTTGCAAATCAGTTAGAGATTTAGCTAAATCAACAACTGGTGTAGGCTGGCCTGGCAGAAGATCTGGATTATTATAGGCATAACCAGGAAGGGGGTAGACAATCCACGTGGATATTATCAAACAAAACCCTGAGAATACTGCCAGGAGTCTTCGCCAAAAAAAATACTGCATGAGTGTTTCTATAAATTTATTAACAGCAAATATTAACAAAGCATTTTTAAAGAATTATAAACAATTTTTTACACTTGTTTACTTTACTCTAATCTTTTCCTTTGTGGCAAAATACTTTACTCTTCACAGACAAAATTTCTCTGATAAATACTCTTGAATCCTAAACTTAAGTCCTGTTAATCTGTACTATATGAATATTATTCACATATGAAATATTATTTTTAGTTCCTCAAATTTCAGATTTCTTAAGGATTATATATATAAGAAAATCATATTTCTCATAGGGAATGTTAACTTTCACTTCTCGTTTCCCCATCTGGATGATAGGAAGGACCTTTTACAGAATGAAATGAACTGAGACGAATCTCTGAAGCCTTGTTGCTTGATTGTGATCTTTTAAAGGTTTGCCACGCTGCTTTTATCCCCACAATTAGACTACGGGTATTAGTACTAATATTTTGTGCTTGTCTCCTGGCATTATTAAGACTGTGATCTACCTGTTTAGCTACCTTCGTTGCACTTTTTACTCCTTCACTAACATCATCACTTAATTCCGTAATTTCTAAGCCAGTCAGACGAATCGATTCTAGGGTTGGAGGTAATTCCCTAGAAAGGGTATCAAATAATTTCTCCGCGCTACGTGCTGCCCGTGATAAATCTTGTAAAGCGGGTATAGCTACCGTTAAAACGGCAGTTAAACTAATGGCAACTAGGAGAATGGACAGCCCCAGCCAAAACAAGGGTTCATTCACAGATGTATTCTCGTTTAATTTTTTATACTTTGGGTATAATCTCTTGTAGCCTAATGTTTGCTTCATAGCTAGCAATAATGCCAGAAGCGATTGCCTTCTTGTAGTCTCTCCCAAGTATCATCACAATTTGAAAGCAACCGATGAGAAATCTTGTGAGCTTTGATATTCATAATTGTGGACAAATATTCTGCAATATTAGGGATAGAACACACAGATTTTTGCAGAAGTGCACGGTTGCTACTGCCTTTACGGGGAGGAAATAATAATCCTGTTAATGCACCAATAGCTGTTCCTATCAAAAATCCACTAATAAAAACTCCAGAACATTTGTTAGACATTTTAGCTTTACCTCCTTAAACCCATTTTATAGACTAATTGTGTCTTGGGTTTTTCAGAAGATTCTACCTGTTTTTTCTCAGTGATGATAGATAGCTTCCAAAAAAGCTACTATTTATTTAATTTTATGAAAAAACAACGTTGGTATATTTTACGTAACGATATGATCACACGGGCTATTTGTTGCAAATTTTGAATTTGCAAGGCTAGTAATTTTTTCCGGACCTTGTAAAGAGAAAGATTTTTTTGGCTGAAGTTTATTTTTTCTGGTACTTTATCAAGTAAGTAACTAATCTGAAAATCAATAAAAATCAACCTACTCGTAATTTTAGGTAAGCGTAGTTTCCACTGCCACAGTGGAACAGCTGCACAAATTAGCATTAATGCAATGCTTATATTAATTATAATGACTATTATCACCATAAATTAACTTCTTAAGAAGGTTAAAAGCTAACACGAGCAAACTACACCTAGCAATAGTAACACTGATATATATTTGTGATCGTAAAATATGGTTTTTACACATTATCTTGATAAGAAGGCAGAGGTGGGAATGAAATCACTTGCAGTAAAAAGCTTACTTGAAAAAGACAAGGTATTGAAGTCTAAATGTTTAGTTCTTTAGTAGTTTTTGCTTATTAAGGTAATCGAGGACTATCTTATGTAAGTATTTTCGGCTATAGCATTAGCTAGAGGCATATTTTTTGCTGAAGTTGGCCGTAATTTCAAAGATGTTAGAATGAAGTGACAAAAATTGGTATGAAAGAAACAGAATTGTAAGTTGATAGAAGTTTAGATTGACATGCAACTATTAAACAAATATAGGTATACACTAATAAAATGGTAATCATTCATAGAAGCAAATAATTCCTTTAATCCATAATTTGAAATACTTATTCTGAATTGGCATTGGGATGCAATATCTCATCTTAACTTTGATTAAATTTAATAGTGATAGTTCTTTTTCAAAGATAGCAAAGGAATTATTAAATTAACACTTCGGTATGGTGAATTCATATTTAATAAACTTATCCTTATAAACAGCTGACTTATCCTTATAAGTATTGAATATACTAAATCCTGATGAAATCAGCACGTTACAGCTTATCTTTGCCTAATATTCAACTTTCCTATTTAGAGTGGGATGAAGGAACAAAACCCCTATTACTTTTGCATGGATTGGCAGATAATGCACTAGTATGGGCAAGTCTGGGCGATTATCTTGCATCAGAATACCATATTATCGCCCCTGATATGCGCGGTCATGGTGATAGTAGTAAACCAGAAGAAAATTATAGTTTTACAAGTACAATAGCCGATTTGGAAGCTTTGATGGATCATCTGGAGTGGGGCAGTACTCATATTGTTGCCCATTCTTGGTGTGGAAAGCTAGCTTGCATTTGGGCAAAACAAAACCCCCAAAGATTACGAAGTATGGTGCTGGTAGATCCAATATTTGTGTGGAAGATGCCCATATTTCTGAAGTTAACATTTCCCCTACTATTTCGCGTTTTATCTTCTCTGCAAGGAATGGGCCCATTTCCTAGTTATCAACTAGCTGAATCGAAAGCACGTCAACTAACTCAATACCGAGAATGGACACCCTTACAGCAAAAAGTATTTAAAGCGGGTATAGAAAAAAACTAATGGAAATTGGGGGAGTAAATTCACTACAGTAGCCCGTAACCGTATTTTTGAACAAGTAATGGCAGTACCTGGTTTAACAGTTCCCGTGTCTACCCCCACTCTATTTATACAGCCAGTTAAGGGGGTGAACCGTTTAGATTATCAACTTAAACCCTATAAAAAGTATCTAACCAATTTGCATATTTGCAAAATCCCTGGCAATCATTGGCCTTTTCTAAGTACACCGAATATTTTTAATCAAGTTATAGCAGACTTTTTAAAGGACAAGATAGACTTGTAATATTACACGCCAAGCACTAACCATTAAGTAATTTCAAATAATACCCTTTCCATTACTAGCAAATTCGTCAATTGTTTGTAGAGAAAGTTCATGATTTGTAAGGGACTGTATAATTCCAAGAGGTAAAGTTAAATGTCTAGCACCCGCCCTCAGAGATGCAATGGCTTGAGTAGGGGATTTTATACTTGCCGCCATTATTTCGGTTTGACTACCAGCTAAAATACTAGCCATATCAGTCACTAGAGCAATCCCATCACCCATTAGCCTGGTGGTTCTATCTACATAGGTAATTGCATATTTTGCCCCCGCTTCTCCAGCTACTAAAGCCTGGGATGGGCTATATATACTAGTAACAGCACAAGTAATATTTTCCATGAGACAAGCAAGAGCCTTAAATCCCACTAATGAGGCAGGAATTTTTAGAACTGTTTGGCTACCAATCATTTCGAAGGCTTGTTTTCCTTCCGCCAGCATTTCCTCAAAATCTGAGGATACAAGTTGATAAAATATAGGCCCAGTCGTTAAACTTGCTAGTCCTTTTAAAGTTAATTCTACTGGCAAATCAGTTTTTCCTAATAAGTTAGGGTTTGTGGTAATGCCCTTAACCCAGCCCCATTCTTGGGCAACCCGTGCTTCAGCAATAATTGCCGAGTCAAGATATATACTCACTTTACTCTCTCCTGATCAAGTTTAAGGTGCAAATTATTATAGTGATGGAATAGCTGTTAAATATTATTCTGTGGAATAATATTTAACAGCTATTTAACAAAATGTTGAAGCAACTTAGTAGCAAAAATATTGACTTCTGGCACCTTCATTATGGCTGTGATAATTCCAAATAAACATAAACCAACTGAGCTTGATATTACTAATTGCAATAAAAGAGTTATTAATCCATGATTTCCTAAGAATATCTGACAAAGCTGTAAAGTGGCGAAACTTGTCACCCCAGCAACAACACTTGCACCAGCTAAACCAAGAATGGGTAAGCTCCACTCCATTATCGGCAATCCATTTAACTTGCGATTAAGAATGAACAGCAGTAGAAAGACAGAATTACAGTTTACACCTAGTGTTGCTAGTACTAAACCAGGAGCACCCAAAGTATTTACAAATATGTAATCGAATATAATATTGAGCCCAATATTAACCATACTAATACAAAATGGAGTTTGACCATCGCCCAAGGCATAAAACACACGCACTAAGACATCTCGTCCTAAATAGACAAACATTCCAATACCGTTAACAATTAGTAGGGAAGATACTAGAACTGAGTCCTTGTAATCAAAAGCTCCTCTTTCATATATAACCTGGACAATGGGTAAAGACAATGCAACCATTAATGCTCCTAAGGGCAACATGGTAAAGGCAGAAAGTATCAACCCCTGGCGAATACGTAACTTGAGCTCCTGCCGATATTGAATGTCCGTAAGTTGAGAAAATAGTGGTAGCAAAGGGACTAAAATTACATTGGAAATTATTCCTAAAGGAGTTTGTACTAATAATCCTGCATTGGCTAAGCCTGCCGCTACTCCATTCACGGGAATCAGGGAGGCAAAAAACAAGTCTGTGTAGAGATTGATATGCAACATCCCTGAAGAGAAAGTTGCAGGAAGCATTATTTTCATCGTATTTTTCACCTCAGGTTGATGAAAATCTACCCGCAAGGATAATTGACTTAAAATTCCAGCTTTTATTTGAGCAAGTACCTGAACTATGAATTGTAAAGTTGCCCCAGCCACAGTAGAAATTGCTAAAACTATTCCCCCTTGGACTAAATATTCAGGATTACTAGTTTGATTATCTGCCTGTAAAAAGAAAATACCCACTCCCAGAATAACAGAGATACTTGAGAACAAAGGGCTAATGGAAGGTAGCCAAAATTGATTGTTAGCATTGAGAACTCCAAAACTAATACCAATGAAACCTGCCAATACAGCTATGGGGGACATAATCCGCAACTGATGAATTGCTATAACCCTGACAATTTCTTTCTCTGGAGTTCTTAAACCAGGTGCAAATATATCAATGAATTGGGGCGCAAAAACTGCTATTGTTATAGCAACAATTATTAATACTCCTCCAACTAAAATGGTAACAGTTTCCACAAAAGGAGATGACTTCTTATCATTCTGTTTTGATAAAACACTGATGATTGCACTATAGAAAGGACCGTTGATACCCCCTAATAAAACTAGTAAAAAACCAGGTATTGTATAAGCATAATTGAAGGCATCTGCAGAGGGTCCCAAACCAAAAGCTGCGGCAACAACCAGCTGGCGCACGAAACCAAAAATTTTACTGATTAACGTGGCTGCGGCAACAATTCCCGCGATACCGACCATAGAGCGAGGAGTTTTTTGTTGAGTCACAAATCATTATCTGGCAAATGCCGATATGTACCTAACCTGAAATTTTGCCATCTTTCAGGAACATTTTGGAATAGGAAACAGGTTAAATGTTTGAAATATTTATTTCTTATTCCATAATACTCATATCTTCTCAGACTACCAGTCCTTACCAAAACGAATAGTAATATCAGACTCCAGATCCCCAGTAGCAGAAACTTCCACAGTTCCAATACCTAATATCCGTCGGATTTCCTTCCCTGCCTCTAAATTTCCCTTCTGAGCAATAATCCTAGTGTTGGTTAAATTCTCAGAAGAATTGCTAATCCTATAAACCTTCTTAAAACCCTGTTTACGGAAGTAAGAAATTACTGTTTGAATTAAACTCTGATTTTTGGTAGAGTTCTGCAGTGCAATTCTTAAGTGCGTCAGCGGGCGTTTATCCTTTTGAGTTTCCCCAACTTTTACTCCAACATAATTACCCAATAACCTTGCCTTACCTTCTAAATCTAACCAATAACTGTCAGGATCTTTACTCAAAAGGCTGAATATGCCTGGCAAAATGGTCATTTGCAAATTATCTTGTTTTAATTTCACACAGAAGTTTACCAGTGCCATAACTTCTTCCATTTTCAAGTTGGTATCAAAATATTTACTTATCATCTGGGTCAAATAAGGTAATCTCATTAAAACATTAGGACTCAACAAGCGTTCCCTTAAAGCAATGAGTAAAGTTTGCTGACGCTGCACCCTAAATAAATCTCCGGTTACTTCCTCCCGGAAACGGACAAAGTTTAATGCTTGCTTTCCATTCAGGGTTTGCCAACCACTAGCCAAACTAACATTCAAATTCTCTGTTAAGTTTTTATAATTGATAGTCTTAGGGATAAATAGTTCCACTCCACCCAATTGGTCTATCAACTTTTGCAATACACTAGTAGATATACGTATGTATCGGTGGATTGGTGCATTATTTAATGTTCTACTAACTACACGTGCAGCTAATACTACACCACCATATACACTAGCTAAAGAAACTTTAGTTAATCCCTTATCAGGAATTGAAATCATTGTATCTTGGGGAATTGAAATCACTCGTACAGTTTTATCCCTAGGATTAAATCTTACCAGTAGTATAGTATTGCTTTGGTCAGAAAAGTCTTTTGTTGAGCTTCCTGTACTATTACGGACTGACTCTACTCCCAAAACCAATATATTCATAGGTTGTTTCAGCTCATACTCCGAAAGTCTGTGCCATAATCCTCCAGTAATTGGCTGTTTCTGATTACTCTTTGACCAACCTAACTCCTCCTCTGTTTTGTCTTGACCACTCCAAAGAGGAGTCCACAAGGCCAGAGTTGAAACAAGCAACCCGGATAGTGTCAAACCAACAAAAATCGTTAAGACCCAAAATAGCCATCGAGGCATACTCAAACCTAGTCGATAGTAAAGTTGACTGGGTATAGAGCTGCTGGAACCAGCATAACTAACCAAATCATGAGCCATATTTGCTCGTGGATCATGTACAACTTCCTGATGTAAAGGATTAGGGAAACTGTGTTCTTTTAACTGCTTTTGTCTAAATTCATGAATTTGTTTAACCACGAAAAACTCCCCACTTAGCCACTCCCATAAGAGTTATGTTAATTTAAGCTACCTTTTTCATTGGAAAAGACCACAGTAAACTGGAGAATATCTCAAGTTAATTTTTGTGGTAAAATGAAAAAACATATGTTCCCTGTTATTCTTGCCGGTGGTAAAGGTGAACGTTTTTGGCCTCTAAGTCGTCAAGATCGTCCCAAGCAATTCCTTAGTTTTGATGGTAGTTCTCAAAGTCTTCTCCAATTAACTGCTTCTAGGTTATTACCTATATCAGGCGGTTGGGAGAATTTGTGGGTAATAACTTCTAGTCAACTAGCTCTGGGAGTGAAAGACCAGTTACCACAATTACTATCTCAAAACTTATTAGTTGAGTCTCAAGGAAGGGATACAGCTGCTGCTGTAGCTTGGGCCAGTCTGGAAATAAAAAGGCGTTACGGAGATGATGCCATTGCTGGCTTCTTCCCTTCTGATCACTGGATTACGGACAAAAAAAATTCATATACACTTTAAATACAGCAGCACAATTAGCAGCCAGTAAACCATCAATTGTTATTCTGGGAATTGAGCCAACACATCCATCAATTGCATATGGCTATATTGAACAGGGTGATAAGCTCGGCAGCTTTAATGACTTAACAGCGCATCATGTAAAACGCTTTACTGAAAAGCCAGATCACAATACAGCAACCAAATTTGTGAATACAGATGGTTTTACTTGGAATACCGGGATATTTATTTTTCAAGTCCATGTTCTACTTGATGAAATGTATACCCATGCCCCCGAAATTATTGAACCTATAGAAAAATATGGTCCGGATATCTATCAGCAACTCCCCAAGAAGAGTATAGACTATGCAATTATGGAAAAAACCAGCTTGGCATATGTTTTACCCGTAAAATTTGACTGGGATGACTTAGGCGATTGGAATGCTATTGAGCGGTTGCTCAAAAAAGAAGGTAATCCTAATGTAGATATAGCCAACCATATTTGCCTAGATACCAAAGGTGCAATTGTTTATACAACCAACTCAGAGGATGTAATTGCTACCATTGGTTTAGAAAATGTGGTGGTTGTGCGTGACCATAACATAACTCTCATTGTAAAAAAAGAGCGTACCCAAGAAATTAAACAATTACTCAGTAAACTAAAGACTAATCCCAAATTTACTCCCCTTCTTTGAAGTATTATGTTGCTTTTATTTAGTTATCAAACAATTGGTTTGATAAAATCATTATGGAAGAATAAGTGCAAATTTACATACACGAATTATCTACCATGAAAAAATAAAAACTTTAGTTTTAAGAAGATTATAAATGCAGATGGTTTGACTTTCCCTCAACATTGCCTTAATTTTCATATGGGTATATTCTCTTTGACACTGAGTATGTAAAATCCTGTGTTTATATACTCATAATTTTTCTTATATACACAAAAAATAAATTAATGGACATTCATATATTATGAATGTAATCTTCAGAATGAAATTACAATTGATTAATATACAACAAAGGTAATTGTTTACTGTTGCATTAATTATCTTTGTTTCTCTTTGAGGTTATTTTCCAAAAAGAAATTATTGAATTTATGCTAACAGATATTTAGAAATACATATATTGTTTGGCAACCCGAGGTGTTCATAAATGAGCATCAATTATAAAAAAATGTTATGCTCAAAAATGTTTGAGTCGACTTTGTATTTATTGATATTTTAGTTTACTTTAATTGTAGTACAAACGATTTAATAGTTACATATTTATCAAATTTAGAAGGTGTGATACAAATATAAAATCGAATGTTTAATTTTATCGATGAAATTCAACCTTTACTTATTTTATTTTATGAGACTATGTATTTTATACATTAGTCTATTGTGATAAGGATACTTTTAATATAAAGACCGCATTAATGATGAGGATTTTGCTATAGTAACCCCCAAATAGTAAACTTAATTCTAAATATATTTACTTAAGTCACTTTTCACTCAAACCTTCCCACTAGGGATTTAAGTAAACTCTCATATTGCCCTATATTTGGATGCAATATTAAGTTGGTGTCTGTATTAGTTGGTTATTTAATTATGAGTACAGTTGTTTTTTCTATAAGTCTACATAATACTCAATTATCTTCACCAGTAAATAATATATTTCCCCAAGTATCTTGGGGCTATGACCAATCATTGATATTTATTTTGCCGCCATGCCAGAGCTATTAAACTAAAGTAGTTTTTGGGTTAATAAGGAAAAGAATACGTATTAATATCTTTTCCTTACCTACGAAACCAAAGCTTCCCCTCCTATCTCTATTCTCTAATTTTCAAATTTATGTCAATTATTTCTGTCAAAAATCTTAGTAAGACCTACCCCATTGCCATCAAATAGCAAGGTTTAGGAGGAACTTTAACGCATTTATATTTCGGCATATATACCTCAATATAAATGCGGTTATAGATGTTTACTTTGAAATTGATCCTGGAGAAATAGTAGGCTTTTAGTATCAAATAGTGGAGATAAAACTACCACACTGAAAATGCTAACTGGATTAGTTCATCCTTCTACTGGGGAATTGAGAGTGTCTGAACATATTCCTTTTTATCGTTAAGCAGCTTTTCTAGAAAAAATTACTCTAGTGATCGGGCAAAAACAGCAATTGTTATAGTATATTTCTCCTATAAATTCTTTGAAAATTAATGCTTTCATATATAATATCTCCAATAAATACTTTAAACATCAGGTGTGTAAATTAACAGAAATGTTATCCTTGAAAGGCAAACTTACACAACTTTTACCTTATACACAAACTTTACCCCAGGGAAAGAATGAAGCCAGAATTATTAGCATCAATATTACATAACCCTAAAGTACTATCTCTAGATGAGGCAAATTTAGGATTAGATATTACTGCTTTATACAAAAGGGTATTGGTCATTCATCAGGATAATTTAATATATGAATATGACGGAAGTTTAGATAAATTGTTAACATACTTTGTTACCTATAAGTAAATTAACTTAGAGTTGGAATATCCTTTGCCTATATAGAATGTATTGCTCTATGGGATGTACAAAATTGATTGGTATTATGTGTCGTTTAATTATTTTCTAAAAAAACTTACTAGAATGGTTTCTCATATTCTATCCCATTTAGAAGTAGTTGATTGAACTGTGAGCGAAGCACCGATTGAAAGAGTGATTAGTAGGTTATTTCAAACAGGTGCTTTTTGAAAATTTACTATTACTAAAATTTATTCTTTTTATAAGAACTTACATATTTGTTCACAAACAAAACTAAAATTCTAGACTTATAATTTTAAATTAATACTATTAGTTAAATAAATCTTTAGGAGAACTATTACATTGATAGCTGTATACTACGCTTGCATGGTAGAGTGCCAAGCCGAATTAGTTTTATGAATAATATCTGGTTGCTTACCTATTATTTTTATAAGTGTGTGGATAAAAGGATCACTGTTATGCAAATTTAGCTTTACTTCTGTGGAGTTTACCAGTTATTTTCTGGCAGTTTTTTTGGTAATATAATTGACCACTATGTGGGTAGTTTAGGAATTTGAAAAAGAGGTATTATAAGGAAAGCTTTCATTTCATCCAGATTGCTACAATCAACAGATCCAGCATGGTATCATATTGCAGAAAGAATAGCTCTCATAATTTTTATCTTTATCTTTACAGGTATATTCTTTACTTTCTTCTATCCCTAAGCTTTTTGGATAAGAAACTTATGGATTATGGTATTATTTATCCCTACCATAATTTTAGCATTTGCACTGAGGTTTATAATTCAGTAAACTTTTGGCATATTTGCGTTTTGGAATGAGAAGGCAAGTGTAATAGAAAATTTTTGGTTGCTATTTTATTTACTCTTATCTGGGTTGATTGCTCTTTTAGAAGTTTTCCCTGAATCAATACGGCGAATAGTTTTACTAACCACTTTCCCCTATTTGATAGACTTTTCCGGCAGTATTTTAATTGGCTTGCTAAAAAAAATGACACATATTTTTTTAGTAATCTTGGATTATTTTTTGTTATTCCTAGGGATTAATAGCTGGCTATAGCGACGGGGATTAAAACATTATTCTGGCATGGGAGCTTGAGAGATTTTAAGCGTTGATAATCATAACTTGTATGATTTTATATTTCCAGATGCTTATATGTTTTGGCATGCAAGTGTCAATTACTTGAATGAAATACCAGAATAATTTTGGTTATGTCATACTACTAGCAAAATATCTTATTAACTAAGCTAGTCAAACCTTACTAATATTCATAGTATTTCATTAAAAATTTCGTCATATTAGATGCTATTAGCTAGTAAAATTGCAAAGCATTTTCTAGTTACTTTGCAATTTTATACGTTGAATAGGTAAACTGATTAATTGCAGAGTGTATACAATTATTTAGGATAAAATAATATGAATTCAAGGCTAATCTATAATTTATAGGAAAACTACTGTTTTTGTATTTAGCCGCTAGATTCTTGACTAAGAAGCTATTAGAGGGTTCTTAAAAAATATCGTAGGTGTAAGAATCTGTAGGAAAATATCTGATATTTCATTTGAAATAGACCCAATTACAAACAAATAGCTAAAATATTTATTATTTATATATTTTTACATTCAATAGTGCTCTGATCTGATTAGGCTATATCATAGCCTCTAGACTGAAAATAATAATTCAAATACAATAAAGCAACCAAAAATATCTTATGCTATCTGGAGTTCTTATTAATATAAAGTTATAGGTTTCTTCAGATCTTAAAACTAATTGGATAACACAATGGTAAAAATTCATGTTCTATTGCATAAATATCACAAGTTCTCCCTAAAAGTCCCTACCTAATAGATCGGGATTATTTTTTGGCTTTTTCTCTGATACTCCTTGGATTTTTGGGAATTTGTTAATCTGCATAATCAATTTTTACTTTACTTGTAATTAAGACTTTCGTGATCATTCCCAAAGTCTTAACTCAATACTTCACTCGATTCCCATAAAAATTTTACTATTATCTAAAGTTATATCTGTGATGATCTCAGGTATTTTAAGTTGAGTAAAATACTCATATTAATTGTGCTAACAGCACATCATTCATCTACAAAGGTAGAAATTTTTATGGTCAACTTGCAAAACTATCAAAATATGGGAAGTCTTGTTTGTGATTTACCGAAGATGTATTTAATACCTTTAACCACTGAGTTTGGTTTTAGAAACTCAGTTTTATGTACTAGCATTCATTACTGAAATGAACTGCAGGGTTTGCTTACAGTATACGACCCAGCTTACCAAAAATCGTCCTGGTATTTTCCTGCTACCACATTAGTATTGCCCGCAACAGTTATTTTTAGTACTGACAAATTGGCCTTTGAAATCACTGAACAACTGATATAAATCAAAATCAAGTGAAGTTACCTGTAATTTGGCAAAGCCCTATTTTTAATTTGCACTGTATGTGTTCCACCTATAATTAGAATTATTAGGCTGTCTATTGCTTTCAAGGCAAATAATCTTTGGGACAATAGCAGGTTGATTTATGTTTATAAAACACCCTGATGGTCTGAAGCTATAAATTACGTGGATGTTGCTCTATCAATTTCCTTACTTGCTCCGCATGGTATGAACTTCTTGTTAATGGGGAGGAAACAACTTGTAAGAAACCTAGTTTCTCACCAAAAGCTTGCCAAGTGGCAAACTTTTCGGGGGCAACAAAATTATCGACTTGCAAATGTTTAGATGTTGGTTGAAGGTATTGTCCAATAGTTAGAATATCACATCCCACAGCACGCAACTCTTGCATACAATTTCGAACTTCTGCATCCGTTTCCCCTAGTCCAACCATAATACCTGATTTTATGTATATATGAGGTGCAATTTGCCTTGATGTCTGTAATAAATCTAAAGTTAGTTTATAATTTCCTTGAGGACGAACTCGCTTATATAAACGAGGAACAGTTTCTGTATTGTGATTTAGAACTTCTGGTTGTGCAGAGAGAATTATTTTCAATGCTTGCCAATTACCACACAAATCTGGAATTAACACTTCTATAGTTGTTTGGGGAGAAACTTTACGAATAGATTCAATACAATGGACAAACTGAGAAGCACCACCATCCGGTAAATCATCCCTATTGACAGAAGTAATTACAACATGATTCAGCTTCATGTGAAGTACAGCTTCTGATAATCGTGTAGGTTCAGTGGGATCTAATTCCTTTGGCTTTTTTTCAAAATTAATATCACAGTAAGGGCAGGCACGAGTACAAGTTGGTCCCATAATTAAAAATGTAGCAGTTCCTGCATGGAAACACTCACCAATATTTGGGCAGGATGCCTCTTCACACACTGTATTAAGTGCCAAACCCCTGAGAATTTCTTTAACATCTCCTACACGCTGCCATTGTGGGGCTTTTACCCTTAACCATTCCGGTTTAACAGTCATAAAATTCTAGGTTTTAAATTAATTCAATTTTCTGGCAAACAACTTAGGATTTCAAATTAAAATCCTATGATCCCATTTGATAGTGGCATAAAATGTGCTGCCATCAAGTGAAAGTTCTACATTACATTGGAAATTAGTATTAAACAACCAGCAAAATACCCAATTCGATTGCAGTAAATTATATTGATCCCACCATATAATTCCACCTTGGCACAATAATTTTCAAGAGCATACCTGATTCACTCAAATCTTGGCATTTATTATTCTATATTTTGACAACAGTTGCCATTATTAAGGTTCTCATTGATAGTAATAAATTATGCTAATTATAGCATTTAAGAATGTAAGAAAACTTAAATATATTTCAATAAAACACCTTCAGTTAAACCTTCTACTATATTTTCAGGTTTACAAGCAAATGTTAGCAAATTCATATGCTAAGTCAGGTATGTAAATTACAGTAACCCAAAAAAGAAATTATTTCGTACATTACACCATCAGGGGTACTAAAAAATTTTCATGGGATGGTGATGGCATCTACCTAAACCTTTAACCAGGAGGCCATTTCATCTGTCTTCCACCTAATAAATGTATATGCAAATGGTTGACTGTTTGACCAGCATCACTACCATTGTTTATTACCACACGATAACCACTCGCTAATCCAGCCTGTTTAGCAATATGCCTGACTATTAATAGTAAATGTCCAACGAGAGTATAATCTTGGGGCTCTACATCAGCCAATTTAGGAATGGGCTTTTTAGGAATGACTAAAATGTGAACCGGTGCCTGCGGCTGAATATCTTTGAATGCGAGTGCTAAGTCATCTTCATAAATAATATCGACAGGGATTTCTCGACGAATTATTTTGCTGAAGACCGTTTCTTTTATTTCACTCATGGCAACTCATAATTTGGTTACTTGTTAGAAACACTATAAGATTTAGTATCAGTAGTGGGAAATATTTAATTCACAGCCCACTAAAACTTATGGTATGTCAAATACTGATACAATTCCCTCAAAATTTTGGTGGAGTTAATACTTCCATTATTGGGCTAGAGATGGGGTAAAAATACCCCATCTCTAGGAGTCCTCTAAATTATAGAGAAGGGTATAACCAATTATTTATCAATCCTTGAAAATTGATGCGGTTAGTGAACATAGTTTAATTTTAATGGTATTCCCAAATAACATAGGGGATTTGTTGGCTAGTCATCAAGCGGGTGATTTTCTTACTGTAGAGTTTCCTAGAAACTTACGAGGTACATTTGATTCACCCAAGATCACCATATCACCAAAAATTTTTGTTTTTAAACGCTTGACACTTTTGCAGTTTTTACGATTCTGAATCTAGTTATGTATTGATCTTCAATGGTGATTATATAAATAATATAAGCATTTCTTTGTACTTTTTAAACCTAGTATTAATCTAGATAGAACTAACAAATTTTTGATGAAAAATGTCACGATTTTTATGTCTATCTTTAGAAGACAGTTTAATTAATATTTACCTTACCACTCAGTCAGTCATATTTAAAATCAATTTTGCCTTAGTTAGTATTGATTTGCATTTGTTCTGAATAATTACTTCAATAATAACCGCATTCCGAAGCACACTTTATATTTAATATATTGGTAGAAAACTTTTTCAATACAATCTCGTACTCCAATATGGATCAAACATAATTTTGGTGCAGGTGTTATAGATAACTTATAACAAGAGAAGACTATCTAATAAACAAGCAAGATAAAATCCTAGGATTATAAGGGACAACGCTATAATAAAATGATAACGAACTCATAAACACCTCCAAACAGAGTCAAGTAACTGGTGGAATATATTTAAATGGTGGCATGTAGTATGCATACTTAAGTAAGTCATTAGTTAGGCTTAAAAAAATCATTAAAATTTATAAATAATATGCTTATATAAACTTTCCCTAGCTATATATCTATAATTATTTTATTCCAAAATAATTAATTGCAGGATTCTCCCAGAGAGAAACACAGATGAGAATAGAATACAAGATAAAATAATAAAAGTTAAGCGTTTAAATTTGCAATAAGCAAATTATTTAATTGTGTTTTAAAACCTAAATTGACTATCATTACAAAAATGACATAATTGATGGGATTTTAAATAACATGCTATTTATACTTCCACATTAATCCATAATGATGACTCAATATATTGGTATATTCTTAAAATTCTGTTTTCTTTATATCATCATTTTTTGTACTTAATGTTCGACTTATTTGCTTGATTTAGGTGAATTTATACTCAAATTCTAAACATTTTCTTAGTGAGGTATTAGCAACTTGGGAAATACCATCAGTCTGATCAGACTATAAATAGGAAAAACTACACCGTCACAATTTATAGAAGGTTACCTTTGCATTAATCTGATGCGACCTATTTCTTTATATCAGTTTAAATATGTCTTGTATGTTTAATTAGTGATTTATAAAATCTCATTATTTAAATAATATCCCCATTATAAATTAGTGTTATGTATTGGAGGATCAGTAACCATCTATAGTATTTTTAATTAATGTTCAAATAGTCATTTATTTTGTCAAATATCCATAAATAAATAAAATTATGAAATTTAGGGTTGATTAGTAATCAGCTTTAGAAAAATTGTAATTGGGTTATAACTAAATCCATAATTACTTACACCCTTGAAATTCATTAATAATATGAGACAATTAAACTGGAAAATATTAGGGATGGGTTATCATAACCTCATAATTTATTATGTGTATGTAACTTGCTAAAATTGCAAACTTATGAGTGAATGGATAGAAATTGGTAAGATAGTCGCTCCTTATGGGTTGCATGGGGAAATGAGGGTTTATCCAAAAACTGATTTTCCAGAACGTTTTGAAAATTCCGGAAACCACTGGTTATTACGTCCTAAAGTTAACATACCAACTTCAGTGGAATTACTTTATGTTAGATATTTGAAAAACAAGGAATTATATATAATTAAGTTGCAAGGGGTTGAGAATCGTGAGCAAGCAGAAGAAATAAGGGGAAGTAAATTATTAGTTTTAGCAAGTGACCGCCCAGTTTTAGAAGATGATGAGTATCATGTGCTGGATTTGATTGGAATGCCAGTATACCTCAAATCAACAGGGGATTTGATAGGAGAAGTAGTGGATGTAATTATTGCCGGGCATAATCTACTAGAAGTTGAACCAACAAAAGGAAATAAGAGGAAGTCAACTAAAAATATTTTGATACCATTCGTGAAAGAAATTACACCTGTGGTAGATTTACCTAGCCGTCGAATTGAAATAACTCCCCCACCTGGTTTACTAGATATAAATCAGTAGCAATTTGCATTTTGCCATTAGAATATTACCATTCAAGATAAAAACTACATATCCAAATACTACTGCAATTATAGCTTTTTCTCTATTTACTAATACTAAAGTAGACGACAAAAATTATTCAGGGAACTTATCCTTAATAAGTTTGGATACCCTATCTTCAGATTTTTATCTGTTGTATTTGACAAACTTTTAAAAAATATTATTTCCTCACTGAATCAATAACAGATGTTGTTACTTGCTAGATAAAAAGAGCAAGTTCTAAGAGAAATACCTCGAAAACTTCAGTATGGTAGATTTTAGATGAAGAGAGTTTACATTAATGGCTTAATAAGTAGACAGTTGGAGTACTCTATTGTTTCTAATGAGCTGTAGAGCCTTCTAAAAGAGACCTACTAATATACAGTTGCGGAAATGCTATTATTTTTTATTAGAAGTATGGCCCCACAGACTTATACCAGTTTAGTGTGAAGAACTCAGTATCATTACAAAAGCAGAATTTCTCAAATTTCCTATGCCACTTCATTGTCTGATACAAATTTTGGTAAAACATGATAAAAATTCAATCTAAAATCTCAATTTTATTCAACTTAGGGAAAATGAAAATAATACTAATAAATTAGCATCTAAAAAAATTATCATCGCACTGACTATTTGGTAATTCTGTAAATTTTGTTTGCACTTTAAATAATCACAATAACACCTAGTCTTTTCACTCATTATTCCTAGAGATATCTAAACTTGGCTTTATGTAGAACCCCCAAAGCAAAAATCTTAGGTCTTATGCTTGCTTGTTGGTTATAAATAATACTATACGGACAATACAGAAGGTATTAATAGAGTTTTAAACATCGTCTCAGTTTATTTGTTTATTGCTTAAATCTATTTCTCCTGGTTCAATTCTCTATAAGTGTTTAAAATTACTAAAATAAAAAAATAATTATAAAGACATAAAGTATTGCCAATTTAATTTTAAATTTTAAATAATATTCAAAACTTGATTATTTAAAGCCGTATATGGTTGAATTTAGTTATATAAATACCCATAGGTATACAAATAAATTATATATATAATAGCAATATTTATATATGAAGATATGGCAAAAGATTTTGATTTTAATTAAATGCATATAGCATTTATATGTACAGATTAGTAAAATCTGGAAGTTTATAGCAGCTATCAAGACTACTGCTACAAATTCAAAAATAAAAATTGCAAGTATATTATTATTTATTACCTATATGTAGGGGATTATAGTAAAATAATCTCAACTGAATTTTGCCAGAATCAAATTAAGAGCTTAAGCTCTTTTATAGATATTTTAATTCCTATCTATGCATAAAGCCATATATTTGGCTTTGATTAATGAATCAAAAATAATAGAGATACTTACTTAAGAATGGCAAATATTGAGGACTAGGTATGGAAAATCAGAGAATTAGCCTACAGAAACAAACCATTTTAACTGAGAGGAAAAGGGGAAATTAATATATCCTTAATTTCCCCTTTTCCTAGATTGATAACTGATACTTACTTGATATTGGCCCTGGTATCTTTTACGGCAGCAATAAAAAATAATCCACTGAGGGGAATACTTAGCCCTAGAATAATGACAGTATTCTGAATACCTAGATCTGGTTGTCCAGAAGTAATTTCAAAAATTGAACCAACTGCTGCAATTGCAGTAATACAAGAAAAAGCTAAAAATAAACCACTTTTGGGAGTTATGGAATTCATTAGTTTAGTCTTCTTAAGGGATATGCTTAACTGCTTGTATGGAAAACCCATGCTCAGATAATTCTTGGGTTAAGGACAAGAAATTATTTATACGATCTACAAATACAATTCCATTCAAGTGATCCATTTCATGTTGGATACAGCGTCCTAATAGATCTCTAGCCTTTGAGGTTTTAGGACAACCATTTTCATCCTTGTAGGCAATCTCCACCTCCTCTGGACGGGTTACACTCATATAAACACCTGGAATGCTTAAACATCCTTCCTGTGCTGAAGTCAGTTCCTTACTGACTTGTTTGATAACAGGATTAATTAAAACTAAGGGAGGATTAGTAGAGTTATCTGGTTCACAATCAATGACAATTAATTGTTTATTAATACCAACTTGGGGTGCAGCAAGACCGACCCCATCCTTACTGTACATAGTTTGCAACATCTGACGTACAATTTGACGAATATTTTCATCTACTCTGGCTATACGTTTTGCTGTTTGACGGAGAACACGATCACCTAAGTAATGTAATTCTAATGGTGGATTTGTTAACTTTTTCTTCTCAATGGCAATTTCTGCGGACATGATCCTTTAACTCTCTATTTTGGGGTAAGTTTGCATAGGCTTCTAGTTTTTTAATCCTAACAATTCTCTCATAGCTTTTATTTAAACCACGTTCATATTCGCAAGACATGGTTTTTGGGCTGGATCGTATTCACCTAATAATGATTATTTTCTCAAGGGCAGATTATAAAATTAACATTGTAGGTATGATATTAGAAAGTAATAAATCTAAAAATAATATAAGTCTCAGTACTCAGTCTTTACAATTTTGCCGACTAAATATTTTCCCTAAACTATAAGAAGTTGTAGTTAGTAATAATAAGGATGACGAACGAATTTCATTGACCTTTGTATTCTTAAAGTTATTATAAAATAATAACTTCAGATCTTTTTATGCTTATATTTCTATTTCTATTATTTTGCCTTTTAGCTTAGCTATTTTAAAACTTAAATGTCTATTCATAGAGACAAATATTTTTCCGTATCTATAATATTTACTAATATATATTCCTTCTATTAAGACTCCTCTATTATGAATACTTGCTGAGTAAGGTGAATATGGGTAATATATAAATCTTACTTAACCGATTTCTCTAAGAAATTTCACTCCTAAGTTATGGAATATGGGGGTTTTATATGTTTTGAAAATTCAAGATAAGGGCAATCTATATTTTATGTAAATCATAAAATATACTTATAAATATAAGCTCAGGATAGTGTAAATATTTGTAATAAACTTTTCCCAGATTTACCTGGATTATTAGAAGACATACACTCCAAATTTGATTGGTAACTACTCAACAATCGCAGATGTCTATTTTCCCTTACTGTAATCATTAATTATCTTTTATTACTGAGGAATTTAAATATCTTATTCAAATTCATAAATAATCAACTTCCCTATCATAGGTTATATTAAGTGATGTGATATAAGCATCACTTAATATAACCTAAAACTGGATATATAAGAAGGTACTAAGTCATCTGTCTTATAAAATAGTAAATTGGGCCTTATGTTCTTCTTTAACAAGTTTTCTAGTCTCCCCAATAGTATAGTTAGTGTATGTTATTATTGATGAAGTTTTAGTAAAAAAATCAGACCCCCTCTGTCTATTACTAACTTAGTATTTATTATCTTCTTTCATCTGAATTAATGAATTTCTAGTCTCTCTTAATTTTACAAGCAAATTTATCTGTGCCTACTAATTTGATGATATTTTAATTTAAAAAGCAATCAACTTAATTATTCAGCTGATTGCTTTTCCCAAGATTCACTTGGCAAATACCTTAAAAATTACTTGGTAATTCCAAAGAAAATTTAAGATGATTTGCTCTGGCCTTTGCCATTATACAAACTGCAAATTATTTGAGCAGATAGATAATTATTAATTTTTATTCCCCAGTTATGGAAAGCCCTTCAGCCCAAACTCTGGGGCATACGCCGCCAGGAGTTAACTCTTCTTCTTTTTCTATAAATATAATAGACTTCAATAATTCCTTAAAATCACCTGCCACTGTTGCTGAATCAATACTAGTTTTGACTCCCTTATTAATAATCCAACCATCAAATGGAAGAGAGAAAGAACCCTGTAATGATTTTACCCCTGCATGTAGAGCCTGCAAATCATCAATTAAAATAATATTTTCTGCAGTTTCCAGACTTAATTCTTGTTCTGCAGCTTTACCAGCAAATACATGATAAAAATTGGGACTAACAGTAACTTTCGCTCCAATATTTGCATTACCAGTGAGTTTAGCATTCATACGTTTTGCTGTTCCAGCACTATGGAGAAAACCACTTAAAACTCCTTTTTCTATCAATGATACTTTACGAGTAGGAGTACCTTCACTATCGAATGCTTCTGCACTAATATTGGACGGATGTAATATGTTATCATTTATAGAAATGAGAGGAGAGGCTATTTGTTTTCCAATATCATCAGGAACAGACAAGCTTTGTTTATCAAGAATATTTTGAGCATTGAATAGGTTGGAAAAAGCACCCAGCAAACTTAAGAAGGCATCTGGAGAAAAAACTACAGTATACCTTCCGGATTGAGCTTTCTTATAATTTAAATGACTAATAGTTTTATCTACGGTTTCTTGAATACACCCATTAATATCTAGATCCTCTAGGCTTGTACTAATTCTAAACGCACCTGCACTGCGGGGCTTTTTACCTTCTTGTTCAGTCTTGCTATACAGATAAATAGATGCCAAAGAATGAGATTCAGCCCTCATAGCACCCTTGCTATTTAAGTAGAATCTGCTGATCTTCTGTTGAGATAAGGCATTATAAGGCACACTTTTTATTGCTGGGTGGGCAGAAACTACATTCTTTTCTGCTATTAATAATCTTTTAAGTAATTCAGAAATAGGAACTTGAGGAACTAGTTTTTCCGGTTTGCCTTCAATGGGCAATTCTGCCTCCGGGCTAAAATCAGGGATATTTTCCTTGATACCAAAAAAGCTGGCTTCATATGCAGTTTTCAAGGCCAATTCTAGCCCTCTAGCATCTAAATCTGTAGTGGTGGTAATGCCCATAGTATTATTCTCATTCCATACTCGTACAGTGATACCAGAAAGGTTAGAGGCTTTTACTTGTTTCTGCTTCCCTTGATCTACTTGTACGCTGCTAGAATCAGCACTAGACCCATAAATATCAAATTTTCTAATGCCTAGTTTATCGGCACTCTCCTTAGCAAAATTTCCTATATTTTTAATATTAGTCATACTCGATTTTGGACGTAATGATTTGATCTTTTCATTACAAGGTTATAATAAAGTTGATTATCACAGCTATAACTTCACTAATTCCTTGTATAAAATTTTTGAGTTTTTTGGAGAGAACTACGCATTATAAGTTATTTAGTCAGAGTTTTAATTTAATAGTAGAGCTTCATAAGCTCTTTTAAAAGTAATTAAGTAAAGATATTACCTGACACTTTACCTCACAACTTGCAGATTAGAAACCCCAAGCAAAAAACATTCATTGTTGAACAATTACCTTCATATTAGCCACTACATATACTAGGAAGTAATTGTACTATGGAAATCAGCCCCTAAGGGAAACCACTTAAAACCAATAACTGTTTACCTTCCACCAACAGTTATCAAATCCACTTTAATATGAGGTTGTCCAACAGTGGTGTAAATGCTACCACTTACAGAGCCACAAAACCCAGGTGCCAGTGATATGTCTTGAGAACACATGGAAATTTTATTCATAATTTCTTTAGCTTCGCCAATTAATATCGCACCCTTCAAAGGCTTAGTGATTTTGCCATTTTCAATTAAATAGGCCTCATCTACGCCAAAGTTAAATTCACCAGTAGCACCTACACTACCACCGCCCATTCTTTTACAATAAATACCTTTATCAATGGAAGCAAATAAGTCATCTGTAGAGTATTGCCCTGGGGCAATATAGGTGTTCCGCATCCGACTCGCTGCTGCGAAAGAGAAACCCTGTCTTCTACCGCTGCCAGTTCTAGGATGACCAGTACGCCAAGAGCCAGCTCTGTCTGACAAAAAGTTTTTGAGAACGCCTTTTTCAATTAATAAAGTTCTTTGGGCTGGCATTCCTTCATCATCCATGTCAATCGTACCGAAAGCATTTTCTGTTCTTCCTTCATCCCAGGCAGTTAGGTTTTCATGGGCAATTTTTTCACCTTTCTTATCAGTGAAAGGTGAAGTATTTCGTTCAATTTGAGTTGTTTCTAAAAGGTGTCCACAAGCTTCGTGGAAAATTACTCCACCAAAGTTATTTGCCATCACAACTGGGTAGGTGCCAGATTCAACATAATCAGCGTAAAGCATTTTACCTGTAGATTCAGCAACTGTTGCAGCAGATTCTTCATAATCCCAAGTTCCAAGAAAATCAGGTTCACCTGTATTGCCAATACGTTCACCGATAGAACTACGACAACTACCATCAGCACAAAGGATATTGAAACCTACTGATTGAGTAAGACGGATGTCACGGGCAAAAGTACCATCACTGGCAGCAACTAAGACCTCTTGCCAATCACGAAAATATGATGCTCTTCGGGATTGTAAATGGCTAGCTTTACGCTTTAACTGTTTAGTACTATTTAATAATATGTCACCCACTTCCGGTACTGAACTGCATAGGGGTAGCCAAGCATCTTTACCCTTTTTAGTTGCATAATCCCGCAACAATTCCAGATTGATTTCGGGGATAAAAGCATTTGGTTCAGGCAATTGCAAGTCTAGAATTGACAAGCACTTTTCCAATGAAGTTTTCAAACCATTAAAAGATAAATCATTGGTACTAACATAACAATCAGCCTTATCATAAAACACCCTTACTCCTGCACCAGTAGAAATACGGGGGGCAACACTGGTAACTGTATCTTCTTCAGCTAAACAACTAATATAATTAACACGTTCAAGAAAAAACTCAATGAAATCCGCACCGGCAGCACGTCCCAATCCTAATAGAATAGATAAAGGTGCTTCCCAGGTGTCATCAAATTTTTCTAAAGTAGATGAATATTGTAGATTAGGAATTTGCTGAGAAATTAGGAGAGAACTTGTAAGCATAAATTGATCCTTCTATGACTCTGAACGCGCTCATATATTTACTAGTTGTGACTATTCTAACAAGTCTCCGAAAATCATAGCAGCTTAAAAGGTAGTTATATGTCAATTATTCTTATCATGATTAGTCTTATTCTATTGCTCACCAGTATTCTGGTTAATAATAAATAATTGGGATATATTGCTAAACGAAATTTTTGAATGTAGTTAGCACCCCTCAAAGCTGTTAAAACCATACATGGAAAAACTACATATGTGAAGTATATGGACGTCTTAGCACATTTTTGCATTTCACAAGATACCGATACATTCTCATATACTCAATTTAATTTGATATCCCTATACGCTAAATATAGCAAGTACTGAATACTAATGTGCTTATATTTACATTTGTACCCAAGAAATATTGTATTGATAATGCATCATTAAGAATTATAATTTCACTTTTAATTTCCGGTATGTAGGAGTATGAGAATTCCTGTAAAGTTGTCATGAATGTTAGTATTGAATTTTATACCATGTAAATTTCATTTCCATCTGCCATGGGTAATAGCAAGGTTAATTTACCCCTTTTCAAGGGCAGGTTGTAAAGACTTTTGATTATTAAGTAAAAGTTTAAATAGTTTACTCACAAGCTTTTACTATTCAAATACTTTTGGCAAATAAAGCTTTCCCCTGAAGTTTAATTTTCAATCCATTATACTAACTGTATATATAAGCAATTTTAGTTTTCTAGGGCTAAAATATTAACCAAGAGTCATACAGGAGGTTGCATTTTGTCTTTAGGTCAAAATTATTAATACTACATAGTTTTCTTTATCACTTTCGGCCAAATTGTGGGTATTAAAGGAACTAAATCAGGATTAATTATTAGTTTATAGCCAAATATCAAAAGTTACAGAGAATTCATTTAGGATTTTTCAAAAATACCTAGTTTTTTACATTTTTGGTAAACTTTTAGTGCTTGAGTAATAATCTTGATTTTCAACCAGCCTTGCAATTACACAATGAGTTCATAGTATTAATATCAGATAATTACTCTGCAGTCTTTTATAAAGCCTAGATGAAAATTTTCAACTGATTTATCGACCTCAATAATTCATCTCTAAAAAGCTTCTCACCAAATTTAATTTGTCCAAGAGTCTGTTTAAGAATGCAAGTATTCTGTAAACAAACTATATTAAGTAAAGTTAACTATGAACACATATCAGGAAATTAAGTCGAACATTAATATGATCGAGTTTACTATGTAATTCTAGTGTGTAGACAAAATTTAAGTCTTAAACTGAAAGACTGCTAATTTTATTATTTCCTACTCCCTAAATATACAAAGTTCTACAGATAAGTATTTCTAAATACTTATCTGTAGAACTAGGACTTTCGCCCAAGTAACTATTTCAAACCCGAGTTTTTATATAAGTATTTTTACAATTTTATAATTACTAAGGTTAGAATTCCAGATATTTAATCCTATAAGAAGGTGGAACTACTGCCAAGAAATTAACTTGGCTGGTTACCATATTTGACTTATAGAGAAAAATATTCAAGAGAATTTATTCTAAAATTTATGCATATATTTGATATTGTTGACTAACTAAATTAATTGGGGGAATGCAAAAGTCGAATTTCAAATATTTTCCCTTCACCCTATCATCTAGCATTAAGCATCTCACGTATTTTGATTGCTGTGGCAGGTGCAAGTAGTACACCATTACGATAATGGCCAGTAGCGAGGAAAACATTATTAAATCCTGGGAGTCTTTCTATAATTGGCCCAGGTCTACCATAAGGGCGTGGACGTGCACTATACCAATTCCTAACTATAGTAGCTTGTGCCAATTCCGGACAGAAAGCAGTTGTCTGCTGTAAAATATCTTGCAGTAATTCTGCTTGAGGGTAAACTTTCCCATTTTCACTTTGGGGGAATTCCACTGTTGAACCAATCCAATAGTTCCTATTTCCCACAGGTATTATATGTAAATCATTGCCAGTAATTACTGGTTGAAAGTCAGTATTACCTAAGCTACATTCTACTCGTAACTGTAAGGCTTGCCCAAATACAGGACGAATATCAATAAACTTTTGTAAGTTTGCTGTTAAATGAGAAGTGCCTATTCCTGCAGTAATAACTAGATAATCCACATCAAATGAAGCATTAGCAGTATTAACACAATCACCATTGTGAGAGATACTTAGGACATTTGTACCAAACACAAACTCAACACCATTATATCTAGCTCCATCTATCAAAGCTAAGTTTAAAGCTGTGGGGTTAATTTGTCTATCTTGGGGAGAATAAATAGCACCAGTAATATGACTATGATTAATATGAGGACAAAGTTGTTGCAATTGAGTCTTATCCCAAATTTCCAAAGTAAAACCTTGGGTTTTGCGAATTTCCGCTAATTTTATCCATTGCTCAAAATTTTCTTCCGGAAAACACAGATTAAGAATTCCTTGACGATTATAAGGGATAGAATATCCAACAAGTTTTTCGAGCTCCGGGACTAAAGTTTCATAGCGTCGTAAGCTAGTTTGCCGCATCTCCCAGGCCTGTCCTTTAGTTTTACGGCTAATTATACTCATCAGAACCCCTAGAGCGGCAGTAGTGGAATTCCCACAGGAAAATCTCCCTTCTTTATCACTAGGATAAGTGGGCAGTGGAAGTTGGTCAAAAACAGTAATACTTAAACTGGAAACCCAACTCAGTTCATATGCAATTGTTGCACCGACTATACCACAACCAATTATCGCTACTTTCATTGTTCCGTTTCTTCTACCTGTATTCTCCCGATCTTAGCTTCTTTAAGATACAGATCTTTTTTAGGTAATAATCTAAGAAATCCTTCAATATCTGTATATGCAGCTTGGTAATTCCTTGCAGCTAAATTTGAGTTAGCATTCATAGCTGCTTGATCAATTTCCACCAAATCATTGAATAATTCCCGTGCTATTTTTTTTGCAGCAGGTTGCTCCTTTGGCAGTAAATTAGGAGTAATATAATTCATTGTCAGCCTGGCTTCAGCCATAGGACCGTGAATAAAGTTACCGACCTTTACCCATTCATTATTACGAATTAATTCTTCTAATTCTTCCGAACGATCACGTACAGCTAATAACTGCGGTAAATATTCTTGGATTTTTTCTAACTGTACAGAAGTATAAGTGGAAGGTGCTATCGTAACATTAGGGGTGCTACAGCTGATGATAAATGTGGTAAACAACACTAGAATTAAAGATAAGATAGAGCGTTGATAAAACATAAACTGGGAGTTTTGTTTGATTGACAGTATCATTCTATATTGGCATATGTAACTTAATAAATTCTAAGGAAAAAGGACTTTTAATAAATTTATGAATGCATATTTTCTACAAAACACTTGGATTTTCGTTATTCTCAATTTTTATAACTGAATGTAAATAAGAAACATTACTTAGTATTTTTATACATAACTTGTTGCAGATTTATACGTTAGCCCCTAATCATTTTCCATAAGAACTGCAAAGAGACTTTAAGCTAATGTTTGTAACAAAATATTATTCATGGATACAATAGAATATAAAACATACTTATTTCATGACCATTGTACTGACTAGGAGTAAAATGCTCCTTGCCTTGAATAATCACCAGGTAATTCTCAGTTATAGGGAAATCTTATAACTGAGAATTTAACAAAATTCGCCTGTAGTGGAATAAATAACTTTTCTAATAAGGAGAGTAACTTATCTGAATATAGAATACCAAAATTAGCAGATATGATTTAGAAGAATGCTCTGTGAATGAATTTGCAAAGACAACAATATTGAAATTTGTTAGTAACATTGCTGCGGTAGTCAGTTTATTTAAATTTAATTTACCCTATGTAAAATCAGCTCTTGAACATTGCCATAGCAATCTAGAAAATTTGGATTTGTTAGATACCGATTCCCTTAATATTGAATTTCACTTTCCCAGAATAAGTAAATTCTGGTGTAGTCTATATTATTTTAATTCAGATACATTTATATCAATATCACTATATAGTAAATGCAAAATATAAGGTCATAAGGATAGAGTTTTTAAGGTTAAATTATTTGTGGGGATAATATCAACTTTCCACCATTAATGACTAGATTTTCATGGGTTATGCAAAACTTTCAAATGAGATCAGGGAAAAAATTGAAGTTATTCTGCAGTGGAGTTTTAGAAGTTGTTAATCAATAAATTAAATTTGAATAACAATAAAAAATACATAAACCCAAAATCTAAAAATCAAATCCATAAATGACTTTATATTCTCACTGAAAATAATAATAGCGTAATAATTAATAGTATTTTATTTTTTAAAGGAAGTTTCATGGATTAAAAATAAATAAGAAGGTATATATCCCATTTATTTTATTAAAAAATCTCATGTTTAGAAAAAATGATAATATCAATTACTTATGAATCTGATCTGAAACTGTTAACTAATACAGGAATACAAGTTTCATAGTATATACTCATTAATTACTTACATATCAACTCAGTATATTTATACTTTTGATGCTTTGACTGTATATGCTTTTACTATTTATTTATGGTGAATTTTGTAGGTAATTACCTCATTATAACCTTTATAATACTCTATTTTCGTATGAGTTGAATTCCTAAGAGAAATCATAGGTGTTAAACTAAAAACATTCCCACGCTAGTTAAACAAATATGTTGTCATCATTAAAGATGACAACATATTATATAAAATTGTATTAGAGAATAACAATATATATATTTAATAACTTACATACATATCATTAATTTAGCTTCATAATTTCATGATGGTTATCAACTCATACTATGTATATGTTCACAGAAATTAAAAGAAGCTTTGCTCAATTCACTTACAAGAATATTATTTATAACTTGTAGCTTAACCTGCAAATAAAGCTGTTTTTTCTAAATCAAATTTTATCCCTCAAGTTATTTTTGCTAAAAAATAATCTTTATCTATGCAGTAAATATATTATATTTACTCAGGATTAAAAAGTCTTTCCGAAACAATAAATAAAGTTTAATATATGTAGTTATGAATGAGTTTTAGTCATTATCATTTTCTAAATTTTGTAGTAATCTCTATTGGATTTTAATGAGTGTTTACCATAACACTACTAATATTTCTTGTCCAGATATAGTAAGACCCTATTTATTTCCTCAGGTATAATTATCTTAAAGAGATTATCTTTGTATCTGACTTTGCAAGTAATTATCACACTAAACTGATATTTTTCCTTCCCTGTCAATCTGAGAAACTGAAGAAGATATTTTATTATCTTGATAAGATACATACGTTGTTTGAGTTAGAGAAATATTTTTTGCTTGTAAGGAACTATCACTTAACAATTGAGACAAACCACTAACAGTACAAAAAATCAAATCTATATATACCAAATACATATGAAAAGGATTTAAAGGATTAGCTGTTAATATTTGATTTATAGACATACTAATGGCCCGATCTACATTGGTAGAAAAATAATTCGCTAATTTTATGCCATCCAAGCCAACAGCATCTGCCTATAATTTAATTAAAGCCTGGGTGTATATTGGTTCTGGAAGCTGATTTAAATTTCCTATTTCTATTGCTTCCAATAGATCATAGTCAATATTGCTGACTCTTCTAGGGAAATACCTTTGTCTAAGTGGAATGACTTAAGTTCCAGGCCTATTGTAATTAACTGTTGATATTTTTGCTCCTGCCATGAAATTATTAGCTTAGTCGTTTAATTCTTCCTAGTCAAACCCTTGATACTTGATACTTATCATTTCTTGAATTCCTTGAAATTTAGTAAATCACTAATAGGGAAATATGGAAATTGCCTGTTTCAAAAAGCATAGTTCAAAATCCTGCAAATATCGATATTGTCCAGCTTTTAAGTATTTTTTATTGTCTGTATTTAGTGTAATCATACCAATTGCTGTGCGATGTAGGGAAATAACTGGATACCCTAATTGTTTACCTAGGCGGCGAATTTGACGATTTCTACCCTCCTTTAAAACTATTTCTAAACGGGTTTTACCTGAAAATTGATCTATGCAACGAATTATGGCAGGTCGGGTTTTTCTCCCATCTAGTAGTATTCCCTGGCTCCACTCTTTTAGAGCTATTGCTGTGGGATTACCCTGGACTACAACATCATAAGTTTTAGGAATACTATGACTAGGGTGAGTCAAATGGTATGTTAGTTCTCCATCATTAGTTAAAATTAATGCTCCTGTAGAATTCACATCCAAACGACCTACTGGATGAATGCCCTGACTATTTTGTAGACTTTCCGGAAGCAAATCGATCACAGTTGTTCTTCCCCTAGGGTCATCACATGTAGTAACAATACCTGCCGGCTTATTAAGTAAAAGATATATCGGTTCTGGATGAACTGAAAGTGATACTAAATTATCATCAACAGCAATTATATCTGTTTTAGGGTTGACTTTCTGACCTAAATATGCACTATTTCCATTTACACATACTCTCCCTAGCCGAATCATCTCTTCGGCTTTACGACGTGAGGCAATACCCCACTGAGCTAAAATCTTGTGTAACCTTACCTCCATGTATAAATGACTGAGATTTAATGAAACAATAAGTTAATGAATAGTATGGTTGTGGAGTAAAGTATAACTCAGGTCACAATTTTGTAACTCCACTTGTTTTATAAGGTTTATTTCATTCTGTCATCATAATCCTCAATTCAATTGTCTTCAGCAGAACTCACCAACCATAAATTTTGAAATCCCCTAAAGTATTTTTCCAGTCTGTACTCAATTCACTCAAATCTTGATTTAGGTGATTTTATATTGGAGCAATTAATTATCTCTGGGTCTTCTTGGAAAAGTGAGGATATTATTTCACTGTTTTTTATATCTAAGAAATCCCAAATTCATTTCAGCTTTAATCTTAATTAGGTGTACTTAATTTTATACTTTCAGAGTCACGAAACTTTTTATCATTAACTTCTCCTGAATTTATATTTCTTAACCTTTCCAACTAGCTACTTTTACCTATCAATTCAGGCACTTACCGGCATGTCTTTGCTTTTTGCTAGGATATGTGAATTTCTTCCCCAGATATAGAAAGCATTAAATAGAGAGTCCAAGTATACCTCTTTACTTAAACAGCACCAAAACTTTTAATTAATTGTCCCAGCAAATATAATGTTTTTTTGGCAAGTTAATATGGCATTGCACAAAACAGATTATAAAGGCTATTTTCATTTATACAAAAATGACCTTAAATAAAGCCTATATGAAAATCAAAATAATTTGCTGTAGGGATTATGTAAACAATTCTTATACCTTAAACCAACATGATTTTTGTCTGTAAGATAAAAAACTTAATATAAAGACTTAAATACTTTTCTACTCAACTTAATCATTGTTAATGATAGGTGGACCTTAGTTCAATACTTATTTAGCACTTAACATTGCTCCATCTTGCTACTAAATTTTTATAGCTATTTTACTATTAAGAAACTGTCATCTTAGCTTTACATCTTGTTAGGATTTAAAGTCTATAGATAAAAACGTATTGACTTTCTCTTAAATCTTTTTATATTTCCGAAAATACTTTTGATTAAGATTCTTCAATCTTGATTAGGATGATTGTATGAAAAATACGAAATCCTCAGATAGAAACAGCAAGGGAATCATTATATTAACTAAGTTATTGACCAAAACTCTACAGTTTTGGTTGTAACCACAGGTTTCTGATATATCTCAAATAGAAGTGAAAATACAGACTAATGACAAACAACTTATATCTGGGTATATACCCAGATATATGATTTCTGCGCTTAATACTATTTACCAAGGGATTCACTTAACATATATAGAACTCACGGTAGAAAATATTCAGTTTAACAGTAGCCATATTTTTAGAGGGTCATCACTGTAATGATCAGAAGTAGTTTCCGTGTTTGGAAAGCTAGTGCTTGAAGAAGAAACTCTCAACACTTCTTATACAAAATTATAAATGAATTTCTTTATAGTATTTTCCCAGAAGATAATTCACAAGTAAGGAGAATTACTTGGCAAAATACCTCTATTGAACAGAGAAAAATAATATTAATTGCTAATTGAGAACTAGAGCTAGACTTTCAAGCCCTAGAGTTATATCTATAGTTGAGCTTGTCTAATATTAATGGTAAAAAATTAAGTATTTATCCAAATATTATACATGATAAAAGTAATAAATTTGTGGAAATTAGTGAAGGATATATGATTCATTTAGAGTCATATATGGATATTAAAGAATTTAATCTAGTACATGGAAAGTTAATATATAATGGGAGAATCAATATAAATACGTAATTTTATTTAATCGAGTGAAGGTCTCCCAACTTCTTTATTTTCATATTGATTTTAATAGTTACAATTATTAGAAATTGGAAATATGAAAAATACTTTAATTTTATACATCATATAATATATTCTCGGACAGAGGCAAGTTAGGAAAGACCAACTATGCCATTATTTTAGCTGCAAAATCATTTTTAAGTCCGCAATATAGGTAGAGTATTGATGCAGTCAAAACAGCTTTTAAATACTTTAGTAATAAGTCCCTTAAGATAGACAAAGCATAGATAATCAAGTATTCATTAAAAATCTGAAATTTTCCGTAGATTTTGATATTGTAGATTCTAATTAATTCTGATCAGATTTCCTGAAATAGTAAAGTCTAGATTAAACTCAGTTTCATGATCTCTAAATTCTGATTTTTAATAAAAATTTTTGAAAAGCTATAATTAATTCAAAAATTTTACTTATTATTCCGTTGAGAATATCCTATTAGTTGATAGTATTCAACTATAGTTAAGGAGAGAAAATCCCCATATTTTGTGCTAATTATCTATTATATAGGGTAGTTATTTATATATCATAACATCATCAAAAGTATTCCTTAAAAAGTAACTTCTTTTGAGTTATACAGAACCATTAGATTTTTAGATTTTAAAATCATATAGGTAAAAAAGTTTAATCAAAATGATTACCTATACAGATATTATTTAGGCAATGTTATTGCTAAGACTGATTTAGTTATTTAAAATATTATTGATTATTAGAAATTTCTCTCATATTATCTACTATGAATAAATCTTATCCCAAGCCAAAATGTAACCTGTTATAAGTAATTCACTACTATATAAAACCAATATTATGTCTCACTAACACTGTATTTTTAGTATTTTGATAGTTAAAATTACTTCAAGTTTACTCTTAATCATTTACCACTTTTATCTAAGTTAAATCCCTAAAAATACATGAAACATTTAGTCAAAATGGTACTTGACTAAATGTTTCTACAAATATGTATAGATTTTATAGCAATACATAAATTTTTAAGATAAAAATTAATTTAACCTCAATACTTCCAACAAAATATATAAATATTTAATTGAATTATTACTTGTTTTATATAACCATGTAAAGTCTAAACTTATACGACCCTAGTCTATTATGAGTAATCGGATTACTTATAAGTTCATGTTATGTATATGTTCAGGTTATTGTATGTAAACTTAATTTATACTAACTGTAAGCCTGCTGTTCATAATCTAGTAAGATTCTATATAGGAAAAGATTTTGCAATATATCTAACTCCAAAAATATTCTCTAGGGTATATTTTCTGTAAAATGTGTTAAAGACTAACATGCTATATATATGTCTCAGCGCTTTAGTTTTTTTCAACTAAAGGTAATAGAAGAGTAACAAAATAATAAACTAAGGGTGCAGTGAAAATATAACTATCAGTACGATCTAAAATACCCCCATGACCGGGGATTAATTGTCCTGAATCTTTTACACCTGCATCTCGCTTGAGCATAGACTCAGTCAAATCACCTAATAATGCTGCAATACCAATCAAAGAGCCGAATATAGCACCAGTGATTAGAAAATTAGGCCAGTTTAAATAATAAGTTCCTGTGATGGCAATCATAATACTGGCAGCAATTCCAAAAATAGCACCCTCGACAGTTTTTTTGGGACTAATTCCTGATAAGGGAGTTTTACCAAAAAATTTACCAATGATATAAGCACCAATATCCGCACCCCAAATACATAAAAATGTTAGTATGGTAGCTGTTAAACCTTGAGGCAAATTGGCAAATTTAGCTGATAGCAATATGTTCTGGTAGTCCTGGGAAAAATAACTACCTAAGGGAAAATCACTGACTGCTGTATTATCACTTGCTCGCAATCGTACCCAGTAGCTTGGTAGGTATCCAGTATAAAATAACCCCAAAATGGAAGCAGATAAATCAGCAATAGTTGCAGGTTTTGGCTGAAAAAGTAGGTAAAAACAAATAAATGTACCTACAAGGGGCATCACTGCATCACCAAGTTTGTCATTTATAGTGCAAATGATTAATAGCAGTTGGCTAACAATCATAGTGGTTTTCACTGTAGGAAATATGCCCGCGGCTTTTACTAAATTAAAGTATTCTTTTTGACCCAAAAATATAATTGCTGCAAACATAGCAGTAAAGTACCATCCACCCAAAAGGGTGGCTGTTAGTACAACCAAAATTGCTACAATTCCACTAATAATCCGAGACCAAAGCATAGACTAACTATAATTAATTTGAGAGATAAAGGATAAGTTTGTGAAGTGCCAAGTGTAAGATTTTATTTATCCTTTGTCCTATCTTTTCGTTTGAATATAAAAAGCTAGGGAGCAATTGGCCAGGACTAGTGAAAGAATCATTTCCATAACTTTATCATTCCTTTCCCCCTTTAATTCAAATTAATTCAACTTCTCACCACTGAGAATAAACATGGGATCAACAGCTGTAAGGGTTTGGGAAAATCCCCTATTTTCTAGGCGGTTGACAGCAGACTGAACCACCTCTACATTACGAGCTTGTAATTGAGAAAGACTTTGAGAAATAGAGTAAAGAGTTTCTAAATTGATGGCTGTTGCTACAATTCGACCTGATTCTGGTAAATGGTCCCATACAGCTTGTAAGATTTTCTGAATAGGTTGTCCACCTTCGATACAAACACGATCATATATTTGTTTAAGTTCTGATAAACAGTCTGGAGCAATACCTTTAACTACTTGCACATTTTCTATCCCAAAGCAATCACAATTTTTACGGATTAGATTAGCAACTTCTTCATCCCTTTCTACAGCAATAATTTGCCCTTTAGGGCATAATAAGCCAACTTCTATAGGGATTGTACCTGTACCGGCTCCTATATCTAGGAGAACTGAATCTGGTTTGAGTCGCAATTGGGCAAGAATTAATAGGCGAATTTCTCGCTTACTTAAGGGAATGCCGGGCAAACGCTCAAATAATTCATCTGGTATTCCTGGAGTAATATATGGCCAAAGTGGGGAAGGCATAAAATTAAATGATTGTATTTTATATATATGGGTTTTTGAAAGATTCAGGCATATGACTCTTTTAGCAAAAGAAAGAAAGTAATGATTAGAATATTATCTTTTAGAAGTAACTTTGAATGGAATAATATAAAATCTTTTGAAGGAAAGGTTCCAATTCTCACAGGCTTATTTCATAGATTAATTTCTCATTGTTCAGACTATTTTGAAATTAAGTACTCACAGAGTTTCTAAGGATTTGCCTTGTTACAAGCTTTTATATCTTCATTAACCCTAGAAGAATGTTCAGCTTCAGGTGAGAATTTTGCTGAGGTGTAAGTTTAAAAAATATCCACATCAATTTTGGAACTATTAATTTATTTACATAAGCTAAACCTACCTATAATTACACAGGACATAAAACCCAGCAATATCTTATTTGTTAATCGCCCTGGTAATTACATGGGACAAATATACCTTATTTATTTTGGCTAAGTTCAAAATATTGCTGCTAAGAAAGGAAAAATTATTATAATATTTGAAGCGTATGGATATATTCCAGCATAAAAATTTGGTAGTTTTACTATCCCCACCTCTAATTTATATAACTTGGGGATAACCTTAATTTATTTAATTACAGGATTATCCTAATGATATACGATAAAATAGTTCATAAAAAGAATTTCAGCACCTCACTAGTAATATTAGTCTAAACTTAATACTATGGTAAAAAAATTCAATCAACCAATTTTGGAAAAGCAATTTTCAAGTACAGAAAAATTATTATATGTACTATAGGTAAGACCTACAGTAGAATGTTCAAGGAAACATATTAATTATCAGCCAACTTTATAGAAGTAAAATAAAACTAAAATAAGGAGAAGATAAGTTATAAATCATCTTCTCCTCTGTGGAGTTTAATTAAAGTATTTTAGATATAGGCTTATTTAAAATTTGCTGGAATGATTTTATTATATTTTTAGCTTTGAGTAATTTCATGTTTCCATATATATATTACATATATTTTTGCTCTTTTTCTCTAGCACACTTATTTATATTTTCTATTTTTAATACTTAATCTAAATGCTAATCCGCATTAAATTCCTTTATAGTAGGTAATTATTGTGATTCAATCTAGGAAACCCAACATGTATAATAGCTATACAAGTAGATTAACCTACAAAAAAACTGTTCATGAAGAGTTTTAAAAATATGCTATTATTAGCAAGTAAATTAGAATTTATTCATAACTAGAAATTTAATATTTGACTGAGAGTTAGAGTTAAAGATTGAGAATACTATTGAAGAATAATTAAGCTTTAGGCATTTATAAGCAGGAAAACTAAGAGTATTAATTATTAGTAAATAAAAAGTATTGGCGTTTTGTTCTTAATATATTAGTATCCATATTTCTGAAATTATCTCTATAAGAGTAACTGCGTTTCTGTAGAAATCTTAATTACCTAAATCTAAAATTTGAAGTTTGCTATAAACAGGATAATAGTCTTTATTAAGAATTAATAATAGTAAAACTCTGAAGTAAAAAGAAATAATGCTAAGTGTTAGGTAAGGATTTAAATAAGTATTATAAAACCAGGTAATTACCAGATAGAACATGAATATTTCTCATATATACTTTATCTGCAACCTTAATAAATTTTGGGTAAATATGTTCACTATAGATAAATATGATTTTGCAGATGTTACCTAAAATTTGATCTAGCAATTAATCAAGGCAATCACTAGATATATATCATAATCCTCTCCAGAATTTACTTTCGGGAAATAAGGATATTACGCAAAGAAAAATATTAGACATTAGTATCATAATTAATTATGCTTTTTGTAAAGCTAGGCAGATTACAATTGCTATATTTCATATTATATTTGTCATTTTCAGTAGTCAAGAAAAATAAATCTTGACTATTTTAGTAAAAGGCAAATATATAATTGTAAGTACAAAGATACATTCTTTGTAAAGTAAAAATTTATCTTTCTTATGAAAGATTAAGCCAGGAAAAGTCTATAAGGAAAATTTTCAAAAATAATAAATAAAATGGAATTAATTATAGATATAAAAAATTATAAATAGATTTTTTATATCTATTTGGAAAAAATAGCTTATGCAGATGATATTAACTTTAAATTATCATTACTTATATTATAGAATAAATAGTGGGAATAATTTACATCCATGACATACAGAGGTAAGGAAATGGCAATTGTTCATAGACACGTAATACGGAGGTTTTGAATTGCCTATTATTAAGCTCAATAACTCTTAAACATTATTAATAACTTTTATTTATTGTATGACTTCGGCAACATATTCTTTATAAGGGAATGTTGAGTCTATTACTATTTAGCAAAGT
Source organism: Richelia intracellularis HH01 (assembly GCF_000350105.1). Classification (GTDB taxonomy): domain Bacteria; phylum Cyanobacteriota; class Cyanobacteriia; order Cyanobacteriales; family Nostocaceae; genus Richelia; species Richelia intracellularis. The sequence goes on from NZ_CAIY01000044.1 coordinate 270,196, forward strand.
TGCTTACGTAATGCGAGATAATAGGCTGATGATCCCTAAGCTTTATAATGTTTTACTCAAAATCTTTAGAACAGCTTACAAATCCGAGCTGTCTAATTCTATGGAATGATTAGATTATATTTTATCCTAGGTTCAATATTACCCAGTATTTAATATAGACTTTTGCAAAGCTAATAACTTAATGTAGAAATGTAGAAATGAGAAGAAACTTGATTTAGAATATTTTTTGGTTTATTCAAGAAAATGTTATTGCTAGAAGATAAATATAAATAATCATAGGATAATTTTATTGATTGGGTTTTTAATCAGGTTCAGAAGTTTATGAGTTATGAAGTTTGGCATCTCATGTAATACCTTCAACTTACATACCCAGAACACATAAAACTTAATGCTTCCAGCAAAAAACTAAAATACACTTGCAGGGACTGCTAATAGGTTATTAGATGTTAAGCGAGGAATAGTTATGGTTATAAAATCTTCGCCACATAAGAATGACCAACCTGAGAATCTACATTCAATATAGATTTATCGTGCTGGAGAATTTCCTCTTTTACGATACCTCTTACCTTAATTAATTCAATAGCACGGTTAACACTTTCAGGTAATATAACTACTAAGCTTCCTTTAGGTGCTGCATCTAAAGCTCTATTAATGGCTTGAGTCTCATCCAAAATCACTTCATAGCTACAATCTGGATTAACTTTACAGATCCCTTGAACTATCAATTCACTTGCTGTACCCCTTGGCCGGCCACGATTATCATCATCTTCTTTGATGACAACCCTGTCAAAAATTTGTGCTGATAGCTTACCAAGAGCAATAAAATTGTCATCTCTTCTGTCACCTGGTCCGCCAATCACGCCGATACGATTACCAGTAGTCCAATTACGGACAAAAGCACCTAATGCTTCATAACCGGCCGGATTATGAGCATAGTCTACTAAAGCATGATAATCCCCCAAGTTAAATAAATTCATTCTCCCAGGAGTTTGACTTACGGAAGCTCGGAAAGTTTTTAACCCCGCACGGATTTCCTCTATCGTAACATTTTGTAAAAATGCTGCTAAAGAGGCTGCTAATGTATTGGCAATCATGAATGGAGCCTTACCACCCATGGTTAAAGGTATATTATCTACCCTCTCTATTCTGTGAGTCCAATCCCCTTTCAAAATTGATACAAATCCGTTTTCATATACCGCTGCGACCCCACCTGTTTGTATATGATCCCTTACCAATTTCGAATCGGAGTTCATCGTAAAGTAAGCAATATTTGCCTTGGTTTTCTCAGCCATTATTGCTACCCGATGGTCATCAGCATTCAGTACTGCGTAACCATCAGGAAATATAGATTCTGCAACAATGCTCTTTAGATGAGCCAACTGGTCGATAGTATCAATATCTCCCAAACCTAAATGATCAGCAGCTACATTTAAAATTATGCCCACATTAGCAAATGCAAATGCCAAGCCAGAACGTAGGATACCACCTCTAGCAGTTTCTAGTACTGCCACCTCTATAGTTGGATCTTGCAAGATTAGCTGAGCACTTTGCGGTCCTGTATTATCCCCTGCTTCTACTAAGTAATTACCTATATAGGTACCGTCTGTAGTCGTATAACCAACAACTTTATTTGTATGTTTAAAAATATGTGCCAGTAAGCGAGTAGTAGTGGTTTTACCATTAGTACCTGTAATACTGATAATGGGTACTCTGAAAGGCTTATCTCGCGGGAATAGCATATCAAGCACTGCACCAGCAACATTGCGTGAAACCCCCTTACTAGGAGCTACATGCATCCGGAAACCAGGAGCTGCATTGACTTCTACAACTACCCCATCCACTTCCCTCAGAGGACGGCCAATATCAGTGGTAACAATATCTATTCCGGCAATATCCAAACCAATAATTTTCACTATTCGTTGTGCTAACCACACATTTTCTGGGTGAATCTCATCTGTACGATCGATTGCTATCCCGCCTGTACTTAAATTAGCTGTAGCTCTTAAGTAACACACTTGCCCTTCTGGTAAAATGCTGTTGTCCTTATAGCCTTGTCGTTCTATTAATTTATAGCTAGTATGGTCAAGTTCAATTTTGGTTAGTACATTATCATGACCATCACCACGCTTAGGGTCTTGATTGGTTTTTTCTAACAATTCCATGATTGTAGATTTGCCATCACCTACAACATGCGCAGGAACTCTTTCTGCCACTGCCACAAATTTTCCATCTATAACCAATACCCGGTGATCTCGCCCCACATAGTATCTCTCTACAATTAAAGAGCGGGAAATTTGTCTGGCACGATCATATGCTGCTTCTGCTTCTTCCCAGGTTCTAATATCTGTAGTGATACCTCGCCCATGATTGCCATCCAACGGCTTAATTACAATAGGATAGCTACCAACCAATTCAATAGCATCTTCCAATTCATCAAAAAAGTTAACCACCGTACCTCTTGGGACTGGAACCCCAGAATCGGCCAAAATGCGTTTGGTTGACTCTTTATCACAAGCAAGTTCTACCCCCAAAATACTAGTTTGATCTGACATTGTCGCTTGTATACGTTTTTGATGTATCCCATATCCCAATTGAATTAAAAAGCGTGTTCCCAGACAAATCCATGGAATACTTCTTTTCTCTGCCTCTTTAATAATTGCTTCTGTAGAGGGACCAAGACTAGCTTCTCGCCAGAAATCTTGCAAATCTTGGACATCTTGTTCTAATTCTGCCTGGGGATAGCGGCCACGATCTATAATACTCTGGCATAGCCGGACTGCAGCTCTACCAGCATAGCGACCTGCTTCTTCATTTGAATACTCGAAAACTACTTGATACACCCCTGGTGTTGATGTCTCACGAGTTCGGCCAAAGCCCAACTCCATTCCTGCTAGAGACTGGAGTTCTAGGGCAATATGTTCTATGATATGACCCATCATAGTACCTTCACGTACTCGTACGAGAAAGCCACCATGGTATCCGGGCGAGCAAAAATGTCTCTCCAGAGTCGGCAATGTTTTTAACAGTCCATCATAAAATCCAGGAATTTCGTTTGATGAGATATCAGCAAGTTTCTCTAAATCGAGGCGCATAATGATCAGTTTGTGGTGTTGGATGCTCCAATAATTGGGACCGCGCAATGTCTGGATCTTGAGAATTCTCATGGGAGTAGGTAGATGGAGATTCGGAACCAAAAGTCTAGTTTGTATCTGAGATAAATCACTTCACTGTTGGTGGTAAATAGTTTAGGGTTGCTTACATTATGTTTATTCTTAATTTCCTTAGTTTACTGTCAAAATTTGCAGTCAATCCAGTTTAACTTCAGGCATGCAATTCTATCAGTTGGATAAACGGTATACAGCTGGTAGAACAGTACGTTGGTAAATATGAAAGCAATCACCATGACCTAGAACATGTAATCTGAGGTTATGAATTGTTAGAGGATCGCTAGCTCCTACATGAGGTTCATTGGTATGAGTGACTTCTGTTGGATCGACAATTGTTACAGAACCTTTACCAATAACTTGTAACCAACCATCTTTTTCAAATAATGCACAGGTGTCTTCATCAATACCAATACCTAACCGATCAGGATGGGAGGATATAGCACTTATCAATCTACCCATACGGTTGCGATTGTGGAAGTGTTGGTCTACTATTATTTCCGGTATTAGACCTAAACCTGTTGCCATATCTAGTAAGGAACGATTGGGAGATTCTCCACTACCACCTCCTGCAATCATATGATGACCCATAACAGCAGCTCCTGCACTAGTACCAGCAAGAGTTAGCTGTCCACTCCTCACACGCTGACGGATAATTCCCATGGCGTCCGTATCAGCCAAAATACCACAAAGGCGTAATTGATCTCCTCCTGTTAAAAAGACCCCAGTACAAGATTCTAGGGATGACTGATACTCTCGATATTTACACTGTTCACGTTCCCTAATATCTAGCAATTCAACCCTATTCGCTCCCATATCTTCAAATATGCGAGTATAGCGGTTGCCAATGGCAGATGGCTCGCGGGAGGCAGATGGAATAATTGTAATATAGGCATCACTAGCACCAGCACGAGCAAAAAAAGTTTTGAGGATTTTACGTCCATGGAGTTTATCTTCTGCTCCTCCAATAACTAAAACGGCGGTTTTGGTTGCTTTAGGTGTCCTCATTTCCAGCGATTGAGTTTTTAGTCCCAGCATTGTGTTTCTCCTGTCAACAACTTCAGGAGCCATTACCTTAGAAGGGTTCCCCTGCTTATGGTAAATGGCATGTAAATGAAACAAGGGTATTTATTAGCCTAATATTACATCGTGCCTCTTGGAAGAGGACACCATCCGCAGTGTGGAACGACTCCTGAAATTATGAACGTTTTTATGCTGCCCCATCCTAATGGGAAGTTACTGTTTACCCTTGGGTTAAGGGCCCAAATCCATGTAAAGGCATTTGGAACACTATCGCTATAACGTCTTGGTTAACTGTGAATGCGCCGCTATTGTTATGTGTCTGCTCCCTTTTTTTAGTACCAGCCGATTTGTTGTTCATCTGTCTTCTTTGTCCAAATTGACAAAAAACTTGGGAAAAAGCAGATACTCATAAGAGTCTTGCTGAAGCTGGCTCGATACATCCTGGAAGTTGTTAACCTAGCTTAGATAATTAATGTTAGATGTAGATGTGACAACATTTAAACATACAATTAAGCAATTAGAGGAATATTTAGTTCCACCAGGGGCAAAAATTTCTCAGATACTTACATATTGAGGTTTATATGGCCTATTTTTAGTGGTACCAACATCAGTTTAGTTTATATTTGGTCAGACATTCACATTTAAGATTAGTGTTCTCCAATACGAATTACTGTGCGCTTTGATATAGTTACGCTGTTTCCTGACAGTTTTTCTTCTGTTTTCAATTCTGGGCTAATTGCTAGAGCATTGTCAAAGCAAATTGCTCAAGTAAATCTGGTAAATCCGAGGGAATTTACCAACGATAAGCATCATAAGGTGGATGATGAACCCTATGGTGGTGGTGTTGGTATGGTACTCAAACCTGAACCAATTTTCGCTGCTGTGGAGTCTCTTCCGATATTATCCAGGAGAGATATTATCTTAATGAGCCCTCAAGGTTACACGATGAATCAATCTCTATTACGAGATTTAGCTGAAAACTATGATCAGTTAGTAATTGTCTGTGGTCATTATGAGGGTTTTGATGAAAGGGTATTAAATTTGGTCACTCGTGAAGTTTCTATGGGCGATTTTGTTCTCACTGGTGGAGAGATTCCTGCCATGGCTTTAGTAAATGGCATAATACGCTTGTTGCCAGGAACTGTTGGTAAAGTAGCATCTCTTCAAAATGAAAGTTTTGAGGATGGGCTGTTAGATTTTCCTCAATATACTCGTCCGGCTAATTTCCGGGGTTGGCATGTTCCCAAAATTTTGCTGTCAGGAAACCACCTCAAAATTGCCCAGTGGCGTCACGAACAACAAATCAAAAAAACTCGTGCTCGGCGCCCGGATATACTTAAAGCTTGGGTAGAAAAAATTCAAACCAGAGGATTAGAAGAACAGTAAGCTAGGAGGCATAGAAGTAGATAAGAATCAATCTACATATGTATTGATAAATAGCCTAATACATGACATAGAGGAAGTCGAAATATGAATGTTCGCATTGGAAATGGCTATGATATTCACAAATTAGTTAGTAACCGTCCCCTAATTTTAGGGGGTGCTAATATTCCTCATCATCTAGGTTTATTAGGACACAGTGATGCAGATGTACTTACCCATGCCATTATGGACGCAATGCTAGGAGCATTATCCTTGGGGGATATTGGAGATTATTTCCCACCAAGTGATCTTCAGTGGTCTGGAGCTGATAGTCTCATTCTACTCTCGCAAGTGAATGAATTAGTTCAAAACCAAGGATGGTGTGTCATTAACATTGATTCGGTGGTGGTAGCAGAAAAACCTAAACTTAAGCCACATATTGCCCAAATGAAGGGTAATTTGTCAAAAATCTTACAGTTGGAGTCTAATCAAGTGGGAGTGAAAGCAACTACTAACGAAAAACTTGGTCCAGTGGGACGGGAAGAGGGAATTTGTGCTTATGCTGTTGTCCTGTTGTTATCAACATAAACTGTGATTTCACAATTTGCTAGCTTTACTTAGGAAGAAATAGTTAATGTTAATAAACCCATTATGAAAAGCTACAAGAGTTGACTAATTCAGTTCACTTTTCTTGGCATGCAATATGCAATCAGTAAATAAATTATACGATTTAGAGCAATTTCTTCTTGCTTTTTACTTCAGTTCTTATGATTCATAGTATTTCAGTATTTTGGAAGGAACATGCTATGAATCTAAAACTAAAGACTTCCCAGATACGACCTATATGCTTATTTTACCTCTACCTAATAGTAATCATTAGCTATATCTTTTGATTTAAATCAATCAATTATCGATGATAAAATTTTCTAGGTCACTGCATTCTACAAGACATTTTTGGTTACCCACATTCCTTGCTGGTATAGCATTACTTACTGTTATAGCCTGTCATTCTGCTGATTTTCAGTCTCAGGGTGTAAAATTTCCCCAATTAGTACAAAATATTCTTAGCGATCCCAAAACCTTTAATTATGCTTTAAGTCAGGAGTCACCGAATATTTTCAACTTGACTTTTGAAGGTTTAGTGACTGAAAACCCTATAAATGGAAAAATTAAGCCAGCTTTAGCAGAATCCTGGCAAGTTTCCGATGACAAGTTAAAGATTATTTTTACTCTTCGACCAAACTTAAAATGGTCCGATGGCAAACCTCTGAATGTAGATGATGTGGTATTTACTTATAATAAGATTTATTTTAATGAGGAAATTCCCACAGATGCTAGGGATATGTTACGAATTGGTCAGAGTCGTCAGTTGCCTAAAGTTAGAAAAGTTAACAATAACCAGGTAGAATTTATTACCTCAGAACCCTTTTCACCCTTGTTACGTACTGCTGGGCTTTCAATTTTACCTGCTCATGCTTTACGTAAGTCTATCAATACTAAGGATTCTGAAGGTAGACCTCAATTTCTGACAAAATGGGGTGTAGATACTCCTCCAAATGAACTAATTACTAATGGACCGTACAAATTAGAACGTTATGATACAAGTCAAAGGGTTGTCTTCAGAAAAAATCCATACTATTGGCGCAAGGGGGAGCAAGGAGAATCTCAGCCTTACATTGAAAAAATAATTTGGCAAATTGTGGAATCTACGGATACATCTTTATTACAATTCCGCTCCGGTAATTTAGATGCCATAAATATAACCCCAGAATACTTTTCCCTTTTAAAACAAGAGGAAAAAAGGGGAAATTTTACAATCTATAATGGTGGACCTACACACACCAGATTATTTATGTTTTTTAATTTAAATAAGGGTAAGAGAAATGGAAGGCCATTAGTAAATCCTATAAAGTCACACTGGTTTAATAATACTGCTTTTAGACAGGCCGTAGCTTACGGTATTAATCGCCAGAAAATGATTAATAATACCTATCGTGGTTTAGGTGTATTACAAAATTCTCCTATTACAGATCAAAGTCCTTACTACTTGTCTCCACAGGAGGGACTAAAAGTATATAAATATAATCCTGCAAAAGCTAGGCAATTATTAATCAAAGCTGGATTTAACTACAATGAACAAGGCGAATTATTTGATGAATATAGTAATCAGGTTCGCTTTACCTTATTGACTAATGCCGGCAATAAAATTAGGGAGGCAATTGGTGCACAAATTAAACAGGATTTAGGTGAAATAGGTATTACAGTTGATTTTATACCTATGGCTTGGAGTGCCTACACTGACAAACTTTCTAATAGTTTAGATTGGGATGCAGGAATTATTGGCTTCGGTGCAGGAGTAGAACCTAATGATAGTGCTAACCTCTGGAATACTGATGGGGGGTTACATATTTTTAATCAAAAACCGCAGGCTGGACAAGAACCAATTCAAGGAAGAGAAATCACTAACTGGGAAAAGGAAATTGAACAACTCTATATTCAAGGTGCACAAGAATTTGATGATGCCAAGCGCAAAATAATTTATGCAAAAACCCAAAAAATAACACAGGAATATTTACCATTTATTTATCTTGTGAATCCCTATTCTATGGAGGCTATTAGAAACCGCTTCAAAGACATTCAATACTCAGCACTTGGTGGTGCCTTCTGGAATATTCATGAGGTCAAGATAGTCAAAAATTGATTGGTATTTAAGTGTAAATATTTATCTGTATTTCCTTTTATTAAGTAATAAATTATACTAATAATTTTAAGTTTGTCTTAGTCATTGAAAAGTAAATTAATTATTTGATGATGCTTATTTCACTTTAATTGTTAACAAAAATGAGAATTAAACAAAAAAATAATTAATCCCCACTTTTGATTAGTTTGATTCTTAATTTGTAAAAAATGCCACGTTAAGCTATTTAGAAAAGTGAAAAACTTTGTATAATAGGCACTAAGTCTGGGTATTTTTATAGATACAACTATTAAGTGTAATCTCAGTAATAATTTTTCCAGATTACCTAATCAAGGTGAATCATTGCAATACCCCAAAACATCCCTATCATTGTTTATAACCTATAATCATTTTCTACTAAGTTGAACAATATCAATATCATTGATCCCCAAATTATATTCTTAAATACAAAATCTAGGGTTATATGAATAACTATTTTATGTAACCTTAGAAACTTTAAATCCTGTAATAAATATAAAATCTGAAATACAAAACCTAAAATTCTTATGCCTGATGAAAAAACATTACGATTTCTTCTAGAATCGATTGCTAGTGGACAAGTTTCTACGGATGTAGGTTTAGAGCAACTCAAGAATTTAAATTATGAATCAATTGAAGAATTCGCCAAAATAGATAACCATCGAGCCTTACGCACAGGTTTCCCAGAAGTAATTTGGGGTCATGGAAAAACGACTGAACAGATTATCAAAATTATGAATGTTATGCGCCAGCGGACTTCAGTGGTAATGGCAACAAGAATTCAACCAAAGGTTTATATCGCCTTGAAATCAGAAGTCTCGGATTTACAATATTACGAGTCGGCAAGAATTTGTGCGATCATTCAGGGGAAAACTTCCCCTGAAGATCTCACTCCCTATACCATTGAAGAACTTTATCCTGGAGTCATTGTTGTTATATCAGCAGGTACAGCTGATTTGCCCGTAGCTGAGGAAGCAGCTATCACTGCTGAATTGTCTGGTTTTCAAGTTCAACGCCTTTGGGATGTAGGTGTTGCTGGAATTCACCGTTTACTCGACAATCGTGACTTAATTGCATCTGCTTCTGTATTAATAGTAGTGGCTGGAATGGAAGGGGCATTACCCAGTGTTGTTGCTGGGTTAGCTAATTCTCCAGTTATTGCAGTACCCACAAGTATTGGTTATGGGGCAAGCTTTAATGGATTAGCCCCACTATTAACAATGTTAAACTCCTGCTCCGCAGGCATTGGTGTAGTGAATATTGATAATGGCTTTGGTGCAGCAATATTAGCAGGGCAAATTTTGCGCACAGTAGCTAAATTCAATCAAGGGTAAGATAGTTTTATATTCTAAGATAATTGGAGATAAATAGACTACAATAATAAGAACAATCAAGTCAAAATAAGCCTGAATTTGGCTTATAATTAGGATGTATTTCAAATAATACCTTTCTAGGTAGCACTGTTAATTATTCTCTTGTATGTAGAATTTTTTTTATGCAAATTGTCAAAGGACATGAGCAAAATATAAAACTATAAAAGCCCTTTAATTATTTTTTCTAATTAAGCCAAGTTCGGAAAATTTCTGATTAGAATAACAGTTTAATAAAGTAAATTAATTACATTTCTAATAAACATATACCCAATAATTTTAATTATATTAGTTTTATGAGTGCTGATAGTTATTTCTTAACAAGATATAACTTAAAAATAGTAAAATTATTTACGTACAGAGTAATCTAAAAAACTAATATTCTAAAATCGTATGCCTGAACAGAAAGCTTGGAGCCAGAGGTTTGAATCTGCCCTACATCCAGTAATTAATCGCTTTAATGCTAGTATTCATTTTGACATGGAATTAATTGAGTATGACCTGACTGGTTCCATTGCTCATGCCAAAATGCTAGCACATACCGGTATTATCAAAGTATTAGAAGCAGAACAGCTAATCAGTGGCTTGGAACAAATTCGTCAGGAATATCGCCAAGGTAATTTTAAACCAGGTATTGAGTCAGAAGATGTACACTTTGCTGTGGAATATCGCCTAGTAGAGATTGTGGGAGATGTAGGAAAACAACTACATACAGCCCGTTCTCGTAATGATCAAGTTGGTACAGATATTAGGTTGTATCTACGGGAGCAAATTCAGCAAATCCGTCAACAGTTAAGGTCTTTACAAACAGTTTTAACAAATATCGCTGAGGACAATTTGGAGACTTTAATTCCCGGTTATACCCATCTACAACGTGCTCAGCCTCTTAGTTTAGCTCATCACTTCTTGGCCTACTTTCACATGATACAAAGAGACTGGGAAAGACTAAAGGATGTATATACAAGGACAAATATCTCTCCTTTAGGATGTGGTGCATTAGCAGGAACTACTTTTCCTATTAATTGCCATTATTCTGCTAATTTATTAGACTTTGATGATGTTTACCAGAACAGTTTGGATGGAGTCAGTGATCGTGATTTTGTGGTCGAATTTCTATGTGCAGCTAGCTTGATTATGGTTCACCTTAGTCGTTTATCGGAGGAAATTATTCTGTGGGCATCTGATGAATTTAAATTTGTTACTCTTAAAGACCGATGTGCTACGGGCTCTAGTATTATGCCTCAAAAGAAAAACCCTGATGTTCCAGAGCTAGTTAGAGGTAAAACCGGACGGGTATTTGGGCATCTTCAAGCTATGCTAGTTGTTATGAAGGGTTTACCTCTGGCTTACAACAAGGACTTGCAGGAAGATAAAGAATGTCTTTTTGATGGGGTTATTACGGTCAAAAGCTGCTTGGAAGCCATGACAATTCTCCTTCAAGAAGGGTTAGAGTTTCGCCACGAACGACTCAATACGGCTGTTTTAGAAGACTTTTCTAATGCTACCGACGTTGCTGATTATTTAGCAACAAAAGGTGTTCCCTTTCGGGAAGCATATAGTTTGGTAGGTAAAGCAGTCAAAAATAGTATTGCTGCTGGCAAATTACTTAAAGATTTAACAATTGAAGAATGGAAAGAATTACACCCAGGGTTTGCAGAGGATATTTATGAAGCAATATCACCACGTCAAGTAGTTTCAGCCCGTAACAGTCATGGAGGAACAGGATTTACTCAAATCAAACAAGCAATTATTAAAATTCGCCAACAATTGGCTACTTCACCTTAAAAAAGAAGTAAGGGCATACATTTTATCTGTATGCCCTCAAAGTTGCTAAATAACAACAACCTGCTAATTGACTCAATATCAATATTTTATTTTGGGATGCACGTAAATTTATTACTGCGACCCAACACCTGAATTTCAAATGAGAATATTTGGGAGTATTAAGGTTAAAGAAATTAGAGATTAACCCAATAAATTTGGATGTCTAACATTACACCCAAGTCAAGGAGATCATTCAGTCTCAGCTGCTGTTATATTTTCTTCCTCGGGTTTAGTATGTCTCTGTTGGAACCTTCTTTGAAAACGCCCTGTATTAGTCCGTTTACGAAACTTACGGGCATAAGCCTGGTTTCGTAGCGCCTTTTCTTTTTTCGGGTTGCGGCGCTTTGCCATATTCACCTCATTAAATAAACAACAATATATCTAGGTTAACTTACTTATAATCTCAGCCACCGATGCTTTTTTATATTTTATATGTTCTTAGCCCAGATTATCTATCCCGGATGTGGCTTTCCAATATAAAATTATACCACATTCATCTAAAAAGCATTAATTTAATAATAGCTTCTACTAAGATAACAAATAATTACAATCATTATTAACCATAAAATCAATTTAATAAAGGCAGAACATTAGAAATATGAATATGATTCTAATTTCTCATTAGAGGATACAACCAAATTAGCTTAAACAATATTCAGGAGATATTATCAATTTTCAGACTTTAGATTGGGTATTAAGTCTACAACCAGGTATTCGTACGATAGAGATTGCTGTTTTTTTAATAAAAAGACTCATATGATTAGTTTGCTACATACATAAATTCTGGTGGAGATATATTTGTCAACAACCATTATTTTAGTATAGAGATAGCTAGAATTGAGGAAAGGAAGAGATAATCAATTATTCATAATGGAACTTAGTTAGGATACTAGTCATTGTTTCCTATTTATAAATCTATATAGAAGGTTAGTTTCAACAAAAATTATCAGGACTACCAGGATTGGGAGAATCAGTATTTTTTTGTATGTGTTATTTTTATTTGGAGCACCAATTATAACATTAAAAAAATGATTGTGCATTTTAAAGTTTGAATAGTTTCATGTATAATAAAAAAACTACTGGTAATTGGGGTACTGACAGCTAGTTTCATTCAATTACTTAGGATTTACTTGCTTATGATTGATAGTAACAAGGGGAACGGCAATTCAAGAATACTAGAATATAAATATGAGTAAAGGATCCATTTACGTAAGAAAACATCTGATATATGCAAAATGGCTACAGTCCCTATTAAGACTACCTGAAACAATCCCCTAATAGAAGCTTAGTTTTGATTGTGAATCATAGCAAAAGCAAGTTTTGCCTTGCAACTGTCCATATATTTCATTCAATTATGTCCCTTATAGCTATGATAAGAGATTAGCTATACCTTCCTATGAAGTAGTTCATTATAGAGCGATTATATTTACCTTGAGATTATTAGAAAGTCAATAAGATAATAGTATAATTTTTTTATATAAAATAGCATGTGTTATCGTAAACTCTTCATAAGCAACATGTACAACTATCAACCATGAGAAATAATAACTCCCAACAGCCTTCATTTTTTTGTGCTGGGCGTATTTATTTATGAGTTACAGTTGTTAAAGATAATTTTTTTCATACCCACAAATATTAAATTTCTGTCTATATGTAACCGTTTGGCAATTACGGGATACTGAATTTGGAGGTAATTGTATAAAAGCCTGCAGTCGCCTCCAGTTATTACTACTGAACTTTCGGGAAAATCCTCCCACCATGATTCAACAAAGTCTTTTACTCCCGAAATTAAGGTATAAATGACTCCACTTTGGATTGCTGTTTGTGTACTCAACTCGTATCTCTGAGGTAGTGATTCAGGGGGGATAACATAGGGTAATTGCCCTGTTTTCTTTCCCAAGCTAGCTAATTGCAAACCCAACCCAGGTAGAATGGCTCCCCCAACTAAAGTATGGTTAGCATCAGCACCAGTGTATGTGAGGGCTGTACCTCCATCTATTACTAATATTGGGAATCTCCACTTATTGCCTGCACCCCATAGGGCCAATGCACGATCAATACCCAAAGTAATATATAGTCCATGCAAAGGTACTTGCTCTAAGTTCAGAATTTTAACATTAGGGTTATTTTGCCAATATAAGGTTTGACTTGGAACTACAGAAGCAAGAAATAAGGATGTAGGCAAGCAAAAACTCTTGGGAAAACTAGAAGGCAAGATATGGGATAACAAACCCTCTAGGGTTGGTGAGTTGAGTAATTGATGAACATCCCCAGGTGAAATATAATCTGTATCCCAAATAAATTCCACGCCCTCACAACTAAGTAATCCCCAGTGTAAGCAGGAATTACCTATTATTAATGCCAAGTTAGTTTTTAAGGCCAATTGAATTATGAAAGTGCAAAAAAGTGAAAATTATGAGGCTATTGTATCAGTTATGCCACAAACATCAACCATAAATATTGGAGTTCCCTTGACACATGTACATCACTAATATAATGAAATAAGTCTCTATTCTTTAACAGTTGCAATCACCACGCTGCTAAACCTACCATATTAGATAACATTATATAGGTAAAAATAAACAAAATATAACAGAGCTGTTTGCCAACCACTCATAGTTTAAATTTATATATTAAAACCTATTCTTTTGAGGTTTATTTCATGATTTTATCAAGTAAAACTTCCATAGCTTCCATAGTTTGTAGGCAGTAGATATTTAATAAGTTTTACTTTTATCTAATCATAATTTCATAAATTGTGTTGAATTTACTATAACTTTTTACCTTAGTTATGATACAAAGATATTAATGTAGAAGTAATTATATTGCAAGTTATTATTTTATGGAGTCACACATAAATTATTCAAATTAATGGAATTAACAATATTGATGTAATTTTAATACATAGGAATTACATCAATATTTAATTGCTCTAAAATTCAGTGTTATAAATTATTTGAATCTTCATAAGCAATTGCAGCAATTTAAATCCAGTAATAGCTATATCGAATTGCTATCAAATTAACTATAAATCATCTAATGACTCAAAATTAAATGATTATATAGCTAAAGTTGTACTTGCCTTTTTATGATTAATTTACTCCATTATCTCAGGATTGAATAGGTTTAAGTTCTGTTGATATATAAAACTTAATTAAATTAAATCTCACCTCTATTTTTAGAGTTTGGTGATTAGTCAAAGATAATTTGATAACGATATATTCTTGTATAATTATTACTGCAAACTATATAAATATTCTATGCTAAAATCAAGCTATAATTAGTCCCTAGATAAGAGTTTTAGCTACCATCAAAAGTATTTTAAATAGGATAATTTCCTAGTATAATCAGAAGCTTATCTGAGAATGATATTCGCAGATAAATTGCCTTATATTTCATTATTTAAATATCACGATACTTGCACCTATAACCACATAAACCTGGATTTGAATAAAACACAAATAAGTAATAATATAAGACTCCATACTAGCAAAAGATCTAACTAAATATCTACTCTCTACGATGTCACTTTAAATTACTCCAATAATAGAGGAAAATGCCCAATTAAATCTGAATCTTACGACAAATTACCCTCAGTAGTTACAGCTCGATATTGAACTATATTGGCACTTTCACTAAATTATGGCTTTGCTTGAGGAAGCTTAAGTAAAAATTGGCAAGTAATTGAATTAATAAGTTACTAGTTAAAATAGAAACTTAGAATAATTTATTATTACCAAAAATTTAACCAGTAGCAATTTTGAATTGACTCAAGACTTACACAAATAGCCTCACCTGATTAAGTACCAAATATTCTGTAAATATTTATTTATATACTTCAAGCCTTAATCATATTAGATAAATCTCCTTGAAATACTAAAATTAATTCCAAATTAAAGTTATAAATAAAAATGGTAAGAACACATAGAAACATTAACTAATTTGGCAAAAAAGTATAGTACTGATTTTTATGACATGAGATCAGATAAAAATATTATGTAAATTTATAACCAGATAATATACAAATCTAATAAATTTGGAAGATTTCACTTCCCAATAGTAAATCAGAGACAATTATAAAGAGAACTGGGGAAGCGGGTGAGGGGAATCGAACCCCTATCATTAGCTTGGAAGGCTAGGGTTTTACCACTAAACTACACCCGCAAATTTACACTTCAGAAAGTATAACACAGATTTATAGTACTTGAAAAGCACTAATACTTGCCAATATAGTTATGATGATCACTTTGATTACAATTATTGAGAATTAAATTGCTGGCTTATTTCAACTTTCTACTGTTATTGTCATATAAAAACTATACAATTATGGACCTGTCATAATAACTCTTGACTACGAAAATAGCTGTTTATAAGATTTAGAAGTTGTATACCTCCAGATAGCTCATAATTATTGAGGTGCATTTTGCAATTTTTAGTAGAGCTGTTGATTCATCAAGAGAGAATACAAGTTTAAGGGATGAGTGGGAAAGTGCTAAGCACTAAGAGGAGAAAACCCTGAATACGAAGAGGTTCATATTGATATGAACATGATTACCCTAAATGGGGTTTAATTCCCTATTCATAATATTACATAATTACATAACTATAATGTTATTTTCTACTCTAAATTGCTTTTTGACCAAGGTATAAAACCTATATTGATTAAACTTAACTAGTCAAATTCATATATGCATAGATTATAAGATACTTTATAATTACTTTGGATAAATTAGATTAATTTAGATTAGAATAGTACAAAATGAAGATATATTTATAAGCAATTAGTAAAATTATATGAAAGTAGTGAGGTATTATTTTGAAGCAAGACAAGCCTTGATAAAGGTAACCGAAAAAGTCACATAACTATGAATATATAAGAGTAAACCATATAATATTCTAATTAAAGTGATTCTATAGCTAGCTAATCTAATTCTTAGAATGGTAGGTAAATAGCATCTTTATCCCAGAAAAATATTAAGTTAACTTAACAAAAAAATGATAATAATCAGGAATTTAACTCACTTATATATATTTTATAAGAATATTTCTCATAGAGTAGAAAATCGTGTTATTACTAAGACAAACCACCATGATATAATGAGGAGATTAAATGCTAATTGTGATGTCAATTATAAGTAGATTATGAGACGTTGCATTTTGTGACAGATTAAGAAAAGAAAATTAACAAACAGAGAGGCTAATAAACTATTAATTTAAAGTCTGATTTATTTTCCCATAAACCCATTGAAATTATTTAAATAGTTCCTACATCAAGTTCCACTCAATTCATAACTTAATTTCAAATCTAAGCCAGAAAGTTTATTAGGAATAATTATATGTTTTCTTCTATAGTTAAGTCCCTTTCATAAAATATTAGCTATTTCTCTTAAGATAGAATATCTAATTCCATGTTAATACTTTGGCTCTAGTTCCTAAATATAAAACCTTCCTATGATTTTTGTAATTGTCTATATATCTGAAAGTTAAAATTGCATTTTATTGATTGTATAATTATTATGGAAGAGTATTTAATTATATTCTAAGTAAATACAAAAAATAATACAAATATATGTACTACCAACTATAATTATATCTAATTTATTTATTTTATTAGCCTTAAAAGGCTATAGTTGTTAACTTGGAAATAGTAAGCAGAATTTTATTAATATTTATTTTACTAGAGCTAGAAATATTGCTTGAAGCTAATACAGCTATGTTAGCTAAAAAACATAGTTTAAATAAATTTATTCAAAAATAACTATATTTTAAGATTTATATGTTTTTATCATCATAGAATATTTGTTATATTTAAGCAATAATTGTTATTTTTTATGTTCGTTATAGAGTTTAAGTAAAATACTAATTAAATATACTATTAAAATTTATATAGAAGTTATGCGGTAGTTATAGAATGCTAAATTGAGAAAGTTTTTACTTATAAATTCTTCCAATTATATAGAATTAATATGATAATTACTCCCTAGATAAGTTTCTAGTAAGATTTGAATTAGTCTAAAATTTTGGTTGTTTAGTTTATGCAAAAAATTTTGGTATTTTATGGACTTCCTTATCACACTTAGCTCTTAACTTATAAAATAGAGATAGACTTTATTAATATTTATATAGTTAAGGCTAACTAATCATGGCTCCTGCCATCTTCATTGAAAATTTAAGAAAATGCTACGGTTCAACTACAGCTATTAAGGATATTTCCTTTAAAGTAGAGCCGGGGGAGATATTTGGTTTACTTGGTCCCAACGGTGCAGGTAAAACTACCACTATCCGAGCATTGTGTACTCTGATTACACCAGATGCAGGTAGGATAGAGGTTTGCGGAATTTCTGCTATCACGAGGCCCAGAATTGCTAGAAGACGGCTTGGCTATGTGGCTCAGGAAGTAGCGTTAGATAAGATGCTTACAGGAAAAGAGCTTCTGCAACTGCAAGCGGCACTATACCATTTACCCAAAGCTGCTATCACTTCTCGTATTGCTGCAGTTTTATGTCTCCTGGATTTACAAGAATATGCTGATAAAACAACAGGAACTTATTCTGGTGGTATCCGCAAGCGTTTAGATTTAGCTGCAGGTCTCCTCCATTCTCCAGATATATTAGTGTTAGATGAACCCACGGTAGGATTAGATATTGAGAGTCGATTTATTATTTGGGAATTTCTCAGAAAACTAAAGGAGGCTGGAACTACTGTACTGATTACCAGCCATTATTTAGAAGAGGTCGATGCACTAGCTGATCGTGTAGCAATAATTGATCATGGTATGGTAATTGCTACAGGCAGGCCATCAGAATTAAAAGATAGAGTAGGTGGTGATCGTATTACTTTACGCATTCGGGAATTTTCTCCTCTAGAAGAAGCACAAAAGGCTCAACAACTGTTGCAAACTTTGCCATTTATCCAGGAAATTATCATTAATAATGCCCAAGGCAATTCTTTAAATTTGGTAGTAACTCCTGAAAGTGGTATCATGAACAGTATTACAGAGACTTTAAGTGATGCTGGGTTGCCTATGTTTGGCATAGCCCAATCCCGTCCTAGTTTAGATGATGTTTACCTTGCAGCTACGGGAAGAACTCTATTAGATGCAGAGTTAGCTGGAGTTGCGGCACGTGATGCTAAAGCAGAGAAGAAACAAAATATGAGATGAGGCAAATTAGAAGGAAAATTAGTAGAGAATCAAGGAGGTAGAAAAATAAAAAGGGGATTGCATGCTATTAGGGCAAAGTACATCCCCCGTGAGGGTTATAGAATAGGGAGAGACTAAGACGTATTAGTTTTATGATGTAATACCTCAAATTAAAAATTGACATGATTAGAACGACTGCACCTCCAAAATCAGATATTAACTGGCAAGAAATAGCATCGCCCCAAGGTTATGCTGATACAGCACCCAATTTCATCGCCGAGTTAATCCAAGAAACCCTAGCATTAACGTATCGCTTGTTCATTCAATTACGACGTCGTCCCTCTACCTTACTAGCGGGAATTATTCAACCAATAATGTGGTTAGTCCTATTTGGTGCTTTATTTCAAAACGCACCCAAGGGGATTTTTGGGTCTATGATAAGTTATAATCATTTTCTCGGGGCAGGTATAATTGTTTTCACTGCATTTGCAGGGGCATTAAATGCTGGGTTGCCAGTGATGTTTGATAGAGAATTTGGCTTTTTAAATCGTTTGCTTGTAGCTCCTTTGGCATCAAGATTTTCTATTGTTTTGTCTTCTGCCATTTTTATAATTAGTCAAAGTTTACTCCAAGCTGCTGTTATTGTAAGTGCTGCAGCACTTTTAGGTGCTGGCCTACCGAATGTATCAGGTTTAGGCGTAATAGCTTTAATTATTTTCTTTTGGCTTTAGGTGTTACTTCACTCAGTTTGGGCTTGGCTTTTACTCTCCCTGGACACATCGAGTTGATTGCAGTAATTTTTGTGACTAATTTGCCACTTTTGTTTGCCAGCACAGCCTTAGCCCCATTATCTTTTATGCCCCAGTGGTTGCAAATTATAGCTACTCTTAATCCCCTTAGTTATGCCATTGAAACTATTCGCTATCTTTATATTCATAGCAATTGGCAATTTAACAATATCGTCATGCATGCTTTTTGGGGTGATGTAACTTTTGGTGGAGCACTACTGGTACTAGCTGGTTTTGCTTTGGTATCATTGATAGTAATTCAACCACAACTACGGCGTACTTTAGCCTGATCAATATAGGATAGGATTATGACTCTACCAAACAAACTGATAATTAGTAGAATATCTTAACGAAAATTGATTATAGGGGGGCAATACTGCACCCCTTATTACTTACATGATATGAGATAAGTTCAAATCAAAAAATGTGTGTGGAAGTTTGAAATTCAAGTTCAGAACAACCAATTAGTCATAAAATTAATACCTAATTCCTTATATTTTATGGTTTTCAGTTTATTGCATACATTAGACATCAATGAGTCTAAATGTATGCAATAAAATATGAAACTCCAATAAATTTCTCTGGGATTTGAAGGTTAGAACTATACTTTAGAGATTATTTCAAAGTTTAGGTATTTTTTTAGAGACTTTCTTGCCATATGAAAATATCTGGTAGATTTCTAAATATTCTCTTCACCTGAAGTTTAATATGTTAGTTTTCAACTTGAATTGAAATTAATGAAGTAGTTACTATTTCTAGGAATTATGATTCTCATTACTTTTTTATTTTAATAATTTATTTCTTGGAGTACCATAAACATCCTTAATCTAAAATTAGATTGGATAACAAGATGCTCATAATACTACTTGATAATACCTTGGCTATAAAATCAGCAAATTCTAAGTCTTGTTAAACCTTCTCAAAAATAATGAGTTAGTTACAACACTGACTGAACTGAAAGCCATTAATCCTGCAGCACCAGTTGGACTTAGGGAAAAACCAGTAATTGGTAGTAAAATACCTGCAGCCAGGGGAATACTTAAAATATTATAGGCAAATGCCCAAAATATATTTTGCCGTATTTTGTTAAATGTAGCTCGACTCAACTGAATTGATGACACTACATCAGTCAAACGATCACTCATGAGAATGATTTCTGCTGTTTCCATTGCAATATCTGTTCCTGATTTTAAGGTAATACCTATATCTGCCTGTGATAAGGCAGGAGCATCGTTAATTCCGTCTCCAATCATAGCTACAGTGTAAGACTGTTGGAGTTTTTTAATGGTGATAGCTTTTTCAATAGCAGGAACACCAGCTATTATATCTTCAACATCCAGGCCTATTTTTTTACCGATCACATTAGCTGCTTCCTGGCGATCACCTGATAGCAATACCACCCTTAATCCCATATTCTGCAATTTTGCTACGGTATGTTGAGCATCTTTTCTCAAGATATCTCTAACAGCAATAATACCTATAAAAGAATCATCCATCGCAACTCCCACAACGGTTTTCCCTGATTTTGCTAGTAATACAGCTTGTTCCTCCGCTACTTTTGGAATAGTTATTCCTCGTTCTTGCAACCACTCCCACTTGCCTAGTAACACCAGGGAACCGTCAACAATAGCTGAGATTCCCAAACCTGGTATGGTTTTAAATTCCGTAGCACAAGGCAGGGTTAATTCTTTTTCCTTGGCTGCTGTTTGTATTGCTGTAGCTAAAGGGTGAGATGTACCTACTTCTACTGCAGCTGCTAGTTTGAGTAGAGCTGTAGGGCCCAGAGTTTCTGCTGATGTAATAGGTAAACAATCAGTAACTGTAGGTTTACCAGTAGTTAATGTACCAGTTTTATCAAAAACTACTGCACTCAGATGGTGAACTTTCTCTAACACATCACCACCTTTTATTAGTAAACCCATTTCTGCACCCATTGCCGTACCAACTAAAATTGCTGTGGGTGTTGCAAGTCCTAAGGCACAAGGACAAGCAACAACCATTACTGCAATCGCTAGTTTTAAGCTCAGTATTAACCCAGAATATTGAGAAACAATTTTTGGACTTGATATTCCTAAGGGGTATTGGTGGTGACTAAAAGTATCAACCATTTTCATTGTTGCATTATGGGTAATATCCTGCCATACATGAGTACCAAAGAAGTACCAAAAGATGAAGGTAAGAATAGATGCTGCAATTACACCATAGGAAAAGTAGCCAGCCACCATGTCTGCTAATTTTTGTGCAGGAGCTTTGCGCATTTGGGCAGCTTCTACCAAACTAATAATATGTGCCAAGTTTGTATCTTTTCCTGTATGGGTAGCTCTAATTATGATTGTTCCTGATTGATTTATTGTTCCTCCAGTAACACTATCTCCCATTAACCTTTCAGTAGGTATAGATTCTCCAGTTAACATTGATGCATCAACAATAGTTTGACCGGATACTACTTCACCATCAACAGGTATTTTCTCTCCTGGTAAAACTTGTAAGTATTCCCCCACCTTTACCTGAGATGCAGGAATTTCAACTGCCACAATGCCAGACTTTGATGCCTGGGGATCACCAATTAACCTGGCGTTCTGAGGTTGTAGTGCCAACAAATGCTTAAATGCATATGAAGCTTTTCCTCTAGCTTGTTGTTCTAAGGTTTTACCCAAAAGGATAAAACCCAAAATCATTACTGGTTCATCAAAGAAGCATTCCCAACCCATCTGCGGGAAAAATAATGCTACCAAGCTGGCAGTATAAGCTGTGAGAATTCCCAAACCCACTAAGCTATTCATATTGGGAGCATTGCGTCGCCAACTCAACCATCCATCTGCCAAAATATGACGACCTGGAAATAGTAATGCAGTAGTTGCTAAACCAAAATGGAACCAAATATTATGTAAAAAGCCCGGAGGGAAAGTGGCAAAGTGACCAATACCGGATGCTAGTAATAGTATTCCTGCGATTAAAAAGTTATGCCATGCAGATTTAACATACTGGCTTTGTCCAGTTTCTCCAGTTTCTATCCATGTTCCGTCACTAGTTCGGGGTTTACTAGGAAATCCAATTGATGTGAGCTTATTAGCCAAAACCTGAGGGTCGACCACACCTACATCTGACTCCAACACGGCAATCTCTGTAGCTAGATTTACACAAACACTTTTGACTCCTGGATATTGAGCCAATTGCTTTTCTACCGACTTTACACAACTAGCACATTTCATACCCCCAATATCCAAGACAATTTTTTCTGTAGCTTCTGTAGGTATTGTTGGCATTTGTTCTTTTGACTCATCTGTTCTACGGGCAATTTGCATAGAAAATGTTGGAATTGATAATAAAATTGCAACGCTGAATAAAAAGCGTCTCTATATTTGAGGTTAGGCTAAATTCAAAAATAAGTCAGTCATACACAACTATTAATTTTAATGAAGGATGTTAACCTATGAAATATTTATATAATTTGTTTTTCAAAGTGCCATTTTTAACCTTTTTTCCTTATATAAGCCAGATTAATCAGGTTTGTAAACTGTATAGAGATTATTGTAATTCCCTAATTTTAGGAGGTATTGATAAGTAAATTAGATATAAAATAAACCAATTAGTACTTATAAATAATATTTAGGAGAAGGAATGAAATATAGTGATATTTAATATAAAATACAATATTTCCTGATACCTTATGAAGTAAATAATATTTAGGTAATTCACATATTTAAATATTTGGTTATTGTCTGCTTTAATCATTGCACTTACGAGTAACTAGAGTTTACTAAATAATCAAGATTGTAACTAAATAAAAAATATTGTTTAGAACCAACCTTGTTTATGCATAAAATAATTATCTATAAATTCTTCATAGCTCTTACTTAGATAAATCATACCTTCAACCAAGCCAATCATCTGCATAATGAGGAAAGTAAATCCATAAGAGAAGTAACCACCCATGATAGAAATGATGAGTGTTAATATACCTTCTGCTGTATATCCTAAAATAAATTTATGAATGCCAAAACCACCAAGAATTATTGCTGTATATCCAGATAAAAGCTGTTTTGTTGCGTAGTTGAAGTTCAATTTTGTCATAATAAATATCTCCTATATATAAGCTAAACTTATTTATCAATGAAAAATACGATGAGAATAAAAATTCAATACAATAGAAAAATAAACTATTACTAGCATATCTCTGGGGTAATTTCTGTTATGTATTTACACTACAAACATGTAAATGAGAACCATAACCAACAATAAAAATGTAAATAATTTAAAATTTATTGCTTAGGAATTATGAATGGAGTAATTATCTATTAAGTAAAATAATATTTTTGCAAATCATAATCGCAGTCTTTATATGGATTATAAAAACTGTTAGGTCATTATTTTTTTTGCAAATTAAATAAATAAATTACGGACGATTGAGTTGCTAATTCATTTGATTATAGTATTACTTACCATATATTTAGTAAGAATTGAATAATGAAAATGTATTGTATGGACATAAGGTATCAAAGTTTTTTTTGTTAAAAGACTTGTACCATAGATATTTAAGTCAAAAAATAACCTGCAATACTTTCTTAATAACATTATTCTCCCTGGTATTCATGTGTAAAAAATAAAAATATTTTATTTTTTCATAGGTGTTTTTATACGCGGCACAAAGAATTGATCAACATGGGAATAGTTATAAACTATTCATTTTAAATAATCATTAACTTGTTAAATATTGAAATCAAATATAACAAAATAAAAATTTTATCAGGAAAACATTTATATTATTTTTTGTATTCAAATTTTTCCTTAGGAAAATTCATTGATACTAGATTCTCTTCGATCCACAGGATTTATCCAGGGAGTAATGATGAAATAAAACCCTAATTTCAGGTGCTTAAAGAGGAGCTGATATAATAAAGTCAAAAATTAGTTTAATTTCTAATTTTTTTACTAAATTTTTGCTCTTTAATTTTTCTATATTCATTAATTCAAAATTACTAATCTAATCCAATATCAATATTAACTGGGGAACTGAATTCCAGGAATTAACCCCGCCCCCAGGCTAAACTACTAGAGTAGGGGTATTTGCACTTGAATATGGTTTCTTAGTCTCCTGTTTTACTTGCCACTACTACCTAGAACAAATAGACTGACAAGGGTACTGCTATTCCAAATACTATGCAGTACAATTGGCGCCATAAGATTACGTGATCGTGTGTATACAAATCCTAAAACCATGCCTAGAGCAGTAAGTGGAATGATTTCTGATAGATTCAGATGAACTATAGCAAATAGCAAACTACTAACTGTAATAGCCCCCCACATAGAAAAGTAGCGAGTAAGAGAAGGCAATAAAAAACCACGAAATAGATATTCTTCAAATAATGGAGCAGCAACTCCCGCTGTGATAAAAAAGATAAAGAGAGCTACAGTGTCCTGACTATCTAATGCTAACTGTAATAATGGATTACTACCACCTTGTCCCTGAAATAATTTTTGGTTGAGTGCCGAGACAAATACAACTATAGGTCCAGCCACGCAATAACCACAGGAACCCCATAAGAACCATTTCCCTTGAAAATGCAAATGGAACCAACCTTCATGTAGGGGTAAAAAATTTTTAATGGAGAAGTATAAAACAGTCAGCACACCAAATGCTACCAAAAAATAGCTTGATATAACTAATAATGCTTGAGTTTGGATATTTATTGGATGGGTTAAAGGAAGTATGCTCAATATCAAGGGCATAATAAATTGTCCAATGAAAACTTGCCCAGTTAGGAAAAAGCCAAAAATAAATACCTGTAGTGTTATTTCACCATCCCAAGGGGTTAACCAATATAAGTCTTCATTTTGTGCCCATAGTGAATTTCTCCCCCGGATTACTCGTTGAATTATGATCACAATTAGCAAAGCGACACCAAGAATTCCTGTAATTAAAGGTGGAATACTTACTATCCCTAATTTAAATACAGCTTCCTCTGCATTTTTTTGATTGGAAAATAGTAAGTCAGATAAGTTTTCTTCTGTTTGCTGTAGTTTGTATAGTTTAGAAAGACTGGCAAAGCGGAACCAACCTGTTAAATTGTTTTCAATCAGTTTTTGAGAACCAGGTAAGATTTTTGGGGAATCACTCCAAAGTCCTGATAAAGCCAGGGCTGTCTCCCCAATATCTGGGTCAATTTCTGAAGATTCTTTTAAGTCAGCCCATATTTGTATGGCTCTATCTATATTTGCTTGTGCTGCCTGCATTATACCTAAATGTAAATCTATTCGGTCTATTACCTTTCTTTGTTGTTGTAAAGATACTTGTAGCTGCTTCTGTCGATTTTTCCCCAGCTCCAAATTACTGACTGATATGTCAGTTTGTTTTGTCAATTGCAGTTGAATTTTTTCTAAATTACCAGCAGCTGATTTTCTTACTTTTTCATACTGTTTGATAGCAGTTTCTAAAGGTTGCTTGCTCACAAAAGCTACTTTTAATGTTTTTAGATTTTTAAAAGCATTATTTTCAGGATTCCATTCCTGTGCTTGCAGTATGATATTGGTTTGATACAATTCTAAGTTTCCATGGATCTGGGGCTTTTCCCAACTATCAAATAAAGTTTGACTATAAAAAAAAACTGCCCCCAGTGTTATCAAAATTAGCAGCAACCGTTTGAATATCATTTCAATTACTTATTTTATTACTAGTGATTAGTTCTAGTTTCTCTAAAGGAGAAAACTTCTTGAAACTTTTGTTGATTATTTATACTGCTAGATAGGGGTAACCACAAGGACTACCCTTGCTGCTAACTCTTATACCAAGTACACGCAAAAAAAGCCAGACTTGCCCAACCAAGCATTAATGCCAATGCCCCTAGGGGTGCAACCCTTCCAAAATTACTTATACTAGTGATACTAAGGATATATAAGCTACCCGAGAAAATTATTATGCCAATAAGGAATAACCAACCACTCGTTATAAGAATGGCAGATGGGGATTCAGTAGAATGAATCAGTAGAGCTATAATCAATAAAACCAAAGCATGATAGGCTTGGTAGCGCACACCTATGGTAAAAGTTTCTAGTGAAATCTCACTAATTATGGGTCGTAAAACATGTGTTCCAAAAGCACCAAAAGCTATAGACAAGCCACCCAAAATTGCTCCTAAACCCAAGAAAATTTTTATCATGATGAGAAATCAGGTCTTACATGTCAAAGTAATACAATACAATTTCTTGTTCAATAAACCTGAAATTTTCATTCAATTCTTTAGCTTTGAGATTTAAATGCTTTCTAACTTTATTTAGATAGCTACTGGGATTCTAGGGTTTCATGTAATGAAAGAGTATTAACTTAGATTATTTTTCATCATGATTGCAAGTAGCTTACTATTTTCTGGTTAGTAAGGTAGGTAGTCCAAAAAACTAAGCCCTGTTTAGCATTTATTATATCCATAAATCTGTAGAGGATCTTCACCTGGGAGTTTCCAATCATGAGCATCGACTCATGTTAATCATGGTTCGATTACTTAGTCTATTTCTACAGAAAAATAACAACTTTCCCTTTCTTACAAACTAGCATTTTCCAAATGATTTTTCTGGTTATCACACAATGGCAAAGGCATTTAACATGCCCTTACATTAAACAGTCACTATTAATAAGCGGATAGCCAGGGTATAAATTTTATCTTCATAATTTTGTAAGTAGACTGCCCTACCTTAACTACAATTGTAACATTAGTCTTTTGTAGCCTCTAGCAAACGGGAAAAGTAAAAACGAGTGCGTATCATTGAATTCCTTTGTAGGGTGAAGCCATTTTTTTTCAAGACATCAATCATATCTATTTCCTTGTGCATATAAGCACGTGTGGTTTTACTTGGCCCCGGGAAGAGACTGCCAATTTTCTTCAAGATAGTCAAAAAAAAGGTTTTAGGTGCAAAGCTGAGGATAATACGTGTCTGTGCTACAGAGCAAAGGTGAGAAATCATCTTCTCCATTTTTTCCTGGGAATAGTGTATAAGAACATCCAAACAAATAACTGTATGATAGCTACCAGATATCGCTTCTAATTCTTGAACCGCAAATGTAGGATTATCATTATTTCCCAAGGTATATAAGGCTCTAGCTTTGCCCTCCTCTACCATCTTCTCAGAAATATCACTGGCATGGACTTTTGCTCCTGCTGTAGCCAAGGGGATGCTTAAACTACCTACTCCACAACCAGCGTCACAAACTGATATTTGAGTCAAGTTACCATCTTCTTTAAGCCAGTCCAACACTTCATCAATTGTTTGCTGATGTCCATTACGAATATCTAATTGAACCTTATTAATATTCCCATCCCCATAAATCCGTTTCCAGCGATCAAAACCAGTGGAGTTGAAATAATTTTTAACAATAATTTTGTCGTCAGTTACGTCCATATATAGTTAAAGCTAGAGGCCTCAAGAATTTAAAATTACCATATTTACCCAAATTTTAGAGGAAATTTTAAGGGTTAAAGGTTAGGGCAATAAGGAAGTATTTTATTTCCTCTTTCATCTCTGCATCCTTTCTTTTACTTCAATGATAATCTCTCCCAACTGAATTCCCTAGTATATTTACCAAAGTGCCAACGCAAAAAGCTGGATGGTTAGTTAATATTTATTTCTGGCAAATCAGTGGCTTGATATAGTGCATCTGTTACTAGTAATACTGCTTTCTCAATATTACTGACCCCCCATTTAACTAAATTCTTTACTCACATCAATAATATTAAAGTTGCTTTTGACAAAATTCTGTCCAAGAGCCTGTACCATTTTTGACTTGGATTTCTGAACTGCCACTAGGATAAATACCATCGGATAATCTAAAGGATGCTAATGTATCACTGACTAAAAACACCCTTTTTTCATAATTACTGGCTCGTAAAAATACATCTACACACTGCTTGGCAAACATCTTCTTCATCCGCAATTAAACTACACATAATTGTATTTTTGGTAATAGCTGCAACCAATAATCTATATTTCCCTATGATACATTTGTGCTATGTTGTTGAAGGTATGATTGACAATAGTTGTTGCTCTCATATGAAAAGCTTAGGTCGGCTCAACTTGCTTGTAAACATCCTAAACTAACTGTGATATCTAAAGAAAGCAAATAGTAAATAATTTCATCCGTGGTACCTAATATTATAGCGCTAGAGTGACTATTTTGATAATATAATG
Organism: Richelia intracellularis HH01; assembly: GCF_000350105.1. Lineage (GTDB taxonomy): Bacteria > Cyanobacteriota > Cyanobacteriia > Cyanobacteriales > Nostocaceae > Richelia > Richelia intracellularis. The sequence goes on from NZ_CAIY01000044.1 coordinate 298,761, forward strand.
TGATCATCGAAGATGATTTTGGTATTTTTTTATCATTAGAGTTAATAAATATTGATTTTGCAGAATGTACTCCTGTTTTTTGAAATTCAAGTATGGTCCCTCCAAATGAACTCTAAAAATTATTGCTCCTTGATTTTGATGTAGGTAATTGGTAATTGTAGCTAAGGAATTATATATATTCTACAAATTAGTAGTTATTTTAGTTGGTAAAAACCCATCAACTCCTAAACTCCATATAAACTTGCAAATTTCTGTTGAAAATTGTGCATTTTCCTTGCACAGATCTAGGAATACTAAACTCAAAAACCCATTAATTGTGTAAATATATACTACCTAAGTAAGGAAAGAATTTTACCATTAATGTCCAATACTTGCAATTCAGATTGACCTTATCTACCACTTTCCCAGTTGATTGGATCTATCTTTACTATTGATTAATCTAGCATTCATAATCTTTGTAGATTTATAATTCATCCCTTTGTAAATTTTCCTTTAACAAATACCCCTGAATTTTATATATGCTGGGTGGGTAGCAATAAATTCAATTAGTTGAGATGATTACTTTTATAAACCCTAAAAAATTCACTTTATAATGTCCCCCCTAATTAGCATTGTTATGGGTAGCGATTCTGACCTATCAACAATGGGAGAAGCAGTCACAATTTGCGATGAATTTAGCATAAATTATGAAGTCACTATTATCAGTGCCCATAGAACTCCTGAGGAAATGTTAAATTATGCACAGGTCGCTCATACAAGAGGAATAAAAGTAATTATAGCTGGTGCTGGCGGTGCAGCTCATTTACCAGGAATGGTAGCATCATTAACCCCATTGCCAGTAATTGGTGTACCTGTCCCCAGTAAACATTTACAAGGTTTAGACTCATTGTACTCAATTGTACAAATGCCTACAGGCATTCCTGTCGCAACTGTAGCCATTGGCAATGCAAGAAATGCTGGACTCTTAGCAATACAGATACTTGCTACCTATCAATATGAATTACAAGAGAAAGTACAAAGTTACCGACAAAACCTTCGTATATCCACAATGGAAAAACAAGCAAAATTAGAAAAACTTGGCTACAGAGAATATTTAAAGCAAATGTGAATCAAAAAAGACATGTTAAATGATAATTAACTGGACAAACATGTAGCTAATGTTAATATGTTGAAATAACATTATTTTGTATTTGATACAATAATGCATTAGTGATACACTAATTTCCTAATTCTCTGACTTTAGTCAAATACTACCAGTATTAGCAAGAAAGACTATATATGTTTATTAACGTTATTATCTTTCTAGTAAAAATCCAAAAAATATTTTTAACCGACTGAAATTGTATTGGATATCTGAAGTATTAAACTCAATTATAGAAAAGTCAATAGGATGCAGTTGGGTACTTTATAATACAAACATCATAGTCAATTACATTTTTTCTAGATTCAGATAGAATTAATTAATATAAAGTACCTAAATGTAGTGGGCTAGATAACCTTATCATCTAATATATCAGGAGTTAATCACTGGTGGTCAAAGAGTTGACTAATTGCATTGGCGACTTTGGAAATATAAAATACTCTCTAATAAGTGACTTATGGTTGATAAATATTCTTAGAAAGAATACATACCATACGATTAGAAAAACGAAAGTATAAGTGTCAATTTATTGACCCTCTATAGATAAATATTGACTAAATTATTAAACTAGTTTTGTCTAGGTAGATGATTTAGCCAGTAGATTTCAGGGAAGTAAAATAATGATTTACTAGAAATATTGGAACGATTTTACAAGACTCAAATAGAAAATATTATTATCATGATTGATATTTGCAACCATAAAGGCTAAAGGCTTATAGACAGTCTGAGAAGAGTTTCATACGCAGAAAATATACCAGCTTTGATTTCTATATACCATTTTTTTTCTGTTATCTTGTATATACTACCTCTACTTCTACTACCTCTTCCTTACTTATATTCCCAATCATGTCCAGTACACGAGAGAATACAAAAAGAAAAAACTTTTGATAAAACAATTGCATGGATACCAAAGCTTTTAAAAGATCCCTCAATCACTCAAATAATTATCATCGTAAGGGATTTGGGCATCAAGCAGAAATTGCAACTCAATTAGAATCAGAATATCAAAGCATTTTAATACAGCAAATTCGGGAAAATAATTATACCCTTACCTGTGGTGAGATTACTATTCGTCTAGCACAATCCTTTGGTTTTTGTTGGGGAGTGGAGCGAGCTGTTGCCATGGCTTATGAAACACGAAAGCATTTTCCCACAGAAAATATTTGGATTACCAACGAAATTATCCACAATCCTTCTGTTAATGAACGTTTACGGGAAATGGAGATAGGATTTATTAAAGTCAGAGGTCGAAATAAAGACTTTTCTATAGTGAAATCTGGAGATGTAATTATCCTTCCAGCTTTTGGCGCTAGTGTTCAAGAAATGCAACTGCTTAATGATAAAGGTTGTACTATCGTTGATACCACATGTCCATGGGTTTCAAAAGTCTGGAATACAGTCGAAAAACACAAGAAATGGAAGTATACCTCAATTATTCATGGTAAATACCAGCATGAAGAAACGATTGCTACTAGTTCTTTTGCGGGTAAATATTTGATAGTACTCAATTTAGACGAGGCAGCATACGTTAACAACTATATTTTATATGGGGGCAACAAAGAGGAATTTCTAGCTAAATTTAGCCTATCTTGTTCTGATGGTTTTGATCCTGATGTAGATTTAACAAGAATAGGTATTGCTAACCAAACCACCATGCTCAAAAGCGAAACAGAGCAGATTGGTAAATTATTTGAGCATACTATGATGCAAAAGTATAGCCCAGTCAATTTAAATGAGCATTTTCAAAGTTTCAATACTATTTGCGATGCGACCCAAGAGCGACAAGATGCTATCTTTGGTCTAGTAAACCAAAAATTAGATTTAATTTTGGTTATTGGTGGATTTAATTCTTCCAATACCTCCCATTTGCAGGAAATTGCTGAGGAATATAACATCCCTTCCTACCATATTGATTGTATGGAAAGAATTAAATCAAAAACTCACATAGAGCATAGGCAACTGGATGGTAATTTAAATATCAAAGAAAATTGGCTACCTTCAGATGACGTTATTATAGGTATTACCTCAGGTGCTTCCACTCCTGATAAAGTCGTGGAAGATATTATTAAGGTTTTATTAGAATTCAAAGCTCCCGGTCTGGTATTTCAGAGTTTATCCAGTTGAATTTTTTTCAGATACAGATTATTTCCTTTATCTAAAAAGTATGGCACACCTTGATTTAAAACCATATATTTGTATTATTACACCTCAGTGATAAGCAATGAGTTTATCAAAACTTAGAATAAGGCTAAATACAATTAAAATTTACTTATTTATATCAACAAATATGCATTTTTAATGTGAAATAGTATTGCTGGATTGTTAAATGTATCTTATCTTTGAGATGGTGGTGGTTCATCAAAGAAATTATTCACTCTCTCACACTCAATACCCGCAATCTTAACGCGATTTGATGCTATTGGCTCTACTCGACAAGAACGTTTGAGATAGTACTCATATTGTTTATAAACTGCCATTCGTGGATTTTTGTATGTTTTAGAAGTAGGACCACTCCAAATGCTGAGTAAATCAAGTTTATAAGTATCAGGATTATTGGGGTTTATGTTATCCACACGTGCTTCTATCCTCCATAGGTCTTTCTCCTTGTAGTCTCCTAATTCTTTAACAATTAATTCATTACCTAATTTACTTATCTCAGAATTTCGACTCCCCGTATTTTTCAACAGTATTTCTACTTGATACCAGGGTCTTTTATCTATTCTATCGATAATAGTTAGTGCTACTTTATTTAAAATAATAGTCCCATTGTTAGGAGCCTTATTAGGGCCTGAATTTTCAATAGGGTATAGTTCTTTTACTAAAAAACTATTATCAATATCATCATTCAATAAACTAGGGTAATCCTTAACCCAACTATCAACTAAAAAATAAACTTGTAGCCAGCAACTGACTAATATTGAGCCAGCTATTAAAACAATAATTTTTTGACGTGCTTCTGGTTTGGGTATTTGGGTACTAACATTAGTCCCCGTACCCTGAAAAAATTCTGGTATTGCTGTAATCATTGCTGATATGGTAGGCCATAGTACAAATGATACTGGGTTAAATATATTTTGCTCATCACCAAAAGCAAATACACTTACTAATCCTCCTGTGACTAATGCTCCTACAGGCATAACAGTTCCAGGTATCAATACTGGCTTATCAGTAGTATACCAAGAAGTACCTAATATTAAAAATAACCAACCGCAAAGGGCAATAATGTTTTTAACAATGATTCCCTGTGCCCAATATGACATAAGTAAGGAAAATATACTCAAATAAATTAGTGTTTGCCATGAGTAAATATCTTGTGGTAGTAGCAATTTTTGGGCACTGCCTAATACGTCACTGATAAATTTGAAGGTAGTCTTAAGAAAATCTGTAATTATTTCCATTGTCCATACCTAATTTGTAAATGTTACAGACAAGCAAAGTGCTAGAACAATTGTGATTGCGCTATAACTTAACGAGTTAGCCATTAATACGCTAGTTGCAATGCTTGTACCTTGTAATGTATTTAAGTTATATCTCCTAAGAGAACGTCTTTGAGGGATAACTGCTTCCTCTGCAGGCTTTTCCTTATCTGACTTATTCCAGATAAATAACAATAATTTTAAAGTCATAGTTTTGAATAAAAAGGTTACACAAAATATAATAAAAGCAATAAATAATATTAGGTTATATGTGCTTGATAACTGAAAGTGATTAAAAAAAACGTAGCTAAGAAGTTCTGACTTATATTTAGGGGATAAATAGGGTTCTACAAAGAAAAAGATTAACCAGCCCGATATATTAGCAAAGATATTGATGGACGTGGCATAAAAAACGCTGCTTTTTTGGTCAAATTTTAACCGTGTTTTTAAAACACATGCTTCTATCGGTATTGCAAGTATGAGGAATAAGAAATCAAACAAAATGATTCCTAGGGGCATAATTGGGGAAATATCAAATGGGAGGAATGTTTGCATATGTCAATAGTGTTCATCAATATCTGGTATGGATAAGTATAAGCGTAAATAGCTATAAGTCAGTATATTAGCGGTAAAAATCAATCTAATTTACTTGAGTTGCTTGCCACCATTTTATATTTTTACATATGGTTATATATAACTTAAAATCTTTAATTTTCTTTGCCCGCAGGTGAATGTTAGTTATAATTAAGACAGATAATTGATTTAGATTACGTATAAGGTGAAATAGACTATTTTTCATCAGATTATTTCCTAATCGAACTAAGTTGTATTCTTATTTACACATCCTCAATTTTCTATAAAAGTTCTTTTAACAATGAGGAGTAATAATAAACTTCGGTATAGCTTGCGCCAAAAAAAATTCATTTGTCCAATAATTTGGAATTATTTTTATTCCTCATAAACTCCATTTATTGTTGTCTCTCAGGGTATGCAATAAATATTCATCTTGCTATTGTTGAGTAAGGTATAAGGTGTATAATTGACATTATTAAGAGCTTCTTAACTAACTGTAAGAAGATAAGCAAAGATTATTAAAACACGTTAGTTTTGGTGGATATGTAGTTAACCTGCTAGTAAATGTATTTCCCTATCTCATTGGTCAAATTGTCCTGCCGGAGAATCGGTGACAATTATGTGATGATTTTTGCTACCGTTCTGAACAAATAAGAAATAGACCCTAATGCTATTGACAACATTGCACACTAAAATCCACCAAACTATTCGTACCCGCAATTTATTTAGTAAAAATCAAAGATTATTGATAGCTGTTTCTGGGGGACAAGATTCACTGTGTTTGGTAAAGATACTGTTAGATTTACAACCTAAATGGGCATGGGATTTAGGTATTGCCCATTGTGATCATTGTTGGCGTTCAGACTCCCAGGCTAATGCGCAACATGTGGAAAAAATAGCTAAAAGCTGGCACTTATCTTTTTATCTTGCTACTACTAAACAAGAAATAAAAACGGAAGCTAATGCACGTGATTGGCGTTACCATGAATTAACCCTAATTGCTCAAACTCATAATTATGATTGCGTAGTTACAGGGCATACAGCTAGTGATCGCTCAGAAACTCTATTGTACAATCTTATACGTGGTAGTGGTATGGATGGGATGCAAGCTTTAGCCTGGCAAAGACCACTCAATGATACTATTTGCCTCGTACGTCCTTTATTAGGAATCTCCCGTTCAACTACAGAAAAATTTTGCCAACACTTAAAATTACCGATTTGGGAAGATAGTACCAACCAAGACGTAAAATATGCACGTAATCGCATACGTCAAGAACTATTACCTCATTTGAAAACCAGTTTTAATCCTAACATTGAATTTACACTCGCACAAACTGCAGAAATATTACAAGCGGAAGTCGAGTATTTACAGCAAACTAGCAAAGACTTGTATCAAAAAGTAGTATTTGTATCAAAACTATCCCCTACTTCCTGGAAAATCTATCGTTCCCAACTGCAAAACACGCCAATGGCCTTAAAAAGACGTGTTATGCGCCACGTTCTACAGAAAGCATTACCATGTTCACCCAATTTTGAACATATAGAAAAACTCACAGCATTAATTACTGCTCCTAATCTTTCTCAGACAGATCCTTTTCCTGGAGGAGCAATTGCTAAAGTTCAAGGTGATTGGATTTACTTGGTGAACTCACTTGGACGTCTTTCGACAATTGAGTAATTATAGCCCTGAGTTATAATTTATTTCTTCAGCAAGGTTCTCAAGGATTGAGATAATCCCTCAAATCCCTGATTTTAAATGTTTAAAACTTCTTAATAAAAATTGTATATTTTGCCATCTTAATTACCATGACGGAACTTGTTTGGTTCATAGTTGGTTCTAAAGTTTATTAGACACTCAAAAATTCAATTTTATTTATAGATTTATCCATCTTGCCTTTTATGATTGTAGACAGAGAAAACTTTTTAGGAACTCTAAGGCATAATTATTATCGCTATAAGTTATTGAACCATAAGTTATTGAACTAATTACTTGGTCATGATACTAAAAAGTATCTTAAATATTCATCCTGTAAATAATCTTTTACAAGATGAATAGAAATATTATGAGACTGGTCAAGAAGGGAAAAATACAGGAACATATAAAGGTAAAATTCCATATATCAGACGATTATTAAGATAATATGGCTAATGCCTGGCATAAGGATAAATGAGTATTTTTAATACATATAGTAATTTGATGTAAGTAAACCAGAATGGGTCGACAGATATTATTTAGGTGCAGTTTTGATTGTAGAAGATAATATTGTGCAAAGGCTAATAATTACATATTATGCGAAAGCAATTAGGTTAATATTAACAGTAACCTACTAGTAACCTGTTTATTATAATGTATAGTTAGCTTTAGAGGTGATTCGAAGTAACATCCATGGCTTAATGAGTACTATGTATGTTTTTATCACTCATACAGATGCTTATGAAGTCTGTCCTATCGTCCCCATAAAATAATATCCGAATATCAATAATTTTCCAGTGGTTATACGTTTTTCAATGTGATGATAATTCTGACCAATACTGGGGTGTTAAATAGAGTATAAATACTGGATTATATATAGCCAAATCATCTGAGCCAACTGAACTGCTTGGAACAATTAAACAGATCTTGTGGGGGTAAGAATAAAATTTAAGATGACTCATAAAATAGAATTTCTGGGAAATGTTATACAAAATCAATTCCGTCATTAAGTATAAATAGAAAATCCTAAAAGCCAGCTGCATCTGAGACTCTAAATTTATTCATATTAGGAGTTTGCTTTGGCAAATGGACTAAAGGAAGTTGCAGAAATAAGTAGGGATAGGACTATACATATTCCCAATGATTCTCCTTTGATTCTGGTTACTATAAACTTGCAGGGCTAAGTAGTGTGTATAGCTGATTTAGGAATCTTTCTGGGGGTAGTAATTTCATTGAATACTGATCAATATAAAATACCAGTGATTATTGTGGAAGATTAAAACGTAGTAATTGGTTGAGCTATAGATAAAATTGTTGGTACTGAATGGCTTGACATACATGTAATAGCTAGCAGCTAGTAATATACCATATACTATAGCTTCGTTTTTATGTGGAGAATGGTTATTCTTCAAAAATCAATATTTGTAATTACCCAATTCAACAGCTATTTTGCATAGTAATAGGTGGACAGAATTAAGGTAAGGGAATAGCAGATATAATCAGGTATAAACAACTACTATGAAAAAGCTTATGAGCAAGCATATAAGGCCTATGTACAGTTAAATTATGACGAGGCTGCGAGTCTCATAGACTAGGGTATTAGGTATAGTACCAAAAAATTCTAAAATTCACCTGTTGAGGGGCAAAACCCATTATCATTATATCTTGCAGTAGTTTGATATTGCTTAATCCAAGTACGGAAGAGTTATACAGCTCGGTAACGAACAGGAAATAATAGATTTAGCTCAAAATGGTTTATAAAGAATTAATAGGTGTCAAAGACAGTAATTAATAAACCCAAAACCATATTTGAAGTGCGAAATATCGATAGTTATTACACCTCGAGACAAATTATCTGCACATGATAACGTGATGCGGGGGTTTGCAAGTATTAATCATGATAACGAAGATTTATCTTCTATTCCATTTGATTTAAGTATTAATAATATCCTATTAGAAACATCTAGTATCTTTAAGACTTTAGAAGGTGATAATAATTCCGATGAAGAAATGGCAAGAGCTAGTAAAAATTTATCTGGTTTATTGACTCATGAAAGTGAGAATTTCTACTCAGAAACAAAGAACCTATATTTACAGGAAGTTCAGGGGGGAGATTTGTTAGGAAATCAGTGTATAGAAGATAGTCTGGAGGATGAGAATCTATTAATTGAGTTATTAGATATTAGTCAATCCTGGAAGGACTGCAGGTAAAAGACTCATGACAGGAGTGCTTTTTATTTATATGAGGAGGATAAACAGAACAAAACTAGCTTATCCCATCTTCAAGATATTAGCATGGATAGCAATGACAGTTTTGACTTCTAAGTATTTGAATCTGCATTCGGCCCTGAGGATTCGAATAATGATGAGGATACAAGTAACCCAATCAGTTTTGGTCTGTCTCGAGGTGAAAATATTGGGTTTCTAGACGAATTTGATGAATTTGATGATTTTAAGGACGTCTCTAGATTTTAATGTTCCTAAGAATAATTGTGAATTATCCTTGCACTCTGCTTTTCTTGGATTTTCAAGAAATTTCTACAATAGCAATTAAGGAAATGTGTTTGGTGGCCAAGAGCATAATCTTGATCATAAGTTATTCAGCATTAATGGTTTTCAATAGGGATTGCTATTATGTGTCAGTTACAGCCTACAAAAGATTGGACCAAAAAATGCCAAACAAGGGTTATTTGTAACTTTAGAGAACACCTTTTTATACAATAAACCACGGTTTATTGGTGGGCCAGTATGTGTTGCATCAACTATATTTGTTGCATCTGTAAGCCTTGCTGTAACATCTTTTATTTCTCTAGAGCAAAGGCAATCTGTCAAAAATACAGGTTGGGCAATGGCTTCAGCTGCAGATATTGCTGGTGCTATGATTAGTGGGATTTTTAGCAGTCTTATTTTGAGGTGAATTCGACATACTACTCAAGATCTACAATCACATTTTTATGCTTTAAGTCATGAGAATATAGGCGTAACAGCCACTATTTATTCAGGAGATGAACTTGGGCAACTAGCTAGTAGCTGTAATAAAATTTCACCTACTACCAATGAAGCTAATCGTAAAGCCCAAAAGCAGGAAGAAGCCAAGGAAAACTTACAAAATCAGTTAATTAGACTATCAGATGATGTGGAAGTTGTGGCTAGAGGAGATTTAACTGTATAAGCAGAGGTAACAGCAGATATCTTAGGAGTTGTTACTAATGGTTTTCATTTAACTATTCAAAATTTACGTTATATTGCTATACAAGTAAAAATTAATACTTATGAACTACCTGAGGACCCGATCAGTTCTGAAACTTTGGTTAGATCTTTATCTAGTAATGCTTTATGTCAAGTAGAGGAATTAGCAACTACTCTTAATTCTGTACAAATTATGACTAATTCAATACAAAGAGGGACATAAGCTGCTTTCCCTGATGCTTCTATGCCTCATGATGCCAACAAAATTGCTAAACAAGGTTGGAGGTAGTGGAAAAGACTATGGCAGGAATTTTAGAAATATGGGAAATGGTAACTGAAATAATCAGGAAGGTGAAAAGATTAGCAGTATCCTCTCAGGAAATTTCTATTATTGTGGCCTTGATTTCCCAAATTGCTTCTAGAATTAATCTATTGGCATTAAGATCATTGAGGCTACCAGAGGGAAAAGCCGTCAAAGTACTTGTATTATAATAGATGAAGTATTTCAGCTAGCTGATAAATCGGCCAATTCTCTTAAATTAATTGAACATATCGCGATTCGTATCCAGGGTGAGACTAAATCCATAATGACTGTTATAGAAGAAGAAAAATATCAGGTGAATAAGGGTATTAAACTTGCCGAGGAGGCGCAGCAGTCACTTGATAATATTGTTGGCTACACGAATAATATTGACCAATTGGTATATTCCATTTCCTATGACACATTAAGTTAGAGAGAGACCTCCCACATAATCCAATTAATGCAATCGATGGAATTAAATGCACGAGAAATATCACATGAAGCAGAAAGGGTATCTAGGACCTTGCAAAATTTGGTGATTGTATCTCGGGATTTAATTTCTTCTATGGAAAATTAATAACTAGGCATGTATAAAACCCAATAAAAGCTTGTAGATAATTCACATGATTTAGATGTAAAAATCGTTGTACCTATGTTTACACATCTAGAATAAAATTTTAGAATTCAGAAGTTAACGATTGTGTCGTTAGAATCATTAGAATTCATTAATATGAGTTAGAAAACGACTATTTTAAAATTTTAAATTCATAAATCTTTCTTATGATCAAGATATGATCAAAACAAAGGAATACAAGTTATTTTATTGAGTAGGCCAGAGAGTATATAAGCTATTATTGAATAAGCAATTTTGGCTCTTGAGAGTGACTTGAAGAAATTAGAACCATTGAGTAATTTATTTCAGAAAAATTATTTCCTCAAAAAAACATGGGGGATATAAAATTTTCCTATGCAGTAAGTATTACATTGAATAATACTCATTACCTGGAAAATTATTTGTAAGTTACTAAGGAGTAAAAAGTTCAGGTAGATAAGAATCCAGAAACTTTATTAATATGGTTGATATTTTAAAAGCTTTATTACACACTCTACAAGTGCTATTTACATTAACAAACAAAGTCGTAAATTACCTTACATCCGAAGCTGATATATATTTTAAGTATTTTTATACACATCTTGATAGTTTACCACAATAATATTGTGGTAAACTGGTTAATAATAGGGTTAATATTTTCACTAATAATACCAACTCTAATATTTATAGATTATTTATTTTCACTATTTATAGGGGCAAATATCTGCAAAATCCGATTTTAAAGACATTAATGGAAGTATTAAAGTTATTCAAGTAATTAAGCAATATTATAAAGTAGATAATGCTTAGAAGATTATTGCTAAAAACTATCAGAATTAGGAGAGAAGCTTGACCTGGTAAGTTGGCCTGCTTTATGCCTGGTAGCAAGGTCTACGACTACTAATTCAAAAAAAACTACTCATTATTAGATCTTAATTATACCATAAGAGGCCCAATACTAAATACTTATGAATTAATATTTCTCCTAACTTTCATACAAACGAAAGATCTAGAATTTTTGGTACTTATGGGGTAAGTATGGATGTTATTCATAGCAAAAATAATATAATTAGAGGTTTAATTAATGTTAATTCTATTATTAGAAAATAATCCAACATAACTATTTGTTTACCAATAAGTTAAAGTATCTATAAAGCTCTGTTATGTTTACATGAAAAAGAGCACATTACTTCTCCTGTCAATACATTATAAGAAATATTAGATTTTCGTATAAATCAAATTCAATATAATTTAGATGGACAAATATTTCTTATATGGAATAAAAAAATAATATTTAAGCCTCTAAAAGACTTACTAATATTTAATCATCAACTAAGTTATGCTAACAAAGTTTATAGGTGTTATCTTGATAAGATCATTATGAGTTCTGCTAATAATTTCTTAGCTTTAGGAGTAGATAAAGTTGTTAATGAACACAATAAATTATCATTAGATAATTTGCCAGAGATTATAGATATATTTCAATAAGGACTCCGAGCAGAAATAAACTGTGTTAATAATTTTTAGGAAGGACTAAGTTATCCCTTATATAATTAGAAATTACAACTATCAAGGGGTACTCCATAATCTATTACTTATCATAGATAACTCTATTCCTATGAAGTAAGTACTATCTTTAAGTTATAGTAATATCAGCCTGAAATAAGTATACAATTATCATAATAATTGGGGTTAATAACTCTATTTTACCCCTAGATTTAAGTTTTCTATAATATCGAAATACATATATGCAATGAATTATGTATAATGTCTAGTATCTAAAGAAGTTTAAAATTGGGAATATTGCTACCCTAACTTTCAGAGGTATATGTAATATTGAATGAATAGTAATTAAACTCGCTTCCAGTAGCTATTTTACCAAGCAATTTTTGTCTCTATCTACAGAATTAGTGCTAGTTTTATTTGATTGGCTATGATCAAGTTTGCTGTATAGTAGCGGAGCATTTATTTCAACACTCATGCTACTTAATTAGTGTTTTAAATGTAGTCTATAGAAAATATTTTAATTTCTTTGCTGATTAACTTAAATTTAATCTTACTATACTAATTAAATTTTGTGAAAGACTTAATTAAAAAGAATAATTATATTAGCCTAATCAATTAAAACTATTTATAAATAAGTATTACAATAATCTGAATGCTATCTATGTTGAGTCAGCAGTATAAGGGAATTTTTGAGCTCTTAATAGTTTTTAAATAGCTTTTTTAAGTACTGAGTTCCTGAAGCTATAAATGTTCCAGAAAATTTGCCTTAAACTCTAGTGAACATTTATTATTCTAGTCCTAAGTATACCTGGACTCTTACTTCGGAGTTTAATAGTCTTAAGCATAAATGGAGGTTTTCTGAGATTTTTTTATTCAGGGTATTAATATATACAGCTAGAAGGTAATTAATCAGTATTAATCAGTATTAATCAGTTTGAATGTTTAAGTTATTATCTAATATAATTGCAAGATTTAATATTCCTGTATATGCTGTTTTAAAAATAGTTTAACAGCAGTTGACAAATAACTGAGATTTAGGTAAATAAACCCCAGTATGATATTTATAAATAGTAAAGTAATTATATTAAATATTTTTAATATAATTACTCTTCTAGATTTTATAGACTTTTAAATAATATTAAATTACCCATTATGCTTTAGAGACTAAAAGAATAAAAATATTAATTTTACTTGCTATAATTACTATATTTGTGATCTGATTATAAAGGAATAATCCCCTCCTAATTCTAATTGGTAATCTTTTTGTTCTAAAAACCTACCAAGGTGTTCTTTAATTAAAGCCCGACCTTGGGATGGTTCTACAGATAATTTTCCCTGACCAAAGTGCCATTGGAATCGCCATGTGAAATCACCTGCACTAACTTCACCTTCAAGCAAGGTATATTGCCAAGATTGACGAAAAATTCTAACATGGGCAGTGGTTTCTGGTAATTTTCTTCCACTCACGATATTTGATGTCAAGGGAAAAATTGAATTTAAACTGTTTGTTGCTAGTATTAACCACCATACATCAAATTTTTGTTCCTACTTAACTATTGAATGCTAAATCTAGGGAAACTTGGATAGCTAATTATTAGATTTGTAAGAAAATTACTAAGAGTTGAAGTTAAAATTTTCTAACCTATTATTGTTTTGTGAAGCATATTTTTTTACCACCATTAAATAAACGTTTCATATCGTAGCATTAATTCAGTCTTTAATGATTACCAAGACACAAAATTTGATATTGACAAAATTTACAAAACCGAATGTTAAATTTTCCCTTAGGAAAAAATACTTTCACATTGTGAAATATAGTTAGCTCAACTATCAATTTTAATTTTTTGTTCTTTTAGTAATTCATCATCTAGTGCAATTAATTATTATATTTATAAACAAAATCATGTGGTCTTATTATTAGCTTTTTCTTAGTTTGCTCTGCTTTTAATTAATATACTCTTTTTTTCTAATACCAATTAGGTGCAACTATATTTTTGATTTCTGCCAGTTGATATATGGCAAGCGATAAGAGTAATTTTTATGGTTTTGTTGGGAAGAGTATAGTAGTAAATTCACCCTAGATTATTTCCATAGTGTCAAGTAGTACAAGTACACATGATTACCTATTACTAGGATAGTATTAAAGCAATTCCAGTTTTAAGTAAGTACCTTAATGCTAGTAAAAATATTAAATAATATACACAAAATTATTAATATTTTTTTATTTGAGATTACTGCTACAAGTCTTAGTTATAGTAGTTAACTAAGGAAATCATTTTTACGGTTTTTAATAACCTCTTAAACAAGTTGAGAATTCTTGCTAACTAAATACCTTAAAATAATCTAGGTATATAAAAACACAGAAGTTTTATTGATGGGGTATTTAATAAAATATACAATCATTTTTTATCTTCGTATTATCAAATTAATTTTGATGTATGAATCAATCAAGAGGTTTGATATTACTCAAAAATATTAGGTAGTAGAGATTAAATTTGGTTGTTTTTAGTATATTGAAAGCTAGTCTTAATATTATGATTTATTATCTGGAGTATCATATCATTCTTAGTATTTTAACTTAATTATAAGAACAATATTTTAGTTGCTAACCTTAGTATTATTTATTTTGAATGTTGTAAAATATATTCTAATTTTCATATATATACTTAATAAATGGTAGTAGAATCCGGAAGTTAGATAAACCTGGAATAAACAATTGTCCTGTAAAAGCATAATTATACAAAATATGCTTAAAAATTTAATAGTTACAAGGTAGGATAATTTTAATCATTTAAATTAAATATAGCTATATTTAATTTATTAAGTGCATTTTAATTACATAAGAATTAATTCCTTATGGTGATTGTTACAAACATATTATCAGAATTAGATTGTGATTATATTACAATAATTTAACCTTTGTAATTCTACTAGAAAAAACTACATGCTTCTCACTATCAATGATTATATTTATCCATAGATATTGCTTGATACTGACAACTATTAATTAAGTAAGCCAATCTAATCTCTTCCTGCATTCATGGCAACTAACATAGCTGTTTGACTCATGTCCTTGTACAAAGTGTAGAGGAATTTCATCACCACATCAGCTGGAGTAATATTATTAATACTTTTATTCCCATTAGGTAGAGGAATTTTTCCTAGTACGTCTAAGACTGTTTCACCTACAGATGGAGCAATTACGACTAGAGAAGATTCTAAGGGTTGATTATATTTCCAAAAATCATTAATATTCAAAGTTGTAATTCCTGCCATTTCTGATTCTGCTCTCTCTTCAGTAATTGAAGTTGTCTCAATATCTATACTGCGGAAAAGGCGTAGATTGCTAATAATTTGTTCTTTGGTACAACCCCTCAATTGGAATAGTATAAATGGATCTTCACTAAAGCAATCACTTAGTCGGTAGTATACTGCACCAATGTGTTTACAAGGATTAGCTGTATCAGGACAAGAACACTCACTATGGATATCTGATAGGGTAAATGGAAATAGAGATAAACCATTAGCAGCAAATACATCTTCAATGTTTTGTGGCATTTCTCCAGCAAGCAGTTGAGCAGCAAAAATTGCCTTACTAGCCATAGTTGCCACTACAAAACCCCATTCTTCTTCAGTAAATGTATCCAAAAATATTGACACCCTATAAGGCTCTAGTTCACTACCTTGTACTTTGGCTATAACCCTTGTACCTTTAAATTCTATGCTGAGAATTTTTCCCTGGCGGGCGTAGTTACGGGCACGTTCCAGGCGTTTTTTAAAGCGGTAGGAGTTAAGTAAATCTAACCAACGTTGAGACCACCACTCTCTGGTTGTATTTAAGCCTTCAACTTTCATTCTTCACTCTCACTACTAATAATAGCATCACGGTCTAGTACTAATAAATTACGTAACTGGTCTGTATCTAAATCTGCTAACCAATCTTCTCCTGTATTCACGATATGTTCAGCTAGCTGTTTCTTGCCTTCAAGCATGTCGTGGATTTTTTCCTCTAAAGTTCCAGTACAAATAAACTTATGAACTTGGACATTGCGTTTTTGACCTATTCTAAATACCCTATCTGTAGCCTGATTTTCTACTGCCGGATTCCACCATCTATCAAAATGGAATACATGGTTTGCTCTTGTGAGGTTGAGCCCCACACCACCAGCCCTGATAGATAGTATCATAATGGGTGGGCCTTGAGGATCATGCTGGAATCGATCAACCATTTCCTCTCTCTGATTCTTACGAGTACTACCGTATAGAAATAATATTTCCTGTCTTAAACGTTTTTTTAAATAGAGTTGTAGTAATTTACCCCATTCAGCAAACTGGGTAAATATTAAAGAAGAGTGGCCTTGCAATAGCAACTCTTCCAACAAATCCTGTAGACGTAGGAGTTTTCCAGATAGTTGTGGTTCTGTAATTTGTTTTTGTTTTAGGTATTGCCCTGGATGATTGCAGATTTGTTTAAGTTTTACTAATAAAGCTAAAACCATTCCCTGTCGTTTTAATCCTTCTGTTTCTTTAATCTCTGCAAAGGATGAGTCAACAACTTGTTGGTATAACTGAGCCTGTTCAAAACTCAATTTGCAAAATACATTTACTTCTTGCTTTTTTGGCAGGTCTTTTATTATGTCTTGGTCCGTTTTCAAACGACGTAGAATAAAAGGCTTTACTAAGGAACGAAGCTGATTTAAAGAAGCTGTATCTCCATATTTTTCTATAGGCATGACAAAGCGTCTTTGGAAGAATTGGCGATCACCTAAATAACCAGGATTGAGAAAATCTAAAATAGACCACAATTCTTGTAATCTGTTTTCAACAGGTGTACCAGTTAAAGCAACTTTGAATATCGCCTTTAACTGCCTGATGGCTTTTGACTGCTTAGCCTCTGGATTTTTAACATTTTGGGCTTCATCTAAGGCGATTATATGCCATTCTACCCCTTGCAATAATTTTAAATCTCGATGTACTAGGGAATAACTGGTAATAATCAAGTCGTGTTGATTTACTGCTTTAATAAACTCTTTACCCTTGGGACGTTTATCACCATGATGTTGTAGGGTTTTCAATTTGGGGGCAAACTTTCTTACTTCCCGTTCCCAATTACCTAAAACAGAAGTAGGACAAATTAATAATGTAGGCTTTTTTAGTAATTTCCGTTCTTGAAGATGGAGAAGAAAGGCAATCAGTTGAATTGTTTTCCCCAATCCCATGTCATCTGCCAAACAAGCACCTAAACCCCAACTTTCTAAAAATACTAACCAAGCTACTCCTCTTTCCTGATAGGGGCGTAATTCCCCTTGAAAATTAACAGGTTTAGATAATGTTTTTAAAGCCTTATCATTAACTAGGGTAGATAGTAAGTCTTTTAAAGTACCAGAAGCCTCGAAACTCACAATAGGAAGTTTTTCTAGTGTTTTGGTATCTCCACTGCTAAAACGTACAGCGTCTTCCAAAGAAAGAGACTTTTTTTGCTTCCCAGAAGCAAAAAAATCTTGTACTGTTTTTATGTCCTGTGACTTTAATTCTATCCATTCCCCATTAATTTCTACTAGGGGACTATTTAAAGCCACTAATTTATTAAACTCTTTCTCCGATAATTCTTGTCCACCGACCGTTAGTTGCCATTTAAAGGCTAATAAACCATTTAAACCAAATTTTCCTAACTTTTCCTTGGAGTTGTCAGCAGTGATTTTCAGACCTAGGTGATTAGCATATTCCTCTTGTTTATGTGATAAACTTGGGGGCAGAATTACTCCTAATCCATTATATTCAAATCTCCATGCTATAGACTTAATGAATTCATAAGCTTGCATGGAGTTGATTTGACAAGATAAAGGGTGAAACTCTTCTAAACTGGGAATTATGTCAACATATAGTCTGGAAGCCAATCCCAAACCCTGTAAGAAAGTTTCCTGGGGTTTTTTGATGGTTCTATTTTTGTAGATAAAGCTTTCCTGAGGGTTCTGCCAAATGGTTTCTGCATCAACTAAGAACTCAGGATTATCTGCTGCTTGGAGCAAATATTCTAACCTCCAATATCTTTCTTCTAGCTCCGGTGGTTTTAAACGAAAACATGTACGAAACTGATTTATACCAGCTTCTTTGAATTTTACTGGTATGGTCCAGGATTTTAGGATAGCCTCCAGTCTTTCCCATTCCATATTTTCTTCTTTGAATGTGTGATTATTGCCCGTTAGTCCCTGTAGCCACTTTTTTGCTGTTTCCGGTAAGATCGATATTGCTTTTGGGTCTAAGACATTTTGAGAACCAACCATGGATCGAATTTGACTGTCAATTATTTGACAGAGAAAATCCAATATCAATTTCTGTGGTTCAATTGGGAGATGTACTGAGAAAGGGGAAACATTTTTTTCACCTTCTCTATACCGTTGATAAGTGCGACATCCAAGGGGCATTTGTTTGACAAATTTTTCTAAACGAGTACTATCCAGTGCACTATCTAAAAGCACTTGCCACTTCACATTAGCAAAACCATCAACACCCCTTTCAATAGCTGGCAAAAATTTAGACCTAGCAATTAAATCTAAACTCCAACGAGCAATTTGAGACCAAAAAAGCAAATCTCCCCCAATGAAGTTATTTGCTGCGGTAATATTTAATGGCAGAGAACTTAAAAAACTTGTTGCCGATAAAGGTTGAACTACAAAACCCCATATTAACCAAGGCTGTAAGTATGGCATAGTTTCTGTCTTATCTTCGACAGAATAATATAGAGGCAAGACTGATAAATTCTTTCCCTTCTTTTCCTGAATAGTAGTTGGTAAAGCAATAATTTGTGGATGGACAGAGACAGATTGTATGCTGGAATTAGCATTTTCAGTTTTAGATGGAGATATCTTTGATTGTGAAATGACAAGCTCATGCTGCGCATGGAAAATACTTTTAGCTAATTTAGGATGTTCACTTTCCAGCCATGACCTCAAAGACTCAGCAGACATTAAAAAGGGGTATTTTTGTATTTCTTTTAGGTCACAATTTACCAGACTGGGTTTTAAATAACGCCAAGTTTCGGCCCAAATAAATAAACCGTTATCCCGATTGTTGATTAACCAACTGCCATGTAGGATTGCCATTTCTGAATCTAATTTAGTTTTTGACCTCTTAAAACACTGACTAAAAATATCTTTATCTCCAGTTTCCCAATAGGAAAATAGAGCACAAGGGTTAATTAATATACCCAGTAATTAATTTAAAGGCAAAGGTGAGGAAAGAAGTATTTTAATTTCTGTTTTTGAGAGTTAACTTGAGAAAATAGCGTCGGTAATTTTCGTCATGCCAGGTTAGTAATTTATTATTAACCCATGTCTTCTGTAAAACCCCATTTGTCCCCACTTATACCTTATCTTAATATTCTACGGTATATTTCAAAAGTCTACCCTAATCACCTTAACCTTAAGTTTACATAAGGTTTATCCCATTGTTTTATTTTCCGTTTTTTTGTTTCCCATAGGAAAAAGTTATTTATCTTTATGTGCAACTGCAACCAGCAATAGTACATAAATGTTAGGATTGCCACAGAGAGAGAATAGCATGCATAGAAGGAACAAGAACTGAATGGGAGAATTTGAGAAGTCAATATCCTTTGATGGAAGGGATATTCGACTGAAGATTGGTTTACTAGCTCCCCAGGCTGGAGGCTCAGTATTGATACAATCCGGGGATACAACGGTTTTAGTGTCAGCTACACGTTCATCTGCCAGAGAAGGCATTGATTTTCTACCCCTCACTGTAGATTATGAAGAAAGATTATATGCAGCTGGTAGAATTCCTGGTGGTATTATGCGGAGGGAAGGTCGTCCCCCAGAAAGAGCAATTCTCACTAGTCGTCTAATTGATCGCCCTCTGCGTCCATTATTTCCGTATTGGCTACGTGACGATTTACAAATTGTGGCATACACCTTATCAATGGATGAACAAGTACCACCAGATGTATTAGCTGTAACAGGTGCTTCCATTGCTACCCTCATTGCCCAAATTCCCTTTAATGGTCCTATGGCAGCTGTACGGGTGGGTTTAGTCGGAGATGACTTTATTATTAACCCCACATATGGAGAAACGGAAAATGGAGACTTGGATTTAGTTGTGGCCGGTTCACCTGATGGTGTAATCATGGTAGAAGCTGGTGCCAACCAATTACCAGAAAGGGATATAATCGAAGCAATTGAATTTGGCTATGAGGCTGTACAAGATCTAATTAAAGCGCAAGTAGATTTAATTGCGGAAGTTGGCTTAGAAATTGTTAAAGAAGAGGCCCCAGAAGTAGATAAATCCCTGGAAAACTTTATCAAAAATTGTGCAACTAATGAGATTAAGAAAATACTAGCTCAGTTTGACTTAGAAAAGGGCACTAGGGATAAAGCTTTAGACGTTATTAAGGACACCGTTGCTACTGCAATCCAAGAACTACCGGAAACTGATCCAATTCGAGTTGCTGCCACTGAAGATACCAAAGCTTTAGGTAATACTTTCAAAAATATTACTAAGCAGCTAATGCGTCAGCAAATTGTTGAGGATAATGTCCGAGTTGATGGCCGTCAATTAGATGCAGTTCGTGCTGTCTCCTGTCAAGTTGGCGTATTGCCAAAGCGAGTTCATGGAACTGGTTTATTTAATCGGGGATTAACTCAGGTTTTATCGACCTGTACTCTAGGTACCCCAGGAGACGCACAAAACTTACCTGATGATTTACAAACAGAACAAGCAAAGCGTTATCTACATCACTACAACTTTCCACCTTTCTCTGTAGGGGAAACCAAGCCTTTACGTGCTCCTGGACGTAGAGAGATTGGTCATGGGGCTTTGGCAGAAAGAGCATTATTGCCAGTATTACCACCAAAAGATAAGTTTCCCTATGTAATTCGTGTTGTATCTGAAGTTTTATCCTCCAATGGTTCCACTTCCATGGGTTCTGTATGTGGTTCTAGTTTATCTTTAATGGATGCAGGAGTTCCTATTTCTAAGCCTGTTAGTGGTGCAGCCATGGGATTAATCAAAGAGGGAGATGAAATCCGAGTTCTTACTGATATTCAAGGTATTGAAGATTTCTTAGGTGATATGGACTTTAAGGTTGCGGGAACAGATTCAGGAATTACTGCCCTGCAAATGGATATGAAAATCTCCGGTTTGCCTTTAGAAACGATTGCTCAAGCTATTTACCAAGCTAAAGATGCCCGTCTACACATACTGGAAAAGATGTTGGAGGTAATTGATAAACCCCGTGAAGAAATGTCTTCCTATGCTCCCAGGCTGCTTTCTATCAAGATAGACCCCGATATGATTGGTCTAGTCATAGGTCCTGGTGGTAAAACCATCAAAGGTATTACAGAAGAAACTGGTGCTAAAATCGACATTGAAGATGATGGTACAGTTACTATATCAGCTTTAGATGAAAGTAGAGCTAGAAGGGCTCGCAGTATTATCCAAGGCATGACACGTAGGCTAAATGAAGGAGATGTTTATGTTGGCCGTGTAACCCGAATTATACCCATTGGTGCATTTGTAGAATTTCTACCTGGCAAGGAAGGTATGATTCACATTTCCCAACTAGCTGACTATCGTGTAGGCAAAGTTGAAGACGAAGTAGTAGTAGGTGATGAGGTTATTATTAAAGTGCGTGAGATTGATAGTAAAGGTAGAGTAAATTTGACCCGCTTGGGTATTAACCCAGAACAAGCAGCAGCAGCTAGAGAAGCTTCTAATCGCTAAATTTATCTTTTTGCTGATTTGGTACTCCAAATCTTAAAAAATGAGTTTGGGTTACTACCATTTTAGCTTTACTATTAAGTTACAGGTATAGCTTGAAGGGCTGTAC
The DNA here is from genome assembly GCF_000350105.1 of Richelia intracellularis HH01. Classification (GTDB taxonomy): domain Bacteria; phylum Cyanobacteriota; class Cyanobacteriia; order Cyanobacteriales; family Nostocaceae; genus Richelia; species Richelia intracellularis. The sequence continues at coordinate 321,013 of NZ_CAIY01000044.1, forward strand.
CTTTCTTGATAAAAGGCTTAGCATTGATCATCATATGTTATCAACCCACTGCAAGATTTTACTCCAAATAAAAAATCCAAGTCATACCTGATTAAATCAACCATAGATGTGCATTTTTCTCACTTTTTCGTCAATTTATAGCTTCTGGACTTTCATAAAAATCAAATTAATATAATGAGGAAAAATGCTAAACATACTGGTTATAATAATGTATTTTCAACATTGTATAAATTTTCCATAGAATTTTTCTGAGTTTAGTCTATATTATAATTAATACCCCTTTATTTTTATCTACCAATATCAAACACTTGGAAGTGTGATTTGGCTTTTTACTAAAAATACAGTTTTTGTTTTCTTATAATTCATTACCTTGAATGTGTAACTCTACAACTTTATCTATGTTGATGTACAATTAAAAGTGTAGATTTTTGGCTACGATAATTTTACAGATAAGCCCTTTCTCCAAACCAGTTATTTCTCAGGAAAAACTTAGCTATTGATAAATAGCCTTACTACATTAACTTATATATAAGTTAATAAATCTAAAGTATTTTTTGTTTTATCTATAAAAACACTAATTAAAATTAATATTAGGACCGACCTAAGAAGGTAAGTACTTTTATATAGGTGTGTTTGATTTTAATGAGGCACTGATTCTTCATTCATTTGTCTGTATCCTAATCATAAGTATTTTAATCTCAGTTTTTTAATTAAATATCTGAATTTATACTGGAAAATTTATGAATATATGGTGAGTATTTTTAAACTATACAAGATAAAATATTCACTTTTAATGAATGCAGAAAAGAATTTACTTTGGTTAAATAGCAGTTCAGTAAAAGCTAGACTCAAACAAGAAAATTAGATTTCTGGGTAATGATAATACAAAAATTATGTTATCTGCTTTGGATATTATCTTTATCTTTTTTATAAAAAATATTTTTTGATAATGTTAATTATTTATCATCAGCATAAATTCAGTAAATTTACCTAAAAAAAGAATTTTAAATCAACTATTATTTCATAATAAATTTGTTATTTATTAATATTTAGTTACTGGTTTAAAGTTTATTAATATTATTTTTGAGATTTTACTCTAGCAGGCTAATTTTATTTAAAATTACTAATAGACATATTAGTTAGAATACCAAAATTTATACATTTAAGGTATTGCTTATAGGTTAAATTTTCCTGACTTTACAATTTTATTTATATTAAATGAATACTAATATTAGGTATTGCTTGCAATCAAAAATTACTCTATTTACCTAACATTTGTAAATTGTATAAAGTGTTATAGAATCCCTCTTTTCGAATTAACTGCTCATGGTTCCCTTGTTCAATTAACTCCCCACATTTGAGAACGAAAATTCGATCTGCATTACGAATAGTAGATAGACGATGTGCAATAATAATGGCTGTTCTCTTCTGTAATAGTTTTTTTAGGGCTTGTTGAACTAAGGCTTCTGTACAAGCATCTAAACTAGCTGTGGCTTCATCTAAAACTAGAATTTGAGGATTACGAATAGCTGCACGGGCAAATGCTAAGAGTTGCTTCTGTCCACCAGAAAGGTTTGTTCCAATTTCCCGAATTGGGGTGTCATAACCTTCTGGTAGTTGTTCGATAAAGGAAACAATATTAGTATTTTCGGCTGCTTGTTTGACTTCCTCTATAGTATAACTATCTCCTAAAGTAATATTACTTTTTACATCCCCAGCAAAGAGAAACCCATCTTGAAAAATTACCGCCATATACCGACGCAGTTCAGCTTGGGGTATTTCACGGATATCTACACCATCTAACAGAATTCTTCCTTTATTTGGCTCATATAAACGGCATAGTAAATTAGTGATAGTACTTTTCCCAGCTCCTGTAGGACCAACAAAGGCAATTTTCTCCCCAGGTTTAATGATAAAGTCTAGACCCTTGATAACATAATTATTATTTTTGTAAGCAAACCAGACATTTTCAAACTGAATTTCTCCCATATGCCAATTATCATCAAATTCCATGTTGGTTACTATCTCATCAATATAGCCAAGCTGAGAGTCAAAAATTGAGAATCTAGGGTTGGCATTATCAGGGATTTGGATTGGCTCATCCAAAATGTTAATTACTCTTTCCATAGCCGTCAATCCACCTTGAAGAACTGTAAATTTTTCGGCAAACTGTTGTAACGGCTGGAATAACTTTTGGGCATAAAATACAAATGTAGATAATATTCCAAAAGTCAAGCTATTTGTTATTAATAAACTACCACCAACCCATAAGACTCCTGTAATTGCAACTATTGCAACCCATTCCAAGGTTGCAGAAATAGCAGAATCATAGAAAATAGTTGTATCTAATTCCCTCACATATCTTTGATTAGCTTTGCGAAATAACTGGGAATTAAATTGTTCTCGGCGAAACAGTTGTATAATACTAATACCAACAACATTTTCTTGAAGCAGGGAGTTGAGAATAGATAATTCTTCTCGTGACTTATAATTTGAATGGCGATACCGCTTTTGAAAGAAAATAATTACTACAGATATAGGTACTAGTATCAATAGTAGTAATAGAGCCATTTGCCATTGAATTGAGAACATAAAGCCAACAATTATAACCATGGAGAATGAGTCAGAAAAAATTCCTATTGCTCCATTTGAAAAAACATTCCCTAATATTTCCACGTCACTAGTTAGCCTAGTGATGATTTTGCCAGTGGGAGTACAATCAAAAAAACTGATGGCTAAAGACATGACATGATCAAATAAATCCTGGCGAATTTCTGCAGTAATATACTGTCCAATCACTTGGACTAAATAGGCTTGTAATCCTGTAAGCAATAGCCTTATAGTTAATATTATTAATAGGGAAAATTGTAAAATAAACAACCCCTTTAACAGAGGGAGATTTATCAAAAACCCGTAAGTTGTCGGCTCTTGAAGAATTAGGGAAATTACCTGCCCAATCAGTAGGGGTTGGAATGCATTTGCAAGTGCTATTGGCAACAGTAATAGTATAGATAACAGTAAAAGTCTTCCATGATTACGGGCATAGGGAAGTAAATACAAAAATAGCCGCCAATCATTGTTTTTTTGGAAGTTTTGTGTGTCAGTTTTTTTCACAGCAGGGGGAATAATCATCACTAGGAGATTATATGCATTTTATTTCACTTATGTATAGTAAAAATATGAAATAGTTAAGTAAAAAGGAATTGAGTAAATAATTCATACAAACCATATTCTGCTGATTAGAAAATGAATTAACTTTCTCTAGTTAGTATAGTCAAAAAATGAAAATCAGGTCTGATATTAAATAGATAATATATTGCATAGCAATATTAATAATCATAAGGTCTTAAAGAGAGTACAATTGATATAAAAAATAAATAACCCTAGAATTAGATAAGAAAAAATTAAAATCATTTATCATAGATTATTATAGGTATTATTAAATTAGGAAATATGCTAATGATTAGAGAGATAATAAATATAGATATAACCAATTTAGTCAATAGTTTCGATAGTAAAATAGTTTCAAGGCTACTCTTATATAAGAGACTAAAACAATGATAATTTCAATGAAACATCAGAAGCAGATTTACTCAAGTGGCATTACATAAGTTTGAAGTATTAAGAATGCATTTCTATTATTATTAATAATAGAACAATAAGAAACTTAATAATAATGAAAGAGTAAAAAATATGTTAATTGTTAGATGATACTAAAAAATGAATTGATATATAGTTTAGATGAATAAAATTTGTGTTTAACATTTTTATGAAGATGAACTAGTAATATTTCTATTTTGCTATATATGGCTATTAACTTGACCAAATTTATATTTGAAGGACTACATTTATTTTTTTATTGAAACTCTAAAATTGACTATTAACTTTAGTTATATAAAAATATAATATTCTCAATGATTAAGTTGAATATTGTACTCATTTAGAGAATAAATCAGGGTTAGAATATCATGCTGTCTTCCTCACTATGATATGTAAATTATAACTACGTAGAAATGGTCACTTATGTTTTAGAAAATTACTCTTATTCACGGACCAATAACAAAAAAATTCAGCCACATAAAAGCATGCTATATTAACCCAAAGTTTTTAAGTAATGAAAGTTTCCTACTTCATTTATTGAGATATCAAAGTTTTTTAATGCAAAAAACTATATATTCTACAAACTTATATATTAAACAAGATTATTGATTAAACTTTTAAACTTTTTTAGAAGCTATTACTATCTTAAGCACTCTCTCATAGTAACTTATACAGGTAACATCCGTAACATTAAGTGATAATATTTTGATTATCACAATATAGATTTTGACTTGCTATTGCTAGATTTTTAATACCTTCATTATCAATAGAATATCTACGATTAAATTTTTGTCAAACTACACTTATATCCTAGTCTAGTCTCTAATACAAGAACAGATTTTAAGCTTATTAATATCTTTAAGATTATTTACAGAAATAATCTGTATATTTAGAGCTATTTTCTAAAAATTATGTATTTAATTTAGAATTTTGTAATTCTATTTATTTGTAAGGCCTATTTTAGGATGCTAGGAAATAACATTTCCATAACTTCTTAGCAGTTAATATTAAATAATTATCAAAATATTCAAAATGTCATTTACTCTTACCAAATATGCATTTTAATTTTTTATACTTTATGAATATATTAATAGGTTTTAGCATAATTCTGTACAAAATTATTTTTCTGGATATTGCACAACCTATTTATGCTTATTACTCTAAAAGTATATTTTTGGAAAAATTTAATTTTTTTATAGAGAATACTAAGGTCATTTAATGAAAAGCCTTTAATTCTTTTTCCAATCAAAAAATATTATCAGTCTCAGGTGCTCTTGATTCAAAACTCACTTAATATTGAGTTTGGTCTTATCATTAACTTTCCAATCTTCTTTGCTACTAAATACAAAACTGTAAAAGTTGACTAGAGACATTTTAAGAAAAACCAAAAAGCAGGGGATAATTACCCAACAGATCTATTTAAGTCTTGTTGTACATCCCAAAGTTTTTCTGGGCATTGGACAAAACGACTTTTCCATGCATGTTGATTTGGTTATGCAAATGGTAAAAGTATTTATAGCTCCATGCCCAGGTCGTAAAATGCAAAAAATTAAATGGTCTGGTAATGATTAGTCTGGAAATATAATTTATTGACCATAAAATTCAGAGACTTTTTATATGTTGACTATTAAACCAAATCTAAATTAAGGCCCTTGATATAATTCCTAATGTCTTAGCAATGTTTAAAACATTATATTTGTAACATACGTAAATGAACAATGACGGTTATATTCTCAATATTTCATGGGTCAGAGTATAAAAATCTTTCCGCTATGCAACTATACAGAATCATAATTTGTATTAGAGAATACTTTTCAATCCTCTATTCCAAGTTCTAATGCAATAATTCTTCAATTTGATTCTGGCCCCATAAGGTTTTATATAAACCTGGTTGTTGCAATAATTCCATTTGCGTGCCCATTTGCACAATTTTTCCCTTATCTATGACAAAGATACGATCACAAGCAGCTGCTACTGGTAATTGATGAGTAATAAAAATAACTGTTCTTAGGCGCTTTTTTGCAAGAATATTACGTATGATCGAAGTAGCATTTTGATTATCAATACTAGAGAGAGAATCATCTAAAATCAATACTGGAGCATCGATTAACATTGCTCTGGCAAGGGATGTTCTTTGTCTTTGCCCTCCAGAAAGGGCAATGCCCTTCTCTCCAACTATAGTTTGGTACTGTTGCGGAAAGTTAATAATTTCAGAGTGTATTTGCGATTGTTGGGCAGCTTCTTCAATTTCAGTTTCCTCTCTGGTTGGATCTCCATAACAGATATTGTTTTTTATAGTAGTACTAAAAAGAAAACTATCTTGAGGAACATAAGCGATGGCACCCCTTAAATCTGACAAAGAAATTTGGGTAATATCCACTCCATCTAAAAACAGCTGTTCTGGATTAATGTCTATTAACCTAGGTAGAGAACTGGCTAATGTGGACTTCCCAGATCCAATAGGTCCTACAATGGCCACTAATTCTCCTGGATTAATAGTGAAGTTAATATTATCGAGCGCTGGAGACAAAGAATCAGGATAGGTATAACTAAGATTTTTAGCAGTAATTTTTCCTTTAACTGAACTTGGTGGTAAGCCAATCAGTTGACTTGAATTGCAAATTTTGGGCTGAACATTTAGTATACTTTCAATGCGATCAATACTTACTTCACCCCGCTGGTATGCAGTAACAGTAAATCCTAATAAAGCAGTTGGAAATATCAAACGTTCCAAATAAATTAACAAAGTAACAAAATCCCCTACTGCCAAACTTCCAGATGAAATTCTATTTCCACCCAACCAAATAATAATTAAAGAGCTAATACTCGCTAAGCCCCCTATTAGAGGGAAAAGAGTAGTATTACTTTGAGTTAGCTTCAAGTTTGCTTTCAACAAATTATGGTTTTTTTTGGCAAATTCTCTCTGCTCATTTTTCTCCTGAGCATAAATTTTTATCAGGGAAATACCACTAACATCTTCTTGGATGAGTTGGCTCATATCAGCAATACTTTCTTGTAACTTTAACTGCTGGTCACGTAGACGATTACCAAACGAATATACCAACAAAAACATGAATGGGTATATAAGCAGAGATGCTAAAGTTAAATTGACATTAATTGAGAGCATCACTGGCAGTGTTAAAGCATAGGCAAAAAAAGTATTTGCCAAAGTTAATACTGCAAAACCCAATAGTCTGCGTATATTATCTACATCACTAGTAGCTCTGCTAATTAGATTTCCAACAGAGCAAGTAGTAAAATAAGCCGGTTCCAATTTGAGTAAATGTTCAAAAATTTTTTGTTTCAACTCAAATTCCACTTTTCTGCCCACGCCAAAAATCCAAATTCTGGAAGCCATGCGAATTAACCACATTGCTGAAGTCAGTGAAATAATTAACAACACATAATGTAATAATTGTTGATAAGTGAGATCCTCTGATAGCTTGTTTACTACCGAGCGGATTAGTAAAGGTATATAAACTCCTAATCCATTGACAGCTAATAAAGCGATTATACCGAGGGTTGCTTCTTTCCAGTGGGGGCGTAAATAAGCAACTAATTTAGCTAGTCGTCTAGTTGTCGCCATACCAAATTTCCGTGGATTTTCATACCATACTAAAAGGTAAGTACTATTTTCTCAGCATCAGTAGAAAAATCCAAATTAAGCTCAGTTATAGAAAACTATTATATTCAGATTCACTATTTATATTCCTAGTATCTAAGAACTACCACGAAGAAAAAAGTATATTTGCTGTAAGTAGTTTTCCCATACTCTGGTTGTCAATGAGAGAGTTGCTGCATTAGGAACAAAGTCTTCCAATCGCAAACCTCTTCTAGAAATATTTCGGGGCGTTTGCAACAAGTAGGATGGAACTTTTGAGATTCTAATAGTAGAAATATTAAAGGTATTGAATATATCTTGTTGCTGACTAGCAATAAATTGCTTATCCATTGTTGCAACAGGTGATCTTACTAAGAAGTAAGCGACTGCCGGCGTGCTAGATACCAGTAAAATCGTTAGTGCCCAGGCAATTAAAAATCCTCCTGGTGCTTCTATAGCTCCATTTCTTAACTTCTGGGCAGCAAAAACTAAAAATAGTATCGATGCTCCTAAAGGTTTAAGCGGGAAAGAAATTACATTCCATAGTGAAACTACAGCAGGTTCCCCAGGAATTAAAAACGAAAGAGCTAAAATTACAAATAAAGCAACCAAAATTAGTCGCCCTACATAATTGCTAGATGGATAAAACCTCCGAAATAAAGACAAAGCAATGGTAACAATCAGTAACCATAGCAGTACTCGACTTAACAGTACAAACATAAGTTAATTCTCAAATCTTTTGACGTAGTTAGCCTATAACCCTGGGGCAATTCATTTGAGCTTCGGAATGTAATTTTACTTTTACCTGACATCAAATTTCTCACACCCTATACATTAAAGACTACCGTCGTAGTGATCTTAGGGCAATTTTTCTCCCCTAACTAATGCTTGATAATTTTCCAGATTGATGGTTTTCAAGTAAATTAATCTCAATGGAGAGAAAGTAACAATTGTAAACGTAAAACTTATGTCATCAGTAAAAACTAGCATTTTGGTTACTGGAGGGGCAGGATACATTGGTGCCCATACAGTTCTTGCTCTAAAAAATTCCGGATATGAGGTAATAGTGCTGGATAATTTGGTCCATGGGCATCAGGATCTGGTAAAAAATGTTTTACAAGTAGAAATGGTTGTGGGTGATATAAGTGACCGTTCCTTATTAGATAATTTGCTTCAGACTTTTAACATCGATGCAGTTATACATTTTTCTGCCTATGCTTATGTGGGAGAATCAATGAAGGAACCAGCAAAGTACTATCAAAATAATGTAGCTGCTACCTTAAATTTGCTAGAGGCAATGCTTGGTGCTGGTATTAATAAGTTTATTTTTTCTTCTACCTGTGCTATCTATGGTGTGCCAGATATCGTTCCAATTATTGAAGGGCACTCCCAAAATCCCATTAACCCATATGGAATGACTAAATTAGTGGTAGAAAGAATCCTGAATGACTTTGATATCGCATATAATTTGAAATCTGTCTGTTTCCGTTATTTCAATGCTGCTGGAGCTGATCCAGAAGGACGTTTAGGAGAAGACCACAATCCAGAAACTCATCTGATTCCCTTGGTGCTATTTACAGCCCTAGGAATAAGAGAATCCATACGTATATTTGGCAGCAACTATCCCACGCAAGATGGAACTTGTGTGCGCGACTATATTCACGTCAGCGATTTAGCCGATGCTCATATTTTAGGATTGGAATATTTACTCAAAGGTGGTAAAAGTGAGACGTTTAACCTTGGGAATGGCAATGGTTTCTCCGTTAATGAAGTGATTGAAACAGCTAAAAAAGTTACAGGTAAGGAGATTAAAGTTGTAAAATCTGGTCGCCGTCCTGGTGATCCTTCAATATTAGTTGGTAGTGCTACTAAAGCCAAAAATATTTTGGGTTGGCAGCCGCAATATTCTTCTTTACAAGATATTATTAGTCATGCATGGCAATGGCATCAAAAACGCCACACATCAAAGCCACAATTGTTTTAGATTAATAGTCTACTTAGTTTTTGCAATGCAATTTTATATGCTCCCAAACAGGAGGCTTTAAAAAGTCACAGTCTGGTAGTGTAAAGACTCTGATAATTTGGTTTACAACATCAAATTAGAACTAACAAGTATACCACATGATGGTTTGAATTATCAGGGTTGGGTAATTTAATAGCAAATTTTTAAGATGGTGGATTATAATATCTTTTTCCAATATCCAGGCTCTTTAATTCTAGCTGGAGGTTGCTTCTGAAACATTTACTGAACTTCTTGGTTCAGCGACAGATAAATCTTGTAGTCCTGGGAGAGAGGTTAACTGATTATTACAGTTAATTATACTACTCTGATCGTTTTCATTATTGAGGTAGGTAAGACGTACAGCAATCAAAGCTGTCTTAATTACTACAGCAGTAGGAACAGAAACAATTACTCCCAAAATACCACCTACTCTGGCACCTGCGAGCACAGAAATAAGAACCCAGACAGGATTTAAACCAGTAAAACTACCAAGAATTCTAGGGGCTATTAAGTTTTCTAGAATTTGTTGAATAATAATTGCTGCCATTAATACACGTATACCCATCCAAAAATCCTGGAGAGCAACTAAAGATGTGGTAATAGCAATACCAACAGAACCTCCAAATGGGATTAAGGCCATTATCCCAATGGTTAGGCCAAACAGCAATCCAAAAGGAACCTTAAGCCATAAAAATATAGAAACCAGAGCCGATGCCATGCAAACAGCTAAAATTAACTGACTTATAAAAAAATTCTGAAAACTCAGACGAACAGTCTGGGAAAAAGGGTCACGAAACTTTCCTGGTAGCCACTGTACTAAACTTTGCCAAAGATCATCCCCATGTTGAAGTAGGTAAAAAGTTAGTACCATCGTTAATAGAAAGTCCAGAAGACTGGTAAATGTAACTACAGCAAGATTTAATACTTGTCCAGCGATCAATTGTAATTGACTTTTAACGCGGTCATTGATTTGTGCGACAAGGACATCAAGATTAATAGGTAGGCCTAAAATCTCTCCTCTTTCATTTAACTTCATTAATTGTGAGCGGCCAGAATCAATCAATTCTGGTAACCGTACTACCAACTGTTGAGCTTCAGTCAAAGCTAAAGGGAATAATGTTAATCCCAAAGCCGACAAAATTGACAATGCTAGTAAAAACACCAAAATTGCCACTTGTCGGCGTTTTGCACCTTGACGTTCCATGAAGCTTACAGGATAGTTAAGTAGAAATGCTAACACGGAAGCACCAACTAAAATGGCAATTAGCGAATGAAAGTAATCAAAAATCACATAAATTGCCCAGCCGTTGATAACTAGAGAAGGAACAAACAATGCGCCCATGCTAATTTTTGCTGTGGGAGTGAGGATTTGCCACCACTCGAAGAGCTTGTCTGTCTGCATTTGTATTCAGAATAGGGGATAAAAATAAATTAGATTGTGACTCAGCTGACATGCAGCTAAAGTGTATAAAACAAACAAAAACTTCAAATTATTCTATTGTAATTCTGGCTGTATTTATCCTTGTTATTACCATGTGAGAATAACTAAGGCGAATAGAATATAGGATTTATACTTTTATAAAGTGCCTATAAGGGCTTTGCAACTGGACTTAAGCTTTTTTGCCCAGACCCTATAAACAAATTACAGTCAATTATCTCTAATAAAACTAAAGTCTTAATCCTACAAGCCTAAAATTAAAAGTCACGATAAAACATATGAGAAACATTAACTCCATTTATCAATTCCTTAATTCATATCATTGGGTTTTTCTATATCTGTGGAATTCGTGCCCTTGTCAATAAAATCTTGAACAATTAACCATTAGCCAACCATTTATTACTTTTGGTAAGAGGTTAAAGGTTCACTGATATTAAGCTTTTAAGTAGGTCGGCTGAAACTTTCAAAGTGTTTATACTATATCTAATTCTCCTAAATGGTTTTCTCACTCCTGATTATCTTATGGTCGCTGATTCGCTCAACGATAAATATTTTCAAAACCGGTATTTTAGCTTACCCTAATTTAGTAATTTCTCAGTAATGTTTACAATTATACTTTTACCAAAATTAAATTTATGAAGTCATAAATTTAGCCAAATTTGGTTTAATATTGCCATACTTATCAAATATGTAAATTTTAGTAATGAAAATGGGACACGTTTTAAAATAGGCAAACTCAAAGATAAAATAGTGTCTCAAAACAAATGTATTGTTATTAGTAAAAAAGTAGAACAATTATCAGCGTCAAATAAAACACAGCTATGATAACTTGATTTATTCACTTTTAGTTAACAGATTAATCCCAATTCACACTTAAGTGTAAGGGATCAAGTGATTATAAATAGAAACTCAGTAAACAATTCTGATACGATCAAAGTGTCACTTACTAACAATAAACATAGTCGAAACAGTCAAAATTACCAGCCAGGCCAATGGCTGTGGTTCGGGTTAGGTGTTGCTGGCATTGCCCTGTTATCTGCTGCTACAGGAGCATTGCTTGCAGTATCCCTAACCAGTAAACCATTAATGCAGACAAGCCTCAGTGCTGATGAAGCTGCAGTATTTGACGGAAATCGTATTTCTGGGAGTGGGCTGGGTTTTTCCGAATTAACTCGTCCTGTAAATATACTGGTCATGGGTATGAGTGTCCTAACTTCAGATGTAAGATACTCATCAGAAAAAACACAAAAACTGGGCTATTTGTCTCAACTGAATTCCTTTGATGGTCTTGCAGATGTCATACTTCTACTTAGATTCGATCCACAAAACAAAAAACTAGTTGTACTCTCTATCCCAAGAGATACTCGTGTTTTGATAGAAGGATACGGTATGAAGAAAATTAATTCTGCTAATCGTGAAGGTGGACCTGCTTTAACAGCAAGGACAGTAAGCAATCTTCTTAATGGAGTGACTATTGATCGCTATGTTCGAATTAATGTTTTGGGAGTTGGTAAACTGATTAATGCTTTGGGGGGTATAATAGTTAATGTGCCCAAAGATATGAAGTATCAGGATAATTCCCAGCACTTATATATTAACTTAAAAGCTGGAAGACAGCATCTTAATGGAAATCAAGCATTACAGCTATTGCGTTACCGTCGAGATGCACTCGGTGATATTGGCCGTATTCAACGACAACAAATAGTAATGCGTGCTTTAATCGAACAAAGCCTGAATCCTGTTACTCTTACGCGACTACCTCAAATTCTCAATGTAATTAAGGAAAATATTGATACCAATCTCACCCTAGAAGAAATATTAACGTTGTTAGGATTTGGTGCTAGAACTGATCGTTCTAATATGCAAATGTTAATGCTTCCTGGGTATTTTAGTAATCCAAGGGAATATAATGCCAGTTACTGGTTACCAAAGCACAGAAAAATACCGGCAATGATGAGCTGGTATTTTCGGAGTGAATCTAACAAAATCCCACAAATAACGCATCCAGAAACTTTAAAAATTGCTATTCAGAATCAAACAGGTAGTAAAAATATCAACTTCCGCCCTTTAATTGAAAGGTTACAAAAAGCCGGCTATAGTAGGATTTACTTTGCAAAAAGCTTCGGACTACCTCTGGGTATGACTCGCATTGTAGCCCAACAAGGGGATAGAAATAGTGCAAAATTGGTTCGTAATACTTTGCAACTAGGAGAAGTTAGGGTAGAAAGTACAGGCAATCTCAATTCCGATGTCAGTATACAAGTTGGTCAGGATTATTTAGAATAAGTGAAATTTTGGAATAACCAAGTTGAGTTCTAATAAGAATTTAAAGTATTTATAGTCCTACATGAGCTAGAAGAACCACTTGCATATCCACAATTCACAAAAATAGTGTTTACTCTTACAACAGGGAGCTTAACTTGGTTATTCTAACATACATAGAAGTAACAAATTGTATTGAAATCTGGTGTGTTTATTAAACCCTATCTATGAACCCTGAACCCAGTCTTGTAAAATTGGATTCACTAATTCAGGAACTTCATCTTGAGGACAATGTCCGACTCCATCTAGGGAAATAAATTTTTTTACTTGGGCAAATTCTGCTAATTTCCTACCTAAATGGATGGGCTCCCAAGGATCAGCGGATCCCCATAATATAATTGCTGGGCACTTTAATTGCGGTAGTAAATCTTCTGCCAAAGGACCACTAGAATAACCTGTAAAAGCAATAAATACATCTGCAGCTCCATACTCTCTTGCTGGTGAAGCAATTATTTCTACTAACTCATCTGTAACTGCTTCACGATGTATATAAGCCTGGAACAAAATATTTCTGATTGTTGAGGGATTAGCAATTTTTTTGAAGAAAAATTTACCTAAAGGCTTAAAAGTTAAGAATTTTTGTAATAATGGTGTTCCTATTCTCCAAAAAAGAGGTAAATCCTTGCGTTTATGGTCATGCATTAGTCTTAGGGAACAATTGATTAAAGCTACTCCTAAAACTAAATCAGGATTATTTACTGCTGCTTGCATCGCTACAATACAGCCAATTGAATTACCTACTAAAAATACAGGGACTCTAATAACCTCTCGGCAAAAATCAGTAATCTGTTGTCCCCATGTATCAAAGGTATAATTCAACTTATTCCCAGGCTGGGGTTTATCAGAAGCACCAAATCCTAGTAAGTCAATGGCATAAACTCGACTGTTTTTGGCTAGAACAGGTATATTTTTACGCCAATGTTTCCAGGAAGCTCCAAAGCCATGAACCATAAGTATAGATGGTCCTGTGATCCCTTGATTTTGATAACAAATATTAAACCCTTGCCAATTCCAAGTTTTTGCAGAACTTAGAAAACTAGTAGGAATAGAGGAAGCCATAATATATTCAAAGTCGTTGATTTATTAATTTTTAAAGACCAGACTTAAACAGAAGTAGAATTTACTTGGTAATTAGAACTCCAGGCATATACATAATTGTTACATCAGCTATAAAACTAAATCAATGAATATAATTTGTGTTTTGTAGGGAAAATTTTTTTGAGTTGTTATATATTAAAGAAGTTAATGTCTTTAAGCTATTGAGATATTTAAATAGTCATTACAAGAGTTGCCTATAGAATAATTCTGTAATTAGTGATAAGAGTTACTCCTGAAAAAAACTAAAATTTTTCTTCATAAGAAAATTGTCTTTTAAGCATATATAGACACATGTATAAAATTTGAATGAAAATAATATAGGGAAATACTGCCATTATAGATATTGATGCACAACAAATTAAGTAGTCATTAGCACTAATATTCTTCTGCTTTCTATCAAACTCAGTAGATTACCTTATCATTTTACATTCGCTGTCATGGATTTTACCATTGGAATAGCTTGAAAAGCCTTTATCTCTATACCATATGCTAATACAAAACAGTTGTCCCTGGTACAAGGGAAGAGTACTTCACCTTTAGATATTTTACATCCAAAGATTATGTTCTTAAGGTAACCCAGCTCTTATATTGACTAAATTTCCACTAATTCCAATTAAATTTCAATCTTTAATATAAATGATGGAAGATAATTAACATCTAGCCAATAGATATCATAAAAAATATATATATTATAAAGAACTAAAAATGATTACAATATGAAATTTTGTGCTTAAAAATAGATATTTATAGCATATACATATTACGAACTAAATTAGGTATAATTTGCTTTTTGTAGTTATATATTATTTTCCACATCATACCAATTCTTAGATAATTTGTCTATTTTACCCCAAGTATTAATCCTGTACTTTTTATAAAAATGTTGAATATTTTTAACCCATTAGTTTTATCATTACAGACTATATGGATTATGACTTCAACCTTATATTTCCCTTGGTATATTATTTGTTTATGTTAAAAGTCTAATTTAGACTACAAAAAATATCATCCTTTATGATCACAATTTTCTTTCTTAAATTGACTCTATACAAATACCCAAAATATAATATTTTCAAATAATAATTCTTATATTTGTACATTGTATATTAAATTTATCCTTGTAAGAATATGGGATTTCCATTTAATTAGCTTTTCTAGTATTTGTGCCAAATTAATGATAGTTTTTTCGATTGTAAAGGATTGGTAATTGTTTCAAAGAACCTCAGCCTTTAACAGTTGGCTGCCATTTCTTTAAGGCAGCCACTTTAATTCTTTTAGAGACATATAGGCACCCTCACTGCTATCTTAAATTGGAGGCAATTTCAAATTTTCTGATCGAGCTAAACTTCATGAGAACACATTACCGACGGATTTTACTGAAATTGAGTGGTGAAGCTTTAATGGGGAATATGAGTTATGGAATTGACTCAGAGGTGGTCAAAAAAATAGCTGGAGAGGTAGCAGAAGTCATAGCTACCGGTGTGCAAATGGCAATCGTGGTTGGTGGAGGTAATATTTTTCGTGGGATGAAGGCAGCATCAGCAGGTATGGATAGAGCAACTGCTGATTATATTGGTATGATCGCCACGGTTATGAATGCCCTAACTCTACAGGAGTCCCTAGAAAGAATAGGCGTCCAAACTAGAGTCCAAACGGCAATTGCCATGCAAGAGGTAGCTGAACCTTATATCCGCCGTCGAGCAATTCGCCATTTGGAAAAAACCCGGGTGGTCATTTTCGGTGCAGGCTCAGGAAATCCATTTTTTACTACTGATACCACTGCAGCTTTGCGAGCAGCAGAAATTGATGCGGAGGTAATTTTTAAGGCAACTAAAGTAGATGGCATATATGATGCTGATCCAGAAATTTATAAGGATGCTAAACGCTATCAAAGTTTGACCTATGCCCACGTTTTAGCTCAAGATTTAAGGGTTATGGATAGTACGGCAATTGCCCTATGCAAAGAAAATAATATTCCCATTCTTGTCTTTGACCTAACAGTGCATGGTAATATTCATCGTGCGGTTATGGGAGAAGCGATCGGCACCCTTGTTGGAGGTTCCTGTGAAATTATCTGAAGCTGAAATTACTATGAAAAAGACTATTGAAGCAACTCAACGGTCTTTCAACACTATTCGCACGGGTCGTGCCAATGCCAGTCTTTTAGACAAGGTAATGGTGGATTATTACGGTGCACCTACGCCTTTAAAGTCATTAACAAATATTAGTACTCCTGATGCAAGTACAATCATTATTCAACCCTATGATAGGGGAATCATGAATCTGGTTGAAAAGGCAATTTCCATGTCAGATGTTGGTTTAACCCCCAGCAACGATGGTTCTGTGATTAGGTTAAATATCCCCCCCCTGACTAGTGATCGCCGTAAAGAGTTAGTGAAATTAGCTGCCAAGTATGCTGAAGAAGGTAAGGTTAGTATTCGTAATATTCGACGTGATACAATGGAGTATATTCGCAAACAAGAAAAAAATTCCGAAATATCTAAGGATGAATCCCGAGATAAACAAGACAATCTGCAAAAATTGACAAGCAAGTATACTGCCAAAATAGATGAATTGCTGATAGAAAAAGAAAAAGATATTACCACTGTTTAATTATTTGTCTAGCAGAATAAAGGTTTGGGTTAAATCCTTAGTTTTTTTATCCTAATCTAGGAGATTTGAAGTCTATCTATAAAAATATAAGCTGTTATGAATTTAAACCTCGTGACAGTTTTTTATTTTTTCATAAAAGACTAGCTATTCCATAAACTATCAAGCTTAAATTCCAATAAAAAGAAATATACAAACATGAAAAATACATCTAAAATATGGGTCTAAGTAAAAAGTGTTTAAGAAAATTATGGTTACTTTGATCCATAATAATCAGTTATTTTTTCTTTCGTTTACAAAATCTCTGAATTATATGAAGACATCTTTTAAAGATAAAGTTTATTACTAATAAATAATCTTTTCTACTTATTATTTTTGCCTTCTCACATGTGGATAACACTATACTTATTTATATATATATCTTAATTAAGTAGGAATTAAATATCCAAGCACATGTTATTGACCATTTTTAATTTTGTATGGTCATTACATTTGTATTAGTGCTTTTCTTAATAGAAAGTCCCTAGGATATCAGAAAGATATTAGATAAATATGATGATAAATCTAGCTTAAATAATATAAATATTTATTCAGTATTATGGTCATGTAATAACGATAAAAAGCCATATGTAGCCCATGCTCTTCTAGTAGAGAAGGTAGATTATGTGTTTAACTACTTCACAGCAGAAGTAGTCTGTAATAATCTTCCCGGGAATACAAATACTTTGAAGCAAGACCCAGGTAATAACTAATAAGGCGAGATGATGATATAGCTCGGAAAAAAAGAATTCGCTGGAGCAGCCTATCATTTTCCCAGCATTGTCTAAAAGGCTATGAAAATCAACTCTACACCCCAAATTATATATAGTAATTTATAGTTAAAATATGGAAATATTGCCGGATATACTAAGAGTTACTTAGTACCTGAAGTAGGTGGATAAGTAAACAAAAAGGCAATTAATGTATTGTTTAATTGAGAACAAGCTGGGTATTATTAACCATCAAAATTTTTACTAAAGGGTAAGTTTGAGTTTATTTCTATTATTTCCTGTTGTTCCAACTCATTAACTTTGCGAATCTGAGCACAGAGTATATCATGTAAATAATTATTATAAAAACGATGTAAACTATGGTTGGGTTTTGCCGGAAATCCTCTGCGTTTTTTATGCTTACCACCTGCACCAGGATCAAAAATTTGTATTTTATTGGTAATTGCCCACTCAATTGGTGCATAGTAACAAACATCAAAATGTAGATTATTTATATCTTCACAACTACCCCAGTAACGCCCATAGAGGTACTCACTCTTGTATAAGCAAAAAGACATCCCTATAGGTTTATGCTTATTATTTTCATCATAGGCTGCTATTAGTATTACCCTATGACGATAGTTATATAGAAGCTCAAAAAATCTTTTGGTTAGATACTTACTACCCCACCCACCAAACTTATCACATGTGTCAGCATAGAAATCATACATTAACCTTAATAGGTCATTAGTAATATGATCACCAGTTAGAAATTGCATTTGTATGCCTTTCTCTACTATAGCCTTACGTTCGCGTTTGATATTTCGGCGCTGGCTTGAATTGAATATTGATAGATAATCATTGAATCTGTTGAATCCTAAATTCTTCCAGATATAGCTGTGATGTAACCAAGAGGCAAAACCCTGAATTTCTATTAGTGGTTTCCATTCAGGGTCAACAAATAAAAAATGGCAGCCACTTAATTGATATTTGATGCAGAAACGATCAATTTCATACAACATCATTGCTGTAATTTCTGCTTCATCTTCTGCTGGTGAAATTAAGAAACGATAACCTTCTACTGGTGTAAAAGGAGTCATTCCCAAAAGTTTGGGATAGTAATTGATCTCCAATAGTTCTGCTAAATCAGCCCATTGATGGTCAAAAACAAACTCACCATAACTATGACCCTTAAGGTATAATGGAGCTGCAGCAATTAGGTTATGCCCCTGCCATATGACTAGGTGATTGGGTAACCAGCCATACTTTGCAAGCACGCTACTGGAAATTTCTAAGTTATTCAACCACTCCCACTCTAGAAATGGAGTTTTTAGAGGAACTGCTAATTCATCCCATGCAGATTGGGGAATTTCAGCAATTTTCTGTGACCAAGTGACAGAGTAATTGGACTTGACTTTTTCCACCATTGCAGTTCATTTTAAGTAATATGTTAGGTTGTATAGGCATTGGTGTTGATTCAAGCTATGGATAGCTTCATCTAATGGTACTTTGATATTGCTTGAAAATACCGTCATTGCATTCTAATCAAAATAGTAGCAAGTACCAATAAGGATTTTGCCTGAAAATATACTTAGTTTTTTTAAACATCTGTGAATAATTGTAAGAATATCGCAAAACTTTCCATCTCGTCCATAGATAAAGTCCTCAATCCAATAGATAATATTATTCCCATCTATTAGATTCGATAAAAAGAAATAATTCACTAGGAATACAGTGTCCAAATATACCCTAATTATTAGGCCTTCAATTTGACTTAAAATTAAACTAATTTTTCCAACTATACCAATTGCGAATCCGAATAGGGGAAATACCAAGAGAGTAAGCAATAATAATAACTTGGTTCATTAAAGTCGTTTGCCAAACTCCCATTTTTAACCAACGCCTTGCGGATGTTACTACTGGTACTTGCAATGTGACAATTGAACCTCGGCATTTTAAATGGCAGATCAACTCAAAATCTTCCATTATTGGTATATTTGGAAACCCACCAACAGCCTGAAAAACTCCCCTTTTTATAAATATTGCTTGATCTCCATAGGGCATTTGCCAAAGTTGTGATCGCCAACTTACTCCTCTCTCAACCAAACGTAAACTTGGCAATTCTGAATCTATTTTCAGACTGAATGCTCCTGCAACTACACCTGGCTTTACCAAGGTTTGACGAATCATAGTATCAAATTTAGGAGGCAAATGAGTGTCTGCATGAAGAAACAACAGAATGTCCCCAGTTGAAGCTAAAGCTCCTGTATTCATTTGGATTGCGCGTCCGGGGGGAGAAATAATTAGTGGCAATCCTAAGTTTTGTATTAACTCAATAGTTCCATCACCAGAACCACCATCAACAACTATTAATTCTACATTTTGGCTATCTTTGATGGTAGTAAGAGTTGACTTTATGTGTTCTACCTCATTGAGGGTAGGAATAATAATAGAAATCTTCACTGTTTTGATACCAATATGGTAACACACTCAAATGATAATCCTGTCATTCTAATGAGTAAAATCATTATATTAATACAGCATTATGCTAATAAAGCATCATTACACAATGAGTGGGCTTGTATAATTGGAAGTGCTGATGTTTAATTTGTCTTGGGTTTCTCAAATCAAATCACGCCTGTAAATTTTATGTAATTGTCATATTATTAACTTGTCTCCAATGGTATTCGGGAGCAATGCTTTTAATCACTAAATCAATAAGTATGGGTTCAGCTGTTGAAATTAAAATGCTTGGATAGATGCAAGTTCCCCATTTAGGATGGATTAACATACGACACTTATTACGAATAATAGGATAATGAAGCAGGGCTTTTACAGTGGCAATATCATCATGAGGAATATCACCAGGATGAGAAAGTAAAGGATAGCCAGTACAAGGATCTACTATATCGCTTGGGTAACCATGATAATTTAGACTAACAGCTAGTTCAAAACCAAAATGTATGAAAATTCCCCTAAGTTTTTGTTTTTCACTCTCTATCTGTGGAGTAATTTCCATAATTGGAAAGTGTGATTGTTGCAAAATAATTACCACCCATAGTATTGGCTGATTTTGCCAATCTGGAAAAATGCGGTTGCGGTTTCTTTGAACATATTGACTGGGGGGATGAATAGTAATCTGAATTCCTTTTCCCTCTCTGCCAACAAAGTTAATTTGGCCGACATCTGCGTTTGAGCGAGCTACGGGATAATCCACTACTATTGCTATTTTGTAAATTGTTTTAATCTAATTTTAATCTAAATTATAAGGTTTATGGCTACTCTAATATTGTTGTGCTTTTTCCCTTCAAGATAATGATCCATAATATATATGGCTTCGCAAAATCTACTGCAAACCATCCTCTATTTTCCAAGTTCATAGTAAATGCACCTATCAACAGCATATCTAAATAATGCTATTGCTATAATTGAGGAGGGAATATTACTTGAGCCATATGTAACTAATGATTTTTTTGTAAAACTAACACCTGAAATAATTTCCAAAAAAAACAAATCGCAGATAAAACGAGTACAGATTACACTAGATAAATAGATTTTTTTGTTGACTTGGTTATCAGTTAATTATTAATCTGATCAGATAAGTATCTTCCTTTCGTAAGTTTTACTATAAAATACCAGTTGGTAAAATCTGGTGTGATCTCATCCTTGAGGTAACCCTTAAAACTTATAGCAAATGCATTAGCTATTTATTGCTGACTGAAAACAGATGGTATTAAATTGGGCCATAAATCTTATGATGAGAGTCAATTCATGTTATTTTGGGCTAGCTAGATACTTTATGCCGTAAATTTAGCTCATCAAAAAAGTTAGCATTTAAGCAAGCTAATGATGAAAAATTAGGGCATCTTGTAAAATTTGTAAGGTTCTTTGAGCTAGGAACAATGGGATCGACTTGCGTACGTATTGCAGTTGATGCAATGGGAGGGGATTACGCCCCCGGTGAAGTCGTTGCTGGCGCACTGCGGGCAAAAGAAGAGTTAGATGTGGAAGTTTTGTTGGTAGGAGATCCCCAGGAGATTGAAGCTAGCCTGCCAGCAAATGCAAGCTTGAATCATGTGGAAATTGTACCTGCTGAAGACACAATTTTCATGTATGAGGATGCTCTTATAGGTGTAAGACGCAAACCAAAGGCTTCAATTAATGTGGCTATGAGTTTAGTTAAGCAGGGTCAAGCAGAAGCTGTAGTTTCTGCTGGACACTCTGGGGCAGTCATGGGAGCAGCCCTATTGCGTTTGGGAAGACTAACAGGGATTGATCGTCCAGCAATTGGGGCTATATTCCCTACCATGATTGCTAGTAAGCAGGTACTGGTTCTAGATGTGGGGGCAAATGTAGACTGTCGTCCTAAATTTCTAGAGCAATTTGCCATGTTGGGTTCAGCTTACAGTCAATATGTATTAGGTGTTCCCAAACCCAAAGTGGGTTTATTAAACATTGGAGAAGAAGATTGTAAGGGTAATGATGCTGCTGTGCGTACTTATCAGATGCTCAAAGAAAATAGTCATATTAACTTTGTTGGTAATGCGGAAGGTAGGGATGTACTTTCTGGCGATTTTGATGTAATTGTATGTGATGGGTTTGTCGGCAACGTGTTGCTGAAATTTGCTGAGGCTTTAGGTAATATTGTTCTTCAAATTCTGAAGGAAGAGTTACCCCACGGGTGGCGAGGTCAAATCGGTACAGCAGTTTTAAAACCCAATCTTAAAAATATTAAACAACGCATAGATCATGCAGAACATGGGGGTGCTTTACTTTTAGGCGTAAATGGGATTTGTGTGATTGGTCATGGTAGCTCCCAAGCACCTTCTATTTTTAATGCTATTAGAATGGCAAAGGAAGCTGTAGATCATCAGGTTTTACAAAGAATTCAATCCCAATACCAGAGTCTACAACATGAGAGTGGCTAGAAGGAATGAGTTCATAGTTAACGGATTCGCACATGTAAGTAATATCCTTAACTACTGACAACTTTCTAATAACTTATAGCCAATAACTTTGGAGGCTAGGCGTGCAGAATTTAGGAATAGCAATTACAGGAAGTGGCTCAGCAATACCTAAAACTTCTCTTGATAATCAGGGGATAATGAATTTCGTGGATACTTGTGATGAGTGGGTTACCACCAGAACTGGTATTCGCCAACGACATTTAGCTAGTTGTAATGATTCATTAACCCAACTTGCCTCAGTATCAGCAAAAAATGCGATTGCTATGGCAGGAATTACACCCCAAGAGATTGATTTGATTCTTCTGGCAACTTCTACCCCCGATGATTTGTTTGGTAGTGCTTGTCAAATTCAAGGAAGAATAGGAGCAACTAGAGCTGTAGCCTTTGATTTGACTGCTGCTTGCTCCGGTTTTATATTTGGTATGGTAACAGCTGCCCAATACATTAGAACAGGAGTATTTCAAAATGCCTTGTTAATTGGGGCGGATATTCTCTCTCGTTGGGTAGATTGGGAAGATAGACGTACTTGTGTGCTATTTGGCGATGGTGCGGGAGCCATAGTTTTACAGTCTAATCAGAGTGACCGCTTATTAAGCTTTGAACTAAGAAGTGATGGTACACAAAATGACAGTCTAAATCTTGCATATGTACCCCAATGCCGGAATCTAACAGATAATATTACTGTCAGTACGGGGAATTTCCAAAGTATTTCTATGAATGGAAAAGAAGTATATAAGTTTGCTGTGCAAAAAGTGCCAGAAATTATTGATAAAGCCCTATTCCGTGCCAATTTAACAGTAGAAGACATTGATTGGTTACTTTTACATCAGGCAAACCAGCGTATTCTTGATGCTGTTGCCCAACGGCTAAAAGTGCCTGAGCATAAAGTGATTAGCAACTTAGCTTCTTATGGTAATACTTCTGCTGCTTCCATACCTATAGCATTAGATGAGGCAATAAGACAAGGAAAAATCCAGCCTAATCATGTGATTGCCGCGTCTGGTTTTGGTGCTGGATTAACTTGGGGCTCTGTGATTTTCCAATGGGCAAGAGGCTAAATTAAATGTCGAGGTAACAGGGTTAATCTTTGTATGTATCCTAGAACCAAGGAGTTAGAGTGTAAATATTCAATATTCAATCTCAAATCCTAAACTAATCCAATATCCAAATAATATCTAAAATACAATTTTTTTTGAATGACTAAGACTGCATGGGTTTTTCCTGGACAAGGTTCCCAAAATCAGGGAATGGGAGACGATTTAAGAGCCCACCCATTGGCAAAAGAAAAATTTGCTTGGGCTAAGAATATTTTGGGTTGGTCTTTAATTGATATATGCCATAATAAACCTGATAAGCTATTAGAAACCCTCTACACACAGCCTTGCCTCTATATAGTAGAAACTATTCTTGCTGACTTGATCAGGCAAAAGCAGCAACCAGATTTAGTTGCTGGCCATAGTTTAGGAGAATACGTTGCTTTGTATGTTGCTGGAGTATTCGAATGGTCAACGGGACTTCAGTTAGTGAAGTCCCGTGCCGAACTAATGAATAGTGCTTCTGGAGGAATGATGGCAGCTTTAATTAAATTTGATAGGAAACAATTAGAAAATGCCATTGCTAATAACCCCGAGGTGTTTCTCGCTAATGATAACAGTCCTAATCAAGTTGTTATTTCTGGTACTCCCAAAGCAGTAAAATTAGTGATCTCACAGGTTAAAAGTAAAAGGACAATTCCCTTAAAAGTTTCTGGTGCATTTCACTCCAATATTATGAAACCGGCTTCCCAGAAATTCAAGGATATATTAACATCAGTAGAATTTCTAGATGCTAATATACCCGTATTATCTAATACTGAACCAACTCCGTCAGTATCAGCCAAGATATTAAAACAGCGTCTTATGAAACAGATGACTAGTGTAGTGCGTTGGCGTGAGATAGCCTTAGCTCTTCCAGAAGAAGGAGTTGAAAAGGTTATAGAAATTGGGCCGGGAAATGTTTTAACTGGCTTAATTAAACGCACTTGTCCTAATTTAATTCTGGAAAATATTCAGAGTATATCTGATATTGAAAATTGATATTTAAGACTTAGAGAGAATTTTTTTATTTTACTTCTCTTACTTGGTAGTTAAATTTTTTCTTGCTATCCTCTATTTATCCAAAATATGTTCCAAAGCCGCGAACCGCTTATTAGTCTTATGCTTTACTACGCCTTTAAATGGTTTGTAGTTAGTCCTGTTTTACATACCTACTTTCGGGGTAGAATTTATGGCATGGAAAATGTACCTCGAACAGGGCCTTTGGTAATAGTTAGTAATCATGCGAGTAATTTTGATCCACCTATTCTTTCTAGTTGTGTCTGCCGTCCTGTAGCATATATGGCAAAAAAAGAACTTTTTCAGATCCCCATATTAGGGCAGGCTATCGAGTTATATGGAGCTTATCCAGTAAGTAGAGGTGCAGCTGATCGCAATGCTATTCGTTCAGCCTTAAAATACTTAGAAGGTGGTTGGGCTATAGGGTTATTTTTACAGGGTACCCGCACTCCTAATGGGAAAATTACAGATCCAAAAAGAGGTGCAGTCTTAATTTCTGCTAAGGCAAAGGCTCCTCTCTTGCCTGTATGCTTGTGGGGGACAGAAGCAATAAAAGTAGGAGGTGGTATCTTGCCCCGCCCTGTGCCAGTAACAATAAGGATTGGCAATATTATTAATCATTCTCAATCTACTGGGAAAGAAGAATTAGACTTAGTAACACAAAAATGTACAGCAGCAATTAATGATTTGCATGATTTAGGCAGATAATTCTACTCTGACAATACAAGGATTATACTTAAAGCTATAAATCAAATAGAAACTAACAAATGACTTGACTCTATTTTAGGAATAATTACAAGGCTTCAATACTTTCGTTATAGATAGCCTATACCTGAAATAAAATATTTTAGGTATAAAGAAGTACATATTTTTATCTCAGAACAAGTCTGAATAATATCAAGAGTAAATTTTATACCGACTATCATAAAATTTTGCTTTCTTAATATAACAAATTCCATGAGAAACATAAAATACTCTATCTAACTTCTAATTTTCAAGATCCAAAACCAAAAGCCAATGACTAATCAAGATTTAAGAGTACAATTACAAGAAAACTTAGATGAGGCAGAGTGGGACTGGTTAATTCCCCATGCAAAAAGAGATGCAATTATTGTCGTGAAGACAGGATTAGAATTAATAGAAGTAGGGGCTGCAGTAGCTTCTGATGATACAGAAAAAGTAGGCTTGTGGATTAGTGAAGCTTTAATTACTAAACCTTCTATAGAAGAAATAGGCGAATGGAATAGGCATCGTACAAAGCGGTTTTACACTCTAATTGTGCAGCCTTATGTGTTAGTAAAAGCCAAGTAATAATCCAAAATAAAAAAACTATAAAGCAGAAGTTATGGGGTAGGGATAATAATACTTAATTAATGAGGATATTTTGAAAGCCTTCTATTTGTAGCAACAAACATAGCCTTGGGCCCTGATAAATCTCTCAGGTGTTAGTTTAGGAATAAAAGCACCACCAGAAAATATCTCATATGTCTAAATTGTTAATTTATTGATCCTGACTACTAAGGTAAGCAGAAATATCTAATAATGAAATCTCAAAGTATATATTTTCAAGTCTAAGTTTTTGAGGATAATACTAAGTGTTTATATTATGAAAAACTCGATATATAAATAAGGATAATAAGATTGTACTAATTAAATAGCTATAAGAACTATGCTGATTAAGAGTTTTAAGTTGAAAATATTATTTATGATTGTCAAGCTATGACTAACAATATAAGAACTATTATATATTAATCGCGTGCAATTAAGCATATCTTAATAACTATGCATCCTAGTTTAGAAGAATCACTAAAATACTACTTTGGTTACGATAATTTTCGTCTTGGACAAAGAAGAATTATTGAGGATGCAATGCAAAATAGGGATTTGCTAGTAATTATGCCTACTGGTGGTGGGAAATCTATCTGTTTTCAGTTACCAGCATTAATGAAATCAGGCTTAACGGTAGTCATTTCTCCATTAATTGCATTAATGCAAGACCAAGTGGAAACTTTACAAAAGAACGGCATTGCAGCAACTTTTCTTAATAGTAGTTTAAACCAATATCAAATCCGAACACGGGAACAAAAAATCATAGATGGTAAAGTGAAGCTACTTTATATTGCGCCTGAAAAACTTGTTAGCGGAAAGTTTTTACCATTTCTTGATTTAGTTGAGCATGAGGTAGGTATTTCTGCATTTGCAATTGATGAAGCACATTGTATATCAGAATGGGGGCATGATTTTCGTCCCGAATACAGCAAGTTAAAAGTACTGAGAGTTCGGCTTCCCCATGTGCCTATTTTTGCGTTAACTGCAACAGCTACAGATAGGGTTCGTAATGATATAATTATCAAATTAGGACTAAGACAACCCAGCATCCATATAGCAAGTTTTAATCGTCAAAATCTTTACTATGAAGTACGAGAGAAAAATAGGAATACTTACAGAGAAATTGTAGATTTTATAGGGAAAAGTGATGGCCCAGGGATTATCTATTGTTTGACACGCAAACAGGTCGAAGAGATTGCTTTTAAACTCCAACATGATAGTATTTCTGCCCTACCTTATCATGCAGGATTAAGTGATAAGGTACGTACCCAAAATCAAACCAAATTTATCCAGGGTGATGTACGGGTGATGATAGCAACTATTGCTTTTGGTATGGGTATTAATAAGCCTGATGTACGTTTCGTAATACACTATTGTTTACCTCGAAATTTGGAAAGTTATTATCAAGAATCTGGAAGAGCTGGTAGAGATGGAGAGTTATCTCTGTGTGCAATATTTTTTGACTATAGTGATATCAAGACCATTGAATGGAGTATCAATCAAAAAAATAATCTTCAGGAACAGTTGATTGCTAAACAACAGCTACGGCAAATGGTTGATTATGTGGAAAGTACAATTTGCCGACGCACAATCCAATTAGGTTATTTTGGGGAGCAATTTGCTGGTAACTGTGGCAATTGTGATAACTGTCTTAATCCACAACCTGTAGAAGATTGGACGCTAGAAGCAATGAAGTTTTTATCCTGCGTAGCTCGTTGTAAGGAAAAATTTGGTATGAGCCATATCATCGATGTATTACAGGGCTCTCAAAATCAGAAAGTAATGCGATACAAACATAATGAACTCTCTACCCATGGTATTGGGAAGAATAGAAGCATAGACGAATGGAGGAACTTGGCGCGATCATTACTCCACCAGGGTCTGCTCACACAAACTGATGATGGCTATTCTATACTCAAGTTGAACCATTTGAGTTGGAAAGTTATGCGACAACAGCGTCAAGTAAAACTATCAATTCCTATTAGACTTCAAACTACTACATATCATGGTAATCCTAAAGTTAGAATCGCAGATATATTACTTAACAGATTGCGATCCCTACGCAGAGAATTAGCAGACCAACAATCTGTACAACCCCATGTTATTTTTACTGATTCTGTCTTAGAACTCATATCACAGGTACAACCCCAGACTAAAGAAAAATTAGGCGAAATCTCTGGAATTGATAGTCATAAACTTTATCAATATGGTGATAGCTTATTAACAGAAATCCGTACCTGCTGCCAAGAGCACAATTCATCTCTATCTCTAATCCAAGTTAAACAGAACAACAACCATCCTTCTAGTACTGAGCTATTAACTTTACAACTCTATCAACAAAGTCTGAATATTAAACAAATTGCTGTCCAAAGAAATCTCCATCCCACTACAATTATTTATCATCTCTGCAAGTTAATAGAAAAAAATCAACCAGTAGATATTAATCACTTTGTATCTAAGGAGAAACAAAAAGAAATTCTACAATCACTAGATAGTTTAGGAGATATTTCCATGAAAACTATCAAAGAATATTTGGGAGATAGCTATAGTTATGATGAAATTCGTTTCGTAAGAAGTACATGGCGAAATCAAAACCGCAAATAATTGTGATTACATCACATATCAACTTTTAATAGATTTGTTAGAGAAAAAGAAATAATGAAAATTAAATAACTAGTATGTAAGCAATACTGGTTATTAAGAGGGTATCAAAGCAAGTTGATGACTAATGTTTGCTGGAAGTGACATAATTCAAGAAAAAAATCTTCAAGACCCTATGATTAGACTTCATTCTAGTCTGTAAGAATTCATTAAAAACTTGGGTTAGGTGGGGCTAATTAGTTTATTTCTAGCAAAGTGTAATACAATCTTATTAGTTATAATATCTACATCTGTAAAAGTAAAAATTATTTTTCTGAGAAAAGATAATATAAATGTACAAGCAGGCTATTACTTGGCAAAAGCCTGGGAAATGATATTTAATATCCTCTAATTTTTGGAACTATTTATTCCTTATCAAGCTCCGTAAGATATTGGAGTGCCTGGAAATTAGCACTGATTCTTCAGGAATATTTGGTTGAGTTCCTAAGTTATATTTTGTAAATATTTTTACTTCGCAAATATTTTTACATAGTTACAATCATGAAGGCATTCATTATTGCTTGTTTGTTTTGTCCAAGTGCTGATGAAAGAACAACCAAAGTGAATTTTTGATGCGGTAATATCACCTTAGATCAACTAACTTGCTTAAGGTAGTTGATCTAACTGATTACAATCTGTGTTCAAGATGCAATATTTAGTTCATAATGCCATTATGCGCTTAAATCTAAAGAAAATATAAAATTAACAGTGGTGTTTGGAGGATCAACGTGTTTATAAGACTAGCGCAACAACACCGACTATTTGTTCAGGAACTTGTAATGAATTTACAAGCATTGGCAATTGTCCTTGAAAGACAGGGATATACTGCCTCATGCTATACTTGTGGGAATCAAAGGAATAGCGCTTCTTTTATGGTCAGCTTAGGAGAAAACCACTTGATTCGCTTTTTAGTATCAGATTATGGAATTACCTGGACTGAAATGCGGGATGATCATGAATTAATGAAATTAGAGGGTGCTGAAGCCATAAGCCAATTAAAAGAACTTTCTAATCTAATCAAGGAATTTATACCTATTCATATAGGCAAAAAAACTCTAGTAAAACGATAGCATTAACAACCATTCATAAGACAATAAAAAATCAAGATTATGAACAGGCCATTTAGTTTTTGTTAGGGATTAATTATTGTTCACCGAGCAGTACTTACACTAGCAATTCACGTTGGGTTACTAGTGTAAGTACTGCTCGGTCTGTTTACAATATATAGCTTACAAATTTGATGATATGCAATTAATAAAATTGCAGCAAGGTTCTGACTACTATGCTTGTCAAGCCTAAGTCACACGTATAAATTAATCGAAGAAAATTAAACCCCAATATATTTAATTTTCTTAAAATAAAAGTTATTGCTTATTCTTTAGACAAGGTACAATGACTTTCTGTATCAGAAAGTCATGTCTATATAAAATCTGTAAGCATCATTGAACAAACGATTTAATATTTAAATGTATACATGCATTTAAAAGTTAGTTTAAATATACGACAGATTATTCAGAGATTATTTGAGATGGGAATTATCTCCAAATAAATGGAAAAGGCACAGGTAGAATATTTTGCTTCTATTTCGTATTAACTATGCTGATTTTGTAGTTTTGGGTTATGACTTACTAGTGATTGAATCCATATTCTATTACGATCCTATTAAGTAAAGGACTAAAGCAATTGTGAAAACTCTTATAGACCTCATTAGTGTGCATATAAATTATGATTATAAAATTATTTCTAGTGGTGGTAAGCAATTGTTTGTTACTACTAAAGCTATATTAGTTTCTATGGATAGAAAAAAGGTAAAACTATACTTGAATGACCTTTAAAAATTAAGGATATTTTAATGAAAGTTGTAGGAGAACAAGTAAATAAAAGGCCGTTGACAGTTTTCAGTAACCCAAACTACCAGTAAGCTCCTAAATATATCTACAAATTCCTCTAGAAATTTAACTACTATAAAAAATCATTATTTGGAATTTTTGTATCATTACTTATAAAACAAATACTTGTAAATTTTTTAGCAGACACCGCATGATTTTCAATTGTTGTAAATGCGTCATTGAAGTTGCTCTAGTAATATCTAATATTCTATATTAGTGTTCTCCCATACTAAATAGAATGATTAGTCTTCCTTACCCACTAACTTTTCTAATAACCTCAAAGTAGATAAACTAACAAGGCAGATAGTTTACTCCTAAAACCAATTTAGCATTCTAGATGTTTGCAATGTTAACATCATTGAAAATAATTTGGATACATTCTTCTACCTTTATCAACATGGGAGTAATGGGGTAGTTTAATGCTAATTATTAATCACTGTCATTGTTGGATTTTCTGGGGTATTAATGTGATAATAAGTTGCTAATAAATCAAAATACTCTCAATCGTGGGTACTTTAAACAATAACTGCAAATAATGAATTGCCATTTCTTAAGAAGTTATAGGTGAAAGTGATATATACTAAATTAGTGTCGGTTAATTCCAATTGTTAAAAATCCATCAAGATTTGTTAAAAATCCCTCAGAATGTATATTGACGACAGGTTATGCCAGGCTGTTTGTCATTTCTTATTGATTCATTAACTTTTAGGGAAATTTAATATTACTATGGATAAATAGAAGTATTTAAATTGGAGTTCAAACTCCGTTGCCCACATGCAAGGCAGCTAAATGTTTTGAGGTTGTTGGTAGAGAGTATGACTTTTAAGACTTCTATCTGTTAGAACAACAAATACTAACCTGATCTCGTTGTTATTTAGGCCGGGAAATTGAGTTCTTGTCTTGGAGTGATGGTATGAACATGCATGACATTTTTGTTGAGCCTTGACTGGATAACCATTATGAGGACTCAAATCGTTAGAATTAGTTGACCCTTATTAAAGGTGTATGGAGAATAATAGGAATTGAGGTGTAATAGGATTAGTCATAGCCCTTAAGGTAAGACGAAGCAAAGTAAATGAAAGTTTAAATGTTTAACATAAACACTTCATTAATCGCGCTGTCTGCTAATGCAAAGTTAAGTTGAGAAGTTCTAAGATTTGACTGACAATACAGGAGGATAACATGAGAATTCTGGTATTAGCTCCTATAATAATTAATCTAGGGGAATTGGATGCTACCTGAAATATTTTTGATGAGAGGTTAGAAGATGACTATCTCCACTATTAACCCCGCCACGGGGGAACTGTTAAAAACATTTACCCCCCTCAGTAACGAGGAGATTTCTGCCAAAATTCATTTAGCACAACAGGCTTTTGAAACATATCGACATACTAATTTTCAACAGCGATCACACCTATTAGAGTCCTGTGCTGATATTTTGAAGCAAGGGAAAGCTGATTTCGCCAAGTTAATGACTCTAGAAATGGGTAAGACTTATAAAAGCGCAGTCGCAGAAGTAGAAAAATGTTTGCTGGTGTGTAATTACTATGCCGAGAACGGGGCCGAATTTCTTTCAGATAAAACCGTTCAAACTGATGCTAGCCAAAGTTTTGTTAGATATCAACCTCTGGGGATAATTTTAGCTGTAATGCCTTGGAATTTCCCTTTTTGGCAAGTATTTCGTTTTGCTGCACCTGCACTAATGGCAGGGAATGTTGCCCTACTCAAACATGCTTCTAATGTACCTCAATGTGCCTTAGCCATCGAAGAGATTTTCCATAAAGCAGGTTTTGCTAATGGAATATTTCAAACCCTCTTAATTGGTGCAAATCAAGTATCACCACTAATAGCAGACCAACGAGTAAAAGCTGCTACATTGACTGGTAGTGAACCTGCAGGTATTTCCTTAGCTGCTACATCAGGAATGCATATCAAAAAAACTGTGTTGGAATTGGGTGGTAGCGACCCATTTATTGTTTTATCAAGTGCCAATTTAAAGGCGGCTGCAGTAACTGGGACAACATCACGGATGTTAAATAATGGACAATCTTGTATTGCAGCAAAACGCTTTATTGTAATTGATTCAATTGCAGATGAGTTTGAAAAACTCCTAATAGAAGAGTTTCAAGCATTAAAAATTGGCGATCCCATGCTTCCGGAAACTGATATTGGGCCTTTGGCAACCAATAAAATTCTTGAGGATATAGACCAAAAAGTGCAGAAAGCCATAAATGCTGGGGCAAAACTAGTTTTAGGTGGTAAACCTATACAAAATAATTCCGGTAACTACTACCCACCAACCCTAATTGTTGACATTCTCCCAGAAAATCCTGTGGCTAGAGAAGAATTTTTTGGACCTGTAGGGATGTTATTTCGGGTTCCAGATATTGATACAGCAATTCAATTGGCTAATGATACCCCTTTTGGGCTTGGTGCCAGCGCTTGGACAAATGATCCCCAGGAGCAGCAATACTTAATTAACGAAATTGAAGCTGGAGCAGTATTTATCAATGGTATAGTTAAATCCGATCCTCGTATGCCTTTCGGTGGCGTAAAACGGTCTGGATACGGAAGAGAATTAAGTATTCAAGGCATACATGAGTTTGTTAATGTTAAAACTATATGGGTAAA
Organism: Richelia intracellularis HH01; assembly: GCF_000350105.1. Taxonomy (GTDB): domain Bacteria; phylum Cyanobacteriota; class Cyanobacteriia; order Cyanobacteriales; family Nostocaceae; genus Richelia; species Richelia intracellularis. The sequence goes on from NZ_CAIY01000044.1 coordinate 353,982, forward strand.
GCAAATTTCATAACAAATCAGTCTCAAAAATAATTTGACAAATACATTGTCCAGTAAATGTATTTTGATGTAAATCTTAAGTAATTTTTACAACTGAAAATCACATTCATCGATTGTTCTTTACTAGAGTAGTAAGTTTTAAGAACATATAAACATTCCAAAAAAAACAAGACAGTATGGAGGATAACAAATAATGAATACAGCAGAGTTATTGGTAAAGTGTTTGGAAAATGAAGGAGTAGAATATATTTTTGGATTGCCTGGGGAAGAGAACCTACATGTTTTAGAAGCTTTGAAAGGGTCTTCCATTCAATTTATTACTACCCGGCACGAACAGGGGGCAGCCTTTATGGCAGATGTCTATGGAAGACTAACGGGAAAGGCAGGAGTGTGTCTTTCAACACTAGGTCCAGGGGCGACTAACTTAATGACAGGTGTTGCTGATGCTAACCTTGATAGCTCACCATTAGTGGCAATCACTGGGCAAGTAGGCACAGACAGAATGCATATTGAATCCCACCAATACTTGGACTTAGTAGCCATGTTTGCTCCTGTGACCAAATGGAACAAACAAATTGTACGACCAAGCATAACTCCAGAAGTTGTCCGTAAAGCTTTTAAAAAAGCACAAGCAGAGGAACCAGGTGCAGTTCATATAGACTTGCCTGAAAATATTGCTGCTATGCCTGTAAAAGGGGAACCTTTACGGCCAGACAACAATGAAAAAACCTACACTTCCTTTGCTATTATTAGAGCTGCTGCTGCTGCCGTTTCTCAAGCGACGAATCCCATTATTCTAGTTGGTAATGGAGCTATCCGCGCTCAGGCAAGCGATGCTGTCACACAATTTGCTACCCAGATGAATATTCCTGTTGTCAATACCTTTATGGGTAAAGGTGTAATTCCTTATACTCATCCATTGGCCTTATGGTCAGTAGGACTACAGCAAAGGGATTTTATCAACTGTGGTTTTGATAATACAGACTTAGTTATTGCAATTGGTTATGACTTAATTGAGTTCTCCCCAAAAAAATGGAATCCTGAAGGAAGTATCCCTATTATTCATGTTGGACTAAATAAGGCGGAAATTGATAGTAGTTATATTCCCTTAGTAGAAGTAGTAGGGGATATTTCTAACTCACTGACAGAAATTGCGAAACTAGCAGACAGAGACCTTAAGCCCAATCCATATGCCATTAGTTTAAAGGCAAATATTCGTGCTGATTATGAGCAATATGCCAATGATAATGGGTTTCCTGTAAAACCACAAAAGTTAATTCATGATTTGCGCGAGGTAATGGGACCAGATGATGTTGTAATTTCTGATGTAGGTGCACATAAGATATGGATGGCCCGCCATTACCATTGTCATAGCCCCAATACCTGCTTGATTTCAAATGGTTTTGCAGCCATGGGAATAGCTATTCCTGGAGCTTTGGCTGCAAAACTAGTTTATCCCAATCGTAAAGTTGTAGCTGTAACTGGAGATGGCGGGTTCATGATGAATTGCCAAGAATTAGAAACAGCTTTACGTGTGGGTACAGCTTTTGTTACTCTTATTTTTCATGATGGTGGTTACGGCCTAATTGGATGGAAGCAAGAAAATCACTTTGGTGAAGGTAAGTCATCCTTTATCGAGTTTGGGAATCCTGACTTTGTCAAATTAGCAGAAAGTATGGGATTAAAAGGTTACCGAGTGAATGCATCTGAGGATTTCATTCCCATCTTAAAAGAAGCTTTAGCACAAGATGTACCAGCAATAATTGATTGTCCAGTAGATTATAGGGAGAACATTCGTTTAACTCAAAAAGCTGATAAACTATCTTGCATGTCACAGGAATCAACTTAAATTCTTATTGAGCCTTAACCCCAAGAGAAATAAATAGGTTAGAAAGCAAAATATGCTAAATTGAGAGTTCATTCAACTAAACAACATGCAGTTTGCAGTAATGCTAGTTCTAGATTAGAATCTCATAGTGTCATGAGTATAAATAATCGTAATTAAATTTAAGAATAATTACGATTATTTACTGCTTACAGCTAATAGAATAGAGAACTTTTATGTTACGGTAGCATGCAATTTGCATTATAAATGGGGGTTAAACTATCTGTACCCCCCATTTATATCCTAGGCAATCTTCCAGGTGCTAAATTTAATAGAAAATTCGCCATCATATGTGTTTCAACAATTACAAATTTTCATTGTATAACTCATAAATTTTGTGTAGTTTATGGAGTTGTACTATTTACAGAAAATAGCAGTATTTTTTAGGTTGGTGCTTTATCATACTCTATCTTTGTTTAAATCCGCTTATTTTAATATTTTTTCATTAGATTAAATTTTTATAACTAGAAGCTGTATAGAATCAATCTCTAATTTTTAGCTTGTAGGATTTTTCAGTTTTAAATAAAGACATAATATCCTCACACCTTGAATATATATCTGATCCCAATTTATTACTTAAGTAAATTATAACCAACCTGTATTGATATTGGTAATCCTTATTGGATAATTATATTATCCTTTTGATATCTGCATTAGTTCTGATACATAACTATTCAAAATAGTAGCAGACTTAGAATAGTTTCTTATGTGTGACTTTCGCTTTTGAGTATTCCCTCTGTCTTAAAAATTAATAACTTACCTACTCAGCAACTAATACATAATTTTATATTGAGATTAATTATCCCAAGCCGGAGGTAAAACCAGACGAAAATTCTTGTTTTACCTAAGTAATTACTTGATTCCAATAATTTCTGAAATTATAACTATTATGGCTACGGAATTCATATCATGTATGGTATGAGAATATTTCATAAAAGAATTTATAAGCTAAACTAGCCTAATAAAAATTAGGTCTAATATCTTGTGATTTTCTCCATTTTGCATTGTGTAAAGAGAGTATTATTAATACATTTAAATCGTATAAGGTTTAGTTTGTTATACTTCAGTATATAGTTAAATAATTATTGTTGCATATTTTATATACAGCACCATTTAAATTTTTATTCTTTAATAATCCAATCTTATGAATAACATATTGAAAATCTTCTGGAATTATTACCAAATTGTTGTACTTATTGAACTTAATTAAATATTTCTAGAAGCTGAGTAAATATGTATATGATGTTCGTATAGAAATAGAAAATCTCTTTATATAATTTAATGCTAAGATATAGCTTATCTATCATAATCATAGCAAATTATTTTCATTATCTGCTACGTTTTGACTTTACCCTTGCAAAGGAGTAGCTTGGGTTCAAGAATCAAGACATCAAAAACTCGCGGTTGTAAATATTCTGGGTTTATTTAAAGTAAAATTGAAATGAGATGAGACTAGAAAAGTCTTTAAAAACATCTATAAATTTACACATATAGTATTTAGCTATCCCAAATATTTTCTATTTCACATTTTACAATCTGTCTTCTTATTTTTTCTAACCAAGTCTATTTCTACCAAAAATATCAATCTCTAAGTCCCGTGAATTTTCTATATCATGGACATAGCCACACTTACTATTGACGAAAGCATCGCAGTAACTAACGTAAGGCTTAATATCTAATACAGGTGTATTCTCAAGTAGATCAATTCCTTCAACATACAAAACTAAACCTTCTATCCTAATTAGTTTCAAAGCACTCAAACCGATAGGATTAGGACGATGTGGTGCACGGGTTGCTAGAGTACCCCTCCTAATTCGGGGCCCTCGTGGGGGTATAACAGTGGGATTCCAGTGCTTGTTGAGGTGTAGCCATGAAATTACCCAAATATGTTCAAAACCCTCCATGTCCTTTAGCGCCTTTTTTGGGACAATATCAGCAAATAGCTCAATGCTAGCAATTACAGGTTGGTAATCTGAGGGTGCTGTGCCCAAGTGGGATTGTCGCGGTGTTCCATGGCGCTCTTTATAAGGGGAATGTATGATACCAATGGGATATAAACTAACCTTATCTGAGAATGAAACTGATTTAATATAGTCTTTAGGTGGTAACTTTGGCATTTGATATTAAGCCTAGTGATAATATTGATGTTCTTATGTTTGGTTTACTAACTTTATGAGTAAGTATTCACTATTTTTAACCTAGATTTACTTTTATCCGTCAGATTTCTTGTCATTTAAAACATTTATGTTATCATTAGTGAATGCTAAAATTTTCATGGGTCGGTGTCCGAGTGGTTAATGGAGACGGACTGTAAATCCGTTGGCTAGCGCCTACACTGGTTCAAATCCAGTCCGGCCCACCTTTATGGAAACTAGTCGTAGATTTTAATTTTAACTTTATCTAATTATAATTTGCGATTATTATTGGTTGTTTGCCCATGTGGCTCAGGGGTAGAGCACACCCTTGGTAAGGGTGAGGTCATGAGTTCGAATCTCATCATGGGCTTGATTTATATTTTTCGGGAATGTTGACCAAGTTTGGGTTGCAACTGAACGGTTGTTACCTAATTATTAGGGTTATAAGTGTAAAGCCTATGTTGATTAGCTGAGTTATCTTTAGTCTTATGAATCATTATGAAAATTAACTTTCCTTCTTTTTATATTTTTATTACCCAGAAAATTTTATGAGGCTATTTTTTATTTATATATTCCCAAATTATCTTGGGTTTTAATCTAGATTAAAAGAGATCATAAGAAAGTTTATCTGAAGATTAATTTCATGACTAGACTTTACATCCTGCTAATTGTAAGGGACATCATATAAGAATAGAATTTACGTATTGTTTACAAGTAATAGTACAGATCATTATTAGTAAAATAAATCACAAGAGATAAATATTAGGATCATATTAGCAGCTTTTTACAATAGATAAATAGCTCCAGGAACTTAATAACAATTCAATAGTTACTTTTATGAATAATTGTTGAATTGTAAACCTTGATCAGGGCATTAATAAACGCAAGTAAATGAATGAAATAATAGCTGATTCGAAGAGTTGTGTAAACCCAAATACCCTAATATTAACAAGTATTCAGAAAGATGTTTTATCAAAAGAATAAGATAGTGGATATTGGCTCTTGCCAACAATGATTTTACGTATGATGTTTATTTCTATACGTAGTTGGAGCTACTAATTTGGTTACAGTTGTGAGGCTGCAATTAAGCTTGACTAATTTTCGGGGTCCATAATATAATTTTCGTCTATTTAAGGTTGAACAGGAACATTATTAATTCCACATCATCACTTCAGGAAATGGATAAAATCTCAACATCTACAATAATAAAAGAAAAGATCAAATCAGTACTTTCTATTTTGATAAATAAATATTTTCAATATAGCTCTCACTCCGAAAATTAATTTAATTAATATATTTTCCCTCTATAAATACCTTAATTATTCTTTTTCGGGTTTTTGAGTTTTTCCTGAAAAATTAATCACTTAGTTTCTACATTCCTTTAGATTTATCAACCCATGCATCCAGAACATCTTTTACTAGGACCTCTTCTAACCAAATTCTGCCCACAACAGTAAGGGGTAGTGCTAAAAACAAACCTGAAAAGCCCAGGAAATAAGCAAAAAATAACTGAGAAACGAGAGTAACAGCAGGTAATAATGATACTTGATGTGCCATTACAATAGGGGTAAGGAAATTACTTTCTATTTGCTGAATTATAAAGTAAAGTATTAATACAACAAGCAGTCGCCAAGGTGAATCTGGACTAAACGCTATTGCCATAGCTGGAATTGCACTTAATGTTGGACCTAAATTGGGGATTAAGTTCAAAACTCCTGCTAATATCCCTAATGCTAGAGCTGCAGGGACTCCCAGTATCCATAAGCCAACAAAACTCATTCCCCCAACTACAAACATTGCTATAATTGCTCCTGCAACCCATCTTTCTAAGGAAACCCCACATAGGTCTAGAATTCCATCTACCCTCTGTCGATAAAATGAAGGGAATAAACGCACAAATACTTTCCGGTATGCTAATGGTTCGGCTAGGAACATACCTGTTAGAACTATTACTAATAGGATTTTCAAAAGCACTTCCAAAGAACCAGAGAGAAAAGCCACTGAACTGTCAGCAACACGCTTTAACCACGGCTCTGCTTGTTGAATTAAACTATTAATATCAGAAATGTAGGGACTAAGTGCACTGGGAACTCTTAGCTTAAGATCTTCCAGCCAAGTATCAAAACGCTCTAAACCCTCTGGGAACTGCTTGGTCAGTTCTTGAAACTGGTCTGCAAATGGTGGGACTACCAGCCAGAAGAAACTAATGATAATAGCAAAAAAAATGCTGACTGATAGTAATACAGAAAAACCACGCTTTAATCCAAATTGTTGAAAACACCTTGATAGTCTATTTAATGTTGTAGCTAAAACAACTGCTGCAAATATCAGTAATAGTACTTCCTTTATTTGCCATACAATGTACAGGGAAATAACTATTACTATTAAACCAATCCACTGATCCAGACTCACGCCCTAATCCCCAATTTATAGTATAGTCCCACTTTCGTTAATCCAGCTAATTTAGCTGATTCTACTCAACTTAATACGATTTTATTAGAGATTTTTGCCTATCTCTGCAATCGCCAAATTAAAACTGTTCCTAGTACAATAGTTGGTGATAAAACCATAATTAAAGCATTACTAGACGTAGCAGGAATCGACAAGAACGGGCATAAATACTTAATGATCAATGAAAATCCCACAGAAAGAATAAGCACCTTGAATAAAAAACTAAACTGATTTCCCATAAAATTAAGTTAATACTATAGTTGTAGTAGAGTGAAGCACAAAGGTTTATTCCACCCTAGTTTATACAATACTGGACTTTAGACTAAATTTTAGGTTTATAAAAAACTTGCTCAAAAGTATTTGGAAATTAAACCTGAATTTTCAAATTTTATAGCGTATTGGGGATTATTAATAAAAGTTTGATTCTTTATTTTTATTGGCTTTGAGTAACTCAAGAGTTCTAAGTTAAATCCTTAAGCAAGTTATGCTAAATATATAGTGAGACTGTAGTAAAAAGTTAATATCATTACCTTAATGTAAATATATTACCTTAAGTAGGGAAATAGTCTTTATCTCATAAATCTTTACCATTAAAGTAATAATCTGCTGGAAATAAACCTAAAGAGGAAAGGTGAATAATTTAATTGATAGCTAATAGACAATGTTAAATTGACCATCTGCATAGGAATTTAGTGATAACTGTAGGCAATTATAATCCAAGTTGCCTAAATCGGAGACTTGAAAGGTATACAGTTCGAAGATAGAAAACAAACTCATTACCAAGTTTTTTGAATTTACCGATGAGGAGATAATTATTTTTGGACGGTAATAAGGGCTTTAATTTATTCAAATTATTTAGTCAGTTTTTATAATGAATATGCGAATTTAAATACCAACTCATATATATAAATCAAAAATTATATAGCTGCAGATAGCATATTAAATACTCATGCTTATTTATAGAAAGTATCATAATCCTTTTTTATTTAGGATTTTTAAGTATCCATAGAGGTTTACCTACTCTAAATTTCTCGGTTCACTTGTTTTTGTTGACTTTGACTGCTCTGTCTACCACAAAATAGAAAATAATCAGCAAGAAGAGTATCTATTTCTGGAGTTTTCAATAAACATTAGTTAATAATACTATTCAATTAATATACTATAATGCCGCACTGCCTAGTTTTTATTTTATTAACGAATATATACCTGAACGAGTAATTCTCACCTTACTAAATACCAGTTTATAGATGCAATTCATTAACGCATATATTGCCCTGTTACAATTCAAAGTTTATATAAGTTTAGAACTGAAGTTTTTTCATATCTTTAAAATACCCAGTAGATTTTTATGTTCTAATCCACACAAATATCATCCCTTTATAATTTTGTATCCATTACATAGAATTAAAACTATTCCATGGTTTTAGTAGCAACCTTTTTACCTATTTCTTATGGTTAAAGTGAAAAAAAGAATGAAGACTTACATATACAAATTATTGTATTTAGATGGTACCTATATGCTATATGCTACTCAACAGTAACAGATTTTGCTAAGTTCCTTGGCTGGTCAACATCTAAACCGCGTCTGGCTGCAATATGATAAGCTAATAGTTGCATAGGGACTACTGTTAGTAGGGGAGATAGCAATTCGTCTGCCTCAGCTACGGGTATCATATCATCGAATACATCTGTTGCTTCACCATAATTTACAGAAGTTACCCCAATTAACCGTGAATTCCTTGCTTTTGCTTCCTGAGCATTAGAAATCAACTTTTCGTATACATTACCAGAAGTTGCGATCACAACGACTGGAACCTTAGAATCTAATAAAGCTATGGGGCCATGTTTCATCTCCCCTGCAGGATAACCTTCAGCATGAATGTAGCTGATTTCCTTTAATTTTAGCGCCCCTTCTAGAGCAATGGGGAAGTTTATCCCTCTACCCAAAAATATGAAATCTTGGGTTTCTGCAAAATCATGGGCAAGGTGTTCAGTTAATTTTTTTGGTTTTCTAGGGAAGATTCAATTTCCCCAGGAATATTGTGCAAACTATCAATTATCTCTTCTAACCTATTAAAAGGAATTGTTTGCTGACGGGTAGCTAAGTCCAAAGCTAAAGCGTAAAATGCCATTAGTTGAGCGGTAAAAGTTTTAGTCGCAGCCACACCTATCTCTATCCCAGCTAATGTATTAATTATATGGGGAACCATATAGCCCAAAGTACTTTCGGGGCGATTAGTAATACCCATTAGTCGGGCTTGGTACTTAATTCCTTTTCCCTGACGGCGTTCTTTCTCAATGCTAAGAGCTGCTAGTGTATCAGCAGTTTCACCGGATTGTGTAACACCAATTGTTAGAGTATTTGCAGTCATAGGTGCAGGTGCATAGCGAAATTCAGAAGCATAATATACTTGGGTGGGGATATTTGACAATTGTTCAATTAAGTATTTACCAACAAGAGCAGCATGCCAACTAGTACCACAGGCTACTATTTGAATTTGCTCTAAGTCTTTGTAAAGGTCCCCTGATAAATCAAGATTTATTGGGGAAACAGTTTTATTATTTTCTTCTGAATTAAAATAAGCATCTAAACAAGCTCTTACTACCTGAGGTTGTTCATATATTTCCTTGAGCATGAAGTGCTTGAATCCCTGCTTTTCAACAACTGTGGGGCTAAATTTCAGTATTTTAAGCTGTTTACGTTGTCTGGCACCCGCAAAATTATATACTTCCACTCCTAGAGGAGTTAGTCTGGCTATTTCCCCATTTTCCAAGGGAAGAACAGCACGAGTATGAGAAATAATAGCTGGGGTATCTGAAGCACAGAAAAATTCTCCCTGACCAAAGCCAATTACCAAAGGGGCTTGTTGACGTATAGCAATCAATTCATATGGGTAATCTGCACAAATCACTGCTAATGCAAATGCTCCTTGAAGCTTATTCGTTGCTCTAAGAACCGCCTCAAGCAGAACATTATCAGAACCTTTATCATCTCCTGCAAGGATATTTTCTTCCTTGAAAAACTGAGCTATGAGATGTGGCACAACTTCAGTATCAGTTTCCGAGATAAATTCATTTCCCTGAGCCTTTAATTGTTCCCGTAATTCTCGATAATTCTCAATAATCCCATTTTGTACAACTGCAATTCTTTTTGTCATATCCATATGAGGGTGGGCATTATGCTCGTCTGGTTTACCATGGGTTGCCCAGCGAGTGTGCCCAATACCTATAGGTGATGGATTTTCTGATTTTTCTATTTTTGAGCGTAATTTGTGGAGTTTACCCTTTGCCCGAATACAATTCAGTTCTCCTTCCCAAATCGTAGCAATACCAGCAGAATCATAGCCCCTATACTCCAATTTTTCCAGACCAGATAATAAAACTTCTGTTGCTGCTTGAGTGCCCACATAGCCAATAATACCGCACATTTATGACACTACTCCTTTAGCGTTGAAGAAAAATTAGTATTCTATCAAGTATAGTTCCCACTGTAATAATGTGTGTATAAGACAAAGGGTCCTAAGTTAGTCAAAAACTTCTTGAATCATAATATTTAGATTTCTTAGAACATAAATTAGGGTTTGGTTTAAACCCATCTAATTATCTATATTGTGTAGTCAAGTCTTTGTGAGTATATATTTAAGACCTTTACTAGAATAATTAAACCCTTATTCTCCTGTATTATTAAAGTTATTAAATAGGAAGTTAAAATATATCAAAACACCATAATTATTTGATGTACAGGCTTATATATGGAAATTATATTGTAGCGCAATACCCAATCAATACCATTCCAAAAACCACTCCCATTACTCTGAAGAGCATTTTATCTTATAGGATTATTAGGTACAAATTACTGAATTTCTATTCTACCTAAATCAAGAAGATATGTGGGAGAAAATAAATATATAATAGTCAAATGCTTTTATAATTTTATTTCTTACGTAATCTCATTGAGAAGTTTAGTTAATAACTATGTCATATAATTTTACTGGTTATTATTTATCATTTCAATAAATAATAACCTCAGCTTAATAGCCTAGGGTAATTAGGTTAGGCATTATCCCAAACTCCTGGGAGTTTGGGATAATGCCTAACTTACACGATCATAAGTGCTTGCTATTAACGCGGTGAAAAATTAGCTGTCAGAGAAAACCAGAAATTCTCCTAATAGGCTAATCCCATACTGCGAGTTGTTTCAGCACCTAAGTAAACCCTAATACTCAAGAAGTCAGTAGGGCAAGCAGTTTCACACCGCTTGCATCCTACACAATCTTCCGTACGAGGGGAAGCTGCTAGCTGTCCAGCCTTACAGCCATCCCAGGGTACCATTTCCAATACATCAGTGGGACAAGCACGAACGCATTGAGTGCAACCAATACAGGTATCGTAAATTTTTACGGTATGAGACATTAACAAAAGCTCCTTTCCGAGTTTTATTCTCTGCGAAGGGATAGTAATCAAGGCTTAGTTTACCTTAGTCAAATAGCTATCGTAAGCAAAAGGCCAAATAAATTTAAAGAACGTAATAACTTAATTAAGAAGAGAATGTGATCATATCATATTATTTCCATAAATTTTGAGAAGTATATAGAAAATTTATGCATCCTAAATAAAATTTGTATTGTAGCTGTTTAAAACTACAAATATATTAATCCTTTAAACAAAGAAACTCACTAGCAATCAATACAAGTTGAGATACAGCAATTTGGATAGCTTACATTGAGGCTAAGCAGGATTATGAAATATTTATATTTATTTTTTCTATTTCATCATCAAAATAATACTATTGACAGTAGATAGTACCAGGATAAATTATAAAAATTAGGCTTTAAGCTTTTTATGATTTAGTAAAATAAGATTAAAACCCTAATAACTATAAATTAGCTAACGCAATATTATACTCTCACTAGTAATAATAAGCTTAAAGATAAGATTAAATATAACTAAGTCTAATCCTTATAAATATGCAATTTCTTATCCTATTAAACGTGTAAAGGAATGGTTATTATTCTTTTTCTCATACTAATTTTGCTTGGTTGAATTAGACAAATATTATTTTTTGTGCTGAGTTAGAGTCTATTGGAATCAAGTGGTTATGGCGAATCAATTAATCATAGTGATAATATTACCGTTCTAACAGATAGTTATGCAGTTAAAGTTGAATGAGAATATTTTACAAGCTTACATTTTGAGCAACCCAGAAATTTGCTTGAAATTATTAAGCTTGATATGTCAAAGTATTCTAAACTAATTCTTATTATAAAAATCTCAAAATATTAAATATTTTGCTGATGAATATCGGATTTTCAACTTATAATTGAATTTACTGGGTTTAGTTTATTAGCCAATAATTATTGAGGGCATTTGATAATTTCACTAATTTATCAGAACACAAATAATTATCTTATTTTATAAGAATTCTTAAGGTAATACCTATTATATTTATAGCTAAATAATTATTAATCTTAGAAATTATTAAAGCTCATGTAATTTCTATCATTATTTTGGAATACATAATAATGAAATCTTATTGAATCATTAAAATGATTATCTCTGTCAAACAGATTAGATTATATAGGAGAGTTTTCTAGCTAAGCTGGGAGTATCATGCTTAATGATGAAATATGAGCTTTTTCTTTGATTTTCTAAGATTAGACATGAATATTTACACTATACATAATACTTTTAACTTTAAATCGTAGATTTAGGTTATGAATATACAATTTTATACTCTTAATCTATACCAATTTAAAAACATCAGGTGAGGAATATAGTTATTATAATACTATTTTTATAAATTAAAATAATATCTTTTTCTATCATAATAAATTTGCAATCAATAGATATCATATTATGATAATTCTTTAGTAAATTTAGGTACATAAATTGGGATTCAATTTATTGCTAGAATGAAAATATTTACTTCTGAATATATCGGTATTATGAATATGTAAAATCCCCGACTAATCAGTCGGGGAAATTTTTAGTACACCCCTTGCACCAAAACTACAGTACTAGTATCAAAAGTTAAAAACCTGCCAAATTGCCAATTTATGCTTAGGTTAGCCTTACCGTAATATCATTTATATATAGTAATTATAATTAGTACTTATACTGATAAATTAGAGTAAAAAAATAAAAAAGTATAATCAAGATTATGAAATAATCATTTTTGGTTTAATTGTCAGCTTTTTTCGGTAATTCATATTTCTTTGTTATAACTAATACTCATTTTAAATATTTAGGTTACCAATCATCTTTAATTAGGTTTACTGTCTTGGATAACAAATCTATATCAACTAATTTATACTCTGATACCCAGGTTTATATAAACATCAAGCTATTTGCTGGTCGGAGTAATACAGGCATATGAGTAAAGATAATTAAAAGGTGATCGAGCAAGAAAGAGTATAAAGATTTATGATCATGGGTTTAAGATAGCAATGTTGTCCTAATATGATTGAGTGAAGCTTAGTGTTTGCTTTCTATTGAAAGTATATACCAAGAATATTTCATCGTGAAAAATAATTTTTAACTTTCTTCTTTAACCTAAATTTAAATTATCAAATTCATGTATTAATTTATAAATTAGGGTATTTAGCATTTAGACTTATTCATTACCTAATAAATATAGTAGTATCTAATTTTAATAGTAAACTATTGAATATTTAAGACTCAAAGTAATTATACTTGTACTCGTAAATTACCAGTAGATTATAAAGGTTATTAGGGCTTATTTTTGGTACCATTTAAAGCAAGCACTGTATTAAAAAACCTTACTAAATAAAATATTTGTTAGGATTTTAATCCTAAGAAGATATGAAATAATTTATTTTAGAGATTAAATAGCATTTCTATTCTGTTCAAAAAGCATCTTAGCTTTGAATAAGAGGTAATTATTACTTATATATATCACTGGGAGTTAATAACTAAACATTAAAGACTATACTGAAAAAGATTATGATTATTTAGTATTCATTCTCATTACTTCAATGTAGATATTTAATATTTTATTTATTCTGATTTTCTAATATTTTTTAATCTAAGATTAAGGGCAAAGTTAATAAATTATTTACCTCCATCTCAATCAGTTCTAAAATAAATCTCATATAGGGAGAATTATGCTCATATGAGCATTAGTTTAGCAAAAATCAATGTTGTTATGAAAGCAAATGAAAACAGCTACTATGGCGATCTCGACTTTTATGTATTTTCTGAAATAATTTTGAAAATAAAATGAAAGCGTAAAAATTATACTCCGAGATGATGAGTTGATCGAAGCTTCACCACGATTGTATATTTGCTGAGCATAATCAGTCCAAATTCCTTGTCCCAAATATTGGAAACGACTGGTTTCCAGTAATACTGTATATAGTAAGGCTGCTTGATGGTTGGTGCTTTTGGTAACATTTATATCCTGTTCTACCAGGGGATCATACTTTTTATGGAAAATGGCGATTAGTTTATTTATTGGCTATAGAATATTCTTATAACCTTTTACCCAGCTCAAATCATTAGTTCATGATGCAACATCCATATGAAACTGAGGGTCAATCTCCTTTAATTCTTGAATAGATTTTCTACTACTGTTGGCGTTGTCGCATTAGGATTAACTAGATGCCAAATTTTGTGTTGCTGTATGGCTTGACAAGTTAGATATTTCTCTGTAGCAACACTCATTGCTTCAATTAATTCCAAATATTCGGTATAATTTGAGGCTACAAACCCGACGGAATCACTATCACGGATTTCATGGTAAACCTTAATTAAGTCATGCGGATATTCGTTCATCATTACACCGCGATTTTCACCACCGGCAATTTGGGTAACGCGAATAGGTATAGTAAGTCATAGTATTAATTGTTTGTCTAATTTTTCCTTTTGCCTCAAAATAGGACTGTATTTGCGCCACAATTTTAATTTTAGTATCAGAACCTTGGAATTTAATTAAAGCTATGATGCTAATCATTTGACCATGAGAATTACGAGCAACTAAATGATTTGCTATATACTTATCCTCATAATACAAACTAGAACTATCCAGCCTCTCTGCAGAATGTTCTTTCTTGTACCATTAACCACTTATAACCACATTCTTTTAGAGCTTTAATATATTCAAATAAAGTGTCTGGGTGGTTGGGTAAGTGCATTTCTGGTGGAGAAAAGCTTCTTATCCGTTTTAGGGCATCATAACCAAGCATTGATTTGGATCAATGCTGCCACACCTGAATGTGTAGTTTTGTATCAGGAATAGTCGTCGATGATACTACCGCATGACTCCACATTACTCTTAGCTATTTAACATAAGGCTGGTAACGGGAATTATAGGTAATATTTTTTAGTCTATTAGCTTATTATATAGTATGATTACATACCATTTGTTGCAAACTCCATAACAAATTTCCCGAATAGTTCAACATAATACGGGAATTGCAACCTTCAGAAACTAGTTGGGGGATTTCATCCCCTATACGACTGTAATACCAGGCAAATCGAGATGCATTATGGTTATCTCAATCGTTCGGTTGATTAAACATGTATTGGAGATTGCCGATAATCCCCCCACTAATACCAGCAGATATGGCAGGTTGGTGCATATGGAAGGCACAGGCAAATCCAGCAGTAACATCTTCCATCCTTATACTAGTTCTACTTAAGAATATTGCTTGATTATGGTTTACTACCAAATTAACTTCTTTTTCTAAACCACAAATATCCAGGAATGCTGATGTTAATAATTCTAGGTTTGACTGATTAGCAAATAGCACTGTTGCTATCATAAGAGTTTCTTCAAAATTGCTAGTTTCAGTAAATGCCTTTCACTATTACTATCCAGACATTAATTATGCAAATAAATCCTGGTATATAATGAATAACTACTGTATCCTTAACATTAATCAATGTCTAAAACTATATACATATATTCTACTTATAATTAGAATAAACCCCATATAGAAACATTTTATTTACAATAAGTTTATGTATCTAAATATATTCTCTTCAGTTATCAAGATAAAAATATGAAAGCTAAAACTCATAGCCTGATAGATAATACAGCAATATAAGTTAATTGAAAATTCAACTTTGATTAAGTGATTAATACAATTCTCAAAATTTATCTACAAAGGAATATGTAGGAAAATAAAACAAAAAGCCGGCAAATTATAGTTAATTAGATTCTGGACTAAATGTTTTAACATCATAGTTTAGACATTAAGTAACTCTTATTTATATAAGTCTTTAATTTTTATATGTTATTTATTTGTGATATTCATCGTAATAAAAAAATCCATATTATTTATAATAAGTTTTCATATTTACTATATTATCCTTAGATCCAAAAGTTAAATTTTTCGTTCCATACTAAATAACTGCCCAGAACATAGGGATATTTTATCTTCTGAATATCACTTAAATATCACTTTAAAATTTGCCGCCCATATTTCGGTAAACTGAAGGTAATACTGTCTTAAAAAGATTAACAAGTACTTTATGAATACAAAACCACATGATCATTATACGGTGAAAACCGATTTCAATAGAGGAATACGCATCAGGAATTTCTTAATTATTATGGTTGCAATTAGCCTGAGTGCATCACTATTTTTAGGGTTAAAGACAAATACTAGTACTACATCCCTTATGGAATTAGATAGTAAATCCATACCCCTAGAAGTTGCTGTAAGTAATATGAAACCATCCATAGTAGAATTTTATGCTGGTTGGTGTACAGTTTGCCAAAAAATGGCTCCTGATATTGCTGAGTTTAAACGGAAATATGGAAGCAATGTGAACTTTGTTCTGCTGAATGTGGATAATACCAAATGGTTGCCAGAAATGTTAAAGTACAGGGTCGATGGTATCCCTCATTTTTTATTTTTAGACAAAAAAGGAGAAACTATTGGACAATCAGTCGGTAACCAACCCCATACAATTATGGAAAGAAACTTACAGGCTCTTGTGAAAGGTGATTCTCTACCCTATGTTAAAAACAACGGAGATTTTTCTGAGTTTTCCACATCGGTTGTACCATTGAACAACCAATATGATCCCCGCAGCCACAGTAGTCAGATTATAAAATAAATTAGGGTATAGCAATGTCAGTCTTAAAGTAAATTACCTTATAAATCCAACCATCAATTAAAATAATAAAAGGCACTAAATATTTGTAGTGCCTAAGTCTGTATGGAATTAAATAATAGCAGGAATTAAACAATAGTAGCAGCCTGAAATCGTGCACGTGCACGTTTGAAGGATTTTTTTGCTTGGAGTTGTGCTTGACGGTCTCCTTCTGAGACTCTACTGAGAAGGGTCTCCGCATCATTGAGAGCACTACGGGCTTCTTCCAAATCAATAGAATCACCACGTTCTGCACTATTTACTAGAATAGTTACCTCATCTTCTTCTACTTCTGCAAATCCACCCATGAGAGCAATAGAAGTCCAACCCTTTTGATTTTTGTCGGTACGCACTCGCATTACACCCGTGTCTAAGGCAGTCAAAATTGGTGCATGCCCACTAAGGACTCCCAATTGTCCCGTAGTACTTGGGAGAATAACTTCTTCTGCAGAGGCATCCCAAATTGTTTTGTCTGGGGAAATTATACGAACAGTTAATGTCATTTTAGGTAATTACTAGCTGGAAACTGGCTATTATGACTGCAAGGACAAAGACCTGGTAATTGGGTAATTGGTAATTTATGACTGTTATTACCCATTACCTATTACCTAAGATTCACCGATTAACTTTTTTTAAGCTTCTCAGCCTTGGCTATCGCTTCATTGATATCTCCAACTAGGTAAAAAGCCTGCTCTGGAAGAGCATCCAACTCACCAGATAAGATCATCTTGAAGCCCTTGATTGTATCTTCAAGTTTGACATATTTACCAGGAGAACCAGTAAAAACCTCTGCAACAAAGAATGGCTGAGACAAGAAACGCTCGATTTTACGAGCACGAGCCACAGTTAAACGGTCATCCTCAGATAACTCATCTAAACCAAGAATGGCAATAATGTCTTGAAGCTCCTTATAACGCTGCAAAGTAGACTGGACAGAACGAGCTATTTGATAGTGTTCTTCACCCACAATACTTGGTTGCAACATAGTAGAGGTAGAATCAAGAGGATCTACTGCAGGATAAATACCTTTAGCGGCCAAACCACGCGATAGGACAGTTGTTCCATCCAAATGGGCAAAAGTAGTAGCAGGTGCGGGGTCAGTCAAGTCATCTGCAGGTACATACACTGCTTGAATGGAGGTAATAGAGCCTTCATTTGTAGAAGTAATCCTTTCTTGCAGTGCACCTACATCAGTACCCAAGGTGGGCTGATATCCTACTGCAGAGGGCATCCGTCCCAACAGGGCTGATACTTCAGAGCCGGCTTGAACAAACCGGAATATATTGTCTACAAACAATAATACATCTTGCTTATTTACATCCCGGAAGTATTCTGCCATAGTCAAACCTGACAAACCAACTCGCATTCTTGCACCAGGTGGTTCATTCATTTGGCCATATACTAGTGATATTTTTGATTCATTGAGGTTTTCAGCATTGATAACCCCAGATTCAATCATTTCATTGTAAAGATCGTTCCCCTCACGGGTCCGTTCACCTACACCAGCAAATACAGATACTCCACCATGTTGAGTTGCAATATTATTAATCAACTCCATCATGATCACAGTTTTACCTACACCAGCACCACCAAACAGGCCGATTTTACCGCCACGTCGATAGGGGGTTAGCAAATCAACAACTTTTATCCCCGTTTCAAATACAGAAGGAGTAGTTTCCAAGTCTGTTAAGGTAGGAGCTTCGCGGTGAATTGGTAAGGTTTCATCTGCATTTACAGGTCCTTTATTATCCACTGGCTCACCCAGAACATTAAAAATGCGCCCTAGGGTTGCTTTCCCTACAGGCACACTGATAGGAGCACCAGTATCAACTGCACCCATTCCACGTACCAAGCCATCGGTGGAACTCATGGCAACAGCACGCACTTGATTATCACCTAGCAGCTGCTGTACCTCACAAGTAACCGAAAGTTCTTGACCAGCCTCGTTTGTACCTTTAACAGTTAAAGCGTTATAGATTGGTGGCATTTTGCCATTAGCAAATTTGACATCTATAACTGGACCAATAATTTGGGTTATGTAACCAATGTTTGTTTTTTCTGCTGTGGTGACCATGCTGAGCCTATTGATTTGAGAGCTGTATTTCAGATGGGGTCAATGAAGACATGAACTTAAGGAGTTCTACTTTCAAGGTTAGCACTGAACGACCCCGACATTCGGCATAATATTATTGATTCTTAATCCGAAATAAAATGATTTAGGGAATAGATTAACATGCCATGGCAATTACCGGAGTAAGAAAAAGCAATGTTATGATATTCATTTTATTTACTCTAGGGGTAAATAAAATGTTAAAAAATTTTCTTCCGGCTAAAAAAACCTTTAAATAAACCTTTTTCAGTCCAAAAACCACAATCAACAATACTATGCGAATAAACCAAACTTCAAGGATGAAGAATGAACAGATTCTAAGATTGCTGATTGGTAGATCCCCAAAGACACTAGTAATTACTTGGGGTTGGACTAAATTGTGTGGTTTAACATGACTTTAGCAAGGATAATTAGGTCTTAAAAGGCAAATACCAAATCCATATGGGAATAGACAATGAGACTTGATGAGATATCTAAGGAGTGTTTGTCTGTTAAGCCTGAACAAATCAGTATTCAAACAAACTATTTCGAACACGCAATCCAATTATAACAAGAGTTTGAGGAAATTGTTGTTTGTATTGTGACACTTATTACTTGAGTGATTTCAAATAATCGAGTTACTGTAATACCTATTATTCCATTAGTCGCCATGAATTCTTAACTTTAATTATTGTTAAGGATTGGATAATAATATTTCGATATTTTTACCCCATGATAATTATATGTTACCTATTTCCTACATGGCACCGCTGTTTTTATTAAATAAAATAATTACAGTTTTGAGAATCAGATGCAAATCGTGCAATAAGCTCCAATTTTTTTGATATTGTAAATCCAAACGAATTACATCTTCAAAACTACGTACGGTAGAACGACCACTCACTTGCCATTCACCAGTCATTCCAGGTTTTACATCGAAGCGTTGCCATTCTGGAACTTCATACTTTTCTACCTCATCAGGAGTAGGAGGCCTGGTTCCCACTAAACTCATATCACCTTTGAGAACATTCCAAAATTGGGGTAACTCATCCAAACTAGTACGACGTATAAAGTGACCAACTTTAGTAATTCTTGGATCATTATCATTCTTGAAGAATGCTCCTTGTACCTGGTTGTTAACTTGAGACTTTTTTGCCTCTGCACCTAGGTACATTGAACGGAATTTCCATATCCTAAAGCGTTTACCCATCCAACCATATCGGGTCTGATGAAAAAATACAGGTCCAGGATTGTCAATGGTAATTGCTAAAGCAATCGGTATAAACAAGATACTTGTAATCACTAAACCTACAACAGAACCGAAAATATCAATTAATCTTTTCATCCAGGAGCGAATGGAAGGATGTGTTGTCGGTAGCTGCTCTTCCAACAATTGATGATGTGGGGTAGTTTTGATATTAACTGCAGTTTTAATGTCAAATACTCGATCTAACTCTGTCAAGTTTAAAATGGCCATTACCTTCGAATTGACGTTATTCAGACTAAATGCAATTCCCTTTTCTTGAGTGATTTTAAAATTACTCACTAATGCACCCAGACCACTACTATCAATAAAAATCGTGTTTTGGAAATCAATAATTATCTCCCTGGGTCGTATTTCTTCTTGAGTTAAATCTTGACAAATATGTTTAAAAGCTACAGCTTCTAGGATACTTAATCTGGCTGGTACCCTTATAATAACTATATCCTGTAAAAAATCAACCGGAAAATCTGCTTGGATGGATGAATTAACCATAAAATTTTTTAGTATGAAAATAAGGTTTAGTCTTTAGAGAAAAAGTGTTCTCAATGATTACTGAATAATTACTGGCTAAAAAATATCAGTAGCACTTTACATACTTCACTTTGAAAGCACCACCTGAAATGTTAACAATAGAATTAATAAGTTGGACCTTTTAATAATTGTGCCAATATGGCATGTGTCCAGTTACTAATATCATTAGATGAATATACGAAATATTAATCAAGAACATAGTGCTCACCTAATAGAGGTCTTTTCTGGTATTCAAGGGGAAGGATTAAATGTTGGGACACGACAAATTTTTATTCGCTTTGCTCTATGTGATCTGCGCTGTCACTTTTGTGATAGTTCTAATACTTGGAAGATGCCGGAAATATGCAGAATAGAAAATACACCTGGGTTACGTGACTTTCAAAATCATTTGAATCCTGTTACCCCAGAAAAACTACTGACATGGGTACAACAGCAGAATAAGCCTTTTATACATGACAGTATTAGCCTCACAGGGGGTGAAACTCTGATACATACCCTTTTCCTAATAAAGTTTTTGCCACAAGTACGTGACTTAACAAAACTTCCTGTATACTTAGAAACAGGTGGACATCGCCCACAACAGCTGGCACAATTAATACCTCACTTGGATTTAGTGGGCATGGATATTAAGTTACCAAGTGTTAGCGGTGAAAATCACTGGCAGGCACACAAGGAGTTCCTCAAACTTTGCTATGAATCAAAGTTAGAAGTTTTTGTAAAAATAATTGTTTCCAAAAATACAGAATTAATGGATTTAAAAATTGCAGGAGAGATAGTAAGAAATGTAAATCCTGGTTCTCCTATCTTTTTGCAGCCAGTAACTCCTTTGGATACTCCTACTGGTTCAATCAACCATAATTTAATATCTTCGCCTTCTCCTAAACAAATTTTAATGTGGCAGGTTTTGATGAAAGAATTTGTTAAAGAAGTTCGTGTGTTACCACAGACCCACAAAATATTAAATCAGCTTTAAAAAATGGCATGTGTGAGAACTATTGGTGACCCTTAACATGAGGTAAATTTCTAAGAGAAGATTAGAAGGGAAGGTGCCTGTATCAAGTAGAAAAATTATTTTCATTAATTATTATAAACCTGAGATTTTGGAAAGTATTGCTTCTCTCAATTAGCCATTTACAATCCAAAATCACTTATTTGGATACAACTGAAATCTAAAAGTTAAAATTTAATACGCCTCCTCATTCCTATGATTTGATCTTCCTTTTGCCTTATTAGCACTGCGTTTAAGGGCAGATAGACGGGCCTCATATTTTGTCCTTTGTCTTTTGCTAGGAGTCTTATCTATTAGAGTTTTGAGAGCACTACCAAGGCTTTTATAAGCATTGGGAAGACTATAACCAAAACGTTGAGCAAGAGCGATAGCCTTCTCATCAGCTTCTGTTAATTCTTTGATAATCTTCTCACCGCTTTTTTTTGATATAGTCGCCACCCAGAAATACCACATAATCCTAAAGCCAGTACAAGTAATAACCCATCCTGTACCCAAAACTCTCCTACAGCACCACCCAGGCCAATTGCCAATGCTGCCATTTCCCAACCATCTTTAGGAATAGTATCATTTTGAATACGTGCTATTTCATGCCAGAAAAGCAAATTTCGCTGATCTATGGCCAAATTATCCCACTTTGCTAAATCAATTTGAATTTCTACTTGCTCTCGGCTAATTTCTTCACAGCGAATTAGAGGTGGGTTTGCCTCTAATGCAATTTCTATTGTTACCCAACTTTGTAGTTCTGAGGGTAATAAACCTTTGAGTCGTCGGAGTTCACTCATTTCTGCCTTGGCAGAAGAGGTTGTATAAGATGTCATAATGTCCAGGCCAAAAAACTCACCATTATAGTGAGCGTATCATCTTGGAGTGGAGTATAGCTGAATTAGGGATAAGTATTAAAGGATAAAATTAAGACTACTGACTCAATAAATTAATCTGCATTTATTTGTTTACTACTACCTTCTTTCCAGACTTCTGTAATTTCCTGGGATCAGCAATTTATGAAACTTATGTATCAAGTTATGAAATATAAGGAGCTAAATATCTTCCTGCTAGAAAGTTATGAGCTTCTGCAAAGAGATTAACCCAAATACCAACTGCTATACAACTACAATTCTGTTCAAGAGTGTACAAAACCCATAATCAAAAATATAGCTTATGATATTTGCAAGTGAACATTATACAAAACATAAAAAATAAATAAAATCTAAGATAGTTGGAAAGTAAATTATTTAGGAATAATTTAATTTCCAACTGCAATTAATTCCACTCCATCTTTCCCATCTATGTCCTGCAAATAAACCCTGACAATCTCTTCCTTTGCTGTCGTTAGTTTTTTACCAATAAAGTCTGGATGGATTGGAACTTCCCTATGTCCCCTATCTACTAAAACAGCTAAACGAATTACTTTTGGCCTACCATACTCGGTAACTGCATTTAAAGCTGCACGAATAGTTCTTCCTTTAAAAATTACATCATCTACCAATATGACAGTTTTGCCGGTGAGGTCAAAAGGAATGTCAGTTTTTGCAGGCGTGCGCAATCCAATTAGGTTTAAATCATCTCGATAGAATGTGATATCCAAAGCTCCAACAAGTACTGACTTACCTTCTAATATCTCAATTTGCCCTGCCAATAATTCAGCTAAAGGTACACCTCTGGTATAAATACCAATTAACACCAATTGGGATAAACCTCTTGTCTGTTCAATAATTTGGGAGGAAAGATGAGTAATGAAGTATTTAATTTCTTCTGGTGAGGAAATCTCAACTACTTTAGTTAAATTATTCATAGACTAATGAGTGTGAGATGGTGTTAAACAAAAAATTATATGCGATTTACAGGAATATTGCAGCAACAGAAGAAAGCTGCCAGAAATTCAATGACTTCTAGAAAAAACCTAATAAAAAATATTGCGGGTTTTTAATTGTTACGAACCCAAAATAGGAAATAATGCATTTATATATTTATCTCTATACTTATATTTTTCCAAAAACTAATAATAAGCTGGATATTCCCAGCCAAACAAAAAAACTGTATCTAGTTAAGTCTAGAGCTTGGTAAATAGATTTTGTCGTGATGGGATGTGTTGGATCTCCTAGTAGTGGCTTATATTTAGCTGTTCCGTTGTACCAATTTATGCCCCCCACCTGTACTCCTAAAATTGATGCATAACCACATTCACTCCAGCCGGAATTAGGACTTGGGTCTTTTTTTGCATCTCGACAGCAGATTTGCCAAACTGCCATAGGTTTACGTGCAATTATGCTTAGAGTTAAAATGTTTAGGCGACAGGGTAACCAAGTTAATCTATCTTCTAAATTGGCACTAAACCATCCTAAATGAGTATAAGGTTCATGTAAGTACCCAATCATTGAGTCTAAGGTACTACTTGCTTTATATGCCATGGCTAAAGTTACAGGTTCAACTCCTGGAATAATTGCCCCTAGAATTGCATATAATAAAGGAGCTATTACACCATCTGTTGCATTTTCCGTAACAGTTTCTAATGTAGCCCGTAAAATTCCTGTTTTAGTTAAATTTTCTGTGTCTCTTCCCACATAATTTCTTAGAATATAGCGAGCTGTAGACAAGTCACCTTTTTCTAAAGGTTTTAGAACTTCTATAGCTGCATTTCTCAAACTTCTACCGGCAAAGCAGCTAGATAAAATAACTACTTGCAATCCTATTCCCAGGAACAAATTTACAGATTCAGTTGTATGGATTATGACTTGAGGGACAATACCACTTCCAATTACAACAATAATACTAAGTACAACCCCTGCTAGACGCTGACTAATAGGGTCATGATAAAATGTGTTTGCAAGTTTTGCAAAATAAGAAATAACCCATCCAATTACTTGTACTGGGTGAAGGAGATATATGGGATCACCAATAAAATAATCTAAGATTGCAGCAAAAATGATTACAGTGTAACCAATCACTTGAATTTTGTATGGATAGAATTTAAAAGCCAGAGTGGTAAATAAAGATATAAAAATTATTATCTCTTTTCCTCTCTTTACAGACAATCAATGTACATTTTAATCTATCCTCTTAATAATTATTCACTATTAATTAAATTTATTTTCCAGATTTTATTGTGTAACGGAAAATAGTTTTTTAGGGTAAAAGCACTTCTAAATAGGATTTATACTTATTTTTATTCTGAATAATTGATCATGATTGTGTATATTTTGCCAAAAAATACAAATAAACGACGCACTTTTTGCCAATATGGTTTAATATCTTCCAAAAACAAAACCTTTGGCAAAAAATAGGTATGAGTGACAAAATGATAGAAGAATATGGCAAAGGTTATCTTGTTCTACTTTTGCCGGTCTCATTTTTGATTGTTTTTCTTGTAGCAACATGGCGTATTTGGGTAGCAATGATACTTTTAGTTTTGGGTATCAAAGTTTGGCAACGTTATCAATGGGAATCATGGTGCCAGAAGGTAAACCCTTTATTTGGGCAAATTGTCTATGAGAACCAGGGGAAAATTACCCCTATAGACTTAGCAGCAAGGTGTAATTTTCCCGGAAATTTGGCAAAACGCTACCTCGATACTAAAGCTGAAGAATTTGGTGTGACACCATCGAAATCAAATGATGGCAATCAAATTTATTACTTTTTAAATACAATAGCCCTAAGTAGTATTTTTGATAATAGTGAACCCAACACAGATATAGAATCAGATACTGAAAAAGTTCCAGCTGCTATTTTGTCAGCTCCTATTATTGAGGAGACAAAAGAGTTAGAGGAAATACAATTAGAGCTAAAACAGACTCCCCAAGAAAAAGAACCTAAATTGACTCTAGAGGAAAATTTGCTTTTTGGCTCTCTAATTCAATCAGAGCTAGCTAAAAGACTTAATGTTTACTCAAGTACAATTTATAAACACCGTAATGACCCTGATTTTTCTGAGTGGACTCGAAATAGAGATCCTGATGGTATGAGTTGGGTATATTCCCCAGAAACAAAAGAATTTTTTCCGGAGGAAGAAGAAATAAATTAATGGAGGCTTTATGAAGCATTACAAGTTAAATCAACAGATGAGACCCATAGAAAAATTCACCGTTATTAGCCATTGCTAGAATTCATAAATAATAATCTATATTGATTGGTATCCTATGGCATCGGATATAGAATGAAGTCCATGTTGATCTAACTTGTTTACTAAACCCTGCAAAATGCGACTGACTATAAAGGGTCCCTCATAAACCCAACCTGTATAAATTTGTATGAGAGTTGCACCGGCTGTTATTTTTTCCCAGGCATGGTCGGTATTAAAAACACCACCAACACCAATTATGGGTACTTTTCCTTTGGTTTGTTGCCAAATAAAGCGAATAATTTCTGTTGATCGGTCACGTAATGGGGCACCGCTTATGCCGCCGGCTTCCTGGTCAGGAAAATTCCCTGTTGCACTAATGATATTTCTTGTTAAACCCTCACGCTTAATGGTTGTATTTGTAGCAATAATACCTGCCAATTGGTAAATTTGCACTAAATCGATGATATTAGAGATTTCTTCCCATTCTAAGTCTGGAGCAATCTTAATAAGTATTGGTTTATATGCACTGTTTTCTTCCTGTAATCCTGCAAGTATGGGTCTCAACATGTTTGTATTTTGTAATGATCTTAATCCAGGAGTATTAGGAGAGGATATATTAACCACAAAATAATCTCCCAAGTCTTTGAGTAGGCGGAAGCTTCGAACATAATCTGTAGTTGATTCTAATAATGCTGTTACCTTGGATTTACCAAGATTAATACCGATAGGTATAATAGAAGGACATTTTTGTCTTTGGGCTGTTAATCGCTTGGCCATAACTTCAGCACCACTGTTATTAAAGCCCATACGATTAAGGGCCGCATTATCCATCGGTAAACGAAATAAACGGGGGCGTGGATTTCCCGATTGTGGATAATAAGTCACAGTCCCCATCTCCGCAAAACCAAAACCTAAACTGGACCAAACATTACTTACGGCAGCATCCTTATCAAATCCAGCAGCCAAACCCAATGGGTTTAGAAAATTCAGTCCCCATAATTTTTGTCCCAAACGACTGTTGCTAAAACACAAGTAATGCCTTATTTTTGCATTCAAATACTTGTTTTTTTCCCAACAGTTTAAAGTATGAATTGTATGCTGATGTAGAGATTCTGGATCTACCTCCAGCAAGTTGAAGAGTAAAGGACGAAGTATAGATTGATAAATGTCCACTAATTTCAGCCATTGTTGACTTGTCTTTAGTTATTACCTATTAGGTGTTTAGCTATAAATTTGGAAGAAAATATTATAGTTAAACTTAATAAACAATTACTGTTATTCTTAAACAGAGATCCTAAGTGCGGAACTATCCTAACTATAGTAAACCCAGCAATTAGAGACTCTACTTTCATACAATAACATCACTTGAATATTACTATCTACTCTTTTACCATTTGGTATTGATAATCTTTGATAAAAAAACAAATACTGGCCCGGATTAAAAGAAGTCTTCTCAAATTCTATAATCCTTATTATCATGAAGATAGAAAGAAAATACCCAATATAAATTGACTAATTCTCTTGATCTCGCTCAATATACAATATTTTCTGTCAGGTTAGTGTTGTCCTATTAATAATTCAGGGAATAAGACTAACCTGCATTACTACCTTTTACATAAACCTTTTGTCTGCTTTATCTCTCCTATCTTACTACTAATCTGTCAGATATATTGGGAAACAAGTTAGGTATCTGTATAAAATTATGTAATGCTATTTATCTGTAAAGTTATTTTAAAGTCCATACCAAATATGTATATACACTTAGGTTGAAACTAAATAGTAATAACTAAAAGTAATATTATTCCTAAGTTCAGTTATGTTAAGGATTATTTCAGAGGATTACACAACCAAGGTTTTTGAACCACTCTAGAATTATGTTGATGTATGCCAGAGTATGGTTGTTATGAACAAACGGCATATAGGTTTTTCAATGTAACTCAAAATATTATTGAAAGTAAGAATTTGTACAGATACGACTGGTGATAAAAGCCATATTATGATGACTCTAATCAGTTGGTATAATCCATAGTTTTTATCAGGGAGTTTTTGACTGCATAATTTATAAAATTCCCTCAACTTTATCTGTTTTCTTATAATTAGAATCAATGATTTTTCTAAATTCTCCAACCACAATCAATTGTTTAATAGAATCCACAATCTCATGAAGTACAACACTTGTTCAATGCTTGACACGGTAATGTAAAAATACATCATGTTCAACTTGATGTACTGTTAGTAGTTCTAAATGTGGTGCTTTTTTAGATAAAAACCCTTTGCCCTCAACAGGAGTGGGGGCATCTTTTCCACCTAATACTAGTGGACACACTGTAAGCCAGAATTCATCAATCAAATCTAATTCCATCATTTCACCAATTAGATTTCCTCCTCCTAAAACTACTAACTTGGATATTCCGATATTAGTTAAATACTTTAATGCTTGGATAAGCTTAGTCCTACCCATAAAAGTTTCTAACACCAAAATTTTCTCAAATTTTCCATGAGATACTTTCCAAGCTTGTGCACCTAAGGATGAAGTTAGCAACCATCGAGGAATTGACTGGTAAAAAAACGAATGTTCGGATCTATTTGAGCTAAATTTGAAACCACCATATGAATTGGTTGTGGTGGTTTACCTCTTTCTCTCCTTTGATGCAGTAATTGTGGGTGAGATATAGTTAATGTTGTACCATAAGCCCGAAGTGTTCCAGCACCAAACAAGACAGCATCAGTAGCAGCAATTTGTTCCTCCAAATGCATCTTATCAACCCTAGAAGTGAATCTAGCTGGTGCACGCATGGTGTCCGCTATTTTCCCATCTACACTCATTGCTAAAACTGCTGTTATATAGGGACGATTAAGCATGAAGTTATATAAAATCTTTGTTTTTGGATAATAAATCTATGTTCCGAAAATTATGGATACCTCTACAAGATTATCACTATTTTTAGTATCAATAATCATATTTTAATTACAAAATTGTAATTATAGAAACCTTTAAATATTCATAAATAACTTATTTGGTGACAACTAAAACAAGTTATTCCAGTTTCTAAAAGAAAGATACAACAATATAATTCACTGTATATAGGTTTTGATATAGCTTGATTTTTACTAGGATAAAATACTAATTTTGAAGTCGTGTCCATAGTTATTATATAAGAATATAGATTCAAAAAATATACTCAAATTTATACATTTATTATTGATAGAGCTAATTATTATAGCATGCATAATTAATCCTTATTGCAGGAATAGTGTAAGGCTAAAGTTAGCAGCAACTTTTAAAGATAAGGGGTAAGCTTTATAAGTGGACATTTTTTAACCAGCATAAAAATTATCAAAAAAATAATAATACCGTAAATATTTTCATCTATAGCAATCGAAAAAATAATTGAACTCTCGAGGTGGTAGGTAGGCAGTTAATATTCGCTATTTATAGCTTGAACATATTTATATAATCAACAGTAATTTAATAACTATTATTTTTTAGAGATAAATCTACTTTTTATTTATCATTGAATTTATTTAGCAGAAATTTTCAAATGAGAATATTGCTATAGATCCAGTTATAAGGAATGGATAAAATAACCCAGAAAAAATAATTTATTTTACTAAACTACCATCTCAATATATAGTTTATTAATATAGTAAGGCAGCAAATTATACTTAAAATGATAAAAATATTTTTTATAGATTTTGATCAATTATAGTGCCAAATTTATCTCTAAAGTTTTTTTTAATAGCTATTATTAAATGTCAATATATTACGTATAATCTTATGAGATGGCCATTGGCATTACAATATTG
>NZ_CAIY01000043.1 GCF_000350105.1 Richelia intracellularis HH01
ATAAAGCAAATATCTTCTTATAAGAAACTAGTTATGGCAAGCTAAATTAATAAGTTAATCACTTTAAATATATCAAACTAATCAAAAGCTAACAAAAAATAACATAAATCTGAAAATATATAGCAATAAGTTTGCTTTATCACTGTCTTCATTTAAATTTATTTAGGACTTCTTAATTTCAGAAAGCATAATATTAGTACATTCATAAGCCATAAACAAAGATAATAGGCAGTGACTTTATATAAAAGCAAAAGAATGAAAATGTAGGTCTTAGTCAATTAGATATCATTATAGTTGGTACCATCAATATTATTATTATTTATCAGTAACAAACCCTTGAATAATTCTTGTTTATTGTTTCCATAAGTATTAGGCTATGTAAATAGCCTAATAGTATTATGTAATAACTTACATAGATATATTCACTAATAGATAGCTTCAATATCCATAACTTTTTCACCCTTCATTTTGATTTCTACGTATTAGTCTATGTATTAGAATAAGAAATTAGTTTATATCTGCGAGAAACTATTCAGAATAGAGTAAGTTTATGCTAAATTAAGAGATATCAGTTGATAAATTATCTTCATTTATTAACTGATATCTCTCGACTTTTCCTGTATGCTAGATTGAGATTTATGAAAGGGCTCAATAAATAAGTATTTCTTCAAAAGCATGGTAATGAAACCATTTCATTACCATGCTTTTGAAGAAATACTTATGGTAAATATGTATCAAATTATAATTAAGGTATGATGCAGCTATTTTTAATGTTTTTGAATATGATGTTTGCCTTTTCATTATTATCCATCTAATGCAAATAAGTATTGTACTAAATATTAAATAATACTTAACCTCTTTAGTTAAAATTAAACTGTTTATAATTAACTTTCTACTACTACTTGAATATTCAGTAGATATTTAAAAAGGTATCAGAGATTAAAAATTAGGTTAATTACTCCATAATTATAGGTTTTAAAGTTACTATAGAAAAGTATCTAATAATCTGGATAATAACTTTATAGTCTAGCAATAATAGTCAATATCTCATAAACTATCCTAATTTAGGATAGTTTATGAGATATTCTTTAGGCTTCTAAAAAATCTTTGACTTATTAAGGCTTGAAAATAAATTGAGCAAATGAATCATAACAATTTATTACTTATTGTGGGAAATATGACCCATCCAAAATATTATTCAACTATATATTAATCATGTAAGATCATTTTTCTTTCCTAACTAATATAATTAGGAATAGTAACTTAAATTAAATAGACTCTTGTGATTACCTGTCATTTATAAGTGATTGATGGGAAAACTTTACTTTTTGCTAGGAAAGTTAAATTTTTATTTTTATGGTTACTTAGTAAGTCCATTCATTTATAGAAAGTACTATAAAATTATTGGTAAACAATCCAATACTCTCTTGCTCAATATGTTTTTTTGTCAGTGGTTTAACTATTGATATTAATGCATCTAGTTACTTGATTTCTAATCTTTATCGGTTCCTAAAAATCTACCCCATATATGCTATTCTATTGAGGTAATTCTTGGTTATATAATTCATAAGTGGACTATTTACTATTTATCTATTCACTACCTATAATATTTTTCAGAGCTACTGATTTTTTAATATCTTGTAAAGAATTAAATACTGATATCTATTATTAGAGCAAAAATTATCCATGTTTAAACACACTAGGATAAAATAATCATGTTTTTAACAATTCATATTTTGTTGCAAAATAAATGTTGTTTAAGATGCATTTATCAGCCTGTAAACAAAATATTTCTCTGATTTTATTATTAAAGTGATAAACATCATAAATTTGTTTCCAATGTACTTGAAGCAGATTTAAAAAGTGAGATAAAAAAGTATTGAAACTAGTTAATAACTCAACAAAATGTTCTCTTGTAAAACAACTACTTCCAGTACTGATCATCTTTCACAAGATGGTCCCAAATTATATACGACAACATCATCACCAAATATCTTTGAAAAGAATGATATATCAATGGAAAATTTTTATGGTTCTTCCTCTCCTGATATATCAGCAATTAATCAGAACATATTGTTTCCAATAAATTTACCAGGCTTGCCAATTCCTAGTGGTCCTAATCCTAGTCCTTACATTAATAGTCCGGCCATTTTCCCTGACTTTGATGGTGATGGAAATGATGACAAATTTTGGTACAATACTAAAACAGGAGATACTAAAGTTTGGCTCATGGATGGCTCCAATATTTCTTCTGAAGCAGATTTAAAAACAATGTCAGGCTCTAATTTTAAAATTGGAGATTTTAATTTTGATGGTAAAACAGATATAGTCTGGCAAAATCTCCAAACAGGGGAAATGACTATGTGGTTAATGGAAGGTACTAACATTTCTTCTGAAGCTTCTATAGGCAATGTCGATCCAGGTATAGACTATAGTGTTGCAGATTTTAATGGTGATGGTAAGACTGACATTTTCCTACGAAATCAAATTACAGGAGAGAACAGTGCTTGGTTAATGGATGGTACAACCAAATTATCCCAGAAAACTTTAGCTAATAAGGATTCATCCTGGAGTTATACTATTGGTGAATTTAACCCCAATTTCAACACAGATATTTTCTGGCATAACAATGAAACTGGAGAAAATGCCATCTGGTTTATGAATGGGACTAAAGCTGATGAAACAGCCTTAGAAAGCTTTGGTGCCGGTTGGGACTATAAAATGGGTGACTTCAATGGAGACTTCGTTACAGATGTTCTTTGGCATAATTCTACAAGTGGTGAAAATGTCCTATGGCAAATGAATGGTAATCAACATAATGCTACCACTTTAGATATAGTCGACGCTGGTTGGGAATCTGGTATAGGTGACTTCAACGGTGATGGCAAGATGGATTTACTCTGGCATAACAAAGAAACTGGAGGAAGTAACATTTGGTTAATGGATGGAGAAAATGTATCTAAGAATGAGTTACCAAATTCTGGCCTTGGTATTGATAGTACCATCGCTGATTATGATGGCGATGGTGATACAGATATTCTTTGGCGCAATTCTGCTACTGGTGAGAATTTTGTCACTCTAGCTGATACAGTAAGTCCTAATACAACTCCTATAAATACACTTTCCCAGGAATGGATTACTTTTTAGATAATCTGCCTACATTGACTATCTAATTTTATGGTTTATATTCAGATTACAAACTTAAAAAATGTTTAGGTTAGTTTTTTGAATAGAGCGGGAATTTTATTGGTTATACCTGATGTGCATTTACCACCCGCTTATTTTTAATTAATGCTTGTATATGCTTATTCTAAGCTAAGTTTTACTCTCATAAATTTAGTTTTCCATATAGATTTAGATATATTTTTTTGCATAGCTTACTTCTTGTTAGCTTTATAAAAGCTGACACATTAAACTTTAAAAGTACTTTAGACTAAATTCTTAATATTTTGAATAAAGTAAAATTCTCATACAAATGATACAAGTACAGGATTTAATAATAAAGTGGTTTCAATTACCAACTGAGTCAATATGAAGTATTATGGTAGTTTATAAGGTATTGATTGTCTATATTACCTTATATATATTTAATTAGATAAAAAATTATGATAATTAAAATTTTTGTAAATTATCATTGATCTCAGTATATAAAAATGCAAGTAAAATAATTTGTAATACTGCTATAATTTCTGTTCTTTTA
>NZ_CAIY01000042.1 GCF_000350105.1 Richelia intracellularis HH01
ATATTTCAATAATATCATTGATTATTTTTAATTTTTTAGCTATTGAAAATAGCCTAATATAAATTATTAGACTGTTTTCTTTATACCCATATAAAAATATCTAAGAGAAACATCAATTTTGATTCAAGTAGCAGTTTTGTATCATTTATTAGGTATGTATATATTATTGAAAACTGGATTAAATATTCCCAATAATATGATCAGATTCAACTGGTATATAAATGCCCTATTTTACGAAAATCTTAATACTGTAGTTTATAATTGAGGATTTTTAGGATAAATCGTTTGTATTGATACATAATTCAGTTCAAACTACACTTCCAGAAAAATCACTTGATCTATAAATATAACTTTG
Organism: Richelia intracellularis HH01; assembly: GCF_000350105.1. Lineage (GTDB taxonomy): Bacteria > Cyanobacteriota > Cyanobacteriia > Cyanobacteriales > Nostocaceae > Richelia > Richelia intracellularis. The sequence goes on from NZ_CAIY01000042.1 coordinate 356, forward strand.
TTAGTAATTATGTATATCTACAATATTTTCAAAACCATTAAGTAAAATTTATTATCATATGAAGACTAGAACTAATACTTAGGATAACATGTGTTTGGCTGTTACATAGTGAAGAGCCATAACTAATATCTACTGGGAAAAGCAACTCAATTCAGTTTAAATACTTTATAGTGTAGTATTTGCTACTGTGCTACTTTATACACCATCATTAATAAAGTTCAATAACAAGAGATTTGTTCATAGTCTCTATAGAGAAGAACTTTTATAAAATATCTTTATTCTCAAAAGTTCTCTTAGGATTAAGCTATTACCATTACAAAATCTTTTTGTTTTTCCAACTTCCCTAGGAAGTTTATTTAGTCTGTTATTCAAGTATTAATTAGGGAGATCTGCCAATTTTTATCATTGATTAGGCATACAATTTATGGCTAGACTATCCAAAAAATTACAGGATTTTTTTGAAGATCATAAATCACCTGAAGTATATCTCACAGATATCCTAAAACTGGTAGAAGAAAGGGTATTTGGGGTTTTATTTGTAATTTTATCTTTACCTTCTGCTTTACCAATTCCTGCACCTGGCTACTCGACACCTTTTGGTTTTCTTATGCTTTTACTAGCCTTACAACTGACTATTGGTGCAAAAACCCCCTGGTTTCCACAATGCATAGCAAAATATCCAGTTAAGTTAGAAACAGCACAAGTATTTTTAAAGATAGGATTACCTTGGCTACATAGAATTGAAGCTATTACTCGTCAGCGATTATCATTTGTATGTACTGCTTTACCTAGTAGGATGATCATTGGTATCGTAATCACACTTGTTTCTATTTTGATGATCATACCAATTCCTGGGACTAATACGTTGCCAGCAATTAGTATTTTTGTTACTGGTTTTGGTTTGCAGGAACATGATGGTGCAATTAGTTTGGCTGGTTTGACTTTATGCATACTGGGAATTGTGTTAAGTACATCAATCATAATCGCTACTGCCTGGGGTAGTTCCAGCCTAATGGATTTGATTAGAATTTGATTAAGAGGTCCTTATTCATAGCTAAGGAGTAAGATTAAATTCGACTTCTGAATTCGACTTCTGTGTGAATTTTAGTTTATCCATTTATAGGAATGAAAAGAAATCCTTGGAGTTACATTGTAGTCTTATGATCAGGTTAGAGATCGTAAAAGCACTCATCAAACCATAACTATATTTGGAAGAGAAGACTTCAGGCCTTATTTATTAAATCTTGATAAGAAAACATTGAATACGATAGATTGTGCACAAGTTATCACTTTCAAAAAATCATAAAGTCAATTACTAATTAAGTGTAATTGATAAATGGCGGGCTAAATAGCACATTTACTATAATATTTGTCAAGATTAAATGATAGTCAAATGACTTAGGTAAATTATGTCAGATTGATTTGATAATTAATTTTCTTGCCCAGCTTTTTCAGACCTCAAAACATAATAATTTATTCATTTTAAGCTGTCTTATATTGAAGTTTATTCAAGCTCCGGTAGACCGGATAGCATTAATATAAATAAACTATCAAACATAATAAATATATAAACTTATTTTTTGGGCTCCTTCTTCTAGCTAACTTTCTGGAAGTCAGGGATAAAGATTTTTCTCACAGAAAGTGATTTTACAACATGATTATTTTCTATCAAGAAAGATAGTTAGTAAACCATATTCTTTATCTACTTAAATCTTTTTTTCAGGTCTAACTCTTTTACTTAAAAATATACATATGGAAATCTAATACCAAACTTATTAAAGTTTAATTGACTTTTAGATATTAGCAAAATTTACCAAGCTTTTGCCAGAAGTATGATAAGTAATCTGTAAAATTAGTAATGAGGATGAAGATAACAATAGCTAATATTAAAGATGGCAATATTCCTCTTTATTCATTATTTTTCATAGATAACTTCTTTAGGTCTTCGGCAGTTATTCGACAAATTCGCCACTCATCCAGAATAGATGCACCCATGCAGGAATAAAATTTCTGTGCAATTTTATTCCAATCCAATACACTCCATTCAAAACGTCCACAATCTCTCTCTAAAGCGACTTGAGCTACTTTTATAAACAGAGCTTTACCAATACCTTGTTGCCGATATTCTGGCAAAACAAATATATCTTCCAGATAAATCCCCGGTTTGGTGAGGAATGTAGAATAGTTACTGAAAAATAAAGCAAAACCTATAGCTTTATTATCCTTCTCTGCAAGGATTGCCTCCACATATTTATGGGAACCAAACAAATGTATTTCTAGATCCTTAGTATTGCCAGTGACAGTATGAGATAATCCTTCATATTCTGCTAATCCCCTAATTAAATTGAATAAAGCATTACTATCCCCTGGTTGAGCAAATCGTAAAGTCAAATTATTGTGCAAATTCATTTTTGTTACTAGTTGCTAGTAATAATTTATTAGCCTACAATAGGGTTGCTTTCTAGTAAATTAGTAAATTTCACATAATATTTCACATAATAGAGTATAAAACAATCAAGGACAGTTTACAGGTTTGTCTTTACGAATGGTTTGACTTAATGGTATGCATAGTCCTGTAAGTGCCGCAGAAAAATAAAGCCTGCCCCTAGGCCTGGACTCTTTTGTCTAAATTGCCTTTTCAAAATTATATTTACTCCTCCTTAATCGAATAAAAATAATCGATTAAAAATAGCTGTATCAAACTAACCACCCCTTTAGCCGTTTGGCAATATGGGGACGACGTAATTTCCGCATAGCTTTACTTTGAATTTGTCTGACTCTTTCCCTAGAAAGATTAAACATATTACCAACTTCTTCTAAAGTACAAGGCTCACTACTGATTAGCCCATAGCGAAGAGAAATAACATCTTTTTCTCTGGGTGTTAAAACATCAGAAAGGACTTCCCAAATCTCATGACGCATCATGCTTTCGTTCATTCTAGCTTCTGGGGAAAGATTTTCTTCATCTTCCAATAAGTCCATTAACTCCGTATCTTCTTCTTTCCCAACACGGTGATTTAAAGAAAGTGCTTGTCGCCGTAGTTGTTGCAGTTGACGCAGCTGTGGTGCCGGAATTTCTAGAGAATCTGCAATTTCTACTTCCGATGGATTACGTCCTAATTTCTGTTTGAGCTCTCTTTGAGCTTTTTTGAGTTTGTTCAGTTTTTCTACAATATGGATAGGTAAGCGGATAGTACGTGCATCATTTGCGATTGCTCTAGTAATTGCCTGTCTAATCCACCAGTAGGCATAGGTAGAAAACTTATATCCTTTATCAGGATCAAACTTTTCTGTTGCTCGATTTAAACCCATTGCTCCCTCTTGAATTAAATCTAAAAAGGGAACACCCCGATTTAAGTAGCGTTTAGCAATAGATACTACTAGTCTTAAGTTAGAACGAATCATTTTTCGCTTTGCTACCTTACCCTGATATAACTGTTGTTCTAACTGCTTTTCTGTTAAATTCCAATACTGTGCTAACGTTTCTCTACTAGGTGGATACCCTATTTTTCCTTGCAAGGTGGTTTGCTTGACCCTAACATCTTCTAGAAAACGCACTCGCTGCGCCAATTCGACTTCTTCGCCTGGTTTTAGCAAAGGATAACGTGCCATTTCTTTGAAAAAAGCACCTACTGCGTCATCATGCTCGGTTTTATTATATCCTGAGGACTTTGCTGGTGCCATTTGCTCCCCAAGGCTTCCATCTTGACTTAAATTCCCTGCCAATGAGGACTCATCTTCTGCTATGAGCTTCAGCTCCTCAAAATTGGCAAGAAAATTTTCATCATTTTCTGCTGTATTTTCCGTAACTTGTACTGGTCCCAATTCAGCAATATTCATAAGTTTCTTTGGGGATTTTGCTTGGTTTGGTATATATGTGTGATGACAGCCGTTCCAAATGACTTGATAATTAACCTGGGGATAAATACATTATTTAATAGAAAAATATTTAGGTATATAAACTTAAAGTTATGCTGATCCTATTGGTTGTATTTGTGTTAATTCTCACTAGATATATTTTCTCTGTGGCAAAGCTACATTCTGTCTAAAATATTCAACCAAAGAAATTATTTCTTTGGTTCCAATATCAGCACATATCTTCTCCTATTTATTTATTGAATTACTGAAAGTACCTATTAATAGAAATTAAAACTACCTAGAACTAACAAATAGAAAATGTTCATCAAGATCAAATAATTAAAAAATATTTATTTCAGGTATACCCCTAAAATCCTCACATGTTTTCATAAGTACGGATGCAAGTATATTTAATTGTTTTTTGTGTATCCTGATATAGGACATAATGAAATTTGCTTGTATGTAATTAACTCTAGCAATATTCACTCTAACATGTAATATCCTCAGATACTTAAGCTTTTTGATATAGAAATATGGGAAAAATTGTTGATGCTTATATTACTCAGGAATAATTACATTAATAGACCAAATATAAATAAGATATGAGAATTGAATAACTAGTTATGATTGTCATAGTAAGTGGCGTTGCATAAAACTAATATTTTTATTTCCAGGATATTACATAAATGAAAAATATCAAGTATTATGCTTATTGAAAGTATTGTTAACTACATTTTGATTGGTCAACTAAATTTTCATTTAATTTATATATACCTAAAAATAAATAAACTATTAGATTTTTGCTAGTACACAGTCGATTAAATAAATATATATGAGTAAAATTGAAAATATATGAATACTAATAGGGGAAGCTTACATGGTGTATTAAATTTAAAACCGGAAGATAAATATAAATTTGAAGACAAACGATATACTTGGATAGAAGTTTTAGTGGATTGTCCAGGAGTTACAAAACTATTTACTTATAGTGTACCCCAAAAATTACAAATAAAGCCAGGAGATATAGTTAGTGTACCTTTTGGTGCTCAAATATTATGCGGAATAGCCATTAGGCTATTATGTGAGCTTCCCACTGATGTATCTACAGCAAAAGTTCGTAATGTGGAGAATATAGTAAGTAGTGGATTTTTCACTCAGGCTTATTGGGAATTATTGAACCGTATAGCTGAATATTACTATACGCCATTGATGCAAGTCATTAAAGTGGCTTTGCCACCAGGCTTATTAGGAAAAACACAACGACGAATTCGTTTGCTTCAAAGGGACATTAATTCAGTAACTTTTCCTTGTCACTCAGAAATAGCCAGACGTATTTTAGATTTATTAAGATTACAAACCAGTGGAGATTACAGTTTTATCTATCTACAAAGACAAGTCCAGGGTGCAGAGAAGGGTGTGAGAGAGTTATTAGTTAAAGGATTAGTAGAAAGCTATTTAGAAACACCAAAATCTTCAAAACCAAGGTTACAGAAAGCAGCCATATTACTAAAAAATAACTTTGCAAATGATGTTACTCCGCGACAGCAAGAGGTTTTACAGATTCTCCAACAACTGGGCGGTGATATGTGGCAAACCGAATTATTAAGAACATGTAATATTAGTATTTCTGTTCTCAAAAGTTTGGTCTCTAAGGGTTATATCTCTCTTCAGAGTCGGGAAGTATTGCAAAATAAACTGTTGGATAAAGAGTCAAAAATAGAACCTGCAAAATTACTAACACCAGCTCAAGCATCAGTATTGTCTACTCTTCGAGAATTAGACGGTTTTACAATTGCACTACTACATGGAGTTACTGGTTCTGGTAAAACTGAAGTATATCTGCAAGTAGTAGCTCCCTTGTTAATAGAAGGTAAATCAGTCTTGATCTTAGTTCCAGAAATTGGGCTTATAACCCAAATTGTAGATCGCTTTCGTGCTCGTTTTGGCAATAAAATTGTTGTCTATCACAGTGCTCTCTCTCCAGGGGAAAGATTAGATTCTTGGAAGACAATGTTGACTGTAGAAGCACACATAGTTGTTGGTACAAGAAGTGCTGTATTTTCACCATTATCTAACTTAGGATTGATCATAATCGATGAAGAGCATGATAGTAGTTTTAAACAGGATTTTCCTATGCCTACCTACCATGCTCGCACTGTTGCCCAATGGAGAGCAAAACTGGAAAATTGCCCCTTATTATTAGGTACAGCAACTCCTTCTTTAGAGATCTGGTTAGAGGTGAGAAAAGAATATAAGAGGAAGGGAGAATACTTTGACTTTTTTAAGGGTAGGACTGATAAAGTCCAAGAAAGAGTAAAAAAGAAAAAATCCAAGAAATGATATCTTCATCAATTGACCACTGTTATTATCTGTCCCTTCCTCAAAGAATTAACTCCCAACCTCTACCAACTATTGAAATAGTAGATATGCGGCAGGAAATACAACAGGGAAACCGCTCCATATTCAGCAGAGCTTTGCAAAATGCTTTGTGCCAGTTGCAAGAACAAAGAAAACAGGGCATTTTATTTATAAATCGTCGTGGACATAGTACTTTTGTTTCGTGCCGTAGTTGTGGATATGTTATTGAATGTCCCCACTGTGATGTATCCTTGTCTTACCACCAAACAGAAGAAGATGTGCCAAAAGTGCTGCGCTGTCATTACTGTAATTATGAACAAGCATATCCCCCTGAATGTCCTAAGTGTGGTTCTCATTATTTAAAATTTTTCGGTAGTGGAACCCAAAGGGTCATAAAAGAGTTAGGTAACCTATTTCCAGATTTACGCTGTATCCGATTTGATAGCGATGCTACCCGTACTAAGGGCTCCCACCATAGATTATTAAGCAGCTTTGCTAATGGTGAGGCGGATTTATTAGTTGGAACACAAATGCTTACTAAAGGGTTGGATTTTCCTCAAGTCACTTTAGTTGGGGTGGTTGCAGCTGATGGACTATTACATTTGTCAGATTATCGTGCTAGCGAACGAGCTTTTCAAACCCTAACACAAGTTGCTGGACGAGTTGGGAGAGGAAAAGAGCTAGGCAGAGTAATTATGCAAACTTATACACCGAAGCACACAACTATTGAAGCTGTAGCAAAATATGACTATCATACCTTTGTATCCGGTGAATTGGAACAACGGCATTTATTAAATTACCCTCCCTATGGCAGGGTGGTTTTATTGCGTTTAAGTGGGACAAATCCTGTTGAAGTAGAACACGTTTCTCAAAAAATAGCTGAAGCCATTCCGCAGGGAGAAGGTTTAGATATATTAGGACCATCACCTGCTAGTATTTTAAGGGTTGCAAATCGATACCGTTGGCAAATTATGCTGAAATTTTTATCAGATTCCTTACCAAATTTGCCAAATTGGTCTGATATCAGAAAATTATGTTCACCATCTATTACATTGACAATTGACGTAGACCCGCTACATATTATGTAAGCTGGCAAGAATGTATTAAGATTTGATTTTAACTAATTTTGATTTGCCAAACTAACTCATTCACATAAGAGATCCTTCTGAGAGACATTTCTAAAATACCTGATAATCAAAGCAATTATTAATACAAATTGATTGTCGGCTGTTTTTACATCGGTGATTTTCTTGTCAAATATCATAAAACCACTGCCGCTATACTAAAATAGTATAAAATAAAACCCTATTAAAGCTGATTTATCTGCGTGCACACTAAAAATAATAATAACCACTACAAACTAGTAGGAGTTAGCCCGTGAATAATGCTGAGTTTTTAAGAAAACTAAAAAATTTACCAGTTATGTCCAGTTATGATATTCCAGAAGCTCTACGCGATAATTCTGATGTTTCTACATCCAAGGTAAATGTTCGCCAAATAACATTATTAATAAGTAGCATGACTGGGTTTATTATCCTTGCAATAATTAGTGGTTTTTTGTTTTCCCTTACCACACCCAAAACAGCTATTTACTCTCAATCTATATCTCATAGACAGGAATCAACACGGACAAATCCTGATCAGAATAAACCCCTTAGCTTTCAAAAAAATAGTGCGGATAGCATTTTAGGACATTTTGCATATCGAGAAGCTCCTATGTCTGAATTAGTCGGAATTTACCAAAATGGACAAATAAAAATGCGACAAGCTGCAGCAAAAAAATTACAAGAAATGCTTATAGATGCAAAGACCCAAGGAGTAAACCTAGTTCCTATATCTGGCTTTCGCACTATTGCGCAACAAGAAGCATTATTTTTTGGAATTGGTGCTCAACGTAATCAAACACCTGCTCAGAGGGCTGCTGTCAGTGCACCTCCCAAGTATAGTGAACATCATACTGGCTATGCTTTGGATATTGGTGATGGTTCGGCTCCAGCAAGTAATCTCACTGCCAATTTTGAAAAAACAACTGCATTTAGATGGTTAGAAAACAATGCAGCCCGTTATGGCTTTGAACTGTCTTTTCCCCGCAATAATTTACAAGGTGTCAATTATGAACCTTGGCACTGGAGATTTGTGGGTAACCCCCACAGTTTTGAAACTTTTTACAAGAGACAAAAACAAAATGTTCAAACCTTATTAAAAGAGAACTTCTCTAAAATAAGTCTCTCTTAAGATGATCATTATCAATAAATGTAAATATGCATTAAGTATTATCCAAAAAAATGCGCTTTTAAATCACAATCATGTTTTTGAAAATTGTGTCACTCAAGCAGTTTATAAAATGGGAATGATAGCAATGTATTTTTAGGTCAGAGTTTTCATGACAGAACCTTATATTACTATCATACTGATGGCTAAAATATTCGGTTCTTTTAACTATCTAATCTAATACTCTGTATATCAAGTAGTTATCTAAATTTTTAACTTGGCTCTTATACTTGGACAATAGTAAGTATTTATTAATAACCTTGGCCTTGTCGTAATCTCATGTCATAATAGACAATGTAAAGATTTGAGGTTTATTCTCAACATAAAAACTCAATATAGAGATAGAGAGAATTATTTTCATTACAATTTCAGTTCTTCACTATAGGGTGCCTATCTTTTAACATATCCTAAATAGGGTAAGCCTGGAGGCAAAAAATCCCCATTATCTTTATAGGATAAACGGTTTCAGTGTGAGATTCCCTTGTCTTAACAATATTTTTCTTGTTTTTAAACACTAATTAATTACAAGTTATCCCAAAACCCAAATTCATAAATGTCTTAACGCAACTATCAAAAAACTAGAGGCCTAGCGGCTATTTCCCAAATCATTTATTTTTAATTAAAATATCTACAATTTTTATTTTAATACTCATGTTATACCCTTCTTTCTAGAAGGTAAGAAAACCTACACTGATTTATGGGTTATTACATTTGAAGCAAATTTAATAAGTTTCTTTGATGTTTTTTGCTGTTACTTCAAATTATAGGTGTAGTTGTTACGGTACATCATAAGCCTAGTTTTAAAAGACTTGTATAGCGGTTTTATTCAAAGTGTCTAACTGGAGAAATCTGCTTCAAATACTGAGGTTTATGAAATACTAGTAATTTTAAGTAGAATAGTTTGAAACAACTTACTTTTGGATATTTTAAAAGCTATCTTGCTACCTATATTAGCACCAATCAAAGCTTATAGAAATTGGACATCCAGAGAGATAATGACGTTTGGGAGTAAAACAGTATATATTTCCTAATCAATGTCTTACTCCCTAGTAACTAGTAATCTCACAAGTCTATTAGGCTCCCAACTGTACTAAATTCATTTTGGTGGCTTGAGTGATTTGCCTGATAATCAAGACAGTTATTCCAAGTATTAAAGGGAGCCATTCCTGTGAAAGTCTAAAAGAGAATAGAATGATAACTATGATTGTTGCAGAATTCAGCCTATATACCTAATTTACCTGAACTATTTAGTATTGAATCATTAAGTCATACTCATTCAAATAATAAGAAGAATGTAATTATAGACATCCTGATTACATATATACTAACCACCAGCAACAGCTGGTACAATGCTAACTTCATCCCCATCCTTGAGGGGCGTTTCTGTACCATCTAGAAAACGGATATCTTCACTATTGACATAAAAATTCAAAAATCGCCGTGGTTGTCCTTGCTCATCACACAAACGTGATTTAATTCCTGGGCAATTTTGTTCCAAGGAGTTGAATAGTTCAGCAATAGTTGCACCACCACATTCTAGGGTAGCTTGATTGTGAGTAAACTTTTGCAGGGCAGTTGGTACTAGAACTTTAATTGACATAGTGGCAGAATGAAGTGTGATTAATGTGCGTGAAGTAAGAAACATTAGTTTTGGGCTATTTTAACCACTATATTTATTTATTACTCCACTCCTCAAAGTAAATCATAGCTGAATTTATTCATAGATTTATTAATTTGGCTTATACTAGGACTTGTTGCCATTCTAAACGACCCAAAGTACGAGAGCGTTCTAGTTTTCTCTCAAAACTATCAAGTTTAGCTTCAATAGTTAGAGCTTCTCCAATATATCCTTGTACAGCCTCTTGAGTCTTCAAACCATTACCAGTGATATAAACTACAGTGGTTTCTTCTGAGTCTATCTTGCCACTCTCAACCAATTTTTTCAATACGGCAATTGTTGTACCACCAGCAGTCTCTGTAAAAATGCCTTCGGTTTCTGCAAGGAGCTTCATACCCTCTATAATTTCTTGATCTGTAACTGACTCAATATTTCCACCAGTTTTCCTTGCAATTTCCGTGGCATAAATACCATCTGCAGGATTGCCAATCGCAATTGACTTAGCTATAGTCTTGGGTTTGACTGGTTGGATAAAATCCATACCCCTTTTAAAGGCTTGGGCTATAGGAGAACATCCTTCTGCCTGAGCTCCACTAAATCTTACTGCCTTATCTTCTACCAGGCCGACTTTCACAAATTCATGAAATCCCTTGTAAATCTTAGTAAATAACGAACCAGATGCTAAAGGAGCAACTATATGATCTGGTAGCTTCCATCCCAACTGTTCTGCTACTTCAAATCCCAGGGTTTTGGAACCTTCCGAATAATAAGGACGTAGATTAATATTTACAAACCCCCATCCATATGTGTTTGCAATTTCTGAACACAAACGGTTTACTTGATCATAGTTACCTTCAACAGCCATTAAGGTAGGGCTATAGATTAAGCTGCCAATAACTTTTCCTGCTTCTAGATCTGCAGGAATAAATACATAGCAATCTAAACCAGCATGAGCTGCAATTGCAGCAGTAGAGTTAGCTAAATTACCAGTACTAGCACAAGAAACTGTAGTAAAACCTAATTCTCTTGCCCTAGTTAAAGCAACAGACACCACCCTATCTTTGAAACTGAGAGTGGGCATGTTAACAGCATCATTTTTAATATATAAATTCTTTAAACCCAAGCGGCGGGCTAAACGTTGGGAAAAAACCAAAGGAGTCATGCCAGTACCCACATCAATGGGGTGATCACTGGCAACAGGTAGAAACTGACGATAACGCCAAATAGAATTAGGACCAGACGCAATACTTTCCCGAGTAACTTGACTACAGAGGCCACTGTAATCGTAAGTTACTTCTAAAGGACCAAAGCACAATTCACATACATGGATTGCTTGCAATTCATACTCCGCACCACATTCTTTACACTTTAGGTTGTTGAAAGTTGTAATTGGGCTTTGGTTATGTTTTGCGATTACCTGAGTCATAATCTGTATTTTTTTGTGCATCCATATAACTATCGAATGATATTACCACGAGCAAAAATGACAGTCAAACATACCCGACAATATGAGTCTGGTATGTTTTAAAAAGGGGATTAGAGTTTAGAGAAAAGTATTGAAAGGTTAATTATATACATCTAAATTTCTATTGAGGTTCTGTTATATTGAATATAATTAAGGAATAAACTATGCAGTATAATGTATATATACAATTTAATTTTTATTAAAGAATGAAATGAATAGTATTATACCTAATGATTATTTAGAGTAAAACTAATTGCTGTTGATTACCCTTATACTAATTTAATTTTAATAGCATATCAGGGATAGATCTGAATATTTTTAATACAAACTATAAAAATAATCCTGTTAGAAATTAACTCTTTGTATATAATATTATTCATTATGAGTGTACTAAACTATTTTTTCTAGACAATCAGATAAAGTAATGAATTGATAACTTTTAGGGATTATTAGGATCTCAGCCTTTATTTTATTCAATTTCGGTAACATTCGTAAAATTATTCAACTATGATAGTACTAAAATAGCCGAAAATAATTTATTTCTTATTTAAGATAAGTACACCATATAAAAACTAAATTAGGTGATGTTGATAAAGAATTTTATCCTAGATTAGTCAAGGAAGTTTGGATTTTCCTAATATCATATGTTGCTAAGTGATTATGGTTAGTAAAATATACTATTAAACATTATCGGTTGGGAAAATATTTTCCTTAATTTAACTGTTGTAATCACTCAAACATCTATTAGTAAGATTTTTATAATGAGTTATATGTATGCAAATTATTAAAAATAATCAGAACAATTTGTTAATAGGAAAATAGAACGTAAAGCCTCAGCCTAGAGTAACTATATGTTTGCAAATAAATAACTAAATATATATATATAAAATAGTTAATGCTGGAATAATAACTTAATAAAAACAAGTAGAGTATTTATACTAGTTTAGGTTCCTATCTTTTGTTATTTCCAGCAGTCAAGTTAACTTACAAATTCCTATCTGGTAGTACTCTAGTAAAATTGAAGTGCCGTTATCGCTTAACTAAGCGATAACGGCACTTCAATTTTTTGATTAGACTGTATGTACCGCAGAATGATTCCTACTTCCCAATACGAGGAGGTTCACGAAATGCAATAGCAAAGAAAAGAGTTCCAATTCCAAGGGCCAAAATTAATATGTAAGCAACGCTTTCCATTTGTCTAATTCCTTTTATTTAAGTGTGCAAGTAACTTTACAAAATAACAGGAAAGAATGGTAACAAAGAAGACAAAAATATTAAAGAAGAAGCTTAAGCTTAGCTGAAAACTAATCTTACACTTCACATCTGCATAATCAAACTTCGCTTTCACCATTCCTTATCATTTGACTACAAGGGATTTAAGCAGTTTCCTTTTCAGGAACCCTAGTAGATTTATCACCAACTTTCTGGAATAGACCCCATTCTACTTGTTCTTCCATATCAGCTTCCACACCTGCAAATACATCCCTGTAAAGTGTTCGAGAACCATGCCAAATATGACCAAAGAAAAATAGCAGGGCAAATACAGCATGTCCAAAAGTAAACCAACCCCTAGGACTTGAACGGAATACACCATCGGAGTTTAAGGTTCCTCTATCAAATTTAAAAATTTCCCCACCCTGAGCACCACGAGCAAAACGCTTAACTACAGCAGGATCAGTAAATGTTTGACCATTTAAATCACCACCGTAAAGACTAACTTTAACACCAGTTTGCTCAAAGCTATATTTAGATTCTGCCCGACGGAAGGGAATATCAGCACGAATAATGCCATCTTTATCGGCCAAAACGACAGGAAAGGTTTCAAAAAAGTTGGGAAGACGACGGACGCTCAACTCCCGACCTTCAGCATCTGTGAATACAGCATGACCTTGCCAAGACTGAGCAATACCATCACCTTTTACCATTGGTCCTGTACGAAATAACCCACCTTTTGCAGGACTATTACCAACATAGTCATAGAAAGCTAGTTTTTCAGGAATCTTTGACCAAGCTTCAGATAAACTGTCTCCATTCTCCATACTAGCTTGTACCCGACGGCTAGCTTCTTGTTGAAAATAGCCCTGGTCCCACTGATAACGGGTAGGACCAAACAGCTCAATAGGTGTAGAAGCGTTGCCATACCACATGGTTCCAGCAACAATAAAAGCAGCAAAAAATACTGCGGCAATACTGCTGGAAAGAACGGTTTCAATGTTACCCATCCTCAGCGCTTTATAGAGCCTTTCTGGCGGTCTAACGGATAAGTGGAAAAGACCTGCAATAATACCGACTACACCGGCAGCAATGTGGTGTGCTACTATACCGCCGGGATTAAACGGATCAAATCCTGCTGGTCCCCATTCCGGTGCTACTGATTCAATATGACCTGTTAAACCATAAGCATCAGATACCCACATTCCTGGACCAAACAAACCAGTAAGATGGAATGCTCCAAAACCAAAACATAGTAGACCAGATAAAAACAAGTGAATACCAAACATTTTGGGTAAATCTAGAGCAGATTCACCAGTACGTGGATCCTGGAAGAGTTCCAAATCCCAGAATACCCAGTGCCATACAGCAGCTAAAAATAATAAACCAGAGAGTACAATATGTGCAGCAGCAACTCCTTCAAAAGACCAAAAACCAGGATCATAATTGGGATCACCAATAACGTTCCAACCACCCCATGAACCTACAACACCTAAACGTGCCATGAAAGGTAATACAAACATTCCTTGCCGCCACATGGGGTTGAGTACTGGATCACTAGGATCATATATAGCTAATTCATACAAAGCCATAGACCCAGCCCAGCCAGCTACTAAGGCTGTATGCATCAGATGTACAGAAATCAGTCGCCCCGGATCATTTAGAACGACTGTGTGTACTCGGTACCAAGGTAGTCCCATTAACCACGCTCCTCCTGAATTAGTTTTTTACAAAGCAACTTTCATTATGGAAGTTATACAATTAAGTAGACTCATTTATATGAGCAATACACTTGCTCTATTTAGAACTTCTTCCAGCTTGTTTTATTGCTATAGCCTATATTTTTTCATAGTTTGGCCAGAATAAATACATGAGGTATGACCACTCGGGTAACACTGTTGTTGATTAAGTTTGTTGCCCATAAGTAACAACCAGTGAATATATTTAAGGAAAATATATTCAAAGATAAAATACAAATTAGAATCTTTTGAAAGATATGACTAAATCTTGGAGTTATTTGCAAGATTGATAGTTTTAGCTATAGCTACTACTTATATATTGGTTATAAACAGAATCATATTAATAAGTATTGTTGCTACAGCACTACTTTAGATATTGTGGTTTTCTAATGCGCAATAAATTTCCAACCATGCCCAGATTTTCAATTACCTGTTCGGCAGGAATATCATTAAATAGCGCACAATCATCTGTTCAATGACTTTATTTAACCCCAAGTAAGGGTATATGTGGTATTAGTTTAACTACTTCTAAAATAATGACTGATATGTTAATTTGGATGCAATACCTTATTTTATATAATTAGCCAGTATATTAATCGCCTGATTTGTAGTCGTCATTACGACGCTATAATAATCTACCAACCAAAGTTGACTTACATGAGATACTAAATGTTAGACCTTTTTAATTAATATAAATAACCAAATACTATATATTTATAAATAAATTAATAATAAATCATTCAATATGCCTATCCATATATTCTAGATGTAACTAGTTAGTATCTATGACTATAGCCAATAGAAAATTTATAGTTTGCAATTCACGTTAAGTAAATATTTATACATTAATTTTATTAGTATAAATATTTATAACCAACAATATGGTTATGGTAGATAGATTTGTAAGATTTAAAACTAAACTCATGGTTTATTTCCTAACAATCCTGTGATTATAAACACTATAGTCTAAGCAATAGTATTGAATACCTAAAAATGTAGCTATAATTGAATACTTTAGTATAAATTATAGTATTTCAAAAAGTTTAAGAAATAATCAAGCTATAAGTAATTAGGATTTTTAGAT
>NZ_CAIY01000041.1 GCF_000350105.1 Richelia intracellularis HH01
CCGACGTTTCCCATTACGGCTGTCGAACCAGAAGGGGAGCTTGCGCCCCCATTCTTAACAGCCAACATCGGATTTAAACCAGCTTGTTTCAAATCCTTAACAGACCGCTGATACGCGGTATTAGACATTCTTTCTTGAAAATCCATCTGTTTAGCGGCCATAGCCGCATTTGCGGCATTCGCCGCACTCTGTCCTCTGGCGGCCGTACGACCGCCAAGAACGCCTGCCGCTAACGTAGCCGCGGCAGTCCAAGGAAAACCCATACTTCCACCTCCATATGCAGCGTTATACAACGCCGCATCGTCATACAGAATATTCAATTCTGACATCAGAAATGATCCACAAGACCAGGCACGCTGTACATCGGCATAGGTCGTGCCATCTTGATATCAAAAAACGCGTCAAACAAAAATTGCTGACCGTTCGCTTCCGATCCGACAGCAACAACTCGCTCTACTGGAGGTGTATCCTCAATAAACGACGCGTTAAGGGTTGGCAATGAACCAAATTCTGTGCCAAATGCCAGGCATCTAATGTACCCGACGAAGTCGAGCGCATAAGACCAGTGACTTGAGACGGCTTATAACGATATTCCGCCCAACGCTCCTGATAACCAAATACGCCACTATCGTTTGCCGTACCATCGCAATAAATCTCTTTATTCAACACAGCTTGCTCACCTAAATGCGCAAAAACTGGGAAATAGAAATCATAACGAGTCTGACGACTCCACATACGGTGTAACCCTTGCTGATAGGTCAGGTCTGCTCGCACACTAGCCAATCCAAGAATAACACCATGCTCAGTAAAGCTAGTGCTGAAACCATGACCGTTAGCAAGACCGGTACCCACAGCACCCAACGCACCCAACGGCGTATCAGACCCAGTAACTGTACTCGCACTGGTCTGTGCTATTGGGTTAACTGTGATAGGAGCACTACCGCCACCGAGATACTCAGGACGTTGAAGCCTAGCATCAGGGCTAATAACACCAAAATGGCTGCGAACGATTTCAGTGTATCGCGTACCACCACGCGCATCGCGTTCCAATAACCTCTGAATCTGGAACGAATTCCTAATGGCATTAATCGTCGCAGACGTAGCCTGAGACAAATCGGCCAATAAACCACTTTCGCCACTCGTCACTACTCCTAAATTCGCACTATTACTAATAGCT
>NZ_CAIY01000040.1 GCF_000350105.1 Richelia intracellularis HH01
TTTTTTATATTAGACTGCTATTAAATTAACCTCATTGTATTTTAGTTTATAGGAGTGTGCTTTACTAATATATAAAAGCAAACCCAATGTTTACTATTCATTTATATCTTGTATATCTTGATTGTGAGTTTTTTTTATAACTTACCTGAGATTTAAAATACCTTCTTAAAATAAAAGATTCTAATTTCTCTGTTGGAAATAGTTTTGTTGAAAATAGTATTTTTCTATGGAGTCAGAAAAGTATTTATTACAATTTAGATAAAATCTCAAATATATCATCCCATTATGTATCAAATAATAGGTATAAAAGTATAGGGTTTATTTGATATATAAAAAAACCTTAATTTCTCATATATATTGTAGTTCAATACTGTAAGTCAATCATATTGATCGTTATATTTATTAAGTAAAAATTTACTCTAAAGTTCAGTAATATCAAAACTTTTGACTTCCTATCATTAACAAAATGGTATCATTTTTTTACCTTAAAATAGAGCAGGAAAACCACTAGTGAATAGTTCTGAAAGTAATATATTATTTTCTTCTAGGACATCTAAGATTTTACAAGCTCCTCCTGAATTAAAATCAGGATTTGTTGGCATTATTGGTCGCCCCAATGTTGGTAAATCTACTTTGGTTAATCACCTAATAGGTCAGAAAGTTGCTATAACCTCCCCCATCGCACAAACTACACGCAATCGTTTGCGGGGAATTTTAACTACTCCAGAAGCACAATTAATTCTTGTTGATACTCCAGGTATTCAAAAACCACATCATCAATTGGGTAGAATCTTAATACAAAATGCGAAAAGAGCAATTGAATCAGTGGATATACTTCTATTTGTGGTAGATAGTACAACTGAATGTGGTGCAGGTGATCGCTATATTGCTGAGTTACTCAAAAAATATCCTACGCCAGTTATTTTAGGAGTTAATAAAATTGACCAAGAATACACTGATAGTAAGGAAATTGATAGAAGTTATACTGAACTATCAGAAATGTATAGCTGGCAAATGGTAAGATTTTCTGCCAAGGTGGGGAAAAATTTACCCCAGTTACAGCAATTACTCATCCAAAATCTAGAACCAGGACCTTACTATTACCCTCCAGATTTGCACACAGACCAGCCAGAAAAATTTATCATGGGTGAATTGATTCGCGAGCAGATATTACTATTAACCAAAGAAGAAATACCTTACTCAGTCGCAATTGCAATTGATTTGGTTCTAGAGACTCCTACTATTACTCGCATAATTGCAACCATTAATGTGGAACGTGATTCTCAAAAAGGAATCTTAATCGGTAAGGGTGGATTAATGCTAAAAGCCATTGGAAGTAAAGCTAGAAAACAAATTCAAAAGCTAATTTCTGGAAAAGTGTACTTAGAACTTTTTGTTAAAGTAAAACCTAAATGGCGACAGTCAAGGATTCGCTTGGCAGAACTTGGTTACTCTATGGAAGAGTAAACAAGTAAAAATATAGTCTTCTGGCAATCAGTATTTAAGAGTATAAAATATATTGTATTCAAACCATAGTATAGTGGTAATGGATATCAGATTCTTTGAATTAGATGAAATGCCAGGAGATACATACATTAATGTTAAATTATTAAATAATTTAACGGTTATTTCTGCATATTAATATTAATACAAGAGAGACTAAAACTAATAAAGTTTTAGGCTATTTATATCGATTCTTATCGTATAAAAGCGTAGCCATATTCTACAGTAGAAGAATATAGTGACAACTAATACTTAAGGCATTAATCATATTAATCTGCAAATAATTAGTGAAACTATTTACTCTCTAAATCCAGATATAAAGTAACTTATAAGACTCTAAAATATAACTTAGCCAGATATACCTGAATAAGAAATGGTAATTCTCAAATATTTTTTAGGTATATATATCTACAACTATATGGAAAGTTAAGATTGAATCTTCACTTAACAGATATATATATTTATAGAAATATATATAAGCTAATGGTTACTAATACTTAT
>NZ_CAIY01000039.1 GCF_000350105.1 Richelia intracellularis HH01
ATAAACTTTATACTATTATGCTAGAAAAAATTTGATAGAAGTTTATAGACACAAATACTAGTATTTTGATATATATGAATATTTTATGGATTGAAAATTATTCTAAGTTAGCTTAAAATAAGCCTTAAGGTAATAGCTATTAATAATAACATATAAATAAATACTAATTATTTCAATAAATAATTAAACCTAAATAATATAATCAAAATATGTAGATTAATAAAGTAGTTTATAAATTCAAAAGAGAATAATATTCCTATGTTTGCGATGAAACAAGGTAATTACTTTTTTAATTAGTAAATTACTGTGAATTATTTGGCTATATTACAACCCAAAAATTGGGAAAATAGTTTTTTATAAACACCTCCATATAAGCCAATAATATGGATTGATTTAATCTATTTTCGGATTCGTACCTACTAAAATAGTGACAAATAAGCAGTATTATTATGACTAGCAAGGTAATTTCTCATTCTCTTTAATATAATTAATAAAAATGTGGGATAAAATGACTTTATTTTTAGCATTTTTTTGTATATTTTTATTTAGGAAAATTGGAATTTGTCAGTTTATAATCTAGAAATTGATATAGTGAGGTATAATAAAGCCTATTTTTTTATAACTGCGTTATTATTGATAATAAGATTTTAAGTAGTATATGCACTACAGGCGATTATTACTGTAAGTTCTTATCAACTAATATACTGATGTAAATTGTTAGTAAAAATCACAAAAAAATAATATTAACTAAAGTAGTGTTAATAACACTTTATATTTTGTACTAGAAATGTAGGAAAATAAATAAGAAAAGAAAGTCCCTGATTCAAATAGTGCTAATTTCAAAGATTAGACTATTATGCCTTTTATGTAGATAATCTTATAATAAATTTTATAGCTGGAATATATTCAATATATAATTTTAAACAGCAAAGTTAAGATTCTCAAAACAGCATTCAGAACATTATAAATAATAACAGATGGTTCTGATAGATTTGAACAAGTTATAAACTATGAATTTTAAGCTATGTCATATCAGGTTCAGAAAGTAACAATTATTATTTTTTGAAAAAATCAAGGACATACTTACAGAAAATTAGCAGGATTATTTCAATATAAGGGGGTATTGGTTTAAAATCAGGTAAGCATAGGAAATATTCATAGTAAAGATTTATAATACCCTGAAGATATCGCAAGTATTAATACATTAACTTATAATCTTGTGGCTGCGATAAGTGTAGAGTTATTAGGATTATTATTATCTCTAGTATTTGTTAAATACAGTACCTTAAATTTGGTAACCATTTATAATGGCTATATATATAAAAATGACTATCATAGAAGCTTCCTACACTCTTCATTATTAGTATCTCATTTGTGGCTGTCATCTTGGCAATTTTTATAACTTAAATTCAGGATTAACTACTTTCTTTTGAAAAAAAATAGTCTAGAGTATCTCTCGTTCCAGATAAACCACTTATATTAGCAAAGCTATAAGTAAATTTAACAAAATAATCATTTTTTCTTCCCTCTAAATAAGGATACTCTCTAAATTTGTAATTGAGTTTGTGATGAAAATTACTCTGACTTACTAATAATAATGGCTGGCCTTTAATCACTAGAATTATAAGAATTTTGATTCATTATAGCTGTTCTATTAACTTTAGTTGAAATCTCTAAGACTTATTAAAAAGCCATTCAATAAATGCTACCTTATTCATCCTGGTAAGGATGAATAAGGTAGCACCAATGATAACTACTTCACCTCCTAGGCTAAAGAATAAATTTGACCATCAATCAACAATCGGGTGATTCCTTTAGCATTAAGATGGTAACGTGTTTTTTGCAGCATCCGACTATCAGGTACTTTAATTACACGATCACGCTTAGTAGAAAATCTTTTCGCTACACGATGGTTGTCAAATATTGGTAGGGTTTTTTCTAGGGTTTCCATAGTAGGAATTTGGCCCAAATCTGCAAATTCCTTCAGAGGTTTTGTAATTAGCTCTGCAGAACGATCAATTACTATGTAACAGATTCTAGGTAAATTGGCAGAGGACAGAGGTAAAACTTGCACCAAAGTATTGCCAGAGAATCTTCTACGGAGTATAGGTGCATTTACTTCTAATTCATCATCTTCATCATCTTCATCATCTTCATCATCTTCAAGCAATTCTTCACCTAGCATTTCTGCGATCACTTGCGTTTTGAAATGCTCATCTTCATCATCTGACAATTGATTGGGAAAATCTTTTACCTCAATTGTTTCTGGTTCTAGGATTTCCAATTGTTCATTAGAGCAGTCAATTGTTTCTGATTCTAGGATTTCTAATTGTTCATTAGAGCAGTCAATTGTTTCTGATTCTAGGATTTCCAATTGTTCATTAGAGCAGTCAATTGTTTCTACAGCAGAAGAGCGCCGCCGTATTCGCCTAGTTTCTGAACTAAAATCCTTC
Source organism: Richelia intracellularis HH01 (assembly GCF_000350105.1). Classification (GTDB taxonomy): domain Bacteria; phylum Cyanobacteriota; class Cyanobacteriia; order Cyanobacteriales; family Nostocaceae; genus Richelia; species Richelia intracellularis. Next base: position 2,454 of record NZ_CAIY01000039.1, read on the forward strand.
TCATTAATATGTAAATTTGCATCCGATTTGTTTAATTGGGATAGAGATGAGTGATTAGATAGTCTAGATGGTTTTGCCCTGATTGGTTCAGGCTTTACTTTCTCCTCTGGTTCCTGATTAGCAAAAGCAGGTATATTTTCATAATTAACCTGTGCTCTTCCACCTGGTGTTCTTGCAGCCCTTTTTAATGAAACCAGATACTCGTACTCATCTTCAGGCAAAGTGCTTTTAAGCAGACGACTAATAGTCGAGTTGCTAACCTCATAGCGTTCTGCTAGGGTTGAGGTTGTTTCTGCACTTTCTCGATATAACTTTAGGATCTCTTGTTTATCTGAATCAGTTAATTTTCTCACGGTAGATACCAAAAACTTTAGGCTTTTTTTTGTTCATTACTACGTTGCAAGTAGTTAAGTAACGCATCATAATTTCAATTCCAATACAGCTCCAATTCGAAATAAAAATCCAATAGACACCCAAAATACCTCAAGAATGTCCCACTTTACATAGTTAAGATACTTGATAGCATACTTAAACCACATATCTGCAATGTAAAAGGAAAATGATGAAGTTGCAATCATTCGCCAAGTCAAAGGATTCGTATTTCCCCATAGGATAATTAGTAAGGAGGCAACAATTATTAGTAAGAGGACATCACTAATAATACAAACCCAACTCAGAATTGGAAGACTAGTTGCAATCCATGAGGCTAATTCTTGGAGCAATTTCACTCTTCCAACAAATACAGGTAGAATAAAAGCTAAGTTGCTACCAAAACCAGTAATTTCTAAAATAGTCAGCCACTGCCATGCTGGCAAATGAAGGAGAATAGAGATAAATACCACAATACTTCCTACACCTACAAATATATAACTAATCATAAGAAATATTCCCCCTTAAGAAGTAGATAACTATTCCCACTTCCACCAATAGCGATACCAGTCTGCCTCTGACCATTCGTAGGACATGCCAATTTCTTAGGTGTAAAATACTGGCTACTAAGCGATCTGCTACCTTAAAAATACAAATACCTAATATATAACATTCAGGGTGTTTGGCAACACCACAAGCCCCTGATGCTCTAATAATGAAAATCAAACAATATAATAATGTTAGAATACCCGAACTAGTACTTGACAAAATCAATTCCTTAGCACACAATAGGGTGTTTTATTTGTTTAATAGCAACTATTGAATGTAGTGGTAACTATTGATTTTACTAATCAATTTATACTGTTTAAATTTGCTGAAATTGGGGCTGCGTTGTGATTTATTATTACTATAAATCAAGAAACAATGTTAATAACCTTATTAATAAAGGCTATCTATACTAAAAACAGTATTGTCTTGATTTTCTGTTTTCAGTCAAAATTATTCACCCCCTGTTTTTGCTACAGTGTAATTGGTAGATATATTTTCATCTATCTGATTAGTACTCAATATCCAATTGTATCTATCAAATTAGCAACTTAACTAGTAAATATAAATGAGCATTTCCATAATATCCTTCTTCCAGTACCATATAGTCCTTATAATAATGGTTGCATATGTTTTTCTTGTTAGTTTGGCACTTGGATTTTAGTTAGTGTATTTATATTAAGGAGTTACCCTAAATATGTATAAATATTCTAGATAATAGGTTTTACATTAATTTTATTGTTGCTAGAAATTCCTGTGGGAATAACTGAAAATTAGAAGTATCTAGGAGAAACTCACTATATGTATGACCATATGACTTGTATTAGTGAAATAAATAAGGCCTTGGATTAACATTCTTTTACTTCCAATATCTCCACTGCCATTATAATACGTTCACTCAGGCTTAACTCGCCCCAAATACTTAAGGTATCCGCACTATATAAAAATATATATTCTCTACTATGTTTGTATGCTAAGTTCCATTAAACTGAAAATATCATTTATCCAAATAAAGCCAATAATGAATCCAAGATTTTATGACACTACGTACAAGTCAAAAGAAAAAATATTAAGTAAAGAGACTCTTATTCATAACTTTGCACCACCTAATGATACACTGGTCTTGTGGAGTGGTAACTCTAGTATTATTCTATACGATTAAGAAAAAACTTATAATCTTTCATATTATCAAAGCTAACCTTTGTGAGGATCTTATGTTTTGTTGAATGAAATATATAATACTCTAATAATTTGAATATAGGGTTTTGGAAACTTACAACATGGGCGCGTAGCTCAGTCGGATAGAGCAACTGCCTTCTAAGCAGTCGGTCGCAGGTTCGAGTCCTGCCGCGCTCGTTCTCCATGATTTCCTTGAAATAATTCAATTACCATGTTCTCTTATATTATTTATTTTGGTTAATTGTGCTGACTTACAAAAGTTTGGCTAATTTTCCATACGTATATACTGAATGGAAGAAATATTAAAGAGCTAAAGCTTTCTTATATTATGTTATCTCCTAGTCACTATTCCTGATCTTTAAGAGATACCCGGTGCTTCTGCTACTGACTTATATAATCATCGAACAAAAAGGTAGACATATTGATAGTGGGTACTTGCAATAATGATTAAACAATAGTTTTGTTGGGGTTAAGCATTAGAGCTTTTCATTTCATGCAAAGTTTTTGAGTATATTTAATATCAGCATACAAGATTGAGAATACTGCTCACTATAAATTCTATTCAAACAGTTTTTCAATTGCCACAGTATTGGAATCCTTTCAAATACCATCACAACAATTTTTTCTAATGTTTGTGAATTCTTTGCCAGCCAAGACTACTCAAATATTTGGTAGTATAGGGGTAATTGATTAATAGGAATACTAAGTTATACTCTGGCTAAGAATATCTACTCTTTTTATCTCTCATAGAGTGATATAGCCAACCAGCTGATTGATGGCCAATAGAGAATAGGCTGTAATCATTGTAGAATCTACAATCCCATTGTTAGACTGGGAGAGGTTACTGATGTTAGATTACTATTACTCCAAGTTTTGTTAACTCGGCTAAATTGCTGACAAGCAATACGGGAAACTGATTTAATCAAGGTTTCCGCACTGGGGTCATTATAAGGTCGTTGCACCATAACCACTGCCAAATAGCGTTTGCCTGTAGGCAAATCTATTAGTCCTGCATCGGCTAACATAGAGCCAATATCTCCTGTTTTATGGGCAATAGTGGCCCCCTTTGGCAGTCCTGCGGGCAGAAGATTATTTCTTGTATTACGTCGCATAATGTCCATTATGCGATCACGGGATCGCATTGTGACTAAATTTCCTTTGCTTACCATCGCCATTAATTCTCCCAATTCCTTAGGACTTGTGATATTTGTACCTTTTAAATCGGGCAATAAATTATTGATAGTAGTTATTGATAATCCCCAGCTGCGAAAGCGTTGATTTAAAACGTCTATTCCACCCATGCGCTTAATCAACATATTTGTTGCCGTATTATCACTGGTGGTCATCATTCTAGTAGCAACTTCCAAGGCCGTAAATTTAGTACCTGGTTTCTGCAATCCCATATTTCCAGACCCACCCACGATCAGTCCCTTTTCCATTGTTAGTTGCTCATATAGACGAATTTTCCCATTATCTATATCTTGGAAAAATGCAACTAAAATATGCATTTTTATAGTGCTTGCAGCAGGAAAAGAATTAGCAGCATTAAAATCCACATAATTACCATTGTCCAAATCCACCAAAAAAATCCCCGGGGTCAACTTGGTATTATTTGCCAATAAATTTTCTACGGAGGATTTTAGGGGTAATATTTCCTGTGATAGGAACAAAAACTTATTAAGTCCACCTAAACCCTGATTTATTTGGGCTTGGGTTTGCCCTATACGTTGTGGATTAGTAGAATCCGTTTTGTTAATGTGTTTAGCAGGATTTAATACAGATAGTACAGTACCCATAATTGCTCCGATACCCACACCAACAATCAATAACCGTAAGACATATAAAATAGTCCTTGCCATTGGCTTTAAACGACCTTTCCGGGAGACTCTTACCCGTTTTGGCACTCCTTGTTTCCTAACTCTGATCTTTGCCAGTTTGCCTGTTACTGCCTCAAGAGAGGGTATTTCACTATATGCATCTGGTATGGGTGGTGGCGTAGTTGTTTTTTATCATGATCAGCAATACTATTAGTGTGGGAAGTCTTTGAGGATTGTGGCTTTCGAAAAACCATTCCAAATTGTGCCTTTTTCCTCTGATATCTTTTTCCATCTCCCCCACCGGTCTTATTCTCTTGCATAGCATTGAATGGACGTTGGCTAGAAGGCTTACGTCGAGAGGAAGTTGTTAATTTATAGTAAGAATCTGACACTTTTGCTCCTTGTGACCCACTCGAATGCTACATGTAAAAATTATCAGTATATTTATGAGGTAATCAATAAAAATAAAAAATGAATTTTATCAGTACTGGAAATTTACCCGTATATTTGGTTACTGTCAATATATGAGCTTATAATTCAACCATTTATTTGTAGCTGTACTGATAAATCTTATATATATTTATTTCCAAACAACTGATTTTTATAGTTCATCCTTATTTACTTGGGAAAGTGCCCATGTAAATTGTCGTAAAACCCCACGTAGCATTGCAACTTCCCTACTTCTCAATTGGGTTCTATGGTAAATTTGTCTAAATTTACCCATACGGCTAGGAGCTGTATGAGGGTAAAGATAACCTATTTTTAATAACAAGGATTCTAACTGCTGATAATATACTTCGACAACATCTAAAGGGGCTAAGTCTTTTGTTGTAGATACTTGAGGAACTGTCCATTCTGTGGAACAAGGCTCTAGGCTGATACTAAGTTGATAACAGCAAATACTAACTGCTATAGCTAAATTCAGAGAAGAATATTGTGGATTACTGGGAATGCGAATTAGTCTTTGAGCATAGTTTAATTCTTCATTGGTCAACCCACTATTTTCTCTTCCAAAAATCAGGGCTGATGGTTGTCCATCGTCTTCTAATAACCAGGGCAATGCTTTTTGTGGATATTCTGGAGTAATATCCACATTTCGTTCCTCACCACAAGTAGCAATTGCCCGTTTACATCCTTTCAAGCCATCAAGGAGTTTAGGTACCACTGTGGCTGATTCCAATATATCTTGTGCATGAACTGCCATATACCTGGCTTCTACATCTAAGCGATCACATTGGGGATTTATTAGAACTAGTTTCTGCAAACCAAAATTTTTCATTGCCCTGGCAATAGATCCTATATTTCTTGGACCAGCAGGTTCAACCACAATAATCCTTATTTCCCCCAAATTCATCATTTACCCCAATAAAACTAATTAAATTAACCGACAGCCAATTTTATTTGTCAGATAAATTATTTCAGAAAATGCATATTAGTCAAAAGTCTTTCTTCACCTTTTCTAGTCCCAGACAAGTATTATGATTGGTCATAATTTTTTCTACAATAGCTTTATTATAAGTATCTTACTTAAGATAAAAATATGATGTATAGCCTATATATAGGTACATAGGTTGTATTTCCTAATATAGATAGGACTAGTATCTTTATCCATACTAAAGGTAATGTAAATATGCTATATAAACTCTGCTAATTATCTTTTGCTTAAAACTAAATTCTCTACAATAATTTATATCATAATTACATAGTCTTATTAGATACTTGATTTAATTTTTCCACTAGTAGTTTAGCCGTCTAACAGAAAATTTTGATTTTAATATTTTTCTAACTTACTTTAGAAAAAAGCCCAGTCTTATAAGATTAAGAATAGATATAAAAATAAAATTCAAATAACTGGATAAATATTTATCCATGAGATGAGGACTAGTCATTTATGTGCAACATATTATATATTAGGTGGTTGACAATTGATTTGACAGTAGTTATCAAAGTTTATCTAATATTATGATAATTAGTAGTTTGACTTAATAAATAAACTACTATACTACAGTATATATTACTCTGTAAATTTTTGTTGTGTGGTATTCACAGTAAATAATACTAAACATAATATTTTATTGTTTATGATAGATGGTTAAGTAAAATATCACTAGGAATATTAGTTACATGTTCATGAAAACTCTAACAAAGGGTTCATTTACTTTTCTAGAGACTAGGTATGAAGAGTTAAAAACCATAATATTTCCGGTATTTCTAGTAATGACTAAAGATATTTTAGTGAGCGAGGACATTTTAAGGATTAGCCTAGTGGCTACCCAAAATTGACTAATTTGCCCACCCTGATTATCAAATTAATCGCATTTTCAACCACTTCATTGTCAACTACCAATTACCAATTGTCACAGTCAATTTATTAATAAACACAGCTATTTTTTAGCTAACATCATCTTACAGGAACTAACTTGAAAGATAGCATTTCTCCCACCACTGGATTTCTACTTGATATTGATGTTTATTAGTAATAGCTTTTGGATATAAGATGCGATCATCTCTCTGCTAAAAATACTAATCAGTTGCTAGCATTTAAAATCATTAATAAAAAACATAGTCTAAGGCAGACTAAAGCCCAAGGTAGAATTGAGACTAAAATTATTGCTACATAAGATAAAATAAACTCACAAAATGTTTTGGTTATGGATAGGCCAAATTACTCCTGCCTCAATTTTAGATTTTGAAAGTATTGCGGAAAAGGGAAATTGATTCTCATTTTGAATTGATGAGGCTGTAAAATCAGAAATAGGAAAGTAATTGGGAAATAAATCAGAGTTAAATTTAGAATTTTACAACCTTATTTTTTAGTTTAGCTTACTCCTAATACCTCAAGTTTTGCTTTATCGTAATATCCTGCATTAGTCATTATAATAATTAAATGTTAATAAAAGTTAAGTAGTATTGCTTATTTCACTTAAAAATATACTCTGATAACAATATTATTGTAAACTATAAGAAACTGATTAAAAAAATTATTCTCATTCTTTTGATACTAGTCAAATATAAACTTCTATTTTTTATTTGAGCTAGAAATATATTACTCTATTTATATAATACAGGTTAACTAATATTTATTCTAATTAAGGATATACCTCATAAGGTAATACTATTGCTAGTATTTATGAATGTATTTATGAATGTATTTAAGATTTTTTTTTGCTAAACTATCTTAGTTTTTTTGCCGATAAATCTAGCCTTTCTAGTCTTAGTCTAATCCTGTCCAGTAATTACAAATTATTATTTCACTTCCTAATAGAAGAATTCCATCTTTATATTTTAGGCTTTGGAAATATTCAACTGGGGATTATAGCTTCATCAATAATCACAAATTTTCCCAGTTATACTAAAAATCTCAATGAACTAACTTTCCTACACAATCTAATATATTTTTTCTATAAATGAGGTTAAATTTTCATCCTATGCATACTCTAAAAAATTCTATTACCTATTGTATATAATGGTATTGAGTTTGAGCATGCTCTCTATCTTGAACTACAAGCCCTGGTAGATTAAATATTGCTTAGCATCTAAAGTTAGGAAAGAACATATTGTAGTTCATCCTAGACATTAAATAGTATGGGAACATGGGCTCTGCATAATATTTTAAGAGAGTATTGGGTTGAATACAGATAAACACATTTACCTGTTTATAGTATAGGAACAAATTTTACACCCTAAGAACATGGTCACAAGAGCTTTCCAGCTCATTATAACTATCTTCTATGTGGGTTGCCCTTGGTTAAATTTTCAATTAGCACTGTGCCAAATTGTAGCCATATGACCACCAACTTTCTCCTTATTTATAAAATTACTAGTAACAAAAAAGGTTACGCTCCAATAACCTAGTTTCGAGAATTTTGTTATTGTCAAGAATTTTATTTCCCCCTATATCTACCTTTATATCTCTAGAGATATTAATCAATAAGATCCTTTTGAATAATTGGTATGGACTTGATCGTATGTGAAAATATAGGATTCCAACAGTAAGATTGCAGTTGATGTACTTTTAAACAAGTTATATCAACTGCATTATTGAATTACAAATTTCATCTACTAAATTCCCAAACTTAAATTATTGCCAATTTTATGTCCCTGTTTGATGTTATCCCAGCCTTACTTGTCCTTGCAGATGGAACAACCTACCATGGTTGGTCCTTTGGTGCTGCTGGCACAACTATTGGGGAAGTTTTATTCAATACTAGTATCACTGGATATCAAGAAGTATTGACTGACCCCAGTTATCGTGGTCAGATTGTTATTTTTACTTATCCGGAATTGGGTAATACTGGTATAAATTTGGAAGACGAAGAAGCTAAAGGCCCACAAATACATGGGTTAATAGCTCGTAGTATTTGTTATAAACCCAGTAATTGGCGTTCTACACAGTCCTTACCAGACTATCTCAAGCAATATTGTATCCCCGGGATATTTGGCATTGATACCCGCGCCCTGACTCGTAAAATCCGGATGTGTGGGACTATGAACGGTGGTATTTCTACTGAAATACTAGATAAAACAGAACTGTTAGAAAAAGTTAAAGTTGCCCCTAATATGGAGGGATTGAACCTTGTTAAGACAGTTACTACTCCCTCAGTTTATGAATGGTTTGAACCAACACATCCAGCTTGGGAATTTAATCCTAAAGCGAAGGATATAATCAAAGACCTGTTCATAGTCATTGTCCTAGATTTCGGAGTCAAACGTAATATTTTGCGTCGTCTGATATCTTATGGTTGTCGTGTCATAGTTGTTCCTGCCGATATTACTGTCGAGGAAATTCTTCAATATAATCCTGATGGTATATTTCTCTCCAATGGACCAGGAGACCCAGCTGTTGTTGAAGAAGGGATGAAAACAGTAAAAGCCCTCATAGCATCAGAAAAACCAATTTTTGGTATTTGTATGGGACATCAAATTTTAGGTCGGGCTCTGGGAGCCGAAACCTTCAAACTTAAATTCGGGCATCGGGGAATAAATCAACCGGTAGGCTTACATCACAAACATGTAGAAATTACCAGTCAAAATCATAGTTTTGCCATTCAACCAAATTCTTTACCCAGTACATTAGAGATTAGTCATTTCAATCTGAATGACCAAACAGTTGCCGGATTACGTCATAAAAACTTACCTATTTTCTCTGTTCAATATCATCCAGAAGCAAGCCCTGGTACACATGATGCAGATTACTTATTTGAACAATTTGTAGAATTAATGCGATCTCATCAGCAATTAAATAAATGATGGTCTACAGTAAAAATGAAAAAGCAGTAATATGCTCAACACAAAAATTGAGACTGGTGAGGATTATAGCTATTCTTTTAAATCATCACATAGACTTTACAATGTTAGACTCCTAAGGAGCCTAACATTGTAAAGTCTATGGTCTCATAACCTAATAACAATAGATTGTGGACAAATTAGCAAACAAACATTTAAACTGAGGAGCTTATGCTAATTGGAAGGAGGGAATTATTGCTGAACAACTTAATCTAACCGTGAGCCTCAGAGGTGCTCGTGAAGTCCGGGATAATGTCCAGTTATTCCGCCTTACGGGCTTATTAGATGCCTTCTCAGAACCGACATTTCGGAAGGTACTAAGCAGCAAGATCGATGAGACTCCCAAAAATATCATTTTGGATCTTTCACAGATTGACTTTGTTGACAGTTCTGGGCTAGGAGCTTTAGTGCAGCTGGCAAAGCAAGCACAAACTGCTGGTGGAACCTTGCAAATTGTTAGCAACGCTCGTGTCACTCAAACAGTCAAACTTGTTCGCTTGGAAAAATTTCTTGCCCTACAACCATCTGTTGATATGGCCTTGGAAAATATCAAGTGATATTCATAGCTTGATCCATAACTTTTAGATAGCTGCTATCCGATCCTCATATCTGGATAGCTTCATTTTAACCTGCAGCTACCAATAAGCCTGGAATGTTTAGCAATGTCTAGATTGTTTCATCCCAGGCAAATCCTTGCTTCTGACTAATTTGTGGTATCATATCAAATCACTAACAAGCCAAAAAAAAGAATAATGATTGGTTTTTCTACCATCTTTAAGGTTTATATTAATTTCCAATAAACTTCAGATAAAGCCAAGCAGATAAGAGCTTTACTCTACAAGAAACTGTCATATATCAAGTACAGTCTCTTTACAATATGTCAACCCTTTTGTATATATCTAGGATCCTAGCGATTATACCTTTAACTAGATATTCTTACTAAATAATGTTTGTTAAGCTCAAAGGATGCATTTCTAAACAAACAGTATAACCTTTTGCTCGGAGATGAATCACTTTTCATTATTAGGGTATATTATATAAGGAATATTACCTCCAGAATTTTTCAGACTAGAGGAGATAACAAACACTTTTGACTGCAGTATACTAGTGCTAGTAATATATATAGTACAAATTGCTTATTGAAGTTATACATAAGTCAAATCTCCAGAAAACCTGTCCTTACTTAGCCATTCAAGGGTACGTATTAATATAGGCTAATATAGGGTGATTTTTATATTGTTTTTTACCTTATTTTAGATGATTGTGAGGTCAGATTAATCTCGTCCAGATTTAAATCAAAGATATAAAATTAAGGCAGTGATTTTTGTATAATGGTAAAATTTACCCGGTCTAGTTGCACATTTAGAATTCAAGGAGAATGATGGATCTGTGAACTCAAAGGAGGAAAAGCAATTTGAACCAGCAGATAGAGACTTCAAAGCGGACTCATCTACTTGCCAAGTACTCAGACCCATCAATCAAAACTTATACCCGAACATCTCTCCAGCTCAATTACAACAGGTTTCCCCTTCAGCTTTGGCTTATTTAGGAGACGCAGTTTATGAGCTATATATAAGAATGTTTTATTTTCTGCCACCCCGGCGACTAGAAAGTTATCATCGTTTGGTGGTAGCACAGGTGAAGGCTGAAACTCAAGCAGAAATTATGCGTAAACTTTCTCCCCATCTTAATGCCGGAGAACTCGAAATCGCTCGCCGAGGTAGAAATGCAGCTACTGGCCGTACGAGGCGGGTAGACTTAGTTACTTATCAACAAGCAACCAGCCTGGAAGCTTTAATTGGTTATTTGTACCTTACTGACTACCAGCGTCTAACTGAATTATTGCAAAAATTACAGTTAAAGTTATAGAAAGGCTTACCTAATAAGGAATGGTGTAATATTCCAGAGTACTAGGCTATGTTAACTTTTCTACTTTGTTAACTCCTTTCTGTGTTGCCAAACATCATAATTACTCAGAACATTTCATGAATAGTAAAACAAAAAAGATACATATTTCTCAAGGTGTTGACTCTAGAATACCTTTGAAAATAAGGGGTAAACGAATCATTGGTAGTGCAATTCGCAAATCTGATCATAATAAAAATATTCATAAAGATAATGGTAAAGAGAGAAATCACAATTATTGTCCCGAGTTAACATCAAAAACCACTACAAGTGATCTAATTTATGGTCGTCACTCTGTACTTACTGCCTTAGAAAATGGGCGAAGCCTAAATCGAATATGGGTTACATATAAACTCAAGTATGACCCCCGTTTCCACTCCCTGATTCTAAAAGCCAAGGAGAATGGTGCCGTTGTTGATGAGGTAGAACATAAGCGCTTAGATAAAATCACAGAGTGGGAAAATCACCAAGGGATTGCAGCACAAGTTGCACCATATGGCTATATTGATTTATGTGAATTACTCGAGAAGTCTAAATCTGTTCCCGAGCCAGTAATTATAGTTGCTGAGGGGATTAACGATCCTCATAACCTAGGGGCAATTATTCGTACAGCTGAAGCTATTGGAGCTCAAGGATTAGTGATTCCCCAGCGTAGAGCTTCTGGTATCACATCTACCGTTATAAAGGTTGCTACTGGGGCTTTAGAATACTTCCCTGTTGCTAGAGTTGTAAATTTACAGAGGGCTTTAGAAGATCTAAAAGCCTCTGGTTTCTGGATTTATGGTACTGCAGCAAATGCTCATGGAGCAATCCACAGCGTTAATTTTAATGGTCCTGTAGTTTTAGTTATTGGCTCTGAAGGGGAAGGTCTAAGTATGTTAACACAACGTACATGTGATGAGTTAGTTTCTATTCCTTTACAAGGAAAAACACCTAGTCTAAATGCATCTGTAGCTACAGGAATGGCACTATATGAAATATATCGGCAACGTTGGAAAAATACTCTTCATTTGGACAAATTGCAAACAGTATCATGGAAAAATTCATGACAACAGAGTATAAGGGAATATGAATAAATAATTGTCAGCAGATCTGTGTTAAAAAAAATTCAGTTGATAAATCACCAAAACAATAAGTATGCCGTGGAACAAACTTAAGGAACTATTAATCAGTATATTGCAAAATCTAGGCCTAGCTTGGTGGGTGGAAGTTTCTACTCGAAATCCCCATTGTATTTATTACTTTGGTCCATTTCTGAACGGAAGTGATGCCCAAACTGCCAGTCGAGGTTATGTAGAAGACTTGGAAACCGAAGATGCCCAAGGAATTATTGTAAATGTGAAGAAATGTAAGCCTAAGAATCTAACAATAGCTGAAGACTTGGGGGAATTGATTGACCGCAAAGTAAAGCCTGCCTTTAGCGGTCAATTTCAATAAGCAAGTTTTGGTTGAGTAACTTTTAGCAGAGGCTTGCTTAAAACCTGTAGATCATGGATTTTGGGTTATTTACTTAATTTTTGGTATTAAGATGAGAATTGCCCTCTGCCCAAAGTAGAAAAGCTAGACAGCTTGGATTAAAGGCTATTATTTTTTATTGCCAATTTCTTTCGGGAAGTATATTTTTCAAAAATCACTTGAGTTTTAAGAATTTGGGTAATTATCATATATCATGTCAAGCCACAACTTAAGGGTGTTTGTGGGGTGTGTATCTATACTCGCTATTTTTCGAATATATTATTAGCGTAATTAATCACAAACACTGACAATATCCTAGTATTAATGCAAGAAACAACTCGCACAATATTATAACTTAGGCTTTTATTTGTTGCTTCAGCAGTCGTAATTATATTAGGCTATGAAGTGATCACTTTTTACACTATTTACCAATTACAACGGTGCCAACATAATATTATGGCATTTGCATTTTCTCTTAAGAGTTTATAGGCAGAACAGAATAGAAGTTTAGGGAGTTGCTCCTGCTGTCTTTTACTTTTAATCAACAATTTTGTTGTTGACTTTTTATAGTATTATGAATTCCTTCTTTAACTGATTTTCTTCTCGAAGATCTCTGCTATAGGCCTGTAAAATTAGCCCATGAGTCTAATAATTTTAGGCAAAGACTTCTTCCTTCTTGACTATCCATATCATGGGAATTATGGAGCTAAATACCTAAGAGAGTATTCTTTTTTGATGTATTAGACTTCAACTGCGAATGTGTTATTCACTACTATTACTACGCTTAGGTTAGGTTGTCTTGGGAGTTAAAGTCATTGCTTTGTATAAATAAAAACTATATAGATCTATAATAAATAAGTAATCTATAACACAATTTAGTTATAGTATAATACCCCTACGAATGTAAGGGGCTTTTTGACAAGAGAAGTCTGTTAAAAGAGACAAATCATAAACAGTAATTATTTTTATTTGCAGAAATGAATGATTTTTTGTCTAAAATTAACTAAATTAATCCCACACGGGGTTTAATAGTTTCTACAGAACGCAATTTTTTATATAGTTCCTTTTCTTCTGGGGTAATATTTTTAGGTATGATGATTTGAATTTCCACAATTTGATCACCCCTTTCACCCCATTCTCCAGGATAACCCTTGCCAGAAAGACGCAACATCTGACTAGGTTTGACTCCTGATGGGATATTCATTTTTACCAACCCATCTAAGGTTGGTGCTTCTATCTGTCCACCTAGTACTGCTTCACTAGGAGTAATAGGTACCTTGCAGTATATATCTGTACCTTCTAATCGAAAAACTGGGTGATCTTCCACAGTTATCTTCAAGTATAAATCACCACCTAGAATTCCTTGTTCTCTAAGGCGTACAGTCTGACCAGTAACCATACCAGGAGGCATATCGACTTCTAGTGATCGCCCATCTTCTAACCGAATACGTTCTAGACCTCCCTTGTACGCTTTTTCTAAGGGTAATGTTAGTCTGGCCTCAATATCCCGGCAACCTGTATGAGCAACTGTGTATTGTACTTTTGTTCTGGAGGAATGGAAGGGATCTTTAATCACACCACTAGTCTTCGTACCATCTGTAGTCTTTTTTTATTAGTACCAATACTTATAACTTGGTTAATAAAACCTTCAAAATCAGAAAATTCGCTGGGATCCAAATCTGGGGTTGTAGAATATTTATTACTATGGCTACCCCAAAGTTTTACCTTTAGAGATTGTTTGTTATTAAAACCCTTTTGCCTCCAAAAATTACCCATCTTATCATATTGTGATCGCTTGTTAGCGTCAGAAAGTATCTCATATGCCTCACTAATTAATTTGAACTTTTCTTCTGCTTCCTTATTTTCAGGATTTAGGTCAGGGTGGTATTGTCTAGCCAAACGACGAAAATTTTTTTTATTTCCTCAGCAGAAGCATCTTTAGATAGCCCTAATGCCTCATAATAATCACGAAAGTTACGCAAATTCTGCTGCATAGTTGTTTTAATAATTTAGTTATTAATTATTCATTACCTCTATCAAGTGGCCGGAGCAAGGATAAGAGGATGAATTAACTTCACATACACCTTATTTTCAGGATAGGATAGAAATTGATAAAAATGGTTAGATTAATATTTAAATAACCATTAAACTTACTCTTAAATCCTCACTAAATAATTGTTTGGGGGCTGCTTAAACCTTACCAATCATCGTCATCATCATCCCAGTTATCTTGATAGGTGGGACGTGCTTGTGATTTACGTGTGGGTCTTCTCCCAAGGGAAGAACGCTTCTGTTTATTGTATTCATCATGTTTTTGCCATATATCCCTTTCTAAACCAGAGTTTCTTGCATAGTCATCTCCGTTGTAATTATCTTGATTATAACTATCCCGGTCATAACTATTGGTACTGTAGTTGCGTTTATCGTATTCCTGCTCCCTGCTATAGCCTTTTCTTCCATAGTCACCTCTCCGATAGTCATTCCTGTGATAATCATCCATATTAGCGTAATTATCTTGACCATAATTTCCATTGCCATAAGAATTACGGTCATTCCGACCATATTCCCAATCTGAGTAAACACGATTGCGGTAGGAATCTCGCTCCTTATCACCATCACCTATGAAAATATCTCGGATTGTACTAAAAAAATTATCTTCATCACTATCTGCATAGTGCTTTTTAACCTCTCGATTCAACTCATGCAGAGTATCTTGCAAATAAACATATGCTTGGCTGATACCTCGGTCATCTTTTTCCTTGAGACTTTCACGTAGTTCCTGACAAATACGATCAATCTGTTGACGGTGTTTGCGTGCAAACCCCATGCCAAAATTCAAAGCCACTTCCCGTAGTTGTCTCTCTGACTGTAAAATTAGTGCTTCGGCACGGGTACGTTTATCCGAACGTTCTTTTTGCTTTCTGTCAATATCAGCATATAGTTCTGCTTCCTGAATTGCCTTTTTAATTTCTATTTCACTTAAATTAGAAGCACCTTGAATTGTAATACTCTGTTCCCTACCTGTAGTTCTATCCAGTGCAGTTACCTGTAAAATGCCATTGGCATCAATATCAAAAGATACTTGTATTTGAGGAATACCTCTAGGTGCAGGGGGTATTCCATACAACTTAAATCTTCCCAAGGATTTATTGTCAGCTGCCATTTCCCTTTCACCTTGAGTTACGTGGATTTCCACAGTATTTTGGTTATTCTCCGAAGTAGAGAAAATATCCGAACGACGAACAGGAATAGTAGTATTGCGAGGTATCAGCTTTTTCATTACTTTCCCAATAGTCTCTAAACCAATAGATAAGGGAGTAACATCCAAAAGCAACATATCTTTAAGCTCCCCAGCCAAAATACCAGCTTGAATTGCTGCTCCTACTGCTACTACTTCATCAGGATGAACATTTTGGTTAGGTTCCAAACCAATAATTGTCCTGACAATTTGTTGTACCATTGGCATTCGTGTAGAACCGCCCACCAGAACTACCTCATCAATCTCCTGAGAAGATAAGCCTGCATCTCCAAGAGCGCGTTGTATTGGGTTGCGTAACCTTCCTAACAAATCATCACATAAGCTTTGAAATTGTGAGCGGGTAAGATGGGTTTCTAGGTGCTTAGGTCCATCTTCCGTGGCAGTAATAAAGGGTAGATTGATATTAGTGATATTAACTACTGAAAGCTCTATTTTTGCTTTTTCAGCCGCTTCCGTTAATCTTTGTAAAGCTTGGCGGTCACATCTTAAATCTACCCCTTCTTCCTCCAAAAATTTTTCTGCCAGCCAATCAACTATTCTTTTATCAAAATCATTGCCGCCTAATTGCGTATCTCCACTGGTTGCTTTGACTTCAAAAACCCCATCACCTATTTCTAGAATGGATACATCAAAAGTTCCTCCACCTAGATCAAAGACTAGGGTGGTTTCATGATTTGACTTATCTAATCCATAAGCCAAGGCTGATGCTGTGGGTTCATTCAAAATCCGCATTACCTCAAGTCCAGCAATTCTACCAGCATCTCTGGTTGCTTGGCGTTGAGAATCATCAAAATAAGCGGGTACAGTAATCACAGCCCCAGTTACAACTTCCCCTAAATATTTGCTTGCATCTTCGGCTAATTTCCTCAGGATGATTGCCGAAATCTCTTCTGCTGTAAAATCTCGTTGTAACCGGGGACAGGGAATTTTAATATTCCCAAATTCATCTTTACGAATAGTGTAAGGTACACGCTTTAATTCTGAACTCAGTTCACCATATTTGCGCCCTATAAAACGTTTAACAGCAAAGAAGGTATTTTGTGGATTTAGCACGGTCTGCCGTCTTGCCATTTGTCCTATAACCTTTTCCCCATCTTTACTAAAACCTACTACAGAGGGGGTCGTTCGCAAACCTTCTGCATTGGCAATAACCATCGGCCTGCCACCTTCCATAACGGCGACTACTGAGTTTGTTGTACCCAAG
The DNA here is from genome assembly GCF_000350105.1 of Richelia intracellularis HH01. Classification (GTDB taxonomy): domain Bacteria; phylum Cyanobacteriota; class Cyanobacteriia; order Cyanobacteriales; family Nostocaceae; genus Richelia; species Richelia intracellularis. Next base: position 19,474 of record NZ_CAIY01000039.1, read on the forward strand.
TCGATGCCTACTACCTTGCCCATGCGTCTAACTTTCTCCTAGTCTCTAAATTTATATAAAAAATATTTGTTTTTGTTTATAGAACAATACTTTATTTATTGTATATTGCAGTTGAAAAATACATGGCTAAACAGGGTTTCTATTTTATATTGCTTGTTTTAAGTAAACAATATGGTTCTACAAAGAAAATCATAATAAATAATCCCAATAGCAAATGGGAGAACTATCTTAAATATAGCTGACAGACTGCAAAGCACCCATGTTGATAGATTATGTTTATTCTACCTACAAGTCATTTATATCAACATCTATCAGGTAGAAATATCAGACTTCCACCTAAAACTCAAACAATAACATTTTGATTTTAGAATTTGTTAAACTTAAAACAATTTAGCTGAATGACCATTTCAAACTCACATTATAGGACAGCAAGATACCTAATTATAGAAACTGCTGGTCACTTTTCCACTTAAACGTACACACCTCTATATTAGGATAGTTATTGGTGTATGCGTTGCGAAGATCTAATCTTGAATTTAAATTACTCAGTTGAGTTTACAGAAGCCAATTTTACTACGAGACTATATCAATGATGTATTTTTGATAATGCAATTCTAATGAAAAACCAGTGGACATAACAAAATAACCTGGCATCTGATGGCCTTTGTATGGGGGGGAATCTTACTACCTGAGGGTTTTAGATTATGCCAATTACTGAAGGTAAGTAGAACCATTGTGGTTGTTTGATAGTAAATATTATTTGTAAATAATTAAGAACCACTAAGCCAACCTGCTGAGACTGTAGTGATTACATTTCCCAAATAGGAATAAAGTCACCTGGGATGCATGTAAGAGTAGCTATCTTTTAGGATCAGGTATATGCAAAAATCGTGATGGTAGACAAGGCAAATATATGTAATCCCTGATGTCATCAACCAGATCACAAGTATAGATACTTTAGATTCATATTTTTTACTGGAGTTGGTTGATAAAATGCAATTCAATAATTACTATAATAGATAAATAACTACGATATGGTTTAAAAACTCAGTAATTTATTCTGAGGTATCCTAACTAGTGTATGAAATACACAATAATGATTATTTGAAATGTAAATACTATTCTTACCTCAAAAGAGTTTGATAAAAGTTTTTAATCTTTATTTAATTTATTTGATTGAATAAAGTTGAAGATAATTGCATTCAAGTATCAATTATACTTGGTTCTAATTACATAATCACTTAAGTTAAACAACTAATAAAAATTATGACTTGCGCTATTTAAAATCTAGAACTTTATTGATCAAGAAATATATTAGTAATTGGTTATGTTAAGATGTCATATAAGAGTAACAATAATCGATCAAAAATATTTTCATGTAATAATTTTTATTATTAACTTTTATATATTCTCATGTTTAATAAACTGCTGTTAGTAAAAATTCAAATGGTTGATTTAACTTAGTTAACCATTTATCTTCTTGCGATAATTCATACCTGAATATGAGGAATTAGGCTAATTAGCCTGTGCTTTATGATATTAAGGACGGTGTTTAACATTATTTTTAGAGGCAAGTTTGAATTGTTAGCAACGTCTTAACATAGATATACCTCCTAGGAGACAAGATAAGGTTAATATCCTTTATAAAAAGCTCAAAAATGGTAAATTAAATTAAGAATAAAATAATCAAAATTGAAAATTGAGTTGATCAGATCAAGCTTGTAAAAATGTTTATATTATTATGAATTAATATACTGAAGTTGGGATAATTTCATAAACATCAAACAAAACTCAGATTTAAGTGTTTGACTTTTAATCTAATTTTTACTTAATAATACTGTATTTGATAATAGCTTAGAATAAGTCTGGTGGGAAAATATGTTTAGGAAATTTTAAATCTAGCTTTCATGACTATAGAGGTAATATTTATGCGTGATTAATTTATGACATTAATAAGACTCGACTGATACTTTTCTACCACGATATACCATCTTAAGCTTAAGACAACACACTCATTATTCATTGGTAGTAGAAACAGTAGATTTCTGGGTTCTTATGCCATCAACTTTCTCCTCAATCACCTCTTCAGTAGATGCAATGACTCCTTCTATTTTCTGAGGAATAGATTTTAGAACCTGTTGCCAAGTTTTAATTTGTTCTCTGGCAATATTATAAGCAGTAGTACCCTGAGGGACTAGTTCTGCGGTTTTAATACCCCGGGCTATATCAGATTGTCCTTGAGAACGCGCTATGTCTAACAGTTGCTGACTCCATTGCTCTATAGCAATATGAGTATCAATACCCAGAGGGTGGCCGCGGGGTATACGACTGGCCAGATGAATAGCCCTAACCAGAGCTTGTGGTGTTCTCCAAAGTGAGATATCTTTTGCCATCCTCCAATTCTGTTTAGCATTGATTTCTTCTTGCCACTTGCGAATTTCTCTCCTGGCTTCTTGATAAAGTGCCCTTCCCATGGGGATTTGCTTGGCAGTGGTAATTGCATCACCTAACTTACCACTGCCAGCAAGCAAACGTGCTCTATGTAAAACTGGGCGGTCTTGAATAACCTCAATACTAGCAGCCCATATAGCAATTCTTCTTTGGGCATCCCTGTATAAAGCACGACCACGGCGAATATGTCGAGCTTCGGTGATTGCTGTTTGTAATGAGTTAATATCCCCTAATAGGGCAATTTGTTCAGCTTGCTCTAAATAAGGACTATCCTCAATGATTTGAATTTGAGACATCCACCGTCCAATTTCCTTTCCAGCCTCCAATGAACGGGGGTTATTCATGGGGATTAGCTGTGCTTGTGCAATGGCTGCACTTAGGGCTCCAACTGTTCCCCGACTAGCTAGGAACCTGGCCTTTTCTAAGTAAGAAATACCTTCAATTTCCAGTTCCCAATGAGAAATCAACTGTTGTGCTTTTTCATAGTTAGGTCTAGATGGATTTATTTGTTGTGCTTGAGATATAGCTACTTTCAAATTAGACATAGTACCTAACCAAGCATTACGTTGAGCTTCTGCTAAAACAATGAAATCCTCTTTCTTTTCCCTTAATAATTTACTATCAGGGACATCTTGAACAATACTGATTGCTTCATCTACATTTTGCTGCTCTAACTTGGATTGAGCTATATCTAGCATTATTTGACTAATGTCTGGAATCAATTTCTGGGCACTGGCATATATAGAACTATCCTTACTAATCGATTCCGCCAACTCAATTGCCTTTAATAGATTATTTACGTTTTTACTTTTTGCCAATGATTTTGCCTGAGCTAATTGACTACCATCTTCCCTAGCTTGAGCAATTAACTGACTGAGTTGATTGTATTTTATATTGGCCCAATACTTATTATTCAACTGTGACAAATTTGCTGCGGTCATAAATACTGATTGCCATTGTTGTCCCCGCAATTCACTCTCTGCTTTCTGATAAAGTTCTTCAGCCTTGGACCATATAGATTGCCATTCTTTGATCTTTTCTTCTACGAGTTTATAGGTAAATAAATCTTGGGGTATTTTACGAGCAGTTGTTATCGCCTCTTCTAATTTCCCATCTTGAAAACTTAAATCAGCCAATATTAAAATATCTCTCGACCATTTTTCTATGAGGCGATTAATTTCAGAACGTAGGGGGTGGTTTTTTGGTAAGTGCTGAACTAGGTAAATTGCTTGTAGCAAATCCCTAACATTCTGCTTTGAGGCTGCTAACTGGGAACAGTGTAGTCTTACTGATGCACTTGCTAAGGGCCAGAAAATAGATGGACAATTTGGAGCTGATGGTAACTTTAAAAGTATGGATATAGCAACAAATGCAATGCTGCCTGGTGCAAATGCCAACAAAATTGCCCATAAAGTCCAACTTCTTGCCCAGCTAGGTAATTTCTGGAGTTTTTTGCTGTTAACTTCTTCTGGTAGATTAGTTGTATTCGACTTCGACTGACTATCTATCACAGGGCTTGAATTAGAATTGGTTACTGGCAGTAGAGAAGGGTCGTTATTAATGATGGGGCACTGATCTAGGGTGGTATTACTTTCAGGTACAACTCGAGATACTCTTACCGTTTGTTTGGGTTCTTCACTCTTTTCTAATAACCAATTTTCTGTTGTATCCCCTTCTTCCATAACCTAGACCAAAATAATATAACAGTGATCACCGGAAAATAGCAAATCCCAACTATTGTTCCCATAGTAACTTTACCATGAATACAATAGTAGAACCTTATAACTGGCTATCTACTTGTATACAACTAAAAACCAAATGGAATAGTCTCTTTTCATACTTCCAGATATCATAGCGAGGATTCGGTTTGCAAATCGGAAATCAGTTGGGAGAGGTGATTTCGGTTAGCATGGTACACAGTACCGCAAAATTCGCAGATAGCTTCCGCACCACCATCCTTTACAAGCATATCTTGTAGTTCATTTTCCCCCAGCATTTTTAATGCTCCTAGAACACGCTCAAAGGAACAACCACAATTAAATCTTAGCAGTTTAGTTTCAGGAAATATGTTTAGCCCCATATCCCCCAATAATTCTTGGAAAATTTCTGATAGTGTCTTACCAGCCTGTAGCAAGGGAGTAAATCCAGCTAATCTGGAAACGCGAGACTCCAACTTTTCTGCCAGGATGTCATCCCTAGCTGCTTTAGGCAATATTTGTATCAATAAACCACCAGCAGCAGTTACACCAGAACTATCAATAAACACACCCACTATTAAAGCTGAAGGAGTTTGTTCTGAACGCACCAGGTAGTTTGTTATATCATCTCCTATTTCTCCAGATACTAGTTCTAAAGTACTAGAATAGGGATAGCCATAACCCATATCTCTGACAACATAAAGACGACCGTTGCCTACTGCACGACCAACATCCAACTTACCTTGAGCATTGGGAGAAAGTTCAATAGTGGAGTTTTCCACATAACCTCGCACTGTTCCATCTAAACCAGCATCTGCAAAAAGGCCACCTAAAGGGCCATCTCCCTTAATCCTAATATTGACTCTGGAACCTATTCGTTTCATATTAGAAGCCATCAAGAGACCAGATATCATGGTCCGGCCTAATGCAGCAGTAGCTACACAAGAAAGTTTATGGCGTTTTCTCGCTTCTTCTGTCAACTTGGTCGTAATAGCACCTACTACTCGAATCCCATCCTCGGCGGCAGTAGCACGAATTAATTTATCTACCATTAGATAACCTTCAATTCAAATATATTACAATGCTGATTCTCACCATTGTAAGGCTTTTATAATATGGGCAAATATTATATAAATTCCAGTATGGCTGTGGAAAGAATGGGTCAATATTTTTTCCTAATTAGTACTCTAACCCTTTTACCTGTCATACTAAAAATGAATTAAATTAAGTAAAATTAAATAGAATTATGCTAGGTCATTTCCAAAAAAGCCAAATACGGATCGAAATTGATGCATCAGCGAAAATTCTGCGTGAGAGTTTATTATTACCAGAAAAATTAAGGCAGTGGGTCCCATTCAATAATCTATCCTCAGAAATGCCATCCGAATTACATGTTGGATTAAAATTTACCAATTGGAATGGTCTAATTCCAATTGGCCATTATGTAGACGTGGTTGGTGATAATAGTCTGCGCTTAATATTAAATCAGGGAATTGATGGTTTTCATGAATGGTATTGGGGTGAAGGTTGGGTACAATCACGTCTAGAAGGAGTTACAATGCTACCTTTAGCCTTGGGAAACAGTTTAAATTTATTAATTTTAAGTAATTACTGTGGCGATAAATAAAGTAGCTAATAGTAGTAAATAAGAACTTTAAAAATCCAGGTTAGTAATTTTTACTTTGGACAATATAAGTTATACAAACTATAACCCAAAAGATTAAGATATTAATGCTATTTAATGGTATTTAACTATTCTCTATTTTCCAATAGGAAGTTGCTGAAAAACTTTCATCAAATATTAGCTTATAGTTCTCAGAAATTAGTTAACAGATATTAGAAGTTAAAAATAATAACTTAATCAGATTTAGGTTACTTTTTAGTATAAATTCTTGTCAGAATAATTTATATAAGATATAGGTTTATAAGTTATTAAAGCTTATCTATTAATATGTATTTGCTGTAGTTTTTATTTCTCTAGTTCAAAGATAATCTTATTCTTCTTGCCACAATCAAAAATATATTACTCTCACTTGCACTTTGTACCAGATACTTTGTATTTAATCCTGGTCTATAACGAGTTAATTGTGTGTAAATCTTACCTTCCCTGAAGCAAGGATTTAGGTAACACTTAGACAGATAGTAGATTTTATAACTGGCTATTAATTTTATAATTAACCTTTGCTTTTTCAGTTATGTTTATAAGCATTCATAATAGCTATTAGCTACACAAGGATTGAATTCTATATAGCAATATATAAAGGTAATAAGGTAATAAGGTAAATACTCCCAGCAAGCTTCTTCTTAACTGATTACTAAATGGAGGAAAATACTTATGAAACTAATTTCTTGATTATATAGAAGCTTATTCAAAGTAGCATGTCTAGTTTTAGACTATCAGCTAAATTATATAAAAACAACTGATTTAATTAATTTAGCTGATAGTCTTATATGCTTTAATCTAAGAAATAAATATTATGAGAAAGTAAGCTTTTTTCATAATTGATAATGCCTATCGCAAATATTAGATGGTAATGAGTATTACTAAATTCTAAAATTAGAAATAGTCATGGGATTGTACAAAGTTTAATACAAAATCACTAACATCAATTATTTGTGGGGTATGATCAACTAAGATACCTACTGGTTTGAAGCTACTAGATAACGGAAATGGCATGCATAAAATTGAAATGGAATTTAAGATGTATGGTTAA
>NZ_CAIY01000038.1 GCF_000350105.1 Richelia intracellularis HH01
ATCTATGATAAAGAGTCATAACTCAAATACAATGATGTAATTTACTACATACAAAATTGATAAAGTAGTTCTAGGATATAATTCCTAGTTAATTAAATAGGTTATTAATTAGGATATATTTGTAGCTACTTAAAATAATTTAACTTGTTAACCCTGTTTGTTCTAGACTACTATCAAATAAAATTTATATAAGCTAATAGCAGAAAGTAAAGTAATAATGTTCATTATTACTTTACTTTTGATAAATACACTATATCTAGCTTGCTATAGGATTTGAATACAGCAAAATTTTTTCTAAACCCTATACATAATTTACTTGTAGTTTTTACCAATTTACTATTAGTAAATTCTGCAATTTATGAAGTCTTTTAGTAGATAAATATATCTGAATTATTATTAATTTTTCAGGGAATTCAGATATATTTAAACCAGAATATAATCAATTATAATTATTGCTATATAATCATAGTTGTGGAATTCATTTCAGTGGAATTATTCCTAGCTGTAATTTTCCATAATTACCTAAAACTATTTGCTGCTCGTTACTGTGATTCACTGTGCCCAAGTTATTGTTAATATATCTTTGCTTTTCACACAAATCATGAATCAATTAATAATGTTAAAGACTTCAATGATTCACCCTATATATTTTTATTAAGTTTTTACTCATACCATTGTCTGAAAGAAAAATTAGAAAATCTCTTGTAATTTGCTTATCTGGCAAGATGTTTAATTTCAGTTAATCCTAAATTAAGTTTATTTTAATTGAAAATAATATTTGTTATAAATTAAATAAGCTGAGGTTATCTTCCATGATAAAATTGTGTTACTCTGAAACAGAAATTTTTGTTAATAAATGATAATAAATATTTTTCCTGAAGTTTAAATATATCCTTATTCAATCTGGATGTTGCTTATATTATCGACTCTTACTTAAAGTGTTATTCCGATATTTATTATTGTTATAATTAGTTTATCCTCTTTCTGTAACTAAAAAGTCTAGTTTTAATTATAAATTCCTCTAATGTATAGATATTACAATATTCTGGGGGTATTGCTACGTAAAAAGTTCTAGTCTTCATATTTAATTAAGGCATATATTACCTATTTATTTAAAATATCTTCTATATAAATAAGCTTTTTAAATAAGTTTTTATAAAAAAGCAAATCCAAACTGGAAAATAGTTAATTGACTAACAAAAGTATATAAATAGTTAAGCTTGAAAATTATTTATATTTCTATACCAGGTAATTTATTGAGAAAGCAAATAATATTATTACTTTTACTACCTTATTCTCTCATAGACACAAAAAATGAGAGAATGAATTTACCATGTGCTTCCTTTAGAAATTATCTCCATCAGGTAATAAGATCAAGACAATATGGCAATTGCAATTGATTTTGGTACAAGTAATACAGTTGTTGCGCGTTGGAACCCAATTAACCAGCGAGCAGAAACTATCAGTATTGATGGCTTATCTATCCGACAAATTCCTAATCCACCAATAATACCGAGTTTGGTATATGTTGAGGATGCATCTGAGGATAAAGTATTAGTAGGACAACAAGTACGTGATCAAGGTTTGGATATAAGCGGGGAATCCCGGTTTTTTCGTAATTTTAAGCGCGGTATTGGTACAAATATCCAAGGGTTTTTGCCAAAGTTAGACGGAAGAACTATTACCTTTGAACAGGTGGGACAATGGTTTATTTCCCAGGTATGTGAACAATTAGCACCTCTAGAAGGATGTTTGGATTCATTAGTATTAACGGTACCTGTGGATAGTTTTGAAGCCTATCGCCACTGGTTGGGTAAAGTGTGTCTGGAATTACCAGTGGAACAAATAAGGATGTTAGATGAGCCCACTGCTGCTGCTTTGGGATACGGTTTAGAAAACCAAGAAATTTTCTTGGTGGTCGATTTTGGTGGGGGGACTTTAGATTTATCTTTAGTGAGGTCATCACACAATTCCCTTGTAAATCAGGAGCCTTTAGGTTTTTTATTAAAGTGGGGTAATAAATCCTTAGTAGATAACTCCAAGCAAAATACAAAAATTGCTCATGTATTAGGTAAGGTAGGTCAAAACTTGGGGGGAGTAGATATTGATAATTGGCTAGTAGATTACTTTGCTAAAACCCAAGGGTTAATGATTAATGCTTTAACAACAAAATTATCAGAAAAGGTTAAAGTCCAGCTGTCTAAACAGCAACAAGTTAGTGAATTATACTTTGATGATGAGAATTTGGAGACTTATGAATTAAAACTGGATCGGGATACTTTAGAAAATATCCTCAAAGTAAACTTCTTTTTTGTCCGCTTAGATAATTCGATGGCTCAACTGTTACAACAAGCAAGAAGACAAGGAATAGACGAGGATGATATTAACGGGGTTTTGTTAGTAGGAGGAACTTCCCAAATACCAGCAGTGCAGACATGGTTAAAGCAGTATTTTAATGAAGATAAAATCCATTATGAGTATCCCTTTGAAGCAATAGCTCAAGGAGCTTTACAAGTAACACAAGGTCTTGTAGTCAAGGATTTCCTTTACCATAGCTATGGTATTCGCTATTGGGATCATCGGCAAAGTCAACATAGCTGGCATACTCTTATTAAAGAAGGACAATCCTACCCCATGACTGAATCAGTAGAATTACTATTAGGGGCTTCTTCAGAAAACCAACACAGTATTGAATTAATAATAGGGGAATTGGGAACAAAAACAGGCAGTAATACAGAAGTTTATCTTGATGGTGATCGTTTATTCACTCGGCATTTGGATAATAGTCAGGCTGTTGCCAAAACTTTAAATGACAGAGATGGTTCAAAAATTATTGTCCATTTAACACCACCAGGATTTCCAGGAATTGATCGGATTAAAGTTATGTTTATAGTTGATAAACAAAGGTTCTTAAGAATTACAGTAGAAGACCTATTAACCAGCCAAATTCTCTTGGAGAATTATTTAGTAGCTAAGTTAAGTTAAAGCTCAGAATTTTTATAGTTGGAGTAAATTTGTATATGACACAACTTTTATTATAAATTGTCATATATCTCGGATGACTAACTAGTTAAGACAAAGGCATTACAAATGTATCATTACTCTCAATATTTATTATTGAAATTTAGCCTAATACAAGGTTTAAATGAGCTTTAGAAAGTCGTACGAGGCAGAATAGACCAACATATAGAGTTCCTGAGTAAGTAGTAGTTTGAAGTTCTTAGTAAATTACATAACTTAATGCATACCCAACACATAAATTATGTTTAACTTAACTTTTTTACTCTACAAACCAGACAATTCAATATCAACTATTTACTCTAATAATTTATGAATAATTTTTATTAGCTAATTATCATTTTAGGTGCCAAGCAACTATTAGTTCCCCAATAATAATTGCATATTATTCTGATAATTAATAGTAACCTTGGTCAATTAATCTGGCTTGTTTATGTATATATAGCTACTAATGGTTTTTGATAATATCTTATATTATTATGAATCAATTGATTTGTAAAAAGCCCAAGTCTCCTCATCTATATTAGAACAATATTCAAATTTACAACACACATCTTGAAAATTTGAATATTGATTAATTGAGTTAAAGTCCCAAGTCAAATTTCTTAGTCAAAGGCACAAACAAATAGCATCTGAGATGATAAATTTCTGAATCTAGCTTAATCTATACTAATTGGTTATAAGCTATTTAATCTTTGAATATTAAATTTTTCTTAAATATCCCAAATATTTTATTATTTTTAATATTTGGGTTTTAAAATATAAAATTCGGTCTAAATTTCAATAAAGGAGCCTAATTTATCCCTGATGTCTTTAGCTTTCTACCAATTTATTGTAATGTTCATTAGTTTAATTTTCTTGTCTGTATAAACAGTTTATACTGGCTCCATTCTTCAGTGCTATTTTCATACTTATGAAAAAAATAGAAAAAGGCATATAAGTTGTTTGTAAAAACTTTATTTATGGAGTCATAAACTTTTAGATACAAGGATGATGATATTAGAAAATTTTGGGTAATACAGAAACATACCAGGTTAATTTACTTGATACTTTCAACAGACTTGGGATTATAAGTTACCAACAAAAATATTTTTTACCCCTATGATATTATCAAATATTTTCTTAGAGTTCTGAGTAAAATGAAATACTAATGTTGTCAGTATAATAAGCTTTCACATGTCTTAGAATATCATATATAAGAAAAATTAATTAATGAAAAATGTCCAATTTAATTATGTTTTGGCATAGGCGAGATTTACGGATTACTGATAATACTGGGCTGTTAAATGCAAGAGAATTAAGTCCTCAAGTAGTAGGTTTATTTTGCTTTGACCCTCATATTATCAAAGGAAATGATATTGCTCCTGTAAGAATGAAATATATGGTGGGCTGTTTACAAGCATTACAAAAAGATTACCAAAAAGCAGGCAGCCAGTTACTAATTCTCCAGGGAAACCCAGTGAAAGTTATTCCCAAATTGGCTATTGCTTTGAATGCTAAAGCTGTATTCTGGAATTGGGATGTGGAACCCTATGCCCAGAAACGTGATTATATGACTATGGAAGTTCTACGAAATCAGGGTATTCAGGTACTTGAACAGAATTGGGACCATTTGTTAAGTTCACCACATGATATTTTTACAGGTACTAAGCGGCCATACACAGTTTACAGTCCTTTTTGGAAGAATTGGAATAGCAAAACCAAAGCAGAACCTGTATATAGGCTAGATAATATTATTGGTCTAGATGACGCACAAAAAGAAATTGCTGCTAACAATGGAGTTATTGCACTGCCTAGTTCTAGAGATTTAGGATTTGTATGGGAAAGTCAATTAATTCTAGAACCAGGCGAAACAGCAGCTAAAGAGAAGTTAGAAAAATTCTGTAAAAAAACTATTAATGAATACCAAGAACAACGTAATTTACCTAGTATAGAAGGAACCTCACAACTCAGTGCAGCATTAAAATTTGGGGTTATTAGCATTCGCACTGTGTGGCAAGCCACACTGAAAGCCCTAGAAAATAGCTGTAGTGATGAAACTAAGGTAAGTATTCATGCATATCAACAAGAATTAGCTTGGCGAGAATTTTATCAACATGTTATGTATCATTTCCCAGAGTTAGCAGAAAGTGCTTACCGGAAAGCCTTCAAAAATTTTCCTTGGGAAAACAACACTGAATACTTTCAAGCTTGGTGTAAGGGTAAAACTGGTTATCCAATAATTGATGCAGCCATGCGTCAGTTAAATCAAACAGGATGGATGCATAACCGTTGTCGAATGATTGTTGCTAGTTTCTTGACTAAAGATCTGATTATTGACTCCCAGTGGGGAGAGAAATATTTTATGCAGAACCTGATAGATGGTGATTTATCCTCAAATAATGGAGGTTGGCAATGGAGTACTTCTAGTGGTATGGATCCCAAACCACTGCGAATCTTTAATCCAATTAGTCAGACCCAAAAATTTGATCGTGAAGGGGAATATATCAGAAAATGGATTCCTGAATTGCAATCTCTAGATCCTGAGTATCTGGTTACTGGTAAAATATCTCCCCTAGAACGCCATGCAATTAATTACCCCGAACCAATTGTGGATCACAATCATCAACAGAAAAGATTTAAGGAACTTTATAAACAAGCAACTGACTGCAAATAAAGCATCTGAAACTTGTCATGATAGCTCATGAAATTGGCTCTAAACTAATTCAATAATTACTAGAAACTTAAAATTTATTGAATAGTTTGGTTTACTAATAAGTTACTTGTACTCGAAAAAAAAAGCAAAAAGTAAGATATTGTAAACTACCTATAATTTTTGATGTATAAGGCTTAAACCTCTAAAATTGGGCTAAATACCGATTATCAAAAACTCATAAAAAAATTATAGATGTTTTTAAGGCACTTGCTTTATGAGAGAGTATGAACAACACGAGCAGTTTTTAAGTTTTATTGTGGGAATTATATCCCACAATAAAACACTCCATCAATAGGCATAGTTACATTTAAGTTGAGTAAAGATAAAGATGTTCATCTCTGAGCTGATAAGTCTGAAATCGCCTGGGAAGCATATACTTTTGCAGAATTATCTGCATATCCAAATTTGCAAGAGGCAATACGTGAAAGATAGGAATTTACATATCCCTACACATTAATTAAACTTAAATATTGCTGATTTATAACCGAGAATTGGTTGCAGTAAATTTGGGATGAACTTGAATAATTTCATAATTATTTATGTTAATGCTTTAACCAAAATAATGAAGATATAGTTGCATAGCTATAACACAATACGATTTTTCCAATATGGCTATGCTACGATTACCTACTTGAGTCTAAAGTTAAGTTCCAAGAATATTAGCTGACCATTTTTGCAGATAGATACCAAAAATCTAACTCAAAGTTGAATTTGCCATTCATTTATGAGTTGATAGAGTTGCTAAACTTCTACGCTCATTGCAAAATTCAAACTAACAAGGGTAAGATTTCTCAGAATAACTGGAAATAAAACCTGAAAACTATTTGACAGAATAAAGATTATATTTTGGTACTTGTCACAAGAAAAACCAGTAGCTGTTCCCATTCAATAGATATGTTTTATACTGCTAATTTGTTAATGTTATATAGTCAACTCTACCTTACTAACTATTTATTTAAACCCTAAGTTTCACATATCAATTACTTCTGCATTGATACGTGAAACTATATTTTTTCCTCAAGATGTTCTAAGAGGAGAACATCTTGACTGTCAATTAGCGTGCATCCATTTTATCTGGGTTTGATCAGCCATAGAGCAGTCTCTCATATGCATTTGAGTACAGATGAGAGACTGCTCTGTACTTGTGTCACACTGATATTATTAATGAATAGCTAAAAGTTAATGACAATAACATTAATATGAGTAAAGTGAACTTTGCTCATACTAATACAACAATATACTAAATAAAAATTAAAATACTAAATTCCTGCTTATACTTGTATCAATAAATTCCTGTTCCCCTTTCCTAATAACTGAAACTGTAACTTCGCGAGGTGAAGAAATCCATTTCCCTTGCCTGGATAGAATCTTCACTACGACTTTTCCTCTTTATTGAAATGCCTGATAGTTAGTAATTGCATAAATACCTTATCGATAGGCAAAAGAAACACCATCCTATTCATATAGGATAAATTTTCCTATCCCAGGGGTAACTAAGAATCTTATTTTACCCACTGAGAAATTGCCCACATATTGCATCAATGGATCCTTAAAGAATACATATAGGCATTCTTTATAGAGGGGTATCCGCTAAAATTTACCTTCCTTCTATGTAGCTTTCCCCTGTCCAGCAATTATTATACTAAGTACCTACTGGGAGATAAACTGAGCGATATCCTACCCCAGGACGATAAATTGATGCAGCCATTTAGAGATGAGCCCAAAATAATTTGATCATATAATTCGTGAGTTTAAGAACCTCTGAATTAATTGTATAGTATGGGCTTTAAGGTGAGGTGGGGTCATCTGTGTTTACTAGTAACCAAAATAAATTATAGAGATAGAACAGTATACTGATGACAAATTCTTTCCACCTCAATCCCAAAAAACTATGGTTAATGGGGTTTGTTATGAATCATCTGTTACTGATACTAACTCAATGTCTACAGTGGAGGCATATCTCCTAAGCCTGTGAGTTGGGTATAAGTACAAGTAATATATGCAAGTTCTTCACCATAGATAATATAGTAATCTAACTCACTACTGTAGGTATTCATTTGCAAGACATCTGTAATTAACTTCAGGTGAGATGAATTTTAGAAAAGGAATTGCCTGATACATCTCATCTGTTAATACGGTAGTAGCAATCTGTTGTCTAATGGGTATAGCATTTTCCCCTATCATTTGGACTTCCTAACCTTCCTTAAAAACCCTAGAACTTTTCCCTTAGTTGAATTTTCTTCTAAGTAGTAGTTTGTTCTACTCGTCAGCCAATATCCATACCTGTATCTGCAGTAAAGATATGGCCAAACTTGTCAAAATATATCTTGCAGGGATGCGTTTGTAATCGCACTCCTACCCTTGCAGTAGTTATAGTTACAGGTTTTTCTATTACTTCCACCTCAAAGGGTGCGACTTTCCATTGTTTATCATCTAAAGTTATAGCTCAGGAACGGTATAGAGTAGAATACATAACCACTGGGGGAAAACGCATACGTACAAATTGTCAGTTAATTATATTTATATGCAATATACCATCACCACATCTAAAATCTATACTTTACCTTCCTTCACAAATTTGATTTACTGATAAAATAGTATGTTATCTAGTTTCATATTTTTTCATTTGATATATAAATTCTGGTATATTTTAATTATGCGTAAGCAATAAAAGTACTTTAGCAAATATAAAGAAATTAAAGAATAAAAAATAGTTAAAATTACTTTTTCAATTCTTACTTATAATAATTTCAATAACTCAAATTTTAACTAATATGATTTGTGCTTAGTTAACTATGGGAGATGATTAACTTTTATGATTTATAAAATATATTGTAAACTTCTATAAACACTACCATAGCCTCAATTTTATTATGCTCTCATCAATAATATCATGATACTGAGGAAGTAATTAACTGTAAAATTAAGTATTTTGCTATGTCTTATTACCATGATTATGGCAAACTAATAATGTCAATATATTTCTATACAGAATTACTACCCTGGCATTTTAGCTCTAAATCAATACCAATTTAAAAGCTCATATAATTTTATTTATAACCACAAGTCTACTTAGTTTGAGGTCTGAGATATTGCTGATTTACTTACTTAGTGCCAAAAAAATAGGCTGGTTTAATAGAAGTATTTAGTAAATCATTGATAAGTAACCAATTCTCTATTTTATCCTTTTGCTTTTAGACTAATTGATTACCTTTATACTTGTTGTATATAGTAATGTGATATGCCTGAATTGCAAGAAATCCTATATCCATCGAATTTTTATATTATTGGGTATAGTTGCTGATATATATCCAGAATTGTGATTTTTCTTGACATTTATACTTTCTGATATTTTTTTTCTAAAATGTACTGAATTTCAGACGTTTCTTAGGTGTACCTTAATTTATTACTGAATTATTTTTTTCTTATAATTGTTTGGTCATTTAATAAGAAATTCAACTCCATCAATAATAAGCATCCCAAACTCATAAAAATACTTGGTAAATTGTCCTATATTATTTAATATTTTCTACATTACTATGATATTCTCATCTGAAATGGATTCTGCAATCCTATGTAACTTATATATCTAAGTACTCTTCCGAACATGAAACCTATTGTTCATCACAAATGTATGAGTATAACTCTTAATAAAATACTTTGAGTTTTGATATAAGTTACACAACAAAACCTAATAATTGCTTACACTTACCCTATATTTCATTGTATGACACTTATCTTTTACATGGTTTACTATTCAAGGTTTTATGCATGATGATTGCATACTTTTAGTCTCAAGTCTATTTATTTAGGTCAATCATAATATTTAATTATAAATCACAAATAGAATTTTGGATTACTTAAGACATAAACTAAAAATAGCAGTATCATTAGGTGATAAATACTTTATATAAAGATCCAACCAGGGTTAATTATTAAGTATCAAACAGCCTAATTAATCATATATTTTAATCAAAAGACTAAAATCAGATTTTGCCTGTGTTTTCATATTCAATGAACTTTAACAGCAATCTTCCCTCTTTTAACTCCAAAGAACCTCAACGTGCCCCCATTGGAATTTTTGATAGTGGAATAGGCGGTTTAACCGTACTTAGACAGTTGTACCAACAACTTCCTCAAGAATCTATCATCTACTTTGGGGATACTGCAAGACTCCCCTATGGTATTCGTTCCCAGTCAGAAATTTTACAGTTTGTGCGGGAAATTTTGGACTGGATGCAATTACAAGGGGTAAAAATGGTACTTATGGCCTGTAATACGAGTTCTGCTCTGGCTTTAGAAGCCGTGCGTGCAGAATTTGACTTTCCTATTCTTGGCTTGATTTTACCAGGGGCAAAGGCCGCAGTACAAGTGGGGAAAAAAATAGGGGTTATTGCCACCCCTGCAACTGCTAAAAGCAATGCTTACAAACGATTAATTTTAGAAATTACAGAGGACTTAGAAGTTTGGCAAGTTAGTTGTCCGGAGTTTGTACCTTTAATTGAACAAAATCGGATTTATGACCCCTATACAACAGAGGTGGCAAGCTCCTATTTAAAGCCACTAATAGAAAAAGAGATTGACACCTTAATATATGGCTGTACTCATTATCCCCATCTCTCACCTGTGTTGCGAGCACTACTGCCTGAAAATGTTCAACTGATTGATCCAGCTGTTCATCTTGTTGCTACTTGTTCCCAAAAATTAGACATAAGCAACTTAAAAAATAATAATTATTCAGCCTTACCGACACGTTTTGCTGTTAGTGGCTGTTCCCAAGCATTTGCACGTTCTGCCCTCCGATGGTTAGGATACACTCCTATGGTAGAGACTGTGAGTCTTCAACATTATGCAGTTATTCAGACTATAAAGGATTAGGGATACAGAATATTAGTATAAAAGCCCTGTAAATATGTTGAAATATATTGTTAGTTAGTAATGTATCTTATTTAAGAAGTTAACATAATCATTCTGTACCTAAAATACCCTCTATTTTTTCCTCTTGATCTCATTAGTGGCCTTTCTCCAACACAAACCAGGTAGTTCTTTTTGCAAGAACTGACAGTCCGTACATATATAATGCATAGACTGTAAGTTTTCTGCAGCTAGTTACTGCCATCCAATCTATCCGCATATCCCATCGTCCATCCTTCAACTATTAAGAATCGACTCTGGACTACTAATAACTTCACCCACTTGACGGGCTACAGAAACATCTGATTGAGATTTACTTTTACCCATCTGATACATGAAGTCCTCGTTTCTTTTACAACTACGCTTAGCGATCGCTAATAAAATGTAAACAGCAAATAAATATCCCGCAGCTAAAATAAATATCAACATAGGCACCTTTCCACTAACTATTTTTCTCCCAGTAATTATCTCAAAAGAAGATCTCACCAATAGGTATAACGTGGCTATCAAAACTTACACTTGATAGTTTGTTCTTATACAATCAATTATTCTTGCCAGAATTGTGACTGCCCTTCGCCCAATGTTAACTAGCCTTTTGAACTTTGTATGTATCCCTTTTACCATAGATAATACAGGCGTCCCAGGCATGGCAAAGAAATACGGCATAATCCCTAGGTAGTTTACAACTCCTAGCCTAGAGGTTCACACCTCCAGCTTTGACATTGGAAATCATCCCTAGTCGAGCTGAAAATTATTCATTTAGACTTAGACTTCCGACATAGCAAAAATGCTTACTGACCTTAGACTTCTTTAGAGTGAATTCAATAAAATATCAAAATCTCTTAACTATTAGGTTAACACAAATATGCCTAATTTATAAGACATATTTTTGCCAAATTTACAATTCAGTCATAGTTATGTATCGGTTATATATTGGAAGCATTGTGCTTAGTATAAATCCGATAAGTCATACAGAATTTTTAGAAATCCGAGATAAAATTCATAGTGTCTACTTTAAATAGTAGTATGGCAAGTCTCATCTGTCTTTAGATTTATAGTAAAACCATTATTGATTTCTTTAATATTCTCCTATTCTAATTATTTGTTGTTAAGTCTAAAATATTTATGATTTTGGATTTTAAGAATGGCAAGCCTTTTCATATCGCTAAGATACTATAATCTTAGTATTTCTTAGCTAACTCAAGAAGTATAGTATTTTAATACTTATTTAAGTATGAGATATATTAGCCATACTAAATAATGACTGCAGTTTAAATATTATCAATTATATTTCTTATTGTTGTGTATTAATAATTGCAGAAACTTACTACAATGGATTTTGTAGCATTTTTTCATATTTGAAACAAGTATTATCTTACTTGTACTTAATACTTTTAGATACCTGCATATATATATTTACTGTTGTATAAGAGTAATTAAACACTATTTTATTATTCTTATCTAATATTCTGGATAGTATTTGATTTAGTATAAGATTCATGAATATACTTTTTGATGATTGCATACTCTTCTAAAAACATCTGAAAGTATAGAGAAATAGCAAACAGTAAAACGCATAGTTCTGAGTACCTAGTTTGAAGATTATTAATTCTATGTATTACAACTTATGTATTATACCTGTAGAAAATATCAACATAAAGTACAAAAGCACGAGGAAACTCAATGAGGTATTTTACTTTTCAAAGTATCAGTTAATATAAATTAACATTGACAATAAGTACTATTTATATACTTAAACAATTTTCATTATAGATCAATCTAAAGGTAAAGTTAGAGAGTAAGACTGGACCTACCAAATAATTACATGTGATTCACACTGTTATATTATAAGTGGAATAGAAGGAATCGAGGGAATCATAGATGAAAACTTCTCACTAGCACTAGGTTATTTTAAAATGATCATAGGATATGTAAACTTCCGTAACCTAAGCCAGAGTCGGCCAATCTATGTTCCCAGCCACATCTCTATTTGCCCCTGTCGAAGCAGACCTAAAGATACTAGCAGATAATCTAAAGCAGTTAGTAGGAAATCGTCATCCTATCCTTTATGCTGCAGCCGAACACCTGTTTGGAGCTGGTGGTAAACGTATTCGACCTGCAATTGTACTACTTGTATCACGGGCAACAATGCAAGAACAAGACATTAACCCATGTCATCGACGGTTAGCTGAAATTACAGAAATGATTCATACAGCAAGCTTAGTACATGATGATGTTGTAGATGAATCAGAGATAAGGCGTAGTGTAGCCACAGTACATAACATCTTTGGTAACCGTATAGCAGTATTGGCAGGAGACTTTCTATTTGCTCAATCTTCATGGTATCTAGCAAATTTAAATAATTTAGAAGTGGTAAAATTATTATCAGAAGTTATTATGGACCTGGCAGTTGGGGAAATTCAGCAGGGGCTAAATCGCTTAGATACAAGTACATCTTTGGAGATTTACTTGCAGAAAAGCTATTATAAGACCGCTTCACTAATAGCCAATAGTTCTAAAGCTGCAGGACTATTAAGCAACGTAACTACAGAAACAGCTGAATATATATACAGTTATGGTCGTCATTTAGGCTTGGCATTCCAAATTGTAGATGATATTTTAGATTTTACGAGCTCCAGTAGTGCATTGGGGAAGCCTGTTGGATCTGATTTGAAGAGTGGAAATCTAACAGCACCAGTTTTGTTTGCCTTAGAAGAGAAGCCATATTTGGAAGTACTAATTGAAAGAGAGTTTGCTCAAGAAGGAGATTTAGAGCAAGCAATAGCTCTAATTAAAAATAGCCAAGGTATTCAGAAATCGAGGGAATTAGCTATTAAATATTCAAAAATAGCTGTGGATAATATAGAAGAGCTTACACCCTCTCAATCACGCCAAACTCTGATTAATTTAGCTAATTATGTGTCTAGCAGGCTTGAATAGCATATCAGAATAATGAATAAACTAGCCCGATCTTGATGAAAGTTCAAAATGAATCATAAGAGTTATAAGTTGAGTTGAATAAACAAATTCTGTTTGAGCTCTTCGCTTTGATGGATATAACTTTTAGGGGGATAAATAACCCTGTTATATAAGGTAAAAAATAGGGGAGGGAGTAATTTCAGACAAAGCCGGTTTTCTAGCCATCTATCATAGCTAGAAAACATTTCAAGGATACAAACAAGTTGTATATATGAGATTTACTTACTCCTAACTCCCAATTTTTGCCGAATAAAAAACTGGGGATATTATATTTACCCTTTCTTTTTAGATAAAGTTGTGGTTTCCTTAGAGGTCTATGATTATTTTCTGTCTCCAGAGTTTAGTAGAGATGGGATACCTCAAAGCTGAGAAAAATTCTAGTTATTTTCAATACTTTACTTGAGAGTTAAAACTAGTTATTTTCAATACTTCGCTTGAGGGTTAAAATAATACCAGTACATCAGGCCAATTTCTAAAAATATAAGTTAGCTTAGACAATATCATCGGGTATATTAACAGTTGGAGGTAATTTTTTTAATTGATTCTCAATTTGTTTATGTAATTCTGCTCGTCGTATTTCTACTGATCTTGATTCAGTATATGGTGATTCTATAAACACTATACTGTCTACGGAATTCAAAGCCACCAATTGAAATAAAACATCAACCACGGGCATGGGAATAGCTATAACATGGTCATCCAATCCTACTAAGTAGCTGGGGGAAATGTATTTCAAGTCGCCAAAAGCATAAATAACACGCTTTTGTGCTACTGAATTAGTGTGCTTGCTTAATATAGTTACAACCCAAGACTGCTGTGGGTTTTGGTGAATGTAGTAATGGTGATGGCTTAACTTGTGAGTAATCTTGCTCAATACTGGAGCAATTGCTGCTATCAGTTGTGGGGTCACACCATCTTGGGGTGCATTGTCAATGAGTAATTGAATTTGCGTATCTAGATCCATTGTGATATGTAAACAATTCCTAATGTATTGGCTATAACTATCTTGGGGTGAATTGTCAATGAGTGATTGAATTTACGTATCTAGATCCATCGTGATATGTAAACAATTCCTAATGTATTGGCTATAACTATCTTGGGGTGCATTGTCAATGAGTGATTGAATTTGCATATCTAGATCCATCGTGATCAATCAATAACTCCTAAAGTATTGGCTATAACTATTTTTTGTAGCGGATAAACAATCTCATAAGATTGGGGAGTAATAATCCAAGTTAAATCCTCATCATAGGATTAAGGTGTATTTAGCTTACATGCAAAACCCTTAGCCCACTAACTGTCAACACAGACTTCCATTAAGTTATGTTAGGGTCTTTCGAATAACAAGACTATGAATTTAGCCGCAACCACAACTACTCAGGGAGAAAAATCTATTGGCGTGGAGGCGATATTTGAACTCCTATTACAGGAGCTTAAAACATTAACTGGTGCTTCAGCAAAAAATTGTCACCATGTGGCATGTCGAATTGCTGCAGAAGTGGAGCGTATTTGCTGTGAGAGCAAACGCATACAGGCTTCTGGTGCGATTGCCAGTGCAGCAATGACTCTAGCCAAGCACAGACTACAGCAGTGTATTAAGTACTATCAACTAGGGTCAAACCGAGGCAGAATTGAGTTACATAGCACTCTTAGTGCAATTATTTACCGTTATATTAACTCTCCCCAAAGACAATTGAGCTATCAAGGGCGACTGACTGTAATAGAAGACTTTTTACAAGGTTTCTATTTGGAATCATTAAATGCTTTCCGGCGAGAAAATCAATTACTCCCAACTTATTGTCCTCGAACCTTAATAGAACTAGCAGAGTACATGGCATTTACGGAGCGTTATGGAAAACGACGCATACCCCTACCTGGTCGTCAACAGCAATTAATTATTCTACGGGCACAAACATTTTCTCAGCAGCAACCTCCAGAGACCTGTGTGGATATGGAAAAAGCTGCTGAAGGTAGTAGTGGTGAATCTGATACTACCTGGGAAGATCCCGCAGTACAGCTATTACGCAATGCTATGGCAACCCAAATAGAGCCAGAACCCCCAGAAGAGAGTTTACGTTCTGTAGTAGTTAAAGAGTTAATGGATTACCTTGATGAAAAGCAACAATCAGATTGTACGGATTATTTTGTCTTACGCCTTCAAGACCTATCCGCACAGGAAATTGAGAATATCCTCGGCTTAAACTCTCGTCAGCGAGATTATTTACAACAACGCTTCAAATATCACTTAATCAGATTTGCCTTATTACACAAGTGGGAGTTAGTTCACGAGTGGTTAGAAGCAGATTTAAAGGCTAATTTAGGTTTGACCCCACAAGAATGGAAAACATATACAGAGAAACTGGACGATAATCAGCGTTCTCTATTAAAATTAAAACAAAAAGGACAAACAGATGAACAAATTGCTAGAAAATTAGGGTTATCCATAGCTCAATTACAAAAATGCTGGTTTAAAATTCTTGAGCAGGCTTGGGAAATTCGTAACTCTCTAATGTCCGGATCACGTACATCTACTCATGAATAGTGACTCAGAATCCTTGAAGTATAAGTTACTTGCCCTGTTGTTAGAATATATTGCTGACATTCCACAGGGTAATGGATTGCCACTCAAGGAAATTACCTGGGTAGACAACATTCTTGAAACCGCCGCCACTTTCATGGTTGGCGATTTTGAGTCTCTAAAAATGCCCGAAACCTTTCAATTAGGAGAAATTCCTACTGTGCAAGAACGTTTCCAAGCCGTCTTGAAACGTCGGCTACAAATCCAAATAGAAAACCACCCACCTGTATTCCCGTGGGAGTCTCAATTACAGGAATATCCAGATTGTTTGGATAATAAACCATCACTAAAATTTATTCCTGATAAGTTAAGTTTGCCTATTTCCATCCCGGAAAATGTATTTCAAGTATTGCTGACATTCTGTCAGCAATACTTGACTTCTTCACTACCTTTAGGATCAAAGTTGGTCAAGGTGGTAGAAAGTATATTTCCTGAAAATTATCAAGAGTTGAACGATATAGCAGGATTGGTACTTAGAAGTACTTCTTCGCGTTCCTCTGATTCCTTGGCAATTATACCTAATATAGATAGTGATTACTCAGAATTGCAAGCATGCCAGCAGATGGCATTGTCTTTGCTAACAGCCAAACAATTACTGGACATTTTTAATGTGAGCATTTCTGCTACAAATCCACTACTAAATAGGCAATTGCTGACTAGTAATGGAGAATTGTACGTAGAAGTTGAATTGAAGTTTACAAATGAATCACCTAAAATACTAGTAAGAACTCAATTACCTAGTGAAGGAAGCATCAAATTACAAGGGGGCAAATTGCATGTAATGGCAAAGTCTGACTATCCGGATTTTCTAAGCGTGGAATTACCCTGCACTGAAAATCAACATTATTATACTTTAACTGTTGAATTAGAAGGAATTGAAGAACAAGCATTGTTGTTTTTAATTGTGCCGACGATTTAATAAACATTAAAGACTACCGGCCACTGGTACCTCAGTAGGTCAAACCCCTATTTTTCCATGAATAAACCCGGGTTTAGAATTTTTTCTAGTTGGTTGGGGTATATATTGAGGAAACAGCTTCAACAAGTTAACTGTACATCAATCATCAATAATTTATATTGTCTTTACAGTCCTAATCATGAGAATATTAGGACTCTTAGGATAAACTAGTCCTGGCATCTGCCTTTAGTTAATAAATATTAGGTATATAAATACTTCAAACTTTTAATAACAGAAGTAGAAAATCTAATTACCTTACTAATTTTGCTTCTAGGAATAATAATTATATTGCGGGCGTTTTGTAGATATTTCTACTGCACAGATGTAATTAGTCATGTAGTTAATACTGTCCATTCTAGATAGTTGCAGTAGTCTTTTATGGTGTCTATTGTAACTGTCCTCAATAATTTATTGACTTTTACACCTGTTTTTCAGTTCCTAATTGCTTTTGATTCATCTGCTTTAAAATCCAAAATTTAGTCTAAACTATGGTTGCGAGATAATTTTTAATATTGCAATGATTAAAAAAAATGAGGAAGTGAAATCTAACAAGAATTATGCTGAGCGAAAAAAGAAAACAGTCATTTTCCCTTTAGTGGGGTATTTCTTACACACTAACAACTTACTGATAACTATGCAGACTTGTGAATATTAAGTGATTTATTATAGTTTTTTGGCTAAGTTTGCCAAGTTTATGATTAAGCATATCATATTTACTACCGACTGTGTGTTACTTTTTAAATTCAAGTTTGAACTAACCCTCAAATTATTCAACCTTAAGTAAATTATTAGACTGATGACTATAATAAATTAGAAATTGTAAATTGCCGCTGCTTTTCTAATAGTAGTAATTTTTGTTTCTCGGTATAAAATGCCTTGTAATAGTATGTTGAATGCTTTGGTTTCATGTTTGCATCTGTTTTTTCCCAAAGATTCAAAAAATAGCGATACCTCTTTTCTGTCAGTACTATTTCCATAGAAGCAATTGCTGCTTGAATTAATTGGGGTATTCGCAACATATCTTTTTCATTCTTCTCGCTCAGGTAAAATAAATGTGAAATCAGGCCAATCTTTTCAGGAAATTCTAGACATTTATCTTGTACTGTCGAGAGTAAATCATAGTTTACACTTTCCGATACTTCTAAAATTTTCTGCCATAAAAAGCGATGATGGGACAAACTAAATTGTAAATTATACTCCTCCAATTTATCAAAAATAAATTCTCTATATTCATAACAGTGCAAATAAATCTGCAGTAATAAACCTTCTGCTGCTTCTAGTAAACTACTTTCTGAAAAATTGGATCTTTGATTTGAAAGAATAGATTGATTTTGACTTGTCAGTAATTGTATTTGTTTATAATTACTAGTGGTTGGAGAAATGTGAGTTAATAGATTTTCAATTCTTAGGGGTATTAGTCTGCTATCTCCTAAGCTGAGGATTTCAGCACAGTAGGTAATGTAGTAGTTACGAGCATCAGTATTTGTTATACTTGTAAGTAGTTTTACTAGTTGCTGTGAAACCTGCTGGAAATCTGTTGCTTGTTTCAAATCCCGGTTATAGATAATTTGTTGAATTTTCCAATCTAACCACAGCGGAGCATTTTCTATTAGTTGTTGATAATCCTTGGAAGTATATACTTGCAAGTATTCATCAGCATCCTTTCCATCAGAGATATTAAGAATTTTCAGTTGTACTTCACCTGTGTATGCGAGTTGGGCAATTTCCCCAATAGCCCTCTCCGTAGCATTAATACCGGCAGAATCAGCATCAAAATTTAAGATAATTTGTTTAGAATCTGTATAGCGTAAAACTAACCGAGCCTGTTCCACACTGAAAGCAGTACCTAAAGAAGCCACTACATTATTTATACCAGAAGCATGAAGAGCAATTGCATCAAAATATCCTTCTACCACAACTGCTTGATCTTTCTGAGAAATACCATGTTTTGCCTTATCCAAAGCAAATAAAGTTTTACCCTTGTTGAAAAGTTCTGTTTCTGGAGAGTTAATATACTTAGGCTGGTTTTCTCCTAAGGCTCTTCCACCGAAACCAATTATCCTCCCCATGACATCATGAATGGGAATCATTAAGCGATCACGAAAAATATCATAATAGCCATCACCGGATTTCTGTGGTTTAATTAAGCCTGCCTGTTCTAACAGTTTCACAGGATAGTGTTTATTCTCTACAAAATGATGGTAGAGAACTCCCCAACCTGCGGGAGCATAACCCAAAGCAAAATTGTGTATAGTAGACTCAGAGAGTTTTCGATAATTTGATAGATAATCCAAGGCATTTTTCCCTTGGGTTTGTTTAAGGGCATACTGATAGAATTTTCCTGTTAAAGCCAATACTTCATAAATTTGTTCCCTGAGAGATAATTTTCTTTGCAGCTCCTGTGTTTGTTCAAAGTCGAGACTCTTAACAGGAATTTGGTAACGCTGTGCTAAGTCAATTATCACTTCAGTAAAGGAAGTTTTTCCTAATTCCATTAAGAACTTAATAGCATTTCCCCCAGCCTGACACCCAAAGCAATAGTACATTTGCTTGGCTTGGTTAATAGTAAAGCTAGGGGTTTTTTCCTTATGGAAAGGACATAAACCAATAAAATCCTTACCACGCTTGCGCAAAACAACGTACTCTGACACAAGCTCATATATGTCAGTTCTTTGTTTAACCTCTTCAATGGTCTCTGGATGCAAGCGTTGAATAAACATATTGCAAATTTTGGATTTTATATTACAAAAATGGATAAACAATAGAAAATCGGCAATTACTAAATATTTATTTTTCCTTTTCTATATTCCGAGAAAGCAATTTTGGTGGTTAGGTTTCTGGCGTATGTTTATATTATTTTATGCTCACTCTAGATTTGTCGCCATAATACTAATAACTATTTGTATTGTTACTGCCATATTTAGGATCCTATATACAATATCTCATGGTTCAAACAAACTGAGCAAAGCCGGAGTTTTATTAAAAATCAGAGGAAATACTTAATATATGGGGCGTATTTTTATTTCAGCAGCTCACGGGGGTCGAGAATGGGGAAGAATAGACCCGGGTTCTATTGCGGGTGGAACTACAGAAGCCAGAGAAATGATATTATTGCGTGATTTGATTGTCACTGAATTAAGAACAAGGAGTTTTGAAGTCCTATCGGTTCCGGATAGTTTGAGTGCAGCAAATACAATTAATTGGATTAACTCCCGTGATGACAGAGGAGATATAGCAGTAGAAATTCACATGGATGCAGCTAGAAGCCCATTTATAAGGGGTGCAAGTGCATTTTATATTGCTAGTAATAACGAGCGCAAAAAACATGCTGATTTATTACTCCTAAAACTATTAAGTCGGGTTACCCAATTACCAAATCTAGGATCAAAACCCGATACAGACGCTGGTTTAGGTAACTTAGCATTTTGTCGTCAAGTAGCAGCTCCTTCTGTGTATTTACAAGTTGGTTTCCTAAGTAGTCCAGATGACCGAGCCTTGCTACAAAACCATCGTCATGATTTTGCTCAGGGCGTTGCTGATGGGCTGGAATCCTGGAGTCAGTTTGTAAGGCCTGATTCTCCTCCTCTAAACCAACCGGAAAAAAATTATCCTATTATCAATATTAAAATCAACGGGCAAAATTATCCAGAGCAAGGAATACTGGTTAATGGTAATTCTTATATTCCTGTAGATTTGGCAGATTGCTTACGTATTGACTTATCTAAGTCTATCAATGTGCGTCGTATAAGTTATCGACAGGTGGTATATATAAAAGCGATCGAATTACGAGAATTTAACGTATTTGTGGGTTGGAATGAAGCAACTCGTACAGCAATCCTACGTTCCAATTTAACTATATGTCCTGGACAAATCGACTTGATTATGTCTCATGGTAATACTACTGAAGTACAGTTACAATTATTTCTGCAAAATAATAATAAAAATGCTCTAACAAAATTTCCAAATTTACCTGAACTATACCGAGAAGAAGGTACTACTGAAGGAGTAAATTATGATATTGCTTTTTGTCAGATGTGTATAGAAACTGGATTTCTTGAATTTAGTAGTGATATTAGACCAGAACAAAACAACTTTGCCGGCCTAGGTACGTTTGGTGGAGGGTTGGAAGTGGCATCTTTCAGTAGTCCAAGACTTGGTGTAAGGGCACATATTCAACATTTAAAAGCTTATGCTAGTTTGGAACCTATTGTTCAGGATATTGTTGATCCGCGTTTTCGCTTTGTCACGCGTGGCGTTGCTCCCCTAATTAATCAATTGTCTGGCAGATGGTCAGCAGATATAGAATATGGGTATAGATTAATAGCCATGCTTAAAAGATTATATGAGCTAGCACAATTGATGTAATAAATCATAACTTTGGATTACTAAAAACTAGGAGAATGAAAATATATATTTTTATACCTATTTCTAATAATGGAATATTATCTTATCTCCTAAAAAATTTAAGACTTTAGGAAGTGTATAGATTAGTGATAATAATGAATAGTATCTTCTGGAGGATATAGAAGATGTTGAATAATTAGGTAAAGTTCCTACCATTATTAACTATTAACTAGGTAGTAAAACATTAAAGTATCTAGGGCATATTATAATTATTGGGAAGAGATAAGCTATATAGTGACTATTAATAATAGTCACTATATAGCTATGAAATAGTATAAATAAACTTGGGATGAATAATGATTTAAAAAATTAATTATCATCAAGTTATTATTAGGATAAATACTAGGAGAATTACAAAAAATACCCTATATTTTGACTAATGCAAATTCTACTTTATTTAATTCCTCTGATACTTATTATGGTAACAAGTTCAACTCTGTTAATAATTCCAGTTTTAAAAACCTCTAATATATGATAATTATAGTATGTATATCGCCTATAATTATTATTCGGTTATATCCCAAGGGCAATATCAGTTAAATTCATATTACCTACCATTTGGAGAAATTGGTTAAAATCTCTGACTAAAATAATTAAGAGATTTTCCAGTTTAATAGATTGATATAAATTGAGCTATCTCTAGTAAAATTGAAAAATAAAACCATAAATAATTGAGAACTATCATAAATACTTATGGTAGTTCTTAGAAAATTTCCCAATAAAACTTTCCATGATTTTTATTAAACAGAATTGGTTATTAAGTGAATATACTGGGTGAACAAAACGACTAAATTCATGCAAGTAAAATTACTTATATCTTCTTGTTTTACTCTACTATTCAGTAAGGTAATATTATGATTAACTAATCATAATATTACCTTGAAGAGACCATCACTTTTTAAAGAGAAAATTTCGTTAGATACCCGTTAGATACCTCTGAAATTTGAAGTTTGACAATCATATTTTTATTTATCAACAACTTATTTCCGCATATTAAGCATATTAAAGAGTGAATTTAAAATTGTCAGCTTTGCCTCTATTCTATGAAGATTTATATTAGTGCCAGAAAAAAAGTATGAATCAAATACCCCAATTCTAAAATAATGGCTAATTCCTAAATTTGTTCATAGTTTAGCAGCACATACATAAGATGGAATAAGAGTATGTCATAAAAATTTTTACTTCTTGAACATTCATACTAATATACTACAATTGTATTACTGTGTTTTACATTTTTTAGTAGAGAAAATCATGCATGCCATAACACGCACCGCAACTACTGACATGGAAGTTACTAGTATTCGCTTAGAAAAAGAACTCAAGGACAAGCTCAAAGAGTTATCCGGGAGTCAGGGATATCAAGCTCTTATTCGGGATATTCTTTGGAATTATGTACAACAAAAGTCAGGTGATTGGAAACCACTATTTTCTAAAAATGATATTAGGGTTAGCATTACTGCAACTGCACAAAAGGAAGAGCGTTGTGTACTTACAGGTCAAAGTATTCAGCCAAAACAACAAATGCTTCTAGGGCTAACAAAAACGGGTGATATGGTACCCCTAACGATAGAAAGCTTAGCCGTTTAAGTTTGTCATTGGGAGGAATAAGGAATGTAGCTTAATAACTAAATTCCTTATTTAGTTGCTAATGCTTAAATATACCGAAAAGGGGGCAATTTAAATTTAGGTTTTTAACTAAATTTTTACACTTGATACAAAATTAAAGGCTATAATGCCTTGTTATTTAGAGAATTTAAGAGTTGTAAATACTCAATTTGTATATTGTAAATACTCAATTTGTATATGGGAATTTATAAGTTATTGTTTATCTGTTTAGTGGGGGGTCCAACAATCCTTGACATACATACCTAGCTTAGCATAATTAGTAGTTAACATTGTAGCTCTCAAATCGCCAGGTTATAATACCCAGTGGTTTTCGCCTCCTAGCAGACAATTTCCATGATTTTTAAGTGTTAGGAATCATAAGCAGTGATGGGAATTATTATTTATGTTTTAAATTTTAAATTGCAATATGCGTTTTTTACAGCTTCGGTAGGAATGCGTAATATAACTATTTTCTCCTGGTTGTAAGTCTAGAAAATTTACGGTTTGTATCTAAACGGTTTGTCTCTAAGCTGTAGAAGTTATATCCTGTCTTCTGGGTAGATGAATTGTACTTATTTGCCTCTAGAACTGTATCTCTAAAACAATCCCTGTCCTACAAGATAAATTGAGATTGGGTGTTTGGATTCATATAAAAAATACCTACTTAATGGTCTGCAGTGGAACGGGGCTATAATATTTGGGGTGTAAACAGTTTAATTTGATCAGATCGTAGCCGGAGTCAGATAAAAAAGTCTATGGCAAAAATAGCTTAATTTAAGGGCAGTAAGTATGGGGTCATTATCTGAAAGTATACCAGCCACGACAAAGCAGTTATCATCTATCTCGAAGATAACAGGTGAAGCAGGTCGAGAAACACAAAACCCACTTAAGCTGATGCAGCATCAGGAAAAACCAATTCAAAAATTGGTACCACAGATTAATCGAATTATAGCCGCTAATCTGTTAGGGGTAGAGGTACTGCAGGAAATTGCCCGAGTTGTGGGTGAAACCTTTGAAGTGGATTGTTGCTGCTTAGTGGCTCTTCCTGGTGATGATGGTGAGGCTATAACTGCTAATTGGTGTGCTCAAAAGTACTTGGGAATGACTCAAAATGACAATTTTTCTGCTATAGACGAATTAGATTGGCCAGTTATGCAGTGTGCAGAAGAGTCATTCACCATCGAAGATATTTCAACCATAGAGCGTAGTCTGGTCGTTGGGTGTCAGTATTTACCACTACCAATCAAAACAGTTCTAGGTCTTCCTACACATTTCGGCAATAATAATAATGGTGTGGTTATCCTTATTCACTCCCAGCCTTATGAGTGGAGTGGAGCAGAAAAAAAACTACTCAAGTTGTTAGAGCCCCTGTGTGCGATTGCTTTTGCACAATTGCTCCAAGCTCAAAAAATTGACTTTCAAAAACAAAGTATAGAAGCTAGCTCCCAATATCAAAATTTATTAAAGAAACTCACCATACTTAGCCGCAGCAACCTGGACTTAAATCAAATACTCCAATTGGCAGTTGCATCAATAGCAGAAACCCTACATGCAGATCGTGGGTTATTAATGCTTTTAAAATACACGGACCCCTTATTTAAGCGTCAAAGAGGACAAGTTCCAAAAGCAAAAGTTAATCTTGTTGGTGAGTGGTCAATAGAAACATCGAATATCTGTCAGAATAAAACTAATCTAAAGGAATCTTTCTCTCTTGCTGATTGTGCGCTATGTCAACGGGTGTTTACAGCATCTATTAGGCCTATAATTGTCAATGAAGATTTAGAACAGCAAGAGGGTTATAATTTCAGCGCGGCTCCAATCTTTCGACTATCTGAACTACCTACAGTACTACTAATGCCTTTAGAAAGCCAAGGGAAAATTTTAGGCTTTCTAGTCCTACAGCAATCTCAAAATCGCCAATGGAAGAACAGAGAATTAAATATCCTAGAAATGATTTGTGCCCAGATTGTCAATATAATTATTCAATCTCAAACTCTCAGACAAGTCCAAAACCTAGTTGGCGAACGTACGGCACAATTACAACGTAGTTTAGAAGTCCAAGCAAAATTGTACGAGATTAAGCAACAACATGTTAAGCAATTACAAGAACTTAATGATTTAAAAGATGAGTTCTTAAGCAATATGAGCGACCGTCTTCGTTACCCTTTAACTAATATGTGGATGGCAATTCGCAACCTCCACAACCCAGGAATAACCCCAGACCGTCAGACACGCTATCTAGAAATTCTTGAGCAAGAATGTAGCAAGGAAATTAATTTAATAAATGATTTACTAACCCTACAAAAGTTGGATAGTCATAGTCAGCCTCTTCAATATGAAACTGTAGATATAAATATAATCACTAAGAATTTTATTGCATCTATCCAGAATCAAGTGGCGGAGAAGGGATTAACTATCTCTTTGGACTTGCAAAGTAATCCATTAGAATCACAGACGGAAATAGAAAGCTTTAAACGGATATTACAAGAGTTATTAAATAATGCCGTTAAATACTCTCAACATGGCAGTAATATTAATTTAAAGGTAACCCAACGAGTCGAACAGCTGATAGATCGAGTTATCATAGAGGTAAATAACATAGGGCGTGCTATTTCAAAAGAAGAAGCTACTTATATCTTTGACAGATTTCGTCGTGGGAAGGGCCGATGGACCCCAGGAACTGGATTGGGCTTGGCGCTGGCCAAATCCCTAGTTCAACACCTGAATGGTTCAATAAAAGTGGAAAGCACCCCCCTTAGCGAGGGTGATAATTTAAGCAATATTTGTTTTACAGTTATGCTTCCCCAGTTTGCTGAAGACAATCAACCATATTCGAACAGTGAATGAACCCAATCCTCAGAATGAACCCAATCCTCACCCATTGATACAGACAAAGGAAATAATTGATGCCGATAACATTTTAATTCCAGGGACAGCTCCGGTATATCCGACAGAAGCTCATGTCCATGTCAAGAAAGTTGGTGGTCGTAAGAGGCAAATTACTGCCCATAGCAATATTATTCATCCAATAGAGAATGTGTGGAAAGTGCTAACCGACTATGACGCTCTGGCCGATTTTCTTCCCAGTCTTTCTCGCAGCCGACGCATTCACCACCCGAATAGTGGTATACGCGTGGAACAGATTGGCACTCAACGTTTTTTTAAGTTCAATTTTAGTGCCCGTGTAGTTTTAGATCTGGAAGAATCATTCCCCAAAGAGATAAACTTCCGTATGATAGAAGGGGACTTTAAAAAATTTTCTGGGAAATGGAACCTAGAAAGCTACGAAACAGAAGGGCTGCAAGGGACACGATTATCCTACACATTAGAAGTTTTGCCTAAAGCAATAATACCAGTTTACATAACCGAGAATCGTCTCTCTGAAGACATAAGAAGTAACTTTCTAGCAATTCATAAAAGGGTCGCACAAATACCAGTCGTATAGACATGAGAGGGGATATGACTTAACAAGTCAATCCCAATTCTTCATACTATTATGTGGAAAGTACCCCCAGGGGAATTCGAATCCCCGTCGCCTCCGTGAAAGGGAGGTGTCCTAGGCCTCTAGACGATGGGGGCAAAACGCCCAATCAATTTCAAACTTAGCTGACTTTGTTCTCAATGTCAATATATTTCTAATTTTTTATCTATATTAATTGAATTCTAACTTGTGTGTTTGGCTGCCAAATAAGCACCCAAGCCTTCTTAGAGAATTGATGAAGTTAAATGCCATCATATCGAAAAAATATTTCAAAGTCTTCACTACCGAAAACACATGGGGTATGATGTTGTAGCCTGTAAGAGTAATGTTTACTGTTCTTTACGAAGGATTTTGAAATCTAATACTCAAAATCTACTACATGGAAGCATCTTTTGAAATTACCCTGCAGATGGTGCTTACCGTCATTGCAGGTATTAGTGCCCAAGTGTTAGCAGCCTATCTAAGGGTTCCTAGCATCTTGTTTCTGTTGCCATTTGGAATTTTGCTAGGTCCGGATGGTATAGACTTGCTACACCCCCATGTACTGGGTACAGGACTGGAAGTAATTGTTTCTCTTGCCACAGCAATTATTTTGTTTGAAGGTGGGCTAAACCTGAATTTGCGAGAAATTGGCAGGGTCTCTGTGAGTTTGCAATTACTTGTAACCTTAGGGACGATGATTACATTGCTGGGTGGTAGTATGGCAGCGCACTGGTTGGGAGAATTTCCCTGGCCGATTGCTTTTTTATATGCCTCTATTGTTGTTGTTACTGGACCAACAGTGATTGGACCACTACTCAAGCACGTTAACGTGGATCGTCAGGTAGCAACTTTGTTAGAAGGAGAAGGAATTTTAATCGATCCTGTAGGGGCCATTCTAGCATTTGTAGTGTTGGACACAATTTTGAATGGTGATACAGATCCAGCCAATGCAATTATTGGACTGTTATTACGTCTGGGCATAGGAGTAGCCATTGGAGGTGGAGGTGGTTACTTAATGAGTTTAATTTTTAAGCGTGCTAATTTTTTGTCGTTTGAACTGAAGAATTTAGTCGTATTAGCAATTCTCTGGGGCCTATTTGTAATCGCCCAAATGATCCGGAGTGAGTCAGGAGTAATGACAACAGTAGTAGCAGGGGCCGTATTTGCCAATTCTTCCGTTCCAGATGAGCGATTGTTACGTCATTTCAAAGGTCAACTAACAATTCTAAGCCTTTCGGTGTTGTTTATCTTGCTGGCGGCTGATTTATCGATTGATAGCATCTTTGCTTTAGGCTGGGGTAGTTTGTGTACAGTTTTAGTGCTCATGTTTGTGGTTCGCCCTATCAACATCTTATTCTGTACCTGGAATAGCAATCTCAACTGGCGGCAGAAAGCATTTTTAAGTTGGGTGGCTCCCAGAGGTATTGTTTGTGCCTCAATTGCCTCCTTATTTGGTATTTTACTTACCCAAAGGGGTATTAATGGTGGCGATTCTATTAAAGCATTAGTATTCTTGACAATTATTATGACCGTTGTTTGTCAAGGTTTAACGGCTGGTTTTCTTGCTCAATGGTTGCGAATTACCGCCACGGATACCACTGGATTAGTAATTGTGGGTTGTAATCCCCTCAGTTTATTGGTGGCTCAATTCTTTCAGGATAGAGGGGAACCAGTAGTAATGATTGATACTGATAAGCAGGCTTCAGAGCAGGCAGAAGCACAGAACATTCGAGTAATTGCTAGCAGCGCACTAGATACAGGGGTTTTAGAAGAAGCTGGATTGTTATCAATGGGAACTTTTTTGGCAATGACTAATAATGGGGAGGTAAACTTTGTCCTTGCCCAGAGAGCAGCAGAAGAATTTGAACCTCCTAGGGTTTTGGCTATATTTCCCAGAAGTCCCCAAACCAATAGTTCTAGCGAAAAGAATAAAGTGAGCCAGGCATTTTCATCTAATTTAGCAATCAAAACCTGGAACCAGTATTTAAATGATGGACAAGTTAAATTGGGAACTACCACATTCACAAGTGCGGAATTAACTCAGCAACATGAAGGAATACAAAGATTAATTGAAACAGGGGAATTAGTACCCTTATTATTGGAAAGGAAAGGACATTTACAGGTAATAACAGCTAATTATGGTTGGGAAGATGGTGATCGTATTATTTACTTATTACATGATCCAAGGCCTGAATTGCTGAAACGATTGTCTGGAGGAAACCAGTCTACTCGTCTACCCTTAGAAAAGTTACCTCAGGTTGAAGAAGTACCCATGGCAAAATTAGCTCAACTATCTATGAATTAAGCTTCTGGGTAAGATAATTATGAGTCGGGAGAAAATAGTAGGTGGTTCTCATGATTTCTAACTTCAGTCGAGTTTCCATGATTTTTATTCACTATTTTCCGTATAACTTTACTATTAAGGTTAAAATAGTGTCAGTTTGGTATACATCCCTATCCCTGTATTCTCTGCAAGAGTTAGGGAAAAGTATTGCCACACTTGTTGCATTCTAAAAAGTTACATAGTTCAGTGGTTCAAGATAACATGGTGGTGTAAACAAGTTGATAATTATAAAAATGTGAAAAGCTGTAATTAATCAATTTTTGTACTTCTTTACATGCTAGTTTCTTACTTGTACCCTGATGTACTAGGCAATCCCTCCAAATTGAGGTTTAATAGTCATGTGAACAGGCATGTAAACACAATCGCAGAATAAAAATATTGATACTAAAATATGCTGCTGGTGTGGTTTGTCTTTGGTATTGAAGCTTTAATTGCTTTTATCCCTTTACTCAGGAAAGTTCCCCACGTGGGTTTTACATTGATGTTTACCAAGTCCTTTATTTTATAGGATTTGCTTTGAAGCATTGCTCACCTTATCAGGGGCAAATACACGGTAAGATTCTAAAACAATCATTGTATTATAGTTGGAATGGCAGAAACAGTACTTTTTAACGCTCTGCGGGAAGCCATTGATGAAGAAATGGCTCGCGATTCTACCGTGTTTTTACTCGGTGAAGACGTGGGACACTATGGCGGTTCCTACAAGGTCACTAAAGATTTATATAAAAAATATGGTGATTTGCGACTACTAGATACTCCTATTGCTGAAAATAGCTTTACGGGTTTAGCAGTAGGAGCAGCAATTACTGGATTAAGACCAATTGTTGAAGGGATGAATATGGGGTTTTTACTCTTAGCCTTTAACCAAATTGCTAATAACGCTGGGATGCTGCGCTATACTTCTGGTGGTAATTTTAAAATTCCTATGGTTATTAGGGGTCCTGGTGGTGTAGGGAAACAGTTAGGTGCAGAGCACTCTCAACGTCTTGAGGCTTATTTTCAAGCTGTGCCAGGCTTAAAAATAGTTGCCTGTTCGACTCCTTATAACGCCAAAGGACTTCTTAAGTCGGCTATCCGGGATGATAATCCAGTGCTCTTTTTTGAACATGTACTACTGTACAATCTCAAGGAAGATTTGCCATCTGAAGAATATATTCTACCGCTGGATAAAGCAGAAGTGGTACGTTTTGGAAAAGATGTAACTATTCTGACTTACTCGCGGATGCGATACCACGTTATACAAGCGGTAAATACTTTGGAGCAACAAGGTTATGATCCAGAAATAATTGATTTAATTTCTCTCAAACCCTTGGATTTTGATACTATTGGTCAATCAATCCGAAAAACCCACAAGGTGATTATTGTGGAGGAATGTATGCGTAGTGGCGGTATTGGGGCAGAATTAACTGCTTCTATTAATGACAGACTATTTGATGAATTGGACGCACCTGTATTACGGCTTGCCTCACAGGATATCCCCACTCCTTATAATGGTAATTTAGAACGTTTAACTATTGTCCAGCCAGAACAAGTTGTTGAAGCTGTCGAAAAAATGGTAGCTTTAAGGGTCTAAATTCATTGGAGGATAAAATCCAGCATTCTGATAACCCAAATATTAGGGGCGAAAAATTGCAGGACAAATAAGTGCCTTCCTCTGTATCTCAGAACAGGGGAAAGGACACTTATCCCCGGAGAATAAATAGTTTTTGTCTATTACAAGTGTTTATTATATTTTTAACAAAAAAATTGAAAAGCGGTCTTTTAAAGCTGCATAAATTGCAAAGTGAATTTTAGAAGTTAAATTTATCAATTGCTTTTTTTTGAATAGTTAAATACTGACTAATATAGTTTTGTGAGAATGTCCTTGTGACAGTAGTAATTATGACAGCAGTATGTATACAAGTTTCAAAAAATCAATATGATTGTAGAATTTGGTTTGCAACTTGAGGTTATTTAAACCTAATGGCAACCATAAAACAAAACCGTGTGTGTATATTTGAATACATAACAAACTAGTTTGGTTCTCATATATTTTAACATGTCTAATTGTTGATCCACTTCCAGAGAGGATGGCTCTGGCCCTGCTGTCTTATTTGAGAAACTTTCTGTTCAAGACGTTTAAGCTCAGACTGTGGTAAACCAAAGATAAAATTACGGCTTTGCAAAACAAGAACTACGACTGTCATGCTAACACAAATGACTAAACCCAAAGTTGAGAATGGGTGATAGTACAGTGCATATCGAATCGCAACCCAAGTAAAATACTGCCGCCATAATAATATTTCCTCTTTGAGACCCCACAGAGACAATGGGGCAATTATCAGCCATAAGCAGCTGATAAGTAACCATCTGCCACGGATTGTCAAATTATGCAACTTTTGCACCTGCCGAGCAAAATGAGGATCAGAAATTGCCATGTTTACATCTGTTGGTAGGATTTTTTCTAGTGGATCCATGGCTGGGAATCAAGAGAATAAGTAATTCTATGAGTTATCTACATTTGCGTCAATAGGTTTTGGAGTATAGTTGATGTTAGATTCACCTTTACGTTCCCGCCACCAAGCAAGAAGAGTGCTGGCAATAAATATACTCGAATAAGCACCTACGCTAAAACCAATAATCAATGCCAAGGCAAAGTTTCTTAATGTTTCACCACCAAATAAAAAAATTGCAACTAGACTCATTAGAGTAGTTAAAGTTGTATTAACTGAACGGGTAATGGATTGATTAACAGCATTATCTACAATCTCATTAAAGGGAATATTGCCTTGGTTTTTAAGATTTTCTCGGATGCGATCATATATGACCACAGTATCATTTACGGAAAAACCTGTAATTGTCAACAATGCAACAATAAATAGGCTGCCAACTTCCATATTTAAAAATAAACCAAGGACGGAAAAGACCCCCACTGTTACTAATAAATCGTGTAAGATTGCAACAATAGCAAAGACAGAGTAATCCCACTGAAAGCGAATACCGAGATAAATAACAATACCAATAAAGGAAACTATTAAAGCTACGATTCCTGAGTTAAATAATTGAAGTCCTAGAGTTGGACCAACAGTATCAATCTGATTCTTATTGGGGCTAAATGAACCAATCTCAGCACTGATTCTGTCTTGTAGGTTCTTACGTTGATCCACATCTAGAGTTTTGGTACGAACTAGTAGTCCATCATTTTTTCCTGATTCCTTATCAGCAATAATTTGGATGCTGCTATCACCTAAACCCTGCTGCCTGACAATATCACGTACCAAATTAATATCAATGGGCTTATTACAGTTTTCAGTCTTACTACAATCTCTCCCAAGTAGCAAACGTGTTCCACCAATAAAATCCAAACTAGGACGAAGAGGGTAACTAGTGATTTGCCAAGAAATTATCATGGATGTGATCCCAAGAGCAATTATTGCAGCAGAAATACTCCACCAAAGTGATCGCCATTTATTAATATGTAATTTCACTGTGTCACCTCTGCTGTTTTAGAAGTAGGTAACTTAGGACAAAATAGTTCTGGTTTTCGAAGATTGGGGGTTGATACTGCCATAAACATTAAAGTACGACTACAGGTAGTAGCAGTAAACATACTAACAACCACACCTATGGCTAAGGTTACAGCAAAACCCTTGACGAAACTATAACCCAAAAAATATAGGGCTGTACAGGCAATGAGGGTTGTTAGATTGCTATCTAATATACTTGAAAATGCCCTGTAAAATCCAGACTCTACCGAACGGTATAAGGATTTCCCTGTACACAATTCTTCTCTTGTTCGTTCAAAAATTAATATATTTGCATCCACAGCCATACCAATACTTAAGATAAAACCTGCTATACCTGGCAGTGTGAGAGTTACACCCAGAAGTATAAAGCAAGCTAATGTCAGAATTGAGTAAATTATTAGAGATATATCAGCTATCACTCCTGGTAGTCGATAGTAAACCACCATAAAAACTAAAACTAGTACTAAACCACCTAAAGCAGCATATATGCTATGTTTAATGCTATCTTGCCCTAAAGTTGCACCTACAGTACGAATTTCTACAACTTCTATGGGAACAGGTAAAGAGCCTCCTTTTAATTGAATACCTAAGTCTTGCGCTTCTTGTGCTGTAAAAGTTCCGGTAATTACTGCTGCACCACCTGTAATGCCTGTGATAGCAAATTCTGGCCCCACAGTAGGGAAACTAATTAATTCATCATCGAGGAAAATACCTATACTGCGTCCAGTTCCAGCTAATTGTTTAGTGAGATTTGTAAATAAGTCTCCACCCTTAGATTTGAAACGAATAGCTACGTTCCAGTTACTACCTTGGGTCGGTTCTCCATAGGCATCATCTAGCAATTTACCAGTCAGTGGAGGGTTTGTACTTTCAAATAATTCCTTGATTTCCTGTTTATTCTCTTCCAAAGAGGCCTTATTCTTGACAACTTCTTCAGAATTATTCTCTTCTTTCCTAGCCAGTAATTCCTGCTGTTTGGTTTGAAGTTGTTTTCCCAAAGTACGTAAAGCAAATAATTGAGCTTCCGTGTCTTGTTTTTGTTGGCGGAATTCCAACAGTGCTGTTCCTTTCAGCCTACGCTCAGCTTCCTCTGGATTGTCTACACCTGGCAATTGTACTAAAATCTGGTCATTACCGACTCCTTGAATTAAGGGTTCTACAACTCCAGAGGCATTAATTCTACCTTCAACAACTTTTTGTACAGCTTCTAATTCTTTTTTGGTTATCTCCTTAATTTCCGGTGTGGTATTAATCTGAATAGTTAACTGAGAACCACCTTTCAAATCCAAACCCAATTCTAAGGGAAAGACGGGACTAATAATAACTGCCAATGAGGCAATTAATAAAAATATAATCAAAGCTAATAGTGATCGCCTTCTTTGCATATAATTACTCACTGCAATAAGGGCTATCATAACCAATTTTGTTTGGATTTTAGATTGGAGTTGATGGGAAATAGATCAGGATTTCGGTTAATATTCCTTAGTCAACCTCCTAGAAGATGGTATAAGATCATACTTCTTTCTTGGAGCTCCATAACTTTATAAGATCAAGTATCGAGTAATTCATAAGTAATCATGACTTCAGGTATACTATTCCACCATCAAAAAAACCCATTGTTACAAATCGTACGGAATCAACTCCATTATCTTTGAAAAATTCACTATTTATGAGCTTCCTGATGGAGGATAAAAATATGATTATGTTATTTTCCGATTCTAAGAAATACCTAATCAGCGTATACCCAAACATTAACATCAGATAAAATCGCCACTATATCTCTAAGATGTAGTGAACTTTTCCTAAAATTTTACTGTTTGAAACTCAAACCTCACCTCTGCTTTCCATCCATATATAAACTTAATTGCAAGTGTGAATTAGATTTTTAATACAAGCATTCTATTTTTATTTTTCCGAATCTTGAAGGAATTGAATAGAATATTAACCTCCATTAATCATAACTTACTCAACTTAATAAAAGACCAAATCAGTTTTTCTATGCTACATATCATTAGAATTATTGTTCTGACAATAGAATCTTCTTATCCAAAATTATATTCATAAAATTCTTTCTAATTTATGCATTCACATCAATGTGTTTTAGTATAGTCAATATCAAATCTAAAGTATCTGGTAAATCAAATGTTGGATAATATTTGAATTTAGAACAGAATGCAAAACAATTTATCCTGAAGATTTAGCAAGCGAGCTCTGCTTCATACTCGAAAAATGTATTGGCATAGAATAATAAAGCAATCGTTCTGATTGTTTATAGACAGTACTAAAGGATTGCGAACAACGCTTCAGGGCTTTTCCTATTTGATCCAGTCATTATTGTCCATATAAGCCAATCTTGCTCCAATGCTTACTTAGTGTTTATCACTATCACCACCTAGGTACTAATTTTCCCTTAATTCTCCAACAAATCTCTTATGAATAATTCTCTTATTTTGTTTAGTGATCATAAATCAGAGATTGATCTTCACCAATTACAAAAGCTTTTTGATGTATCAGCTTTCTGGGCACAAGACCGCAGTTTAGAAGATCTCAACATTGCTATTAATAATAGCAACCCCGTAATTACAGTTTGGGATCAACAAAAACTGATTGGTTTTGCTAGGGCAATATCCGAT
Organism: Richelia intracellularis HH01; assembly: GCF_000350105.1. Classification (GTDB taxonomy): domain Bacteria; phylum Cyanobacteriota; class Cyanobacteriia; order Cyanobacteriales; family Nostocaceae; genus Richelia; species Richelia intracellularis. The sequence goes on from NZ_CAIY01000038.1 coordinate 35,098, forward strand.
GGTATCTATCGTGCTACTATTTGGGATGTGATAATTCACCCGGAATATCAAGGTAGTGGTTTAGGAAGTAAATTAGTGGAAACAGTTATAAGCCACCCCTGTATACATCGGGTGGAAAGAATATATTTGATGACAACTCATCAACAACGTTTCTATCAACGTATCGGATTTCAACTGAATTCCACAAGCACCATGGTTTTATATAACCAATCTAATTCATCCTCTCTGACGGTTGGGGGGATGCAGTTGAAACAAGCCCTTGGGGAATCGAAACCTGTAATCTTGTAAATTTCCCAGCTTCTTCAAGTATGGGATAGGGAACTATTTCCAGTTTTCCCCCCATCAATTCTAAAATTGTCTGATTCATTAACAGTCTCATCCCTGGTGAAACATGATTTTCCTGGTCTCGATTAAACACATCTGGGTTTAAGTAATCAATGGCTTCACTTTCAGGAATTGTGGCTTGGGGAACATCTAAATAAATATGAACTATATTATTTTCAGTATTATTGTTGCTAGAAACAGAAATGCTACCTTCTTCCATATTTAGAATAGCTAAACTCAATAAATTCACCAGTACTTGCCGTAACCAATAAACATCAGCCAACACATAAATATCTGCATCAGGGATTCTTACCTGTAAGGGATAGTTACGATTTTCTGCCAACATGTAAATAATTTGATGTACATTCTTCAATAATTCAGCCAAGGATACAGAGCTGATATTTAATTCGTTAGTCCCATGTTCCATCTTAGCAATTAGAAGAATTTCATCAATTAATTTCAATAACTTTAATGCTCTTTCATTAGCTTGAGATAAGAACTTTCGCTCTTCTTCTGAGCTATCACATAAGTCAGATAAGATTAACTGGTGTAATCCGATCAGGCCATTCAAGGGAGAACGTAACACATGTGTAGTTCTAGCCAAAAATCCTGACTTGAAATAGCTCATTTCTCTTGCCATTTCATATGCCATTTGAGTTTTTTGTATTTGCTGCTGCAAATCTAATTTATGGTTGTCATGGTCAGACTTTCTTGAGGTGGTGATCATTATATCCTGGGAATGTTGCTCAATTCTTTTAATTAATATTCCTAGCCCAACTCCTACTCCCAGATATGCCCAATTAATCCAAGTCATATGGCTTTTTAGTAATTATAAATTAATTTATTGACTATGTAAGATTGAAAGGAGTAAATAGTGATACTTACAATGTAACTGTCACAACTCTATTTGACCTTGACGTAAAACCTGCCAACTTTTTTTGTTTTCCCATTTAGCAATAGTGGAAGCTAAACCACTGCCTAATAGCTCCATATATTCATATTCTTTTGTTACTCTTAATGTAAGAGCTTTAGGGAAAGTAATACTAATTTCTGCCATCGTTTGCAAAGCCGGTTTTCCAGACAAATTGGCACTACTAGTTGCCATTGGTCCTGTATGGCTTAAAATCTGTCGGGCAATTGGACTATTAGAAACGCGAATACCAATTGTAGTTCGATTCATGGGGTTCATTACTGAGGGTACTTTTGCAGAAGAGGGTAATACTAAAGTCAAGGCCCCAGGCCAGTATTTCTGGGCTACTTGCCGCCAAATTTCAAACTCAGAATCGCTTCCTTGAACAAAACTCCATAAATCATCAGTACTAGCTGCAATAAGGATTAAAGGTTTATCCTTACTGCGTTGTTTCACATCAAATATTAAATCAGCTTTTTCTGGTAAGGTAGCCAGCGCAGGAACAGTATCTGTAGGAAAACTTACCAAATGACCACTAATCGCACCAGCTATTAATTCAGTAATACTAACTTGACTCATAGTTTAAGAAAATAGGGAATATTGAAAGATTTATTTCTCCTCAGCTTCTTCTCTCCCTATCTCTTTATTTGGGCAACAGCAAAACGTTCAATTCCAGCCAAATCAGTATGGATATGGATATTATCATAGCTACCTTGCCGTTCTAATAATTTTTTAACCATATCAGCTTGTCCAGCCATAATTTCCAATAACCACAAACCTCCTGGACATAAATATCTGGGGGATAAATTTATCAAGTGGAGAATACAATCCAAGCCGAACTCTCCCCCATCCAAAGCTAAATGGGGTTCATGCTGTCTAACCTCTGGTTGTAAATTTGGCAGCATCCCAACAGGGATATAAGGGGGGTTAGAAACCATTCCACTGAATTGGCCTTTAAGTAATTCCAAGGGTTGCCACCAATAACCTTCATAAAATTTGACTATATGAGCAAAACCATATTTCTCGGCATTCTGCTGTGCGATTACCAAAGCATCACTAGAGCAGTCCACGGCATGAATAATAGCATTGGGAAAAGCGTCAGCTAGCCCCAATGCTATTGCACCACTGCCCGTCCCCAAATCAGCCCAATGCCCTTGATTTAAATTTAAATCCTCCTTAGTATACTGAGTTGCTTCTATTGCCAAATCAATCAAAATTTCAGTTTCCGGTCTGGGAATTAACACCCTAGTAGAAACTATTAGTTCAAATTGCCTCCAAGATGTAATTCCAGCAATATACTGTACTGGCAGACGTTCTGTGATTCGTCTTTGCCACATTACTTCTAAATCCTTAAAGGGAAATTTTAAGACAATTTTTGGCCATTCTTTGAAATAATCTAAACAGATTGATAACCGATCTAAACTAGCTACTTTTAGTAATAACCAGTCAACCTCTCTAGGGGAAATATTAGACGCGACCGCAGCTTCAATCGCTTTGTTTCGCCAATGCCAAAGTTCCAAACCGGAAACGAAAAACTGCTTTTCCACTATGTATTAACCCTTTGGCTTAAGAAGTTTATGATTACTATCCTTTGTTTTCTGCATCTGACTAAAAAATTGTAAACTGTCAGAAGATGGGACTAAAAATACTTGGCTTAACCACGAATCATTCCTCTTGTACAACACATTGAGTACCCCATCGATATCGCCTACCTCCAATTTAGCTTTGGGATATTTTTTCTTCACTTGTTTTAATAGATTTTGGGCATCTTTCTTACTAAAGTACAATGGAATGATTTCATCCTGATTTGGCCCCCTTTTTATTGATATATATCCCTTGCCTTCTGCACTGATCATAAATAGAGGTACACTAATGAATTTATCAATTTTCCTACCCTGCTGCTTTAGCAAAGCGAGCGCACCTTTAATCTCTTCTTGTCCTGGTTGAAAAGCAAACTTCAAACCATTGGGGTGTTTGGCACTTTCACGAGACTTTTTGTGGATGTCTCCCAATCCCACAGTTGTTATCCTTAGTTCATTTATCATTGCTGCAATTTTAGGAGCTTGTTTTTTTGTTGCTGCAATTTACTGATAAAGGATTGAGCTTCTCTAATACTCATAAATACTTGGGTGTAGGATAAACTTGACTTTCCATCTTTATCTGATAAACGGCGAGTTAATGGCAAACCATTACTATTGGTAATTAAAAAACATGGCGTGTTATTTAATTTTTTGACTACCTCGGATTCTGATAATGCTAGCAATGGGGCAATATCAATTAGTATAGATGTTATTAGAGTCGTTCCTAATAAGCCTAATTTCATACCCCAATAAACCAATGATCTCATAACGACTCCTAGCATTAAATACTTATTAATTGAGCAAGGTAATTTCCTGAATTATATATGTATGTCACACAAGAGTTGTAATTCAGTGTATCTTTTTCTTACGACTAAGAAAACTTTGTATTAGCTTTTAACGTTCAAACATACTTCTGCTTAAATACAAGGTCATTTAATAATAACTGGAAGCATTTTATTGAGTATGTACTCTTATAAATAAAAACAAACAATGCTTTTCTAGTCTTTTCTTTATTCTAAAATATTCAAATCTAAAAAAGAATAATACAGTGGCCATGATTCTGATAATTATGGCAGGATTATTATTCCATTTATTTTGATCTAATTTATCATGAAAACTAATTAATCTAATACCACTACAAGAAGTTCAGATTAAATTTAAGTATTTTGAGGAACTCATCTAAAGGGGAATAATTAATATATCCAATTACTTAATAATATTGACATATATCAATAGTTATTGCAGTCATGGAGAAGAATATAGCTATTCACTCAAAGAATAGCTATATAAATAATTGTTATTCTAGGGATAATCACCAGGCAAGATGGTAGAATTGTAGAGGCAAATATTACGGATTTAAGTAAATATCGATATAGATAGTAAAGAATCTAAAATACCGGAAAATAACCTGTATCAATTGTATTTAGGTTGGCTACTTACCCTCCTAGGCTAATATGACTTGCAAATACCAAAAAATAATTTCAGTTAAATCTCTTAACTGAAATTATTTTTTAGAAATTCTCCAATTCACACAAATGTTCAAGTTCATTTAGGATTAAAGATCCAATTAAAGACAAAAACCTAGATATTATTTGCAAAATCTAGGGTAAGAGTATATATCGGGATGACAGGATTCGAACCTGCGGCATCCTGCTCCCAAAGCAGGCGCGCTACCAAGCTGCGCTACATCCCGTAGATCCATGGCCGAGTTCAGAAGCTAACTCCAGGTACCTAATTATACTGCCTTTGAAGGGTTAACTTGAATTCTCCCAATGTGAGTTCTATCTTACCATAGTATTTACATCTAGTGCTGGTAATTTAAGGAATTTTATAAAAGTCAAAAGAGAAAGAGACTAGTACCTTATAGTCATTGTTGATAGAAACTATAAATTAAAAAGCTCCATATGTTTTAGTGTAAAAATGTAAATGCAAATGAAAACACTAGTGTGGATACCAGAACATTCCCTTAATTCCTTCAGGATCAGGCATGAAACCCAAGCTCTGATAAAACTCGACAACATCGGGATCAGCAAACAGAGTCACATTACTGATTTCTTCACTTCTAAGTTGTTTAAGAATATATTGCATAAGTACTTTGCCCAACCCTTTACCTTGAAATTTGGGATGGACTACCACATCCCAAATTGTGGCATTAAAAGCATGATCTGATGTGGCGCGAGCAAAGCCGATCAAATGTTTTTGAGTATTTTGTACTTGCCACATGGAGACAACAAGAAAACTATGCTCAATTGCCTTTTTAACCTTGCGTAGTGGACGTCGTGACCAACCTACAGCATCGCATAGTTCTTCCAACTGATATAAATCTATTTCCCGTTCTGTACTGAATATAATATGATTACCAACATTTTTTTTATTAGCTTTAGCATTTATCTTCTCTTCCTCAACAAATGTATTTTTTGCCGTAGTAATCGCTTCAGGGTTACTAAACCAAGCTTTCCAAAAACCCATGTTAGCACGGTCCGGATAGTAAAAATGGACTATATTTCAATGAGAGATTACTTATCAACGTGTTGCATATCTGTATACTTTTACTTTTCCCATAACATAAATTAAGTTAGTTTTGGGAAGAACATTGGTACCAACAGAGTATTTAGCGTTGATAATACGTCAATCATTTTCAACTCTAACATTTTGTCGTAGAAACTAGTAAAAATTGACCAAATATCTAAAATTCAACTGCAGATCAAAAATAATAGCTCCATGCTATAGACTTGGCAATTGTGTATTACCAAAAAGGAAATTAAAAAGCTAGGGCTGAATTTGGTAGAATATGTACCTATGTTCTGAAACCCCTAATAATTTCTTTCTGGCGTACAAATTACCATTTAGAGTAGAGATTGACAGGAAAAGCAAACCATTATATTCTTCCTACCCCCCAGAAAGCACTAATTTCAAACTGAAAACCTTCTACCCTAAAATCAAAGTATTTCAATTAGATTGCTTACCGTTATTATGAACAATCAGTGCGCAGGAAAAATCACTTACAAAAACTATAACCAGCTTATTAGCTTGTTCCCTTTATTAAAAAAATCATCACTATAAAATTGAATTTAACTTGTAAGGGAGAATAAGGCACTTTGGACTCAACCTAATAAGAATTACTCTTTTATATGAAATTAAATGTTGAGTATTTTTGTTGATTATGGTTTGATTACCCATAGTCGTAGTTTATATTCAACCAACAAATTTATAAAATGTTGGTTTTAAGGTTTCGCCATACAGTATAGTAGTTTGTTAAGTTTTGGGGGATAGGGGGAAGTGTGAAAGGTAAAATATGCTAGTAGTAATACTTAAATTTGTCTAGTACTAAAATAGGTTCAAATCCATATTTTATATTGTGGCAATCTAATTTTTGGTCTACCGATTTTGGTAATTGAGGCTGACTTACTGCCTCAATTTTTTTAGTTCACGTGTACTGTCTGATGGAAAAATCCTAAAGCTATGAATAAATAAGGTTGAAACCTCATCACTCCACATTGCGATTACTTATCCTCATTTTTATTTTAAATGCCTGCTTCTTTAGGGGTTCCTAAAGTAAGGTAAGGATGGAATTATGATGGCAACCATAGAAATATTAGGCGTTCCCCATGTATATGAACTAACATATTCGACCTCTTCCCACCTTACTTTGGTGTTTGTTCATGGTTGGCTTAACAGTCGTGGTTATTGGCAGCCTGTTATTTCTCGACTGGCAGATAGTTTTCAGTGCCTATCTTATGATTTACGGGGTTTTGGTCAGTCCCAGTGTCAGATTACCACTAGCCATATTGAACGTACGAATGTAATGGTGACAAATGATGGTGGTATGAGTGGAAATCCCTTTAATTCCATCTATACACCTGCTAAGTATGCTTGTGATCTAAAAATTTTGCTGGAAAAATTGAATATAACAAGTGCCTGGCTAGTTGGTCATTCTTGGGGAGGAACCATTGCTTTGTGGGCTGCTGCCGAGTTAACAAATTTAGTTCATGGGGTAATTTGTATAAATGCAGGTGGGGGTATCTATCTCAAAGAAGCTTTTGAAGAATTTCGCTCTGCCGGACAAAGGTTTTTACAAATTCGTCCCCGGTGGTTATTTCAGCTACCTCTAATTGATTTGTTATTCGCAAGAAGTAATGTGGCCCGTCCCCTAGAACGCTATTGGGCACGTCAACGAGTTGTTGATTTTATAGTTGCTAATCCAGAAGCTGCTTTGGGAACATTGCTAGATTCAACCACAGAAGACGAGATCAATCACTTGCCACAGTTGGTTTCTCAATTGAAGCAGCCTGTATATTTTTTAGCTGGTGCGAATGATCAGGTAATGGAACCCAAATATGTTCGCCATTTAGCGAGTTTTCATCCTCTTTTTGATAATTGTGGTGATAATGTGCTCGAAATCCCTGACTGTGGGAATTTCGCAATGCTAGAACAGCCAGATGCAGTGGCTAATCATATTCGTTATCTTATTAACCAGAATAAATTAGGAATTAGGATATAGGAGAGGGTGAAAGATTTTTAATTTTCTATTTCTCCCTAATTCATTGATATAACTCCATGACTTTACTTAATGGCAAACGAGAATATACACCTAAGGATAAAGGAGAAGTATGTCCCCTTTCAAAATGTTCTACAGCTGCACAGCCAATCATGGCAGCATTGTCTGTACAGAATTCGATTCGGGGAAATATGACCCGCAGCTTATATTTAGATGCTGCGGCTATGAGTTTGCTTCTTAAGGTACTATTAGCTGCCACTCCACCACCAATGGTAATGGTTTCTAATCCATAATCAAGAGCACAGCTTATTACTCTTTTAGTTAGTGCCTGAGCTATAGTACCTTGAAAGCTTGCAGCAATGTCTGCTATTGGTAAAGGATTTTCCTTTTGTTTTAATTGCTGTACAAGGCGCCAAACCGCTGTTTTTAAGCCACTAAAACTAGTGTCATATGGATGAAAGCCACCATCAGGTAGCGAAATTCTCCCTTCTGGTAGATTGAAGGCTTTCATATTACCCTGTTGCGCTAATTTGTCGATGATTGGTCCACCAGGATATCCAAGTTGTAACAACCGCGCTACCTTATCAAAGGCCTCCCCAGCAGCATCATCTCGGGTTTCTCCTAAAGTTTGATATTCCCCACATTTCCTCACATTAATTAGGCTGGTATGCCCTCCAGATACGAGTAAACTTAGGAAAGGTGGTTTTAGGTCCGGTTCAGTTAAATATATAGCGTAAATATGACCTTCTAGGTGATGGATCCCTAAAAATGGTTTCTCATGGATTATAGCTAAGGTTTTTGCTGCAGTTGTTCCTACTAATAATGCTCCTACCAAACCAGGGGCAGCAGTTGCAGCAATAGCATCAATATCCTCCCAATCTAATTGTGCTTCTGAAAATGCTTGAGCAATAGCGGGATTAATGGTTTCTAAATGCTTACGTGATGCGACCTCCGGGACCACACCCCCATAGGGTTGATGAATTGAAGTTTGTGAACTTACTACACTGCTACAAACTTGACGATTCTTAATAACTGCCACAGCAGTTTCATCACAACTAGTTTCAATTGCCAGTAAAGTTGCCATTATGGAATTAATGCCCCATTACGAAAATCGTGATTGATTTGGAAAGCTTTAACTTTTATTTACTTAAACTTTACTGCTTTCATGGGCAAGAGTATGATGGTCTGGAAGTTATATCAATAAACAAGCCGTACAAGCCGCTTCGTTTTGTACAAAAGACTTCTAGTTTCGTAATACAAGGAAACAATTCCATGCGTCGATTGTTTGCTGTAGTTCTAGCAATTTGCCTCTGGTCAAATTTTGCCCCCTCGGCAAAAGCTTTAGGGGCTGACCTCATCCCTTGCAGTGAGTCTTCTGTTTTTCATGAACGTGCTGCCACTGCACGTAATACCACTGCTGACCCTATGTCTGGTGAAAAAAGGTTCAAGCGTTATTCGCAGGCTCTCTGTGGCCCAGAAGGCCTACCACACCTGATTGTGGATGGTCGTTGGGAACATGCAGGGGACTTTGTAATTCCTGGGTTGATGTTTCTTTATATTGCCGGATGGATTGGTTGGGTAGGTCGTGCTTACCTAATTGCCATCAGGGGAAGTAAGGATGCAGAACAGAAGGAAATCCAAATAGATATTCGCCTGGCTTTGCCTATTATTTTGTCTGGTTTTGCTTGGCCTGCTGCTGCTATCCAAGAGCTTTTATCGGGAAGTTTAACTGCTAAGGAATCAGAAATCACTGTTTCCCCTCGTTGAACTAATAGTTTTTTGTCTTTGTCAATTAACTTGTTTTGGAGATTAATTTATGGATAAGCAAGGTGCTTTTATTAAGTTTCTTTGCACTGCTCCTGTTATTACTACCATTTGGATGTTCGTAACTGCTGGTATTTTGATTGAATTCAATCGCTTTTTCCCTGACTTGCTTTTCCACCCATTATAGGCTGTGACAAGTTTGATTGTGGGGTTTGTACTTGGTTAACAATAACTACTAGGAATAGACATTTTAAGTCTAAACTCCATGGGTTATTTTCTAGTGCTGGAGTGTTTTGCTGTCCGACAATTTAAATGCATCATGAAGTTCGTGGTGCATTTGTTAGCATACGATTTTTATCGTGCAGTATTTGGAGGATTAGTTCAATTAATTTTTCAAAGTCAGTGGTTATAGAATTAGTAGAGCAACGATTATTCATGTGTAATAATGCCAGCGTTTTTATTTGGAGGCAAATATAAATATGGTGCAAATAGTAGATGCATCCAAAGATCTGTCTAGTGATCCCAGAAACCGGGAAGCGATTATGGCTGCAGGAGGAGATCCCCAAATTGGCAATCTGGAAACCCCTATAAATTCATCTCCCCTGGTCAAGTGGTTTATTAGCAATTTGCCGGCCTACCGTCCTAGTCTAACCCCATTTAGACGGGGTCTAGAAGTCGGTATGGCTCACGGTTATTTTATTTATGGCCCATTTTTGGTACTGGGCCCATTACGCAATGGAACTAATTCCAACCTAGCTGGTTTATTAGAGGCTATTGGCTTAGTGATTATTCTTACAGGAGCATTATCTCTCTACGCTAATAGTAGTCCTGGAAAACCCTTGTCTAATGTCACTATAAACAATCTCCCCGTAGATGCATTTAATTCCAAGGAAAATTGGAATAATTTTGCCAGTGCCTTTCTTATTGGTGGCATTGGTGGTGCAATTACAGCATTCTTCATCTACAGTAATTTGGAACTAATTAAAAGTTTGATTGGTTTATAGGGAATAACCTTACCATTGGGGTTGATTGTGGGCCAAATATTTCTTTCTTGTCTAATAAATAATATGCACAAAGGAATTCAGAGTATTGATTTGTGATACCTTTGTGTATTTTTGTTTATAAAGATAATTAAGAATTAGATGGCCTGAACAGAGCTGATTCTAGTTTTTTTAGGGTTACATCTAATTTGTCATTAACAATTTGCAAATCAAATTCATGTGCAGCCTTAATTTCTCTTTGAGAACATATTAAACGTTGTGCAACCGCATCATCGGAGTCCTGTGCCCGACTACGCAATCTTCTCTCCAGCTCTTTTACTGATGGTGGCAGTATAAAAATACTTAAGACCTCAGGAAAAGTCTTGCGAATTTGCTTAGCCCCCTCAACCTCGATTTCTAGTAGTACTAATTTACTAATATTTATTTTATCTAATACGCATTTTCTAAGTGTACCATAATAATTGCCAGCAAATTCAGCCCACTCTAGGAACTCTTCTTGGGCAATCAATTGCTCAAATTTTTGTCTGCTAATAAAGTGATAATCCTTACCATCTACTTCACCGAAACGAGGGGCACGGGTCGTTGCAGATACAGAATAATACAGCTCTGGATGCTTTTCGATTAATGAGCGCATTAGAGTGCCCTTGCCCACACCGCTAGGACCAGTAAGAACAATAAGTTTTCCCAATGGTAGTTTTTTTGAGTGTTTTTATTGTAACTAAACAAAGCTATCATTTGCTCAACCTGCAAATCATAAATAAAAAAATCTGCTTTCGAAAGCATCTGCTATTGAGATGCTTCAAACACTACTATAGATTTCGACGAAACAAGAAATCATTAAATTATCACATACTAGTATATTTACGTATAAACACTGGGAGATTTTAATTGTAAGTCAATAGTGCCGTCAATTATAAATTGTGTTTATCCACAGTATTATGATGATCGCGGGCAATCACAAACCGATTTGCAATTGTTTCCGGCTGAATTGCAGAAAGGATAACATGGCTGGAATCAGTAATAATTACAGCCCTGGTCCGACGACCATAAGTTGAATCAACCAGTTTACCCTTATCTCTTGCATCATTAATGATACGTTTAATGGGTGCAGACTCCGGACTGACAATGGCAACTACTCGGTTAGCAGATACAATGTTGCCGAAACCAATATTTATTAGCTGAATGTCCATAAAAAATGATGGCAAACTCAGAATGGGGTAAATACGTAACTAGTTACGCTTATATAGGCAACTGTTCTCCAATGTTATCCCTAAAAAACTGTAGTTACAATGGTCTTGAGTTATTTTTCAATGCTGCTTTGAAATGGGTGCTTAGTGCTGAAACATGTCATAAGTTTTTAGTACCTAAAATAATTACTAGTCAAGTGAAATTGTTTACAAAGATTCCAAGTATTTGGTTGGTAGTCAGCACAATCATTCAATTAAAAAGCGTTTAAACCTTACTTATATTTACTCCTTACAGTAGAGTTAGTAAAGTGTTTAAACAGTTTAATATAGAGTCCTTGGTAGAGGTAATAATTTGAGTAATAAAAATTATTATGATAAAAAAATCAGGCTAAGTCCTGTAAACATTTTTTGTTTGCTTACTTGTTTGTTTTAAACTACCAGTAGATAAAATTCTATTAACATTAGATTTCTCTAAATTGTAGTTATTTTATGTTACCTTCTCATCTTAAGTACATTTTGAAATAATTACAATCTTAGAAGCTATTAGTGTAATTAGGTAAGGATTATATTAAATGTAATTTCTGGCAAACTAACATATTGGAGTACTTCTTAAAAGTCAATAATTTATCTTGAGGATACGGTAACTGAGTTTTATACCCGTGTGTTGTGTATTGATAAGTTCCCATTTCTCCTTAGTTCTTCATTAACTGTACATAAAATGAAATAATAAATCTATTTATTATTATTATTATTTACAAATTGTAAATATATTTTGCTTTTCCAAAGTATTTTTTTGTAAATATATAATTACTTGATTAATTTTAACATTTAGTTCTGGCATTCCAATGTAGAGTGACACTCTACTGCATTAATTTAATTTGTCCTTTGCATAAGTCAAAGTTTGATTTTGAAGTTATATACAATACTTGTTTTTACAAATTGTTTACCTTTGTAAAGTAAATGAGTAGACTATTGACTTTTTTGCATATTCTTTGAATTGAAAAGACTTATTATTCAAATAATATAGGGATGTTGAAGTATTGTTAAAATGTGTCTAACAACATGCAAGTTAAGACTCTATAATTCAACAGAAAGCACTCTTAAATTTCAAGAGTCTTCTCTTCACCAAAACTATTCCCAAGTTAAAATTTGGGGGTGGTAATGATTTCAAATCTCAACCAGAAATATAACTGGTAACTTCAATGATTCCTCAATCCTTATTAGAGAGGAGGGTATGAATGACGATAAGTCCTCCAGAACGAGAGGAGAAAAAGGCAAAAGTTCTAGTTGATACGGATCCAGTAGCAACTTCCTTTGAGAAGTGGGCAAAACCAGGACATTTTGACAGGACTTTAGCTAGAGGCCCCAAAACCACTACATGGATTTGGAACCTCCATGCCCTCGCCCATGATTTCGATACACATACAAGTGACTTAGAAGATATATCCCGCAAAATCTTCTCTGCGCACTTCGGTCATTTGGCTGTAGTAACCCTATGGCTAAGTGGGATGATATTTCACGGCGCAAAATTTTCAAACTATGAGGCTTGGTTAAATAACCCCATTGGAGTCAAACCAAGTGCTCAAGTTGTGTGGTCTATTGTTGGCCAAGATATCTTGAATGGTGATGTTGGCGGTGGCTTCCATGGCATTCAAATTACATCGGGTTTATTCCATGTTTGGCGTGGCTGGGGTATTACCAGTTCCTTCCAGCTTTACTGTACTGCAATAGGTGGTTTGTTATTAGCAGGATTATTTTTATTTGCTGGCTGGTTCCACTACCACAAAAAAGCCCCCAAACTTGAATGGTTCCAGAATGTGGAATCAATGATGAATCACCACTTGGCTGTATTACTGGGTTGTGGTTCCTTAGGCTGGGCTGGTCATCTGATACATGTATCTGCCCCTATTAACCAACTTTTGGATAAGGGTATAGTAGCAAGAGATATCCCCCTACCTCATGAACTGCTTTTTAATGCAGACAAGATGGCGGAGTTTTATCCTAGCTTTGCACAGGGTTTATCTCCCTTCTTTACCTTTAACTGGGGTGTTTATGCTGACTTCCTCACATTCAAAGGTGGTCTTAACCCCACAACAGGTAGTTTGTGGATGACAGATATTGCCCATCACCATTTAGCAATTGCAGTATTATTTATTGTTGCTGGCCATATGTACCGTACCAACTGGGGTATTGGTCATAGCATGAAGGAAATTTTGGAAAGTCATAAGGGTCCTTTCACAGGTGAAGGTCACAAAGGTCTTTATGAAATTCTTACGACCTCTTGGCACGCTCAACTGGCAGTTAACTTGGCTATGATGGGCTCATTGAGTATCATTGTTGCGCATCACATGTATTCAATGCCGCCATATCCATACTTGGCAACTGACTATGCAACTCAGTTATGCTTATTTACTCACCATATTTGGATAGGTGGGTTTTTAATTGTTGGTGCAGGTGCTCATGGAGCGATATTCATGGTGCGTGATTATGATCCTGTTATTAACCAGAATAACCTTTTGGATCGGATGATTCGTCACCGTGATGCAATTATTTCTCATCTAAACTGGGTATGTATCTTCCTTGGATTCCACAGTTTTGGGCTTTATGTCCATAACGATACAATGCGTGCCTTAGGCAGACCCCAAGACATGTTTTCGGATGCATCAATTAAATTGCAGCCTGTATTTGCTCAGTGGTTACAGAACCTACATACGATGGCTCCTGGTAGTGGTACTGCTCCTAATGCCTTGACAACTGTTAGTCATGCTTTTGGTGGTGGTGCAGTTGCAATTGGTGGTAAAGTCGCAATGATGCCCATTGCACTAGGTACGGCTGATTTCATGGTTCACCATATCCATGCTTTTACTATTCATGTCACCGTACTCATACTACTCAAGGGTCTACTATTTGCTCGTAGTTCTCGTTTAATTCCAGACAAAAGTAATTTAGGCTTTCGTTTCCCATGTGATGGCCCTGGTCGTGGTGGTACTTGTCAAGTTTCTGGATGGGATCACGTATTCCTAGGTCTATTCTGGATGTATAATTCCCTATCCATAGTAATTTTTCACTTTAGCTGGAAGATGCAATCCGATATTTGGGGAACTATAGATACAGCTGGTAATGTGTCTCACATTACCGGCGGAAACTTTGCCCAAAGTGCTATTACTATCAATGGCTGGTTGCGCGATTTCTTATGGGCACAATCAACACAAGTTATCAATTCCTATGGTAGTGAGTTATCTGCTTATGGTTTGATGTTCTTGGCTGGCCACTTTATTTGGGCCTTCAGCTTGATGTTCTTATTTAGTGGTCGTGGCTATTGGCAAGAATTGATTGAGTCTATTGTTTGGGCACACAATAAGCTAAAAGTTGCACCTGCAATTCAGCCGCGCGCCCTGAGTATCATTCAGGGCCGTGCTGTAGGGGTAGCTCACTACCTCTTGGGAGGAATTACCGTTACCTGGGCATTCTTCCACGCACATATACTTTCAATAGGCTAGTCACAAGCCTTATTTAAACTATGAGTAGTGAGTGATGGAGAATGTAGTTGTAAACTCCCAATCCCACACTCTAAACTCGTAAAATCAGCCGTTGATATGTGATAGCTCAAGGTCAGATAAATTATCATAACCCATGGCAACAAAATTTCCCAAATTTAGCCAGGATCTTGCACAGGATCCGACTACGCGTCGGATTTGGTATGCAATGGCGATGGCCAACGATTTTGAAAGTCATGATGGCATGAATGAGGAAAATCTTTATCAAAAGATTTTCGCCACTCACTTTGGTCATCTAGCAATCATTTTCCTATGGGCATCCGGCAATCTTTTCCACGTAGCCTGGCAAGGTAACTTTGAACAGTGGATTAAAGATCCTCTGCATATTCGTCCCATTGCCCATGCAATTTGGGACCCTCACTTCGGCAAACCAGCAATTGATGCTTTTACCCAGGCAGGTGCTTCTAATCCTGTAAACATAGCTTATTCTGGTGTCTATCACTGGTGGTACACCATTGGTATGCGGACTAATGGTGACTTATATATGGGTTCCGTATTCCTGCTAATGTTTGCAGCAGTATTGTTATTTGCTGGCTGGTTACACTTACAACCCAAGTTCCGCCCCAGTCTAGCTTGGTTTAAGAATGCTGAATCTCGTCTCAACCACCACTTAGCTGGTTTATTTGGTGTTAGCTCCTTAGCCTGGACAGGACACCTAGTACATGTTGCCATTCCTGAATCTCGAGGACAACATGTGGGTTGGGATAACTTTTTAAGTACTGCTCCACACCCAGCTGGTTTACAACCTTTCTTTAGTGGAAACTGGGGGATTTATGCTCAAAATACAGATACTGCTAGTCATGTATTTGGTACTTCTCAAGGTGCAGGAACTGCAATCCTGACCTTTTTGGGCGGTTTCCATCCCCAAACCGAATCGTTGTGGTTAACCGATATGGCTCACCACCATCTGGCAATTGCAGTGATTTTCATTATTGCTGGCCATATGTATCGGACTAGCTTCGGCATTGGTCATAACATGAGGGAGATTCTTGATGCTCATATACCTCCTTCTGGTCGCCTGGGTGATGGTCACAAGGGTCTTTATGACACAGTTAACAACTCCCTACATTTCCAATTAGGACTGGCCTTGGCCTCTTTAGGTGTAGTTACCTCTTTGGTGGCACAACACATGTATGCCTTGCCTCCTTATGCCTTTATTGCTAGGGACTACACTACAATGTCAGCATTGTATACTCATCACCAATACATTGCTGGTTTTCTGATGGTTGGTGCTTTTGCTCATGGTGCGATCTTCTTTGTTCGCGACTACGATCCAGAACAAAATAAAAATAATGTTCTTGCCCGGATTATAAATCATAAAGAAACGATAATTTCCCACCTAAGTTGGGTAACTCTGTTTCTTGGTTTTCACACCTTGGGTCTTTATGTCCACAATGATGTAGTGGTTGCTTTTGGTACTCCCGAAAAGCAAATTTTAATTGAACCCGTGTTTGCACAGTTTATACAAGCTGCTCACGGCAAGGTGATGTATGGCATGGATATCCTACTATCTAATGCTAGTAGTCTTCCTTCCACGGCTGGTGCTGCTTGGTTACCTGGTTGGTCTGATGCAATAAACTCTGGTACAAACTCTCTGTTCTTAACTATTGGGCCTGGAGATTTTCTAGTACACCATGCTTTTGCTCTGGCAATTCATACTACTGCTCTAGTACTAATTAAAGGTGCTTTAGATGCACGTGGTTCTAAGTTAATGCCCGACAAAAAAGACTTTGGTTATGCTTTCCCTTGCGATGGCCCTGGCCGTGGAGGTACTTGTGATATTTCAGCTTGGGATTCCTTCTACCTGGCTATGTTCTGGATGTTAAATACTATTGGTTGGGTAACCTTCTATTGGCACTGGAAGCATCTAGGTATTTGGCAGGGCAATGTTGCTCAGTTTAACGAAAACTCAACTTACTTAATGGGCTGGTTCCGTGATTACCTTTGGGCTAACTCTGCTCAGTTAATCAATGGTTACAATCCCTACGGTATGAATAATCTATCTGTTTGGGCTTGGATGTTTCTCTTCGGACATCTGGTTTGGGCCACTGGTTTCATGTTTTTAATTTCCTGGAGAGGTTATTGGCAAGAGTTAATTGAGACTCTTGTTTGGGCACATGAACGCACACCTTTGGCAAGCTTAATTCGCTGGAAAGATAAGCCTGTTGCTCTCTCTATCATACAAGCTCGTGTAGTTGGTTTAGCTCACTTCACTGTTGGTTATATTCTTACCTACGCAGCTTTTCTAATTGCTTCAACTGCTGGGAAATTTGGTTAATCTAAACCAATAGTAGTTTAAGCAATCAACAAATCCCCCATGACGGATGGGGGATTTCTATTATGAGTATTTATTATCATTACAATTCACTTATATATATTACTCTAATTAATAGAAAAATAACTAAATTAGAGAAATCAGGGGCAATGGATTTACTACTAGAGATGCAAGATATTAAGTCAGGTGTTATTTTTGATTTTAGGTAGGTTGCTAACAGCTACAGATAGGAAAATTCTATAATAGATTTTCTGACATAGAAAACTTAAAATATTATGCCTATTGCACCAGCAAATCTTTCAAGGAAGGAAATATCTGAACAATTATGTCCTGAAAAGAAGAGTCAGCAGAAGAAAGTGACTAACTTGCCAAATATTCACTCATATTAGGTTGGGTTTTACGCAGTTTCTTTAAAGCTTCTCGTTCAATTTGGCGTACTCTTTCACGGCTAATATTAAGAATTTCACCAATCCTTGCCAAGGTCAAGGGGTTCCCATCATTCAAGCCATAGCGTAAAGACAAAACCTCTCTCTGCTGGGGGGTTAATTTATCCATTAAGTGTTCTATTTCATAGGAAAGAGAAGATTGAATCACAAAATCTTCCGGGGAAATATTAGGGTCTTCCAACATTTCTCCTAATTCAGTGTCATAGTTATCTCCCAACCTTAAATCTAAAGATAAAGGAGCACGAGACTTTTCTAAATATTCTCTTACTTGTTGAGGAGTCAATGACAGTTCTGTAGATAACTCTGAAATATTCGGAGCCCGTCCTAGTGTTTGAGACATAGTACGTTGGGCCTTTTTTATTTTATTTAGCTTCTCAGTAATATGAATGGGAAGACGAATAGTTCTGCCCTTTTCTGCTATGGCTCTGGTTATAGCCTGTCGTATCCACCAGTAGGCATATGTAGAAAACCTATAGCCTTTACTAGGGTCAAATTTTTCTACCCCTCGCTGCATACCAATACTACCTTCCTGAATTAAGTCTAGTAGATCGACGTTGCGCTTAATGTACTTCTTTGCAACCGATACTACTAAACGCAAATTTGCTTCCACCATTTTCCTCTTAGCTATTTCACCATCTGCAATCACCTGTTTTAATTCTGTTAATTCTAACTTGGTTGCTCGTAACCATTCTTCCCAGCTTGGTTCATATCCTAACTGATTAGCCAAAGATTCTTTCACTTTGTATAACATGGCAGCCTTCTGCACTTGTTTACCATATTGAATTTCTTGTTCATGTGTTAAAAGTGGTACGCGACCAATTTCGCGTAAGTAAGTCCGCACAAGATCTGTGGGTTTAGGGATAGTCTTCATGGTGCTACTTTTCGTGAATGATGTAGTTTTAGGTATTTTCTTTGATATTTGGAATAAGATCGATTAGATAATAGTAATATTTACCACTTGCCAATATGGGATTTAACAAGTTTGTACGCAGTTACCCTTACATATTCTCAGTTTAACTGCAAATGGTAATTAAATTTACCTAAGTGTTAATTCTCACAACTGCTCTATCTAAATTCCACAAACTCAACAAGCATAGCCAGTTAGATATCAATGGTTGAATGTCAAATTTCTTTATGCGTATTTTTAATAATTGTAACATTTATAATTTTTTTACGACTACTAGTTTACAGATGGATTATAGGAAGTATGGTTTCTATCCATTAATTAATCATAATCATAGATGTGGGAATACTTTTGTTATTTCAATATTTAAATTTATTAGTTTATTAACATAACTCAATAATAAAGGTAATTGCTTTGATTTAGGAGGAGCTTTATGTTTTCTTTCGAGTGCCTATATCAATAATGTGGTTTTGTTTCGAAAACCTAACAACTTCAACAATCCTATGTTTCATTTATATGAATGGCCCCATGCTACTGCAAGATATTAGGTAGTCCATGGGATAAGGGATATAGAATTCTTCAGTTATTTACTTATTAGTTAAGTGTTAGCCATTGTACTTAAATTCACTGTAATAACTGTTTGCTGAGAACTATAAATATTTATATTTAATAGACAATTGGCTTGGGAGTAGCAGAAAAAACAAAGACTAGAGAAAAATGATTTCTAATGAAATTACTGAAATCTTATTAAAATGTATTGAGTTAGAGCATAACTAAAGATAACATGAAGGTTATATAACAATAAGAGCTTGATGCACATACAGCCAATCACCCCACACAAGTTTTATCATTTATTATTCATAGCTCCTATTAGTGAGATAATATTCTAGTTAGGATCTAGAGTGTAGAAAAACTGAATTGTGAAAATTGCTTATGAAAATTACTTAATCCCCTTCAGGAAAAGTCCTACCCTTTGGCCATAGGCATTCTTGCCCTGAATAGATTATGCAGATACACTGACTTTAAAGCGAGAACACATATTATCATCAAGAAAATCCCTTTCAGTTACCCATCTAGATAAAATAGTCATCAGAATGACATAAGTAATGCTTAAGAGCTGAATCATGCCACTTTCAAAAGATGCAGACACGTTAGTTGATATCGAAGAAGATAGCTTTTTAGCAGATAATGATTCACTGGATGAATTACCAGGTAATGTGGAAATGTCTCTGTTTGAGCATTTAGAAGAACTGCGGATGCGGATGTTCTATGCTCTAGTTGCTACAGTCATAGCTGCTATTGGCTGTTTTATTATAGTTAAACCTATTGTCCAGCTATTAGAAGTCCCGGCCAAGGGAGTTAAATTCCTTCAACTCGCACCTGGGGAGTATTTCTTTGTTTCTGTTCAAGTTGCTGGATATAGTGGTTTGCTAATTGTTAGTCCTTTCATTCTATATCAAATTATTCAATTTGTTTTACCTGGATTAACCCGTCGTGAGCGTCACTTTTTAGGACCAGTAGTCTTAGGTTCTAGTATTCTATTTTTTGCTGGTTTAATATTTTCTTACCTTTTACTAATTCCCGCTGCATTAAACTTTTTGATTAATTATGGTGCAGAAGTAGTAGATCAGTTGTGGTCTATCGATAAATACTTTAAATTTGTGTTGCTATTACTTTTTAGTGCTGGTTTAGCCTTCCAAATTCCTGTAATTCAGCTATTATTAGGCTCTTTAGGTATAGTTTCTTCCCAAACAATGATTTCCGGCTGGCGCTACGTTATTTTGGGAGCAGTAGTTCTGGGAGCTATACTTACCCCATCCACCGATCCTCTTACCCAGAGTTTATTAGCAGGAGCAATATTAGGATTATATTTCAGCGGTATTGGGTTGGTAAAATTACTTGGTAAATAGGAACACAACTAGGGGATTGGTTGGAACTATCACTTATCTGCCCCCAGCTAATTAATTATTAGCTTGATTAGTTGTACGGAATAGACTGTGATTTTAGCCTTTATTTTATTACACTTGTGAAGTAAAATTTTAATGTGAAAATACTCTAACATATGGCAATTCTTGCAAGGTTAATAATTTCCAAGAAAAGATAAGGGGTTGCCCATATCTTCTGCAAAACCCAGAATACCTCGGTCACGATGTTCATAAATTAAACATCCTTGAGCATCAAATAAAAAAGTCCCTCCCCTTTGCACCAAATAAGATGTGTTGGACATGTAAGTATTCCAATTACTCAAAACATGTATCATATTTCGCAAACGTAGGGTTGCTAATTCAAAAGGACGTTGAAAACCTTTTCCCCCAGTTAAATTAAACAATGAACCTTTTATTACTGGTAGGGGAGTAAAATCTAAAAACTCATCATCAGTAATTAATTGTGGTGCTTTTTTATCTCCTATGTAACCACGAAAAACCTCCTTCATAGTGCCAGGGCTACCAATTCCAGTACACATGACAAGAAAATTCAGCCAAGCCTTTTGTGAGACTGATAATAGGGGAAATTGAATAGATAAGCCGCCATATAGTCCTAGTTGGGAATGAATTTCCGCCTTCTCTTCTACAAACAAACATTCTGGGGCAAATCCTGTGTATTTACAAAATTTAAGTCCAGAATCACGATCACCAATTCCAATAGCACGAACCGCAATTCCCTTGTTAGAAAGTAGCTTTCTCTCTCTTTGTAACCACCAAGCATATTCCAAACTATCGAAATCCCCTAATAGTGACCAAATTATTACTAGCAATTGGGGGGCATTCCAGCAATCATCTAATACTGATTTAATATTCCCATCACTAACTCGTAAGCATTGAGTTCGACTCAAAAAAGAATAAGTATTTTGAGAGTTGGAGATTATTTGGTTATTCATTTGAAGTAATGGCAACAACCTTTAAGTACAATTATACTATCTTCTTACCAGTCATTAATACAAAATCCAAAATAAAATTGTTCTTTAGGGTTGGTATAATTATAATTTACTTAGCTTCAAGGTAAAAACTATGGCAATGCATCCTGCACTCCTAAATATATTTAATAAACGGCAAGTCCTAAAAATTATCAGTGGCTTGAATAATTTTAATCCTCAAAGTGTTACTTCTACTATCAAGGCAGCAAATCATGGTGGTGCAACTTTTATTGACATCGCTATAGAACCAGCCTTAGTAAGGCTAGCCAAGAAACTAACAAATCTTCCTATCTGCGTGTCTGCTGTAGAACCAGAAAAGTTCCTACCTGCAGTAGCAGCCGGTGCAGACTTAATTGAAATTGGTAACTTTGATAGCTTTTATGCTCAAGGGCTTCAATTTCAGGCAGATGAAGTTTTGGCTCTAACGGAGCAAACTCGTACTTTATTACCAAATATTTGCCTTTCTGTGACAGTCCCTCACATTCTCAGCTTAGATAAACAAGTACAACTAGCAGAAGAATTAGTTCAAGCTGGTGCAGATATTATCCAAACTGAGGGTGGTACTAGCAGCAGACCTAATAGTTCAGGAACATTAGGTTTAATAGAAAAAGCCTCTCCTACGTTAGCTGCAACTCATGAAATTAGCCGTGCCATTTCTATCCCAGTATTATGTGCTTCCGGTCTTTCTGATGTCACTGTACCATTGGCAATTGCATCTGGTGCAGCTGGTGTGGGTGTTGGTTCTTATATTAACCAGCTTAATAGTGAAGTGGCAATGGTTGCAGCAGTACGCAGTTTAAGGGAATCGATTACACTTGCCAACAAATCTAATATTATTGCTTAGAAAAAATCAGGTGGCAGTGATTATTCAATCCACTTTTTTCACAGTAGAATTAGTAACTTTGCATGTGGAATTGTATCTCTGCACAACAGGTAGTTTGATGATATTATGATTGACAACACTCCGTGGATTAATATTACTTGATGTAATTCTCTGATAACAGTTTTATTATCTTCTTAGATGAAATTGACAAATAACTAAGAATGTGTACATCTATTTTATAGTGTTACACTTTAATTTTTAAATGTCTATTTCCTCATACTCTCTGCCAACTGGCTTTTTCAAGTTGAATTATGACTGTTAATTTAGAATACCCCTTAATCAATAGCCAGTGAGCAGGGAGGTAAAATGAAAAAACTGTGGAGTATAGATAATATTAGAAAATAATGTTTTGGGCTGATAAAATTGCTGCTGATACAAAAGGTCACGAAATAGTTAATGATTCAAAAACCCCTTCAGGAAGAGTGCATGTGGGTTCATTACGGGGGGTAGTTATCCATGATGTTATTTACCGTGCCCTAAAACAAGCAGGTAGGCCTGTCAAATTTTTGTATGGAGTTGATGACTATGATGCATTTGATACTATTCCAAAGTATTTAGATAGGGAGAAATTTTCTCCCTATCTTGGTTTCCCATTGTGTAATACACCTTCACCGGAAGATCCAAATAGTGATTATGCCAAGTATTTCATGGGTGAGTTTCTGGGAGTATTTGAGTATTTAGGGGTCAAACCAGAAGTTTATTACCTTCGTGATTTATATCGTTTGGGTAAACTGAACAAACATATTGATACTTTCTTACAAAATGCCCACCTTGTTAGAGAAGTTTATAAAGAGGTAAGTAAAGCCGAGCGTCCTGATAACTGGTATCCATTTCAAATTGTGTGTGAAAAGTGCGGCAAAATTGCCACCACAATTGTTACAGATTACAATGGTTCAGAAGTTTTTTATACTTGTAGGCCAAATGCCACTAAGTGGGTAGCAGGTTGTGGCCACTCTGGTTGGGTTTCCCCCTTTGATGGTAATGGTAAATTGCCATGGAAAGTTGAATGGGTTGCCAAGTGGGATTTATTGGGTGTCACCATTGAAATGGCTGGCAAGGATCACTCCCAAAAGGGTGGGTCCCGGGATGTAGCAAATGCCATCTGCTACAAAGTATTAAAAAAACAACCACCATTACATTCCCCCTATGAATTCATTCTTGTAAATGGTACAAAAATGAGTTCTTCTAAGGGTTTGGGTTCTAGTGCTGTAGAAATTGCCGAATTGCTCCCCCCAGAATTATTGCGTTTTCTAGTATTACGTACACAACCGCGAACAGCAATTAACTTTGCCCCTAATTACGAGACTATTACTAGGTTATTAAGAGACTACGACACATTAGTGAGCAAGTATGTAGATAACTATGACGAATTAAAAGATAATGATTGCAAATTGACTAAGGATTTGATGCCTTTATTTTATGCCCAAGTAGGCGATCAAATTAAGCCTTATAATTCCTTTAATTTCAGTACTATCATTTCCTTATTACAAATCCCACATTTAGATATTAAAGAGGAAATAGCCAAACGTAGTCCTAAGGTATTAAATGAGTTTGATTGGCAAATAATCAATCAAAGAGTTGCAACTGCACAAAAATGGCTGCAAGATTATGCAGATGAAGAAGAAAAATTGGTGATTTATCTACAGGAAGTTCCAAAGAAAGCTATTAATTTATCTTCAGAACAAATTACTTACTTAGAAAAATTAACGAAAAACCTAGAAACATTGACTAGTTGGGAAAGTGAAGAGTTACAAATTGCTATTTTTTCCATTTCAAAAGAGCTAGAAATTAATCCTGCTAATGCTTTTCAGTCGATATACCTGTCTTTCTTAGGTAAAGTAAGAGGACCTAAGGCAGGCACTTTGTTATCTTACCTGGATAAATCTTTTGTTATTTCTCGTATCCATGACGTAATTGCGTTGAACAAATCTAAATCTGATTTGGCTGAACAAACCACAGAACCTTAAGGCTGAAATTGACTTTTATAGATATATATAGAGTCTGAAATACCTATTTCTTTCTCTTTATAGGGCTGTTTTTAACAGCCCTCCCAGTAAAATATATAAACTATAAAGTCGTCAAAGGTTGACAGCATTTCCTTAACTACATTAGTGTTACTAACACCTCCGTAATATCATAAAGTACTATTAAGATTACAAAGGTTACAGAGCAGAGTAGTTTTGATCTCTCATATAAGTTCTAAAATGTAAGATTTTTGTATATAGAAGTCCTAATTCATAAAGTAGAGGGTGAATTTGAAAAGGTTGAAGTCAGATGAGCGGTTACATTCTCAAGGTATTCGTTATTTCTCTAAAATTCGTATGTAGAATTTATTAATTCCACATATATTAAACAATTGATGGTAAGTATTTATTGGGAAAGGGGATATTCATGAATTTATAAAGCAGTAGTGAATATTCTGCCTGGCAATGATTATCACTCAACTCTATGCTAGAAAGGCAAACATTATTTTTATATCAAATAACATTGAATATTCAGAGGTCAAAATCGCTGTTATTACCCAGTCTATTAGATGTTATTTATTACCCAATCTATTAAAAGCACCAAGACTTTTTCTTTGTACAGAAGAATTATTCAATTATTTCCAGCCTATAAATATAAGTGCACTATAATAGCTTAATCTATTGGATTAGCATTTCATTATGTCAGACTTTTCTTGAAATCCCAAAATATATAATCAATAATATTTGAGCTTTTTACCTGTACATAATGTAGTATTAGTTGTTAGTATTTATTAAATTCACAAAAATATAAAGTATTAAAATATATTCCTGATTGAAGAGTTTTATATTGCTTTGATTCATATCTAAACCTTGGTTTTACACCAGTAGTATAATTCTACTTACTCTCTTCTCTGTAACTATTTGACCTTATGCTTATGAAGTATCTCCACTATTAACATGCTCCCACCCAATACTAACAATACAGAAGTTAGCCAGTCACCCCAACGCACATATAGAGTTTGGGTTTGTCGCTTATAAATCGTCTCTGCCTTAATTTCATAAGTATTGTGTCCTGATATCCACAAAGTTCTACCATGAGGATTAACAAACGCTGAATATCCGGTATTTGTAGCTCTCACAGCCCATCTATCATTTTCGATTGCTCGCATGATATCTAAAGCATGATGTTGAGCTGGCATTGCTGCACTATAATGAGCATCATTAGAAGAGCTGAGAATAAACTGTCCACCTACAGAAGCTTGATAACGAAATCTTTCAGAAAAGGCAGACTCATAGCAAATAGCAATAATTGCCCTTCCGAAAGGAGTATCAAATACTTGGGTTTCCAGACCATGGACTTGGTTTGCTTTCAAGGGTGATAACCTGCTAATTGCAGTACCCAGAATCTCTTTAAAAGGGACATACTCACCGAGAGGTACTAGTTTTACCTTATCATAACGGCTAAAAACTTCCCCCTCCCTAGTAACAGTAAATACACTATTGGTATACTCACTATCTTGATATGGTGCAAAACCCCCAATCCAAGCAACTACACCTTTATCTTTTACTGCTGCTACTAAGGGACTAGCCATAATTCGCTCTTCAAAAAAAGGCAAAGCTCCCTCTGGGGTTAATACTACATTTACCCCTTGTTTTACTAAGTTTATATACCCCATAGTGTAGCCTGTTATGGCTTTATATAAACCTTCTGGATATAGCTTAATGGTATTGGGAATATTACCTTGAATAATCCCTACTTTTAAAGCTGTTTCTGCTGTTTGATTAAGGGGAACCTTATATAAACTCCAACCTATTATATGAACCATCAAAAAGAGGGTAAGAGGTAATAAATAATACTGGAATTGAACGATGGTTCGTAACTTAAGCTCCATTTCTAGTATATAGCTCTCTCTTGCTCTGTTTGCTTTATAGGCTTCAGCAATCAAACCATTAACTGCCACAATTGCTGCTGTCACTGTATTAGGACCAGAAATTTGACCTATATGTAGAACTATTAGGTTATTGGGGCTTTGAGTGTAGGAAAGGGAACTCCACCAAAGTGGACCATAACTCCAAATCGCTTCCAGACCACACCATAGTGCTGTACCCACAAGAACACGAGATAGGCTATTAAGTTTACTTGTTAGCAAAAATAGTCCTATACCCCATGGTAATAGTAAAATTGCTCCCCAAAATGTAATAAACACCCAGCAAAACAAAGAAATTCCCAAACTAGCTAACCAAGAAACCTTCATCCAAGTCATGGGGTGAATACTTGTAATCCAAGATAGGGATGTACCATGGTAACCAATACCCCAGGCAATAGATACTAGGGAAATATGAAAGTATAATTTCCTCTTTGGTTCTTTATCAAAAATCATAAGCCAAAGGGGAACCAGAGCAAACCATGCTAAAAACCAAGCACCAACTGGAGCAACTGTCATTCCCATTAAAACACCACTTAGGAAAGCTTTAGACACATTAGATGGTAAAATTTTGTGTGGTATGGTTGACAATTTCATTGATCATGGTGGTTGTGAGAAAGGAGAAAAGCTAGAAAAACATAAAAGTTTTTGCCTCTGGCAGGGATAGCAGTGAAGAGTAGTGAGTATGCTTTTACATCTTATAACCGAGAGTTAACAACCCGATTCTAAGAAAAAAAGTTATCTTCCAGAAAACTCAATTCTCTGGAAGATAACTTTCGGTCTCAGAATATGATACTTGTGATAATTCAGATTCTCCTTCATCCTCCCTAGTATCTGGAGGAACTATCGCAACTCCAGTAATAGCATCATCTCCATCCAAACGCTGTACTTTCACTCCTGTTGCAGAACGGGATTGAATTGAAATTGCATTTACTGCTTGTCTGATTATAATGCCGCGATTGGTTACCATCATAATTTCGTCTTCATCTTTGACGATTTGCAAGGATGCCAGTTTATCTTTTGTTTTGCTGTTCTTGAACTTAGTCACCATTAAACCCTGACCGGCTCGGTTTTGCAATCGGAAATGTGGCATAGGAACCCGCTTCCCGTAACCACCATTAGTAATAACCAATACCCAAGGGCCATAATTACTATTTCCGGATACTTCTATGGTTTCCCCATTAACAATATCTTCTATTTCCATCTCTCCTTCATGTTCATTTTCCAGGATACTAGGAACATCAGCAATTATCACTGCCGGGATAATATCCATACCCACCAATTGATCACCTTTCTTCAACTTCATAGCTCTTACCCCTCTGGTTGCTCTTCCCAAAGGTCTTAATTGCTCATGATTACAACGGAAATGAATTGCCATACCATTACGAGAGCCCACAATTATGGAATCTTCTGCTTTTGCTTTTCTCACCCATCGTAGTTGATCCCCTTTTTCTAGAGAAATAGCAATTAAACCATTGGCACGAATATTACTGAATGCGGACAGGGAAGTTTTTTTAATATTACCTCCTTGGGTAAGCATAACTAGGTATTCATCATCAGTGAATTCATTGACCGGAATGATAGAAGTAATTTTTTCTTTCTTAGGAATTGGTAGCATTTGTACAATCGGTGTACCCCGACTAGTACGAGAGCCCATAGTAATTTGATAGGCTTTAAGACAGTAAACAACGCCTCGATCACTAAAGAACAGTACGCTATCATGATCACAACAACTCAAGAAATGCTCTACTGTATCATCATTTTTTACTTTAGCAGCAGCCTTTCCCCTCGTTGCCCTGCTTTGAGCCTCAAAAGTATTAACGGGCATACGTTTGATATACCCTTGTTCTGTAAGAAGGATAATTGCTTTGTCATTGGCAATTAAATCAATGTCATCAATATCACCTTCCATATGAGCAATTATTGTACGTCGTGGCGTAGCATGGTTGGCTTTGATTTGAGTGACTTCTGTTTCAATAATTTTTAGAATTCTTTCTCTTTTCAAGAGAATATCCTGTAAATCAGTAATCTTTTCTTGTAATGCCTTGTGCTCCTTGTGAATTTTATCAGATTCTAAAGCGGTCAATCTTCGTAATTGCATTTGCAAAATTGCGTCTGACTGAGGTTCTGATAAGCCGTAGACGTTGATTAACTGTATCTTTGCGGTAGGTATATCAGCAGAATGGCGAATTAGGGAAATAATTGCATCTAGGTGGGATAAAGCAATCAACAAACCTTGTAATAAATGATCTCTTTCTTCTGATTTTCGCAGTTCGTACTGGGTTCTTCGAGTAATAACCTCTATTCGGAAATCAAGAAAAACCTGTAAGAATTGTTTTAAATTTAGTACATGTGGTTCTCCATTTACAAGTGCCAGCATATTGGCACCAAAGTTGGTTTGTAGTGGTGTTTGTTTATATAGGTTATTTAATATTACTTGAGGATAGGCATCTAGCTTAAGTTCAATTACAATTCGCATTCCATCACGATCACTTTCATCTCGAATATCTGCAATGCCTGTAATTCTTTTATCATTAACTAATTCAGCTATTTTCTCAACTAGAGCTGCTTTATTGATTTGGTAGGGCAACTCTGTAATAATAATAGCCTCTCTATCTGGTCTGCCCCTTTGCTCAATAGTCTCGATACTTGCAACACTCCGAACAGCTATTGAACCCCGTCCCAGCGTATAAGCCTCTTTTATAGCTGAGGTTCCCAGAATCTGGCCCCCGGTGGGAAAATCAGGGCCATGAATATATTCAATTAACTCCTCACTGGTAATTTCAGGTTTGTGAATCATTGCCACAACACCATCAATCAATTCACCCAGATTATGGGGGGGGATATTAGTTGCCATTCCTACAGCAATACCAGATGAACCATTCAGCAACAACTGTGGTACCACTGCTGGCATTACTGTTGGTTCTTGTTGAGAGCCATCAAAGTTATTGATGAAATCTACAGTTTCTGACTCAATATCCTGTAAAAGTGCCATGCTAGCTAGGGATTGTAGGCGACATTCCGTATAACGCATCGCTGCAGGGGGATCGTTGTCCACAGAACCAAAGTTTCCATGCCCTTGGATCAGGGGTGCTCTCATGGAAAATTCTTGTGCCATACGCACTAATGCATCATATACAGCTGTATCACCATGGGGGTGATATTTTCCTAGTACTTCCCCTACCACACGGGCGCATTTCCTAAATGGTTTGTCTGCAGTCAACCCCAACTCATACATGGCGTACAGAATACGACGATGCACAGGTTTAAGACCATCCCTTGCATCTGGCAACGCCCGACCTACAATTACGCTCATAGCATACTCCAGGTAAGACCTAGAGACTTCATTCCGTAGATTCGTTGGGATGATCCTCTCCTGGGAGGTTGTCATAACCGTAAAAACTCCAAAATTATAGCTAGCTTTTGCCCTATGATTTACACAATGGCAAATTGTCTCCAATTTAGTTGGAAGGCTTATTATAAGCCAATTTAAATTCTAACATAATTGTCTCTTCTAGTTGTATAATTTGTGGACTATAACAGTAAGTAAGAGCAAATCCTATGTTAGTAAGACCCAGAGGACTTTGTATTTGAAATGGGTTTAAACATAAACCTTGTCTTAAATGTATTGAGTACCAAATTAGGGCCTGTCCAGATAAAAGACATATTCTATTTGCTTTAATCAACAAGATGGGCAATATTTATTAGGATAATTCAATGGTTTATATCAGTTTTATGGCCTAACAGATATTACCTTTATAACTGTGGTTATCTGTACTGTATTTTTACAAATCAGATGGTGATAAGTTCATATTGCTTATATTATAAGTAGTGTAATGTGTCAGACTTTTAAAGTAGGTCTTTGAGAGGCAAAATCATAACAAAATCATAAGTATAGTATTTACAACATATTCACTATCAATAATCAACAAATAACTTTTTATAATAAATTTATTAGGGAATAATTTAGGGCTGTAATGTAGGAGTTGCTTAACATCAATTTTAATTGAATCAAATATGGAAAAGTTTTATGAAAGCCTTTAATTAGAATAAAGATAATTTATGTAACCATAAAAATATATTTATCATGCTATCAAATTGTACTCTAAAGAATATAGAATGTAGGTCTATTGGAATTAACAATAATGTTATATTATATACATAGTTATAAGCTAAATTGTAGTAAATAAACTAAGTATCAAAATAATTAATCATGAAAATATAAGTGTATTATCTATAAACCTATAATTTTGTCTCTATTAATTTAATACTACATTCGTATATTTGATTAGGTTTTGTATGGAATCATGCTTCCGGTATATTCAGTCTATGTCTGTTACATATCGCATAGAAACTTTGCAACTCATTTATTTAACATATATAATTGTGTTTTCTGCAGATATTCCGGCTCTGAAAAGTTTATGTTTTAATAAAAAGTTACAAGGATCACCTAATGTTAGCAAATTTAGTTTTAATGATAGTTCAAGTATTTTCTGAAGCTGGCCTAAATATGACTTATAATAATTAAATTATTACATATTAATGTATGCTATTTTTTTATTCATACCACTTCAATACATTTCCAAACTGCCTTCTTAGTTTATCTAGCTGCTTCTTAATAGATACTTAATAGGTAAATATTTACAATTAATCTAGGTTCTGCTAAAATCAACAGCTAAGACCAATAATACTTTATTTGTATGATACTCTAAAATATATTAGGTCAAAACTTGTCAATTTTTTGGTTTATTTATCATAATAATTGTTTCATTAATACCTATGATAATAAGCAGCTCACCATAAAAATATCTATTATACTTTCGTATCTGGTAATTTTTAGGTAACATGTGGGTTTGAATAAATCGACTAGATATATTTGCAATATAGATTAAGAAAAATGAAAGGTATTTGTTATAAAAATAATTGATAATAACTAAGTGCCTTATTTTAAATAAATTTTACTAATTGATAATCTATTTTGCTTTGTATTGATAGCATAATTCATGAAAATTTTATACAGTTAGATTAGTACTTAATATATTATAAATAGACCGAAAAATATCCTAGAAAGACAATGATTAATATCAAGAAATACTAAAAATAATAAAGAACTTCACATAATTCAAAGTCGAAAAAACTTTATGTATTTAGTTACAATGAATTTAGTTGTAGTCTAGTAAGTTATTGCTTAACATTTTAGGTACTTTGTAAAGGACTATATGCTCTTTCAATCCTTCTTTTTACAGCTATATCAGATTCATCTTCAAATGCTGCTTGTAAGGCTAAAATTGCATCATTATTCCCAATTTCTCCAAGAGAAACAGCTGCACTATAACGAAGTGCCCAATCATCTGGCTGTGATAATGTCCATTTAAGTTTTTCAATCACACGTACAATAACTTCTGGACTGCAAGCTCGACAACCAATTTTACCTAAGGCCCGAGATGCCACTCTGCGAACTTTACCCTGACAATGATCAGCTGCTACTTCAAAACCAATAACCTTTTCCAATAAAAATAATGTTCTCGGATCACCAATTTCCATAAGAACCTGAGTAAGTCCAGCTCTCAAATCCAAATCGCCATCATTATCAAGATCGAAGACACGAATTATAGAATCAATAATGCCTGGTGCTAACTTAACTAATCCCTTGATTGCTGCTGCTTGAATATTAGGATGTTGGGATTTCAATGCCGAGAATAATTTTGAGGTAGATCTTTCAATTACTTTTTGAGAACTTGTGCTTAGTTGATTTACCAATTTCGTAATTTTCTCAACTTCCAAATTTGAATCTAATGTATTTAATCTGGGAATGTTTCCTTCAATTGCATCTAGTAATAGCTGATCAATAATTTGAAATAATAAATCTTCTTGCTCTTGCCGTTTGACTTCTGTTTCCATTTTATTTTGTAAGACAGATTCCAAAATACGCTTAATAGTTGCTAACTTGATATTATTAGGTATCTGTGCATCCATAATTAATGGGGCAAATTCAATTTGACCAAGTGCCGAAATATCAAATGCTGCCGCATAACGTAAAAACCGATTCTCATGATGTAGCGTTCGAAAAAGTATTTTTAGGTAATGAGGTTCAAGAGTTAGGGTATAAAAATATTGAGCTGCTGAACATTTTACTCTTTCAGAAGAATGTTGTAGGAAAGGTCTAATTTTATCTTGGACTTGCCAAACCTTAAATTTTGCTAAAGCCTCTATCAAAGCTTCTAATGGTTTATCTTCAGTATCTGCATTTAGAAAGTCAATAAGGGCTGGAATTGCTGCACTATTACCAATATCCTTTAATGCTTGAATTACTACTTCTTGTACTTTAAGGTCCAAGCAGTCTAAAGCTTCAATTAATGCTGGTAATGCCCGGGAATCTTTTAACATCCCCAATGAACGTGCTGCCTGACGACGAAGAGGATAACCTTCCAGAGCTGTCACATCTCGCTCATCTTTCAAACATTCACATAGTAGATGAATAGATTCATAAATACGATGTTTTCCTAACCACCAAGCTGCATAATAGCGAGTTCCATTATCATCACTCAACTTCAAAGCGGAAATTGCTGTTTTGGCGTCATTGATAGTTCTGGCAGAATCTGTAATAATCATTTTCCTTTTACTTCTGTAAGGTGTTTTCCTAGCTAACTTAACGATAGTCAGGATTTTCCTCACTATCATATGGGGAACATTTTGACTGGGAATAATCTGCAAGTGAATTAAAACCTAGTGGATAAAGCACGGGATAAATCCCATTGATATTGTCTCTATAGGGGCAGAAATAAACTCTTGCCCAAAGATTTCTAAATTTCCCTTGATTTTCTGGAGAGAAATTAAATCCTTGTTCACTTGTAATACTAAGAATTTCTTCTGGCTGAGTATATTTTAACTGTATTTTTAGTAAGTCATTGTGTTTAACATATAGTGAATGAAGTTAATAAGTTGTTATTTTGACGTGGCAAGTTAATTAATTTTTTCTAACATTTAATAGATTTTGGCCAGGCTCTAATTGTAACAAAATTTATTCAGTTCTTATGACTCCTTCGAGGGAATTAACATTTGTCCTAAATCTACCTGAAATATTTTGACAACCTTTTGATATTTAATGATAATAGATTCTTAAATTTTAAGATTTGATAGCAATACAAAACAAGCCTTACTAATACAAACATGGGGTTGCGGAATTTAACTTGAATACTGACTATAAATA
The DNA here is from genome assembly GCF_000350105.1 of Richelia intracellularis HH01. Classification (GTDB taxonomy): domain Bacteria; phylum Cyanobacteriota; class Cyanobacteriia; order Cyanobacteriales; family Nostocaceae; genus Richelia; species Richelia intracellularis. The sequence goes on from NZ_CAIY01000038.1 coordinate 68,440, forward strand.
TTATTCAAAATCTCCATTCAAATTTTACTTGAAAGTACTTAAATTATTTTTCTCCTTAGCGAGCTTTATATATTACCATTATAATCAATAAAATTCCTAATTATAATCAAATTGCCTTTATGAGTATGGTGAATAAGATTTTTTCCAAACTCCAAACAGGGATTATTAGAATTGAACGAATCAATGTGATAGTTTCTGCCTAGTCATCTTTTACAAATGTTGAATAAGTCTAAAACCCTATTTAGGTTAGGGAAAAAAATATCATAAATGCCATATTTTTTTTACAAAGCGTCTTTAAAGTAATACTTAAGAATTAAAAATAAAGAGTTCATGAAGCAAGGTTAAAGAAATTAGTTATGACAAAAATGAGCTAATTTTATTTTTTGATTTTCATATATTCAACCTACCTTATATGAGCAATAGTAACCCCTGTACCACCCTCTTTTTGTGGTGCAGTTTCGAAGTGGCTTATTTTGGGATTCCTGTGTAAAAATTCCTGGACTCCCTGCCTCAATTTACCTGTACCATGTCCATGGATTATCCAGATTATCCCTGTGGTTTCAGTTATTACTTTTTCCAAAATCATCTCCGCATCTGTTATTCGTTTACCACGAATATCAAATGTATTTTTTGAAGTCCGTATTAACAGTATAGATGTAGTCTCTGCAGACTCTTTTCCAGAAGTTTTTTGCTTACTGTTATTAACTTTACGGTTTTTTTGTTCTTTAATAAGGGCTTGGGATTTCTTTCCATCCAGGGATTCAATATCTGCCAATTTGACTGTCATTTTCATAATCCCAATACGGACGTTCAATTCACAGTTTTCATTGGGTAATGTGATGACTTCGGCTATTTGCGACAATTTGGGAATGCGGATACGATCACCTACTTTTGGAATAAAGTCTATTCTTGTTTTTGGTGTTGCTGGTAATATGAACTTCTCAGCTATTTTTTGCAAGGCATTAGTAGCTTCTTGAGCTTCTTGAGCAGTGGGTGTACCTTGTTGCAAACGGTGGATCACCTGAGCAATTTCCCCTTTTGCTTGGAAAATTGCTCTTTGAACGGCAATTTCCTGAGATTCCTTTAAGATCTTTTCTCGTTCTTCTAGGGAGCTGGCTTTGGTATTTACCTCTTTGTATAAAAGTTCCGCTTGTTTTAATAAGTTTTCCAACTGGTCAGCTTTGGTTTCTTGACTACGCCGTTGTGCTTCCAATCCAGCAATTACTTGGTTAACTTCATTTGTACCCCTCACTAGTTTGGATTCTGCCTGCTTTATGATTTCTGGTTTCAATCCTAAGTGGCTAGCTATCATTAAAGCATTAGAACGTCCGGGAATGCCCCATAATAACCTATAAGTGGGTGAAAGAGTAATTTCATCAAATTCCACAGAAGCATTTTCAAATCGCTCATCTTCGTATTTGAGGGATTTGAGTTCCCCGAAGTGCGTAGTGGCAATGGTTAACTGGGCATTATCTGCAAGGTATTGCAAAATAGCAATTGCTAAGGCATTTCCTTCTACAGGATCGGTTCCTGCTCCCACTTCATCCAGTAACACTAAGGATGCACTTTTTTCAGATAAGGCATTTAAAATCCTGATAATACGGCAAATATGTCCAGAAAATGTAGATAAACTTTGCTGCAATGACTGTTCATCTCCAATATCCACTAATATTTGGTCAAACCATGGTATTTCAACCGGCTCTTTAGCTGGAATAAATAAACCTACCTTTGCCATTAAAGCCACTAAACCCAAGGTCTTCAGGGTAACAGTTTTACCACCTGTATTGGGACCAGTAATAGCAACTACTTTGATTTCTGGTTTAATCAATAAGTCTATTGGTACAACCGTTTTACCTCCCTCATACTGTTGTTGCCATATTAAAAGGGGATGACGTAATCCCTGCAATACAAGTATTTCTTGGTCCCGCGGATCAAGTATCCTGGGGGAGGTTGCCTCTAACCACAAACTATACCTAGCCTTGGCATTTGCCATATCTAAAATGGTAAGTGTTACCAATACTTTTTCTAAATCGGTCTTGAAGTTTGCCACATGTTCCGTAAGGGAGAAACGAATTCGTTCTTCTTCAAGTTTTTCCTGTATAGCTAGCGTCCTCAGTTCATTGCCCATTGAGACGATAGAATTGGGTTCAATGTAGAGTGTCATACCACTAGTAGAGATATCATGAACTATACCGCGGATATTCTCCTTGTGGGAGGCTTTTACAGGGATTACAAAACGATCACCCCTTTGTGTAAAAATCTGTTCTTGAACAGAATTACTTTTAACCTGTAAAATATTCTGTAACTTCTGGTGTATCTGGCTGCGTATCTTTCGGAAGTTTTGGCGTGTGTCAGCTAACTTTTGACTCGCTCTGTCTGTAACCCCACCCTGTTCGTCAATACAGAGATGTATTTCTTTCTCTAACTCCGGATATGTGCGTAAATCGGCTACTAACTGATTAAGAACCTCTAGGTCCGAATGATTGCCAATTATCCTACGGAGATTGCGTGCCGCAGCCAGGGTAGTAGCAATTGCTAATAGTTCCTCCCCTGTTAATATTCCTTTTATTTCAGATCTCTCCAGGGAATCACCAATATCCTTGATTCCCTCAAAAGGTAAACCATTTAATAACCGGTTATCAAGCTCATAAATCTCCTTAGTTTGTGATAATAAATACTTACTCTCAACGAGAGAGAGAGGGATTTGTAAATTCTCTATAGCAATCGCCCCTAGTTTGGTCGCTGTAAAAGTGGATAGATGCTGACAGAGGCGATGCCATTCTAATATTTCTAGGGTTTCTGAATGGATCAAGGGTCAATTTTTGATTTTGGATTTGTAAATGAACAACTTATGCTGATTACAGCCAAAAAAGTTAAGTTACTAGCATGGCTGTTCCGGAAAGCTAGTTAATATTTTAGATTTTTATGGATTACATTGTTTAGTCTAGAGCATTTCTCTGTTTCCTATTCCATAAATTATTTCCACACATAGGGGAAAGCCATACAAATCACCCCACAATTTGATACCCTAGCTTAAACATATTTGAGAATGGAAAAAATAGGCGTGGAAATTCAAATTGGTCGGGGTAAAATAGCTCGTAGGGTCTATGGAATTGATGAGATAGCCTTAGTTCCTGGAAACAGGACACTCGATCCGAGTTTGGCAGATACCAAATGGAAGATAGGTAATATTGAAAGGGAAATACCTATTATTGCTAGTGCAATGGATGGGGTGGTTGACGTGGGTATGGCTGTAAACTTGTCAAAACTTGGTGCCTTGGGTGTACTCAATTTAGAGGGAATTCAAACTCGGCATGAAAATCCAGAACCAATTTTAGATCAGATTACATCTGTAGGCAAAGATGAATTTATCCCCTTGATGCAGAAATTATATGCAGCACCTATTCAGCCAGAATTAATTAAACGAAGAATTCAGGAGATTAAGCAGGAAGGAGGAATTGCTGCAGTTAGTGCAACTCCTCTAGGAATGAGTAAATATGGTGGTGCAATTAAAGAAGTAGGAGCCGATTTATTGTTTATACAGGCAACTGTGGTCTCCAATGCCCACCTTTCACCAGAATCTATCTCTCCCCTGAATTTAACCTCATTTTGCCAAGAAGTACCGATGCCTGTAATTTTGGGTAATTGTGTGACTTATGAAGTCACCTTGAATTTAATTAAAGCTGGAGCAGCAGCTGTTTTAGTAGGAATTGGTCCCGGTGCAGCTTGTACTTCCCGAGGTGTATTGGGTGTGGGCATACCCCAGGCAACAGCGATCATAGATTGTGCTGCAGCTAGAGATGATTATTATCAGGAAACGGATAAATATGTACCGATAATTGCAGATGGTGGTTTGATTACAGGTGGTGATATTTGTAAGTGTATTGCCTGTGGTGCTGATGGTGTGATGATTGGTTCCCCATTTGCCAAAGCTACAGAGGCCCCAGGTAGAGGGTACCATTGGGGTATGGCAACACCAAGTAATGTGCTACCCCGTGGCACTCGTGTAAAGGTAGGTAAAACTGGTTCTCTAAAACAAATCCTCAGAGGGCCAGCAGAGATTGACGATGGTACCCACAACTTCCTAGGAGCGCTCAAAACAAGTATGGGTAACCTAGGAGTAAAAAACATCAAAGAAATGCAGAAGGTTGAAATTGTAATTGCTCCCTCCTTATTGACTGAGGGTAAAGTCTATCAAAAAGCTCAACAATTAGGCATGGGTAAATAGAAAAAGAAAACAGAGCGTAGGGAATAAGACAGACAGGGTTTATAACGAGAGAAATATCTGTGAATTTTTCCGTATATGATTTTTTCCCTAACTTCCGTATTCTGGGATAACAAATTTTTTCACACACTTGAGTTAAGAACTGGAAAAATCCCATATGTCGCCTACAATGAAAATAGCGGAGACAAATGTTTCCGTTCACTCCTCACACCACACTCCGCCCGGACTTATGTTCGGGCGGTTCCTTCACGTAAATATTCTCGTATGTTTGTTATAGCTTCCTTTTATTTAGACTGGGCTATGAAAAGCTCTCAGGCTCTATATTTCATCAATTGGAGCTTACACAACACTTATAGAGTATTGTAGATGTTTGATGCTTGACTATCCTGATTATTTTCTACTTCGAGTTGCCTAAAATCGGATTTAACTATAGCACTGTATAAACGTACAAGATGAAAAGCAATAAGGGAAAAGGGTGGATCATGAATTATGGTTTATATCTTATTCATGATATGCTTATACAAGAAAATAATTTAATTTGACATTTAAAAAGTCTCACAATAGTAAAAACACCTTATAATAATGGCTCAAATAAATTATTCTGCAGACTGTGATCAAACTCATATGGGAATAATTTCAGTTAATTATTTAAATACAGTGATTCTTGTTAGTTAAGTCCTCAGTAATATTAAATTAGTCTTAAAGTACAGTATCCTCATTTTGTTACTTTCCTAGTCTTTCTTTGCAAAATTACATTAAACTACATCCCTTCCAAATCTAAGCAAAGGTTTTTGCTATGGTAAGATCTTCACCAGAATTAAAAATATAATAAGCAAGGGTTTGTAAGTATGTCAGCAGCCGCACAAGTTACCGACTCTACCTTTAAACAGGAAGTATTAGACAGCGAGGTCCCTGTTTTAGTTGACTTCTGGGCACCCTGGTGTGGGCCCTGCCGTATGGTAGCCCCAGTTGTAGAGGAAATTGCTTCCCAATATGATGGGAAGCTAAAAGTAGTAAAAGTGAATACTGATGAAAATCCTAATGTTGCAAGTCAGTATGGTATTCGTAGTATTCCTACGTTAATGATTTTTAATGGTGGTCAAAAAGTTGATATGGTGGTTGGGGCCGTTCCCAAAACCACACTGGCTAATACGATTGAAAAATATCTGGGAGAGTCAAATAATTAATTAAATTCAGCCAGATGAATAATTATGCTTATTTTTCTGGCCACTATTTCAATCACTTTCAACTCAATTAGTAGGAAAGTATTTTCGTATCTGTCTTGTTTTTCAAATATGCACATTTATTCCTCTGTAATTGAGTTAATTGGTTGTGATTCTTAGTGGTCTAGGATATTACTTTGTCTTCCCTAGTAGGTTTTCGGATAATAGTCTCGAAGGCCTTGAAAAATACACCTCCGGCCTGGCAACCAGAGGTGATTTTTTATTGCTGTCAATCATGTAAACAAATCTAAATACAGGGAAATGTTTAAAACATTAAAAATATTTGAATATTGGCAAAAATAAAATAACTATGATCAGAAAAAACCATAATAATAAAAAATTAATAAATGCTGATAGTACAAAGTAATTATCCATTGATAAATGTTAACTAAAATGACTTCATCAGATTATTTGGATACATTTAAGTCTTTGCAATTGGATATAGCTGAATTGATTGAACGCTTACCAAATTTAAAACATCAGCAATTTATCCAACAGGCATTGACAATTATAATACGTTTGGCTAGTCATAATATTGAACGCTTAGACTGGAAAATATTATCTTCCTGCCTAGCTGATATGGAGCAGGGTTTTGAGCTGTTTTATACTTATCGACATGCACGTAAAGTAACTATTTTTGGCTCGGCAAGACTATCTTCAGAGACCCCAGAGTACAAAATGGCAGTTGATTTTGCCAGAAGTGTTTCAAAGTTAGGATTTATGATCTTGACTGGTGGTGGTGGTGGGATTATGCAAGCTGGTAATGAAGGTGCAGGACGAGATAATTCCTTTGGTTTGAATATCAAATTACCCTTTGAGCAAGAGTCAAATCCAATTATAGAAGGTGATTCCAAACTGATTCACTTCAAATACTTTTTTACGCGTAAATTGTTCCTTCTGAAGGAGAGTGACGCCATTGCCCTATTCCCTGGAGGGTTTGGGACTCAAGATGAAGCATTTGAATGTATGACTTTGAGCCAAACAGGTAAATTTAGTCCAATACCACTTGTATTGATTGATAAACCTGGTGGAGATTACTGGCATTCTTGGAGCAAATATATTCACCATCAATTAGTTAAAAACAGGTTAATTAGTCCCGAAGACCCAAGTTTATATACAATCACAGATGATCTAGATGTGGCTTGTAAAGCTATTACTAAGTTTTTTCAGGTCTATCACTCGAGTCGTTATGTGGGCGATCGCCTAGTTCTCCGTTTGAAAACTAAGTTATCAGCATCCGAAGTGGAACAACTCAATCAAAATTTCAGTGATATCCTAGTTCGAGGTAGGATTGAAAGCAGTCCAACTTTGCCTCAAGAGATTCAGGATGAAACATTTGAATTTCCCCGTTTAGTTTTATACTTCAACCAGAGAGATTTGGGTCGTCTTTACCAGATGATTGCAGTCATTAATCAAATGGGTGCTCCCTTATCAGAAGTTAAGGACCACTCAGAACTAAAGTAGGGTTATTCGCTTAAGTTGGAATTGGCAATAAGAATCGCTTGGGAGTCAAACTGGGGTTTTCATTTTTCCCAAACTGCAAAAGTCCGTATCAGCTATTAACAGTAGGTTTTTAGGAAATAGCTCTATTTGTACTGTGGTTTGTATATAATTGTCAGTTTTTTACTCGATTTATAAGTGAAATTATTTATGGCTATCCTGACAGTTACATACTGTATAGCAGAAAACCGGAGGATAATAAACGATTTAAACTTCAGTCAGAATTTCGGTAGTGTAGCGCTTCTATTGTTTACAACAGGGCAATGAATTATCCATAGGAACTAGCAAGTGTTTTTTGTTTTTACACCACTTACATTTGATTTCAACTCACTGCGCAACAAGAAAGTCCAGATGAAAATTTTAAACCTTACTGACGTCTCTTTTTGAGATCCAAAGGTTTATATATAGGTCATGTCAAAAGTTAGTTTTATAACTAGGGATTTTTTTATGGCACTTTGCAAATAAATATCACTCATCCTCTACCCCCTACTTTTTTAAACTTAGAGGGGAGAAGAAAAAAATTGCAGGATAATTAGGGTTTTGTTGATGGGTGCTTTTACTATAGTTTAGATGTTGGATAAATGAATTAACATTCATTTGTATACATTTTATATCGGCTATGGAAAATAAAATATTGTTAGCTATGACGTGCCTTAATTACTAATACTTCGAAGTGACTGTGTAGCAAATTATTCTCTATTGACAGTTTATATTACTGGCAAAATATATGTAGTTTAGTTTCGAACAAAGACAAATTAGTATAAAATTACAGGGATTTCAAACTGAAATTTTATACTAATTTCTAGGTTTGAAAAAAACTCAATCAAAAGTAAATAGGGCTTGCAACCAAATGTCTAAAGAGCCACAAAGAATTTGTGTTTTTTATCAGGTTTGAGCAACTTAGTACAGAATAAACCAAACTATTTAACAAATTTTGCAAAAGCATAATTAATTTCTAGAAACTATCCAAAATGGCTATTTGGAAGAGGATTATAACGCCTGTAGAGAAGTGTTTTCAAATAGTTGAGTCCACTCTTGTTAGGTAAGTTTCTAAAAATCTTGAATTAGTTTAGAGTCCTGTTTTAAAAACATATGTAGATTCAGTAATTTTTCACTTTTACTTCCGCGTAGCAGTATATGAGCAAACTCCACTGGCTAGAAGTTAGCGAATATGTATCCTTGTATGCTTCTGCTCTAGGAACTTTGGCAGCAGCAACAACTCAAAATGTTGCTTATGCAGCTACACCTTTGACAATAGCAATAGGATTAAATTTCGTTAATCGAGAACGTTATAAACATTTACAGGAAAAGCGACAACAGTTATCGATCTATCAATTGGATATGTTGATTGATCCGCTGAGACAACGTTTAGATAACTTTGATGGCTTAACTCAAAATTTAAGTAAAGCCATACAACAGTCACAGCAAGTAGTAGGTGATAAAAGTCTTGTACCTCTGGGCATTAAACAAATGAATAGCAATATAGAAAATCAAATCGCTGTCATTCAGCAACATCTTGCCCGACTTGACCGTTTTACTCAGGACTTAAGTATTAATACACAAAAACAATTAGATATTTTTAGGCAGTCATTAAACACTAATAAACCAAACATAGAAGGACAAAATCTAAATGTAGAATCCTTCGATCAGCGTTTTGCTCAGTTGGATAAACAGATACAACAATTAAGCATTAGTACACAAGAACAAATTCAAGTACTACAGCAAGGAGCAAAAAATATTAGCTTGGAAGCTTTCAACCAGCGTTTTGCACAACTAGATACTCGGATGCAGAAGTTAAGTATAAATACACAAAACGAGATTCAGACTTTGCAAAAGGGACAAAAAAGCTTAAATCTGGAAACAATAAACGAGCGTTTAGAACGATTTGACATGTTAATACAACAGCAAGAGATAAATACTCAAAAGCAAATTCAGGAATTGCAGCAAGAAAATAAAGGTGCTGACACTAGCTCAAAAGAAGAATTTAGTCAAATTAATAACCATATTCAGCAAGAGATAGAACCCTTGAATCAGAAAATATTACAGTTAAATACTTATATACAACAACTAAGTACTAGTCTACAAAAACAACTAAATGAATTTAAAGCTGTAATCGTAAAATTTCAAAATCAAGTGCCAATAAATACTGCTGCACAATCAACCATTGAGCCCAAAATGCAATCGCAAACAACTACACCAATAGCAAAAAATCAGACCCAACAAGCGTCTAAAATACAGGCTGTTACTCACCCACAATCAACGACTATTCCAAAACCTCCAGTGATCCAAAACACAAGAAACCTACAAATATTACAAGGACATAACAATAGAGTAATGTCAATAGCTTTTAGCCCTAATGGAAAAATATTAGCTAGCGGTAGTGATGATAAAACCATTAAAATTTGGCAATTAGCTAGTCTAAATCAACAACCCACTACAATTATGGCACCAGGTAAAGTAAAGACTGTGATTTTCAGTCCTGATGGAAAGATATTAGCCAGTGGTGGCGATGACAAAGCTATAAAATTATGGGATATAAGCACAGGTAAGGAAGTTTACACTTTGCAAGGACACAGAGGGACCATTTACTCCCTCGCTTTTAGCCCCGATAGTAAAACTTTAGTTAGTGGTAGTCAAGATAAAACCATTAAGTTATGGTCTTTAGATAGTTGTAGGGAATTAAATACTTTGAGAGGACATGTGGATGAAGTATTATGTGTTTCTTTTAGTCCTAATGGTGAAATTATTACTAGTGGTAGTGGCAGCAATGATCAGACGATAAAAGTTTGGCATCTAAATCAAAGTAAGTTTTTAACCCTAAAAGAGTATAGTAGTAGTCCTGCCAGCGTTAACACCGTCAGTTTTAGCCCTGATGGTAAAATTATTGCTAGTGGTAGTCAAAATAAAAATATTAAGTTGTGGGAAACACAAAAGGGTGAAGAGATTTATACTCTTCGTGGTCATACTAATGACATTTTTTCTATTGCGTTTAGCCCTAATGGTAAAACATTAGCTAGTGGCAGCTATGATAATACCATCAAGTTCTGGCAGGTCGATACAGGTAGGGAATTTAACACTTTCGCCGAAAACCACGGTGTTGTGTATTGTCTTGCATTTAGTCCCGACGGTAAAATCCTAGCAAGCGGTAATAGTAATAAGACAATTCTTTTGCTACCCTTTGAGCAAAATTAAAATACTTAGGAAAGGTGCATGGTCAATTAAAACTTATTTTTGCTGTAATTTTCACCACAAATTTTCCTAATTTACTTAATAAATAAGACTATTTCATCTTTCTAAGAAATAAAGCTATAAATTTTTAAAACCTGATACAAAATGCTTATTTTTAATAAGCATTTTGGAATATATGAGAATAAAATAACAGGTGCGAGTCTTCTGAATTTTTAACCAGAATACAGAATCAACTGAATCAGTAAACTGAGGATAATGGAATGAATTCCTTCTAATTAGAAAGAATAAATTAAACCTTAACAATTTTTAATTTACCAAAAAGACCATGGCTATAAAATCATTGACTACTTCCCAGTCAATGATTTTATTAGGAATAGACATAGCCAGGAATCATCAGGAAATATTTGAGTTGTGGAGAATATATGTGTTACAAAAACTTAATTAGTACTCCCAGGAAAATTTTGATTCATAAAAACCCAAAATAATGGGGAGATAAGCAGAAATAGTACTTTAAGTTAGCAGTAAATACCTTTTGGCTAAATAGTCTTAATGATCAATAGACTCTATTATAATGAGAATCATATTAATTTCTTTAAAGGTATTTTCCTTTGATTGGTACGGCAGAATGCAAACTAAGGTAGTTACATAAACTTGTAAAAAGTTTTAATTAAAGTCATTTACGCCCTGGTTGGGGAAAACTATCACATATTTTTACATGCTAAGAAAAATTGCCATTACAGTTATTTTAACTCTTCAATATTTCTTCATTATTCTTGTATTCACTAGACTAGGAGAAAAATCTTCCCCTGTAGCTTATAAAAAGCACCAATGATTTTATTCTCAAATGACAGATTCTTTTACTTCTATATACAAATTATGAGCTGTATAAAACATCTCCAGTCCTGCATGTAAGTAACTTTCATTATAGCTGATAGGAAAGTATTCTAATTCGTTCAAGCCATCATTCATTTGATTGAGGCAATAATACAAATGGGCTGCAGCTCTGGCTAAACTAGGAGGATTAGGTAAAGAACGAAAGATAGATTGAGCATATTTGATATCTCTGCAGCAATTTTCCAGGTATTCTTGAAAATCTCCTAGAAGTCTGTCGTCAAAAGGATCAGCTGCTAGTTTATCTATTTGCGGCTTGAGAGATTTAAAAATAGGTTTAATTAAGCGGTTGACAGGATGGTAAACAAGATACAGCCATTCTTCCACTTGTTTATCCAAATACCTGCCAGTACATATTTGCACTTTATGTTGGTTTTGAACTTTGACTGTACATTCTTGTCTGGGAACGGACGACTCTTGGCACTTATAATAAATTTGACGGTCATAATGTTGGCGGTTATTAGTATCCCCTAGTACTTCGTATGCTGCATTAATACGGATAATACCTTCTCCATCTACAGCTCCTTGGTTACTATCAGGATGATGCTGCTTTGCCAGGCGGCGATAAGCCTGCTTAATCTCTGCTTGGCTAGCATTTGGACTGACATTTAGAGTTTTGTAATGATTAGAATCTGCCATGACCCTAATTTACCTTGAATTGTACTCTACTGTCATCTTGGACTCTCAGTCTTGAAATAAGGGTGTACTTAAGTACCTTTCTCCAAAACTGGGTTGAATCATAACTATTAAACGCCCTTCATTTTCTGGACGTTTAGCAATTTGGATAGCTGCATATAAAGCTGCACCACTAGAAATACCAGAAAGTAATCCTTCTTCCCGGGCTAGACGACGACCATAAATAATAGCTTCTGTATCAGTGACAGTAATCACCTCATCAACTAACCCCATTTTCAATACTTGGGGAACAAACCCAGCACCAATACCTTGAATTTGATGGGCCCCTGGTTCGCCTCCAGATAATACTGGACTGTTAGTTGGTTCTACTGCAATTGCTTGAATACTCGGTTTCCGAACCTTAAGTCGTTCTGCTATCCCCGTAATTGTTCCCCCAGTACCGACCCCTGCCACAATTATATCTACTTGTCCATCTGTATCTACCCAAATTTCCTCGGCAGTGGTCTTTTGATGCACTTGGGCATTAGCCGGGTTACGAAATTGTTGTAACATGTAAGTATTTGCAGTTTTATCTACTATTTCTTGGGCACGATTAATAGCTCCGCTCATACCTTTAATTCCTGGAGTTAATTCCAAATCTGCCCCATAAGCTCTTAACATTGCCCTTCGTTCAGTACTCATGGTTTCGGGCATAGTTAATATAAGTCTATAACCCTTAGCTGCAGCAGTCATGGCTAGCGCAATGCCAGTATTGCCAGAAGTTGGCTCCACCAGTGTTGTTTTTCCTGGAGTAATTAATCCTTCTAACTCCGCTGCTTCAACCATACCTACGCCAATTCTATCTTTAACAGAAGCTGCTGGGTTCATACTTTCTAATTTCACTACAATCCGAGCCAAGCAGCCTTCTATTTGAGGGATATGATTCAATTGTACTAGAGGCGTATTACCAACAAGTTCGGTAATATTTCCGGCAATTCGCATAATTAAATTCTCTTTTAATAAAGTTGAATGGAAATATGGCCAGTATATAAGACTTATGACAGATGAAAAACTGAAGTTTCCCAGATTGCTGAGCTTAGAATAATCTAAAATAATTTGTAATTACGTTTATATGTAATACATAGTATTTATTTAGCTGTGGGGATCTCGTCTTTTTGCATAGATGTGGTATAGCAGATGCCTCTATAAAAGAGTTAGCCGTTTGGCAGTCTTCCTACCAAAATTTCCGTAATAAGGTTGCTATCAACTATTTTTTCTTTGGTTATCTCCTCATACTTTTTCACTTTGTCCACACCCTCTAAACAAACCAAAAATCCAAGAATATTTACCTCCCAAGGGTATCTGATTAATAAACAGCCTCCGGTATGAACCCACTGACTTTTCACTACATCCTCTCCTCACCTCAAGGTTGCTAGTAATTGCTCCAAATGGTAATCAGGTTTTTATATTATTTTTGATGTTGCCTATGATTCCTCTGGATTCTTTCATAGACTGATTGTATAAAATTATAAATACAATAAACAAAAAATACATAAAAAACTATCCGCTCTTAAGTCAGATAAGAGTATCTGATTTAAGAGCGGCCTAGCAGGTTTTCAAGTTGTAGCCAGACTGCCGGGAGGAACTCTAGGTCTAGTCAGTGATTTAGGTATAGTTATCCTAAAAAAAACTAACAATTACCCTTGGAGAACAGCCCCGGCCCACAGTCGGATAATTACAACCTTATGGCCAACGCATTTACTACCATCAATCATGGGCATCACCTCCTTTTTCCTAGGCGGTCTTATATTTAAAACAAATCCTAATTGAATTTGAAATAATTCAATATATGGGCTATTGAGCTTATGTATATTGCCCAATCATTTCCACTCTAGCACATGAACTTAGATATAGGGAAGATTTGTATGCAAATTATAGAATTGTCCTGATATGTTAGGGTGTTATCACCATTACCATTTTTCTACTGATACAGTATATATGCAGTTCTAAAACTTTCAGTAATTCACCGTTCACAAACTTACAATCTTAAATTCAGCTTTGGAGAAACTTACCTATACACAAATTGTTATTGGGTTAATCTCTCCCTTATACTCACTAGTTTCCCTACTCTTTCTTCTTGATAATATAAAGACCAAATTAGTATTTAGTCTTTATATCTTGAGTGGGACTAACTTACTTAATAATTTGGATATTAGCAATCACAAATAAATAAATCGGATGTATGGGAGCTTTCCAGTTATTAATTCCACCAACAACAAGCCTGGAAAAGTTGTAATATCAGCTACAAATCAAAAGATAGAAAATACTAACTTTGCAGGCTTATTATTTTTCTTATTAGCCTTAATTACAAATTATAAGAAATAAAACTGCCCGAAAAGATAATTAACTTATAACTATCTGCTGCAAATAGCCAATTACCCCTCCGGGCCAAACAAATAAGTATTCTAGCTCAAGGTGTTGATAGCATAATCGATATAAGTATTTGCTTCACCAGCAGCATCACCATTTAGGCCATGATTAGCCTTGATGTATTTTAGAGCTTCAAGGTACCAACTAGGAGACAATTCAAAGGTCTTGTTAATTTCTGCTAAACCGGCGACCAAATAATCATCCATAGGACCAGTACCACCAGCAACCAGACAGTAAGTGATCATCCGTAAGTAGTATCCGATATCACGTACACACTTAGCCTTACCGGCAATAGTAGAAGCATAGCTGGGACCTTGCATTTGCGTAGTGTAAGGGAACTTGTTATAAACAGCTTGAGCTGCACCCTCTGCAAGTGAGGTGGCATTTGCACCTAAGCTTTTTGCTGCTTGCAAACTGGCACTGGCACGCTGAAAACGACCAAATGCAGATTGTATTTCTGTGCTTGACAAGAACCGTCCTTGAGAGTCAGCAGTTGCTACAGCCTCGGTTAGGGGGGTTTTCATTAGTTTAGTCTCTCCCTTTTGACAAACTTTTGGTTAATTATTATTTTTTCACCGACATTAAGGAATGCCAGCTTTTGATTAATTTACTTACACAACAGCAGCAGCAGCTCTATCAAAGTAGCCAGAAATTTCGGAAATCAAAGAACTGCAATCTCCTCTGCTGATACCATTAGGATCATTCGCAATCGCGATTGCAGCCTCCTTCATTTTTTGTACACCTACTGCTACAGAAGCACCAGGAGTTCCTAATGCCAAGTAAGTTTCACGCAGACCATTAAGACAACGATCTTCTAGAACACTAGCATCGCCTGCAAAAGTTGCATAAGTGATATAGCGCAAAATAATTTCCATGTCACGCAAGCAAGCAGCCATACGACGGCTGGTATAAGCATTACCACCAGGAGCGATCAGTTGGGGCTGTTCAGCAAATAATGCACGAGCCGCATTAGCTACAATGGAGGAAGCACTGCTAGTTATGCGGTTTACTGCGTCCATACGCTTGTTACCGTCTGCAACCATTGCACTTAAGGCATCCAACTGAGAAGCACTAATATACTCCCCTCTTGCATCAGCTTGGGAAACTACTCTTGCAAATGCATCTAACATTGATTGAATCTCCTAGTATTTTTGACTAAGAATTATTGATCTGAAAACCGAAAAACATCAGTCACTCTCTGACACCAGGTTGTCTGAGCAGATGGGAATAAGCAACAACAAATATCAACTTACCAGTCTAAGGTTTATTGGCTTGTTGCTTAAATCATTTTTCATAAAAGTTCATATTAGTTACGAAGGACTAAAACATCTTGCCAATAAAGAGACTAGATAATAGCTGAAACAAGCTATTTACCCTTCCAAATTTATTTTAATACAATGCTATCGCACCCTTTTATATCTTACAAATTATTGCGATATTACAGTTTCTATTTACATTGTATTAGGTAATTATTATGACTCCAGAAAAATATAATAAATTTGAAATTATATTACATTAAATTTTCTGGATTGCTTATTAAGCTATAAAGCTAAAAGAAGCAAGAATATATTTAAGCTAGCTAACAGAAGATAGACTTCTTTCTAAATCAAATAAAAAGCCATGTATGTATTCCTCCGTCCATTCTTCTCCATAAAAACGCTTAAACATTCCTCGTGCAGGGTCTTTGTCTGCTCGATAGCGTGTATATTGCAATTGAGCTTCTTTAATAGCTTGTAGATTATGTGGATCCTTCACTGGTTCTGCCTGCTCGGCAAAGTCAAGATAGGCTTGTAAATAATCTCTAAAAGCTTCAAAAACAATGGTTTCTACAATCCTTGTCTCTTTGGGGCGGCTCCAGAGAAATGCAGGCGAAAAAAATAGTTGTGCCTCTTCTGGAAAATCTCCCCCCCAACTTAAACGTTCATGATAGGCGTGAAACATAGGTAGGATAGGCTCAGTATACTTAGCTCTGTATTTAGCCTCATCCCTAAAGAGAGGTTGCATATCTAAGGCAATTAAATTACCCCCGGGTAGAGTTACTAGATCTGCCCCAAAAAATGGTAGATCGTAATTCAATTGTGGAAAAATTACAAAATTTAGAACTTGTAGAGCTTTTCCTCCTTGCACATGCGCAGCACGTATCTGCCGTAACTTAGGAGTTCGGAAAGCATAACTGCTTGTAACAACTGTTTCTTGATTTTTTCCTTTGCCAACGATGGCAGACTTAGATTCAAATTCCCTAGGTATAGGATAAGGAGCTAAATCCAAGCGTAATTTAATATAGGAAATAGCATGATCTAAAAATGGTTGGTAGAGAGTCATTATTCTGCACAATAATATTTAAGGCTAAAATAATCACCACTATAAATACAGTTAATGAGTCGCTTGTAGGAATAGGTTCATAACATAATAAAACAGAACCAATACATTTATAGCGATGCAAAAGCTCCTGGCTTTTTCCTTTCTTTACTAGGAAAATTATACTGCTTGTACTTGATTAGTCTCTTTTAACTGGATTTTGCTCATAATAACAAGCTACAAAAGGATCAACATAAAGTCTCAGTTATATTTAACTAACTGGCTGTGGATAAAGGCACAGCATCCTCAAATAAAAACTCGTAAAGGAAGCGTTCTGACCAGTCATGGCCAAAGTAACTACTAAATAACCCAGATGCAGGATCCCTTTCTGCACTGTACTGATCGTAATCTTTCTGTGCTTGAACGATGCGCTGGATATCTTTTGGATCTGCTAACTGTTGAGCTTGCTCAAGCATTTTCCAGTATAAACTTAAATATTCTTTATATGCTGTAAATAGCCGTGTAGCAATTATTTGAGGTTCCGTCTTGGCGAAAAGTAAATACTTGGAAAAATACTGATTGGAATCATAAAACTTCATGCCCAAATTCTGAGTCAGATCAGGGTACTTATCGTGTAATACCTTTAACTGTTTTATATATTTTTGTTGGTATACCTCATCACGAAAAAGGGGTTGGAAGTCCAAAACTATTAAGTTTTTAACCTTTCCAAAAGATAGGAAGTCAATACCCATTATTGGTATTTCGTATTTATGACTGGGATATATTACGCCATTAAATATTTGAGCACTTTCTCCTGCGTCAATATAAGTGTAGCGAATTTTACGTAATTGTGAGCACTGATAACACCAACTACTTACGGTAGCAGGGTTTTTTCCCCTTTCACTGACTCGCGATTCTAGTCCTTTGGGAATTGGCCGCCTTTGCAGGTCGAATCTTGCAAACAATTCTTGTTCCAAGTAATCAAGAAAGGGTTTATACATGAAGCCATGACTCATAGCGTCTCCAACATCCCTAGCATAGAATACTATAAAAACCCTTGTCTTCCGTTTAATAAATAAAGCAACAATCCGTAATATGTAATGACTTAAGGAATGTTAGACAAGACAATATAATCTTGTTGTGTTGTTTTATCTTACTACTTAATTAAAGTAAGTTGCCGTTGGATTTTCAATTCTTATATTCTGGCCGAATTCTTCTGTACCATCTCTTCAAGAACATCTGGAGTGATGCAGCGCCGTTCTGAACAATAAGTCATAAGTTGAACTCCATTCATCATCCGAACTGTACAGACGCGAACACGAAAATCATCAGTAATAAACCAGCATCTTTCTTGACCTTGACTGTTACCATATTCTGTATTAATGGTTAGAATACCATCTTTCCCAAACCAATACCGACAAATAACTGGTATCTTCTCAACATAACCCTCATTACGTATGAGTTTACCAAAAAGTCCCGTTTCATCATCAGGAATATCAATGAGAATGGCTGCATAATCGGGATTAGGTTCATCATTATCCAGATTTGCTTGCCATAAAAAACTTGCTCCTCCTTTAGCCTTAACTGGATTTACGTTTTGACTATTACAAACTTGTTCAATTTGTGGATCGTTTGGTTCTATTACCCGAATAACCAAATTCGATTCTCCTGATTCGTCAGAAACTAGGTCAAAATGATGAACTGTACGCTGTATGAACCAATTACCCTCACTTTTGCGGAAGAAATCCATCATGGTCATTGGGGGGATTAGTTGCATTGGCTATTTTTGCTTCCTCATTTGTGATTTAATATATCAACGAGTTTACGTCACAATGATACTTAAAATATAAACTTACTTAAGAACCGCAGGTATCAATGGAAAACTCTACTGGCCATAATCTCAGGAAATTTTATAGGGACATTCTACTATGAATAGTACCCTGGCTATGATCCCCCCTATCGTCCTTATTAAATTTTCTCGTGGGTTACGCCTCCCAGAGTACGGTATTCTACTAGGGTTATAAGTAAAATCCATATTTTAACTTACTTGTATATTTTCCCCCATTAGTAAATTTCATGGCTAATAGCCAGATACAAATTAATCATCCAGATAATATTAACCAATAAAATAGTAATTAAATCTAGTAATTACATCAAA
Organism: Richelia intracellularis HH01; assembly: GCF_000350105.1. Taxonomy (GTDB): domain Bacteria; phylum Cyanobacteriota; class Cyanobacteriia; order Cyanobacteriales; family Nostocaceae; genus Richelia; species Richelia intracellularis. The sequence continues at coordinate 86,969 of NZ_CAIY01000038.1, forward strand.
TCGGATATGTCGGAAATTATAGAAGCTCTTAAAAGAGGGTATGTAAGAAAAATAGGGGATTTGTCTCAATTAGACTTGAGTAGAGTTAGCCTAGTTGGTGCCTGCCTGAGTACAACCAGCATGATTGGAGTTAATTTTATTGGGGCAAATTTAAGTGTAACCGATTTACGTGGGGCTGATTTACGTGGGGCTGATTTACGTGGGGCTGATTTACGTGGGGCTGATTTACGTGGGGCTGATTTACGTGGGGCATTTTTAAGTAGGGCAAATCTTTGTCAGGCTAATTTGGCTGGTGCAGATTTAGATGAGACTAGACTACAAGTTGCATATTATGACACGCAAACTGTTTGGTCTGAAGGATATGCTTATCAAAACTCTGGGGCAGTAGGGCCAAAGGCAAACTTAAATGGAGCTTATCTGAATACTGCTAACTTAAGGAATGCTGATTTACAAGGAGCAAATTTTCTAGGAGCCTACTTAAGTGGTGCGGACATGACAGGGGCTAATTTGAAAAATGCCTGCCTGAGTGGTGCTAATTTGCAAGTAGCTTTTTTGGCAGGTGCCTGCTTGTGTAAGGCTCGACTTAATGGTGCTGATCTAAGAGGTGCTGACTTCCGTGCAGCAGACATGACTGGTGTAGAGATGGAGCATGTTCAAAGCATTGCTGGGGCAGACTTTACTATGGTTCAGGGATTACATAAGGAGACAAAAGCTCAACTTAGTACTCGCCATTTTACTGAATTAGATGTTTGGAATGCTTATACCCGTAAGACTACCCGTGATAGTTTAGTGTAAGAAGTACAAAGTATTTGAATAGTTCTAGCAAGTATTATTTTTTTAAGGTCTTGGGGGTTAAAAAATAGTAATCAAAGTGTAAAAAGAATTACTCATTTACTATTGACCAAATGTTCTGAGACTAGTCAATAACTACTTTCAGTATGCTAACTCTATATTGCTGGTTCTGAACCTTACTAATGTAAAAACTTCATCGAAGTCTAACTCTTATCTTTTGGATTCTCTATTATTGGAAATACAGTGAAACCTCTGATATTCTTAATTACAATCAAGTTAATAGGAAGAATTTTGAAAAATTTCTATTGAAGATAATGTTGATTCGACGTAAATCGCAGTTTTAAAAAACCATTGTTATTTGCAGAGGTAAAAAAACAACTAACCCCATTTGGGGTTAATCTTAAGCGAAAATATTGGGACTAGATCCTGGATATTTGTAACATGCTTTATAGCAGCTCTAATATTCCAAATTATTTTACTACTAATGTAAGCGACATTAACTGTTTTTATATGATTTCCAAGTTATTTAACCTATAGTAGAATCAATCATTTTTAGCTTTTCTATATTTATATCTATATTTATAAATGAGTAAGCCTACTATTTCATAAATGTAGTTATAGGTAGTAATTACATACATGATTACTCATACTAAATCATGTATAAATTGCCAAAAGTAAAAAGGGCAATATGATTACATCTTTGCCCTTCAAATATGAACTTGAACATGTTCTCAGTAATTTTGCTCTGTGTTTCTATTGCCAGATATAGATGAGGAGAAATAAAATAATCCAGATCACATCCACAAAATGCCAGAACAGGGAGGTAGCATTAACCCCAAAATGACCCGTATCATAATTACCAGGGGAAAAAGAACGTACTAAGATAATCCCTTGTAAAATTACTCCCGTAAAAACATGCAAGCCATGAAAACCAGTGAGTAGGTAGAACATACCACCATAAACACCAGAAGTAAAACCAAACTCTAGATTGCTCCACTCAGTAGCTTGCCCTAATAAAAAGTAGGTTCCCATTCCCATTGTTAATAGTAACAACAGACGAAATCCTGTCAGATTATGCTTTTGAAGAGCACATTCTGCCAAATAAATGACAAAGCTACTAGCTACTAGCACCACTGTATTAATTGCAGGATCTTGAACTTCTAACCCTAATATACCTGGTGGTAACCAATTAATGGTTGTGGTTTTGTAAACAATATATCCAACAAAGAAGCTCAGAAAAATTACACTTTCTGAAAGGAGAAAGACAACAAAGCCAAACATCTTATTGGCTTCTTCATCATGGCCATGTTCGCCATCTGTTTGATTGGGAGAAGATTGTAACTTCTTAGAGGTAATATAACCATCCATTGTTTGAATTTGTGATGAAAATGAAGAAATTCAAATGAGGAAGATGAAAATATAGAAATAACATCCTTAGCAAGTAAAAAGGAGTTATAACAACCTTCAATCTTTAATACTATAGATATCTGGAGGGTATCTTCCAGTTAGAGGAATCCATAATTATGGATTCCTTCTCTCCCTAATTTTGAGAGGTATAATGCTAAATACAAGTGAAGTACAAAAAGTTAAGAGGTCAAGAAACTAGTAATCACTATTAATTATGGTTTTGAGCCTTCAATTACATCCTTGTATAACCCATTAGTACTATAACTACCCCAACAAAACTTTCTACCTTTTTTATTTCTGTTCTTAACTTAACAGCCAAAGTTGATTTACTGTGGATTAGTAGGTGCAATTAGTGGTTCTGACTTTCCATAGCCATATGGTTCACTAATAATGGTAGGAATTTCCTCAAAGTTTTCCACATCTGGTGGAGAAGATACAAGCCATTCTAAACCAATTGCTCGCCAAGGGTTGTCTGGTGCTTTTTCTCCATGCATCCAGGATGCTACCATATTAACTATAAATGGCAAAGTAGAAACACCTAATAAGAATGCACCTAAACTGGCAATAGTATTCCAAAATATATACTCTGGAAATGGAGGATACGAGGAAACACGACGTAGCATTCCTTGTAATCCCAGGGGGTGCATGGGTAAAAAATTCAAGTTAGTACCGATAAATGCCAACCAGAAGTGTAATTTTCCCCAGCTTTCCATATACATTCGACCAGTCATTTTGGGGAACCAGTGGTAAATCGCAGCATACATTCCCATGGTGACAGTACCATACAAGACGTAGTGGAAGTGACCCACAACAAAGTAAGTATTATTGACATGAACATCCACAGGTACAGAGGAAAGCATTATCCCGGTAATACCTGCAAACACGAACATTACTAATCCACCTAATGCAAAAGTCATGGCTGTATTTAGCCTAATTTTCCCACCCCAAATAGTAGCAACCCAGGCAAATACTTTAATTCCGGTGGGTACGGAAACAAACATAGTTGTTAGCATGAACAGGATCCTCATCCACCCAGGGGTACCGCTAACATACATATGATGTACCCACACAATACCACTTACCAAAGCAATTGCCATGGAGGATAAGGCAACTACTTTATAACCAAATAAAGGTTTGCGGGAGTATACGGGAAATATTTCTGAAAATATACCAAAAATAGGTAGAATGATTACGTACACAGCAGGGTGAGAGTAAAACCAGAAGTAATGTTGAAAAAGAACAGGATTACCACCTTGGGCGGGATTAAAGAAGCTAGTCCCAACAGTTAAATCCATTAGCAACATTACTGCACCAGCAGTTAAGGCAGGTAATCCAAACAACTGTATGATTTGGGCGCTAAATACAGCCCATACAAAGATAGGCATCCGAAAAAAACCCATCCCAGGGGCACGCATCTTCACAATTGTAGTAACAAAGTTAACTGCACCCATAATGGAAGATACACCAGAAATTGCCACTGCTAAAAGCCAAAGAACTTGACCATTAATTAAATTCCCTGTGGGGTTCTGGATACTTACTGGAGGATAAGCCCACCAACCTGCCTGTGCGGGTCCACCAGGGATGAAAAAGCTGCTTATAAGCAAGATGCCTACCACCGGTACCATCCAAAAAGCAGCAGCATTAAGTCGGGGGAATGCCATATCCCTGGCACCAATCATTAGTGGTACTAGGTAATTAGCTAAACCGACTAAAGAGGGAAAGGTCCACAAGAACAGCATTACTGTTCCATGCATGGTGAACATACCATTGTAAACAGTCCGATCAATTAAGTCTGAATCAGGGGTTAAAAGTTCTCCCCTAATTACCATCGCTAAAACACCACCGATAAGAAAAAAATAAAAGAGAGAACAAGGTATTGAATACCAATCACCTTGTGATCTGTACTAAAACTAAAGTATCGTTTCCAGTCGTGAGGAGATTCATGGTGATGAACTTTGCTGGCGACACTTATACTGTCAGCATGAATGTGTGTCATTAGTAACTGTCCTTTGAACGGTCATAATTGACCATAGGAGGGTTAGCAGGTACAACAGTCGCCCAACCAGATTTGACCGGCTGACTAGATAAATAAGCATATTCTGAAGCTGCTTGATTATTCGCAGGATGAAGTCTATGGTTTGCAGCTTTTGCTAGCCAATTATGGAAATCATCAGTTGATTCTACTACTACATCCGCTTGCATAGTAGCAAAATACGTACCACTATACTGAGAGTCAGTAAGTAAATATTTGCCTTTCCGGATAGGAGTAAATTCAAAGTCTAGGATTTTGTTGGGAATAATATCTTGCTTTACTCGAAAGGCAGGAATATAGAATCCATGGAGAACATCTTCAGAGGTTAATGACAAATGAATTCTATAGCCTGTAGGTAAATGTAGTTCTGTACTAGTAATGTTTCTTTCTGGATAGTGAAAAACCCAAGCCCATTGTTTGGCAATTACATCTATATCCTCTACATGCTGATGCGATTCTTCTTGGGGAGATGCATATGCTAATTTCATTATCTCTGGCGTATGCATCGATTCTATAGGTTCACGAATACCCATTTGGTCATAGATTTGGTAGCTATAATTAGCTATCCATAATACTAGAAGTATGGGAATGGCTGTCCAGACTATTTCTAAGGTAATACTACCTTTAATGTTAGGCCCATCACTTAAGTCATTCTTCTGTGCACGATGGAAGAGTAGGGAATACGTTAAGGTTCCAGCAATTCCGAGGAAAATAAAACTGCCCAGAGTTACCAAAAAACTAATCAAATTATCTACTAACTGAGATTCTGCTGCTGCCTCTGGAGGTAACCAAGAATAAGCTTGTTGTCCAATCCAGAAACTAATGGCACTAATGGCAGTTGTACTGATAATGATGCCTATAATTTTGGCGATTTTCATGGCCCACAATTGATTTGGGTGTGAGTGATAATTTATTTCAACATATCGTTGAGGTCTTGACCTGAGCGCAGTAAGCTATCAGCAGTATTATGTATGCCAAATTCAGCAGCCATTTGTGCTCCCAATGTCCCATGAACATACATAACAAACATGATTGTTGCTCCTGCAAATAGATAGAGCCACTGTACTTGCCTATCTTCTTGTTTACGCCAGACAAAACGCTGTAATCCGCGCCAAACAGCCATGGCAAGGATAAGGATTAATAAGAATACTCCGCCCATCCCGTGCCAAAGTATAGTTTCCATAGCCGTCATTCCCCAAGCACTCTTGATATCAAGGGGTACCTCAGCTAACATCATCTCGTAAAAACCAGCAGCAACTGTAAAGGAGGTAATTACCGCTGCTGCAAGTATATTGTACCAACCAACATCAAAGAGGTTTTCTCTTTCTACAGGAACAGAAAAATACTTGAAGATAAACTTGCTAACTGGAAGGAATACACCCACTGCATCAAACAATATGGCAATTATAAATAAACCAAGAGTAAGATGGACTAGGTTCGGGTGAATAGGAATGCTATAGGGCAGCCCATTCGCACCTACTACATTAAATTGTTCTAGTAGTTCAGAGTTCATGGTAAAAAACCATCCTTTACCGCTTCAACAACTGGCACTGTATGTAGCCCATAAATCCAAACTAACTCATCTCCTAAGAAAACTTGGAAACCAACTATTAAGGTTAAGATTAGTCCGACTCCGAGATAAGCCAGTGGTAATTTCTGAGGATTTCGAGAACGAATAACATATCGCCATGCAGTAATGGCAGCAATAATTCCTGATAAAGACCAACCTATCAGGGTATGCAAATTTAAAACTGATTTTACAATTTCGTATGGTTTTGCCAAACCAGCTTCAAATTGTCCAAGGATAATGGCAACAAAAATTGCAATTGTAGCTAAACACATATTCCACCAACTCACCTCGAAAAGACGAGAGTTATTAGTTAAATAACCAATTGCATCACAGAAAACCGCGAACAGTACCATTGCTATCACAAAGTGAACCACAATGGGATGTAAGGTATCTGGATAAGGTAAATTGTGTTCATTCAAAGAAGTGAGAAAATTAAACATATTGCTCTCCTAACCATATCAAATACACCTAAAAACAACTTAAAAATCGGCTAATTTACACTGCATAAAATGTATTAATTTGATGCATGTGGAGAGAGGGTCAATATTTTTTCAAATGTTATCATTCCTTAGATTATATAAATTTACTTGAGCAAATTAACTTTAGGTTAATTAAATAAAAACCAGAAAAGAATGGTTGCTGATTATAGAATTCAATTCATTGTCAGAAAATAATGTATGTATACCGCAAAAAGAATATGGCAATCATATTGAGCAAATAAATACCGTAATTTTACTAATACAAATAATTTTAAATGATTGATAAGAAGACCTTAAAGTTGAGAAAAGATAAAAAGCAAAGAATATCGTAAATATTCTAAAATGCTATATAATCTTTGAAACTTATGATTTAGAGCCTAATGGGTATGATTTGCTTGGAGATTAAAAACTAATTTTGGTCGTCAATGAAAATATAAAACTATACTAGCAATATTGAAGTATAGTTTTATATTTTTATTATCCGCACTACCAAATATTTTTTGTCTGAATGCATAATTTACAGTTCTAATGTAATTAATTATTGAGTCTTAAGCTTATTTGCTCATAAACGAATATACTCGGAGAAATGCCTAATAAAAATAACTCAAACATTCATTATCTACTCGAGCAACTTGAACTTAATTTCAGGCTAATCATTTTTTATTCTTTGTCAAAATATATTGCTTTACAGCTATATATTTACTTTATAGCCCAACTTGTTTTTAATTTTGGTAACTGCTGTGAATATCAAGAAAAATGGTTAGTATCATGATTAACATTTACTCAGACGATATTCGTTTTTTGATAACAATAGTCAATGATTAAAATTACTATTTGTATTACCGAAAAATCTTAAAATTATTAATTCAACCTTTAGGACAGAATATGTATTGATAATTTAGTCGAAAATTTTGATTAGTATCAACTTTTTTTCAAGGAAATAGCGAGTTTCTCTTCGGTATGAAATTATATATACTTATTAAGTAGAGCAAATATCAAAAAGAAGAAATTCTAAATTTTATGGGAGAATTTTCAGAGATTTTATGGTAGTTATCATAGATAAAATCTCTGAAAATCCTTGTTTTTGGGGCTTATTTAACGATCATCATAATTTCAGTGAACCAACAACATCCCACCACAAAATCGTCAAACTCGATACAATTTAAGGAAAGGGAGAGATGAGGAGAATAAAATAGTGCTGTCAAAAGGCTTTGAAGTTGAAATGTATACTGGTACATCCAGAGGAGATATAATTGGTCTCTCTGACAAAATTACAGCTTCCTTGGATGGTTTTATTAGGGAGCCAGATAGTCGAAATGTCGAGTATATAACTGGCCCATTATATAACTATGATCAGTTACTATGCGGACTCGTACGACCCCGTTTAAACCTGCGACAGTATCTGTTACAGTTAGGAGATTATACTCTAATTCCTGGTAGTACTCTCTCCTTAGGGGGTAGTGATCGCTTTTTTCGCTCCGACCTTACTAAGAAATATCATGATTATATTGAGAAAAACTATGGAACTAAGGTTGTCACCGCTAGCGTACATATTAATATAGGCATTAATAACCCGGAGTTATTGATTCAGGCCTGTCGCCTTATCCGCATGGAAGCTCCATTATTCCTAGCTTTGAGCGCATCATCACCCTTCTTAGATGGTAAATTTACTGGTTATCACTCTACTCGCTGGTATATTTTTCCTAATACTCCTGAGGAAGTGCCCCTATTTACAAGTCATACTGATCATATTCAGTGGGTTGAAAAGCAACTTGCATCAGGAACAATGCAGAATGTTCGGCATTTGTGGACATCCGTTAGACCTAATGGCAATCACCGCCCCTACAATCTAAATCGTCTTGAGTTAAGAATTTGTGATCTTGTTGCAGACCCTCTTGCTTTACTTGCCATTATGGCTTTATTAGAAGCAAGGCTATTACATTTAATTGATAATCCTAGTCTTGATCCATTAAGTCAAAAACAATTTTCCATCACAGAACTAAGTATCATTTCAAAACAAAATGAAGTGGCTGCAGCAAAATCTAGTTTGGATGCTCAATTAATACATTGGCAAGACGGCAAAACTATCTGCGCTAGAGATTGGATTAACGAGCTTTATGAGCAAGTTATGCCTATAGCTAAACAATATGGCTTTAGCTGTTTCCTTTCATATCTGAAAAAAATCTTACAGACAGGTAATGAAGCACAACAATGGTTACAACTACAGTCCGTTGGTATTAGTACTCGGAATGTTATTTTTCAAGCAATTAATAATACTAGAGAATGGGAAATTGAGTTGGAAGAAAAGTGTTGTCCACAGTTGAACACTTAATTAGGTCGTACCGATGTTAGTAGCTTATAATACTTTCATGCTTACTCAAAATAGTATTTATGGCGGAAGTAAGGTTGATTTACAATGGCAAAAACAATCTAAATATTAAGGGTTCCCTAATATAGGCATATTGGCAATTACATCATTTATCAATTTAGAAATTCCAAATATAAGCCTATACTTAAAATTAATGTTTAGCTTACTTGCATCAAGCTTTACTAAGTAATGAAAAAGGCTGGATAAAATTTAATTTAGGGAAAGTGATAATGAATTAATACTTCTCTAAGTAGGGTTTATATCCTTGTATTCCTTAGTAATTGCAGACAGACCAAACTTTGAACTTTAATTTAGACTAATTCAATATTCTTATAATTTTATAGAGAGTTGTATGTGCATTCCCAAATATCTTCTAGATATTTTAGCTTGGTATTGAGTTGTTCAAAACCGAGAAAAAATTCAAAACGCTTACTTTCTTAGATTTGGTTATTTAAGTAAGTGTTTTAATTGCTATAATTACTGCTATTTTAGTTATTTAAAACCCTAAAACCCAGTATTAATTGTAGTTTTAGATGATATAACGTGTGGATTTGGATAAACTATATATAATTCTCATTATGTGACAGTGTACTATGTTAAATATTACACTCAGGACAATTTTGTCGGATGAACAACTACTATTGATAGAATTCAGTAGGGTAGATGCAATTTGTTCATATTTTCCTTAATACTTGGGTTACTAGACTTGGTATTCTTGTATTCGAATATATTGTACCTTATCTAAGATGTTTATTAGCGTACATGTTTAAGTACAAGCAGTATAAATTACATATGCCTCAGGTCGTACTAGTTAATCCCTTAATTCCCCCAAATACAGGAAATATCGCCCGTACTTGTGCCGCTAGAAGCACAGAATTGCATTTAGTTGGGCCTTTAGGCTTTGAATTGAGTAATCGCTATCTGAAAAGGGCTGGCTTAGATTATTGGCCCCACGTAAAATTGCATTATCATGAGTCTTTAGATATATTTCAAGACGTATATCATAAGCGTGGGGGTAGATGCCTAGGATTCAGTGTTAGAGGTAACTATAGTTACACTAAGTTTGCATATAAGGAGTCTGATTGGTTAGTATTCGGTAGTGAGACTGATGGTTTACCCAAGAGTTTTTTAGAGAAATGTGACTATACCCTAACTATCCCTATGAAGGACCCCCAAATACGAAGTTTAAACCTTTCTGTTAGTGTTGCCGTTGCCTTGTTTGAATCCTGCCGTCAACTTGGATATCTATAAGGTATACATATTAGAAATTTCAGAGAAAGATACTTGGAATAATATTGTGCAAGCAGATGATTCTGATAACATCTAGCTAATTATCAGTTGTGGTATTGCAATAGGAAAAATACTGATGTTTGTAAGCATATTGATATAAGAAAAATGTATAGATAATTTCAATAATGGAGAAGTTTAAATGATAGATTTCCATGAATCACATTTCTCTATATCAAAGGTAAAAATAGTGGTTTAACCCAAGTTATAAAAGTTATTTGATTTATTCTATTGCCCGAGAAAAAGGCTTTAATCAAAAAATATCTAGGAGTTGACACAGTTATTTTTCTGGGTATAACTAAAGCAAAGTATGCTAATCAACAGCCAGATTAATTGTGCAACTCTGAGAATTTAAAATCCAGGTTGCTTTTTTTCAATTAGGATGTGGAATTATAAATTTCTGGCGAATTTTGTATTATGCAAATAAGAACTTATTTTAGCATTCGAACACAGCTGATTTGAAACAGTTAATATTAGGCTGTAAGTGTCTTGGAGTCTTGATAAATGAGAATTGAAATATACAAGTTAAAGGACAATTTTTAAATTTTACTAAATGGTTTTAACTTGTCTAAATTAAAGAAGCGGGTTACTCTTGCTTAATGTGTTTATTGGTGATAGTTATATCTGTCTTCCTTTAAACTTTCGTAGTGATCCAATTTATCAACTAGTATCCGGCTCATAAATCGGGGTTCGATAAACGCTAGTGTTCATAGGAGGTCGTTTTTGAAACGAGCGGTTAAGAAAAAAAGTAAGGCTGCAATTGAAAATTCTTCTGGTGAAGATGCACCTGTTGGAGATTTAAACAAAACAGTGAATGCCTTAAATATAAATAGCTCCCGGATGCCAGGCAAAGCAGCAATGATTGCCTTGGCAATTTCTATGGGGGCAACCAGCCTTTTGGTGACTCGACAAAGCGACCAAGTCCTTGCAGCAAAGTCTGTAGACAGTCAAAAGACTGATACTCGGACTGCTGAACCTGTCGCCAAACTGAACTTTGCCACTACAAAGTTGCTGGAATCAGAAGCCGCCTCATCAGTGAGCGTGCCCATCAATCCTGCGATAGTAGAACCTACAGCTATTTCACAGATGTCTGGGCTTGGTGCTAAGTCAGAGGCAACAGTATTAAAAGACACCATATTAAATGCTGTTAGTATTATTCATTTTGATTATTTTAGTACTGGACTTCAAAAAGCAAAGCCAACAAACGCTCTTCAGCAACCAAAAAACGGTTATAAAAAGTTAGTTTTTGGTAAACCTAATTCCCCTGGAACTAGTGAACAATTAAAAGCACAGCAAGAATTTGCTCTTAATCGTCTACAAGAAAATTCGAAACGTTTAAAAACTGTTCTGGCGGAGTTGCAGTTTGAGGAAGCCCAAGTCATCTTAACTAATTCACGGAATTCTGTTAAATCAAATAATCGGGCAAATCTAATAGGTAGAATCAGGAAAGCTAAATGGAAAAAATCTGCAGAGAGTTTTATAGCTACTACCATACATGAAAAGCAGGCTGTTTCTGGCAGGATTGATGTTATCACATATGAAGTTAAATACGGTGATACATTAGCTTCGATAGCTCAAAAGTTCAGCATCTCAGTTTCTGAGATTGTTAGGATTAATCAATTAACTAATCCATATCAATTAAAGATCAGTGAGAAACTGAATATTCCTATATCGGGCAGTACAAGTAATATTGATAACGTCGAAAATAATAAAGTTGGTCAGGTCAAACGTAATAATAGCATTGCTGTAGGGACTGGAGTCCCTACAGCAATGCTGGCAATTAGGGCCGCTAACATAAGTATTAGTCCAAACAAGAATGTTAAAAATAGTCCTAGTCTCAATAGTCTCAGGAGGGAGATAGAGAAATTAAGGGCAAAATATCGTGATCACAGATCTGGGCAGCAATTGAGAACCGAAGGAAACAGTCAAGAAGCTGCCGTTGAATCTGCTATTTCCAGCATTAATAATATAGGAGTTCCAATATTTCTCCCTCGACCTATGACATTTGGTAATAGTAGCCCTAGTCGTTTCAGGAATAATAGTGTAGGACAAAGTAGAAAACCAAATAGTACCGAGTCTCTAGAGAAATTAAGAGCAGTTAAAGTTTCACCGAAGACAAAGATATTACCACCTTTAGCTGCTGTAGATAAATATCTGCCTAGACCAATTGGCGAAATTTCAAAACCTTCCTCTACTTATGTTTGGCCAGCAAAAGGTACTGTGACTTCTGGCTATGGCTGGCGTTGGGGAAGAATGCACAGAGGTATTGATATTGCTAATTCAACTGGTACGCCAATTTATGCAGCAGCAGATGGTGTAGTTACTTCTGCTGGCTGGAACCGAGGTGGTTATGGAAAACTGGTTGAAATCAGCCATAACAACGGCAGTATAACTCGCTATGCCCACAACAGCAAAATTTTTGTGAAAGTTGGTCAACAAGTCAAACAGGGTAAAACTATTGCTCTAATGGGTAGTACAGGTTTTAGCACTGGTCCTCACTCTCACTTTGAAATTCGTCCTATTGGGAAGGGAGCAGTTAACCCAATTGCCTATTTACCCCCAAGGTTATAGTTTTATCATCTTGGGAAGAGTCATTATTATTGATTAAGGAGGGAATAATTTATATTCCCTCCTTTGTTTTTGAAAATTCTGGTTCCCATCCAGGATTTTTCTCCTTATTTTAGAAGTGTTACAAGTGTACAGGCAGGTGATACAATTGCATCCTTAGGTTGGGAAAACCTTCTGAACGTTGTTGATAGATTTATATTGCGGATATGAAAGCTGTATTAAGCCGTACTGATTTTATCCATAGGTGTGTGTGCTATTTATTCTCTATTCAAAGGCTATTAATATAGAGGCTTTTGTACAAAACATCTAACTTTTAAAAAATATTTTATATTCAAACTAAATCTTATGCCTTATTGCTCTAAAAAGAAATTATATTATTAGCAAATTAGTAGATGTTATGGCTTCCAACTTTTTATTATTTCCATGATTTGGTTTAAGTTTTAGGGGTTAGAAAATGATTAACCTTTCAACCTATGTTTGTAATCTACCAGTATCATACAAGCCTCTTAAATAAGGATAACCTACATGTTTAAACGTTTCCAAGATAGTTTCCTCATCTAAATTTAATTCTTTCCTAATGATTTTATATAAACTTTTGGAAGTTTATTGACTAGGATAATTCTTACTTTTTTGTTACTAATCTATTATTATTTTAATAATAACTTTACTGATTATGGTATAAAGCAGTTAATGCTACCGCTAGCGCATCAGAAGCATCATCTGGCTTAGGAAGTTCTTCTAAATTCAGTTCTCGTGCCACAGCTTCTTGCACTTCATACTTTTTGGCATTACCATAACCAGTTAAAGCGTGTTTGATTTGGGCTGGTGTAAACTCAATATAGGGTAAATTATGTTGTGCTAATGACAACATCACTATACCTCTAGCCTGTGCAACTAAAATAGTATTACTCATGCGGTAAAAAAATAACTTTTCAACTGCTACCAAGTCCGGTTTAATCTCCTTCATTAGAGTATGAAGATCATCATATAAAGTACATAGTCTTTTTCCCATTTCTTGGTTAGCAGACGTACTAATTATACCAAAGTCAACCATGCTTACAGAGAAGTTGTATACTCCTGGGTAACCCGAATGGTTGCAAGTTATTGCAGTACCTTGGCTAGTACTAATAATTGCTCCAAATCCTAAAATTGCCAGTCCTGGGTCTAATCCTAAAATGAGCTTTTTTTTCATAGAATATTGATTGTTAGTCCCGAAATATTATGATGCCCCCAATTGCTGGTAAATCGATAACTTAATACTTCTACTGCTAAGTCTAATGTAGTCGAGACTATATTGCTTATTAAATAAGAACAGAAACCTTCCTCTATAGGTGATTGTTGTTAGACTGCAATCATTAATAGTTGAGATCATCAAAAGATTACGAATCAAGGCTTGGTATATTTTTTTCCTTTACCTCGGCTCTTCTAGTTTTCACTTAAGACAAGTAGGCCTCTCAATAAACTAACTTCCTCGTACTACAAGTGACTATCTATAATATCTGGAAATGTAGCTAATTGATTGTGCAAGTCAATCAATAGAAAATACAATTAATTAATGAATAACACTTTTTTTCTTTTGTTTGAAATTCTTATTGGATATTTAAGTGTATCCTACCATTATTCTTGATAGAGCAGTCGCAAAATTGAAGTGATACAGACCCTAGGGTATAAGAGAAAGAAATAATTTAATTATCGTATCAGAACTCAGTGCCCAGATTAAATTACAGGGAATATTGATGTAATAAAGTAACACTAATGATTTTAAAAAACTATTTGGTTCATTACCACTTAATAATCGTTGCGAATAATACTGGGAAATAGGTATGTCAATAGCTATCATCAGACAAACCCTAAAGGCTCTGCATAAACATTCCCGCGTTCGTAGTGGTCGTACATCTTATCGAGTTAATCAGTGGTTCAAATGGTTGTCCCCTGGATTATCAGTCAAGCGCTGGTTACTGATTAGTGTGGGAGGGGTAATCTTAGCAGCTCTCGGATTAGCCATTTGGGTAAAGTTAACACCCATATTTTGGATGATTCAGTTGCTCAAAGGCTTGTTAGGTTTCATCACCAATTTATTGCCTAACTATGTTAGTGGGCCTTTAGTTATGGTGTGTGGTTTGTTATTACTTTTATGGGGACAGACTCGTACAGTTGGATCAATTACTAAGGTGTTACGACCGGAAGGGGATGAAGAAATTATTGATATGTTATTAGCACATCGCCGACTTTACCGAGGACCCAAAATAGTAGTTATTGGTGGAGGGACGGGTCTTTCTAATCTATTAAGGGGGTTAAAGAATTATAGCGCTAATATTACAGCAATTGTAACTGTGGCTGATGATGGTGGCTCTTCTGGACGTTTACGAAGAGAAATAGGAGTTTTACCTCCTGGGGACATCCGAAACTGTTTGGCTGCTATGGCTGATGAAGAAAAGTTATTAACAGAACTATTTCAATATCGCTTTAGTGCTGGTGATGGGTTAACTGGTCATAGTTTTGGTAACTTGTTTCTCACAGCGATGAGTGAAATTACTGGTGATTTGGAAAGAGCTGTTGCTGCCAGTTCTAAAGTTTTAGCTATTAGGGGACAAGTATTACCTGCAACCTTAAGCGATGTTAGTCTATGGGCAAACTTAGCTGATGGTCGCCGTATTGAGGGAGAATCAAGCATTACTGAAGCTGGGGGTAAAATAGTTAACATTGGTTGTACTCCTGCTAACCCTCCAGCTTTACCTGCTGCAATTAAAGCCCTCAAAGAGGCAGAATATATTGTTATAGGACCAGGTAGCTTATATACTAGTGTTATTCCTAACTTATTAGTACCAGAAATTGCTGATGTCATTGCAGCTTCTCTAGCCCCTCGAATTTATGTTTGTAATATTATGACTCAGCCGGGAGAGACACAGGGATACACTGTTAGTGATCATATCAAGGCTATTGACAATGTATGTGGTAAAAGTTTATTCAATGCAGTACTAGTTCAAAATAAGCACCCGTCAGCCCGTGCCCATATGCGTTACGCACAGGAAGACTCCCATCCTGTATTTTGTGATCGCCTAGAAATCAATAAGCTAGGTAGAAGGGTTGTGATTGCCAACATCATGCATGAAGATGAAACCGGTTGTGTGCGCCACGACCCTCAGAAAATAGCTCGAGTTTTGCTACGTTGGTATAGTAGTACTTCCAAGAAAAACGTCATCCTTAAAACTCATCAAGCAGTTTCTAGGGTCTAATAATATTGATTTGGTGTGGTCTAATAGTATAATATAAAAATAGGGTTTAATATTTTACCAAGTCAATCAAATGTGCAATTATCCATGAGAATTGTACTAGCAGGTATAGAAAAAACTCATCAACTAGGTATTTGTTTGGGTGAATCTCTTGATGTACCAAGTGTCCTTTTACTAGAAGGAGATTTAGGTGCAGGAAAAACATCCTTAGTTCAAGGAGTTGGTGAAGGCTTGGGTGTCAGCGAACTAATAGTTAGTCCCACGTTTACACTCATTAATGAGTACATAGGGGCGCGTTGTCCCCTTTATCACTTAGACTTGTATCGGATTTCTCCTTCAGAAGTCTACCAGTTGAGTTTGGAAACTTACTGGGAAGGAATTGAAACTGAACCAGGAATTACTGCTATTGAGTGGTCAGAGCACATGCCCTATAAGCCCTATAGTTATATAAGCATACATTTTACTCAAATAGATGAAGATATCAGGAATGTAGAAATTTCAATGTGCAGGTATGTATTACCGGAAGCCTTATCAGATTTTTTCAAAATAAAATCACACTAATGTCGGCAAATAAGGATTAATTGGTTTTTGGATCTTGATTTATTAAAAGATTTATGAGACTTATCCCAATCAAGTTAATAGCTATATTATCATTCCATTACATCATGATATTATTAAGGGCTTAGACCTATGACTGAATAAAGTATGTTTCCTTTTTATTGATTGATAAGCCTATCAATTCATCAACTTACTATTTGATTATAGGTACGATTTGATTTTTGTGTTTTATACTGATTCCCAATCACAAAACCTTGATGGAAAATTTAATAAGTAAATATATAATATACTACACCACTTTACTAATTTTACTACATAACTTAGGAGACTCTTCCAAGTTGTGTTGGATAATAGAATTTGGACTAGTTCAATATTGCTATAAACTCATTGAGCTAGACCAAGTAACTCCAACTCAATAAACATCAAGCATAACTTAAACATCTCAAATACATTGTAATTTATTGAAATCTTCGTTTTAATTCCTAAACTATATCTTAATTAATAGTTAACATGAGTTAACACTATCGGAAAAACTACTTACACTTTGATGATTGGGTTAAAAAATAACGTGGAAGTTAATAAAGTAGAAGGTATATCTTCCACTACCTCGATCATTGTTGATTTCCAGTAACATATTGATATATGATGAATGGCTGATTGTCTGATGATTTACAAGTGGTTTTTCCCAGGAAAGGTATACCAAGTATTGACATCTACATTTTTTATTGTTACCACCACTATATAGATGGGTATTTTTGAGGGTGGCTCCTTAAAGTAAGTGATAACATTATAAGGGAGAAATAAAATAGAAATTTGTTCAGCACAGTAGCAGTTTCCCGATAGTTTCTCTCCGTGTTTTATCATTAGTAAATCCGGCTTTATCCTGCGGGTAAATAAGTAATAAATTAGGATTACTAACCGGACTTGATTCCTGTAGGATAGAATAAACAGCTATATTTTTCTTTTGGAGTTTATTTAATCTCTTCCCAGAGGGATTATTACCAAATTTTATTAATTATTTGCATATTTCATCTGATTTGTTCTCTAAGTATGATAAGTGTTACTTTAAACAATTAAAATCTTATACACTTAAAATTTTTCTGGAAGTCTTTTATAAAAATTAAATATCAACTATTCGTATAATGGTTAGGGTAGTTGTCGACATTTGTAAATGAATATATAAATTTTTAGGGATCCCTGAATGGAAAGATGGTAATAACAAGATTGATTACTTTCAAAACAATTGTTGTGAAGCATGTCATATTTTCCAATTCTAAATAAGATTGTCCCCGATTGTATTCAAACTTCATATCCATTCTTTTTACCCCCAATATTCTAGAACCAAATGATTATATACTTCAAATATAAGAACCATTTTTCTATTTTCAAAATTATGGTGCTGTTTGTAAAATACCAATAGGTATTATTTTATGCCTTATGATGTTACTTCAAAATATATTATGTTGTGGGGATAAAATTAAGATGAATTTAATTATGCCTAACAGCAGCTTATTACTAACAAATTACTCTTGAATAATAAATATTAATGCTTAAAATCTCTTTATTTAAGGTTAGGCATACTATAGATATTAGCTTTACTATCTTGTCTGCCTAATACTTGGAAGTATATCTTTTTTAATTCTATGCATCCTAATATAGATTACTTGACTATAATACATGGTTTAAATTTTAAATTTATGAATGCAAATATTGTCACTTATTAAGATTTTTGATTGCTTATAGTCTTATTCACCCTAATATAATTATTAGCCTTTTAATTATGAATTTTGCAGAGATTTTCTAAGAATTGAATATTATTAACAAAATACTGGGCATAAAAATAAATCTTACAGAATATTGCTTTTCTAGGTAAATTTAATCTTATCTATTATATTACCCCATGTTCAAATCAGGGGTAAGTTTATATCTTTAAGTAATGCTTTGAACTTATATAATCCTATATATACAAGAGCTTTTTCATAAAAGTTAGGAATTTCTTTTTATGTTACGATGTTGTTTATTAAACTGGAAACCCCCTATATTGCTGCATATTATCAGAGCTAATTGAGCAACCATAAATATTGAACCCTTATACAATAAGGGGCTATTTAGCCAGTCTAATTATTCTATTAGTAGGCTTTGGTATAGACCAACATCAGTAACAATTGCTATAGATTTATAATAATCAAAGGTACCTAATTTTATTACGGCAGTAGTGCTAGTATCCACACAAACTATTTTCACTCTAGAACGATAACAAAGTAAACATAATTCTTTCCAGATTTATACATAATCTACTCCTAATTCTTGCTGTTTCTACAGCTTTGGAAATGCTTCCATGGCACTGTACATTATTCTTAACTTTCAATTGGTGACAGTACCTCACCAATTGAAAGTTATTCCCCTTTTTATGTCAACACCTAGGGAAGTAACCATTAAAGAATTTTCCATTTCGTTTACTGCAATTGTATTAACTCTAAAAATTACCTATATGCATTCTTTCTTAATTGATGCTGCCAAATTCTGACTACCTTCAGTATTAATGACTAGTGGCCGGGTAGTTAAGTGATAACTACTTTCCAAGTATAATTATTTATTTTACGCAATTTTTATTGTACTTATCGTACTCAGTATTTATTGGGAATACCAGAAAACATAAAACTAAATTCCTGGGAGCCTATTTATTCACGGAATTCTGTTTTACGAATTGTACGTAAGCCTTGCATCGTAACAGCTATATTATCTCCAATAGCTAAATCTATTAAAAATTTACATAATAGTGGCAGTAACATCATTTTTTTTGGTAATAGCGATAGCTCCATACATTCTCTATTTTGAGACTTTTAACCATTAACTTTTAATCCATACTTCTGTAGAACAAATATAAACGATATGTCACATACTTTGATTTGTCATGTCGTTTATATTGAGTGAGGTGAATCCACAGGATCTAATCCAATTATTTGGGAAATAATTTATTCCACTGCTTCATGAGAAGGGATAAAAATCCTTCCCTCTATTGTGGAGATGGTGTGATGCTACTCTCTCACATCAAGGTTGATTATTTGAAAGCTAACACTTTTGTCAATAATTATATCCAGGGCAAATTAATTAAACTGTAATCCAGAAGATGTCTTTTGATGTAAATTAATCGACTTACTACAGGTATAGTATAATGTACTAGTTATATACCTCTAAGGGTTTATAGCTTCTATAGTGAGCACGAGTAATTGTTTAAATAACATCCTTGATCTTGACAAATAATCAAATCACCCTAAATTCAATCCCTGGAATTATTGAAAAATCTATCAGTACAATTTATGTATTGATTTAGATACTTGCAAAACCTTTGTAAGCCTTTAAGTCAGATACTCTGCTTCGAAACCAGAACCTAATTCTTCGCAACAAGTTAACTAATTTATACTTAAGTAAAGAAATAGTTATTATATAAAAAATCAACCTAAGTCAATTTGAGGAATTTATTAATTTAATCTTTATCCTAATGTAATACACATCAAGTTCATGTTGTTTGTTGTTGTGCCATGTCAAATTGTATCCTAGTATATAGTCTAGTCATAGTTAGATAAGAAAAACTTCTTCAAATCAAAATCCCAAGTCTGCCCTTGCCAATTCCGCAGCAGCTAAAACCTCTGCATCTGGCTTTTCCTCCCAAACTGGATCACCAATATCCCGATAGAATAATGTATCATACGGGCGGGTGCGGACAACCACAGGCATAGGAACTGCATGGCCAAGAATTAAAGCTTGTTGTTTAGAATCCAATTTTGCTAATACTGATCGCAATGCACTACCACCAGCTACTCCTGTAAAAATTGCTTCAATATCTTTTTCATCATTTAGTAAAGCGGTAACGCGAGTCCCTATCTGGGACATTACCTCATTATCTATTCCAGATGGACGCTGATCCACAACTAGTAGAGTAACAAAATACTTACGCATCTCCCTAGCAATATTACCAAATATAGTACTTTGAACTATACTAGGATCAAGGAAACGGTGTGCCTCTTCAATAGTAATCATCAGTTGGGTAGGACGATCACTGGGGTTTTTAGTCTGTAGAAATTTTTCAGCCTTACCAACATAATGCTGGTGAATACGTCTGGTAATCATATTAGTCACCAGCATATAAGAAAGCATATCTGACTGTGAACCAAACTCTACCACCAAATTCTTACCAGCTTCTAGTGAACGCAACATCTGATTAACATAATTGTGAGGACAAGCAGCACGCATATATTTCAGATTTTCCATACGCAGCAGTTTACGCTGCAAAGCAGTAATAGAGCCTTGGTGTCCACGTTTCTCTTCACAAAATAGCTTAATCTCCTCATTACTCATGTTAATTAGCTGGAGAATCCAAGACTTGCCAAATTCCGCACAAAGAATATTGGCATTATCAATACTTGCATCGGAAAGCCCTAAGTCCCGACTACATAACTTAATATCTTCAACTTCAATTTGATCATAACTTAAATATAATTCCTGAGCATGTGGAACACCTCGTCGTTTTGTGGAAGCAGGATCAAGAGTATATACTTCCACCTTATTTGGAAATAACTGTTTCAACCCCTTGACTGTACTGAATTGTTGACCTTCTGATACTGCTTCCCAGCCATACTCAGAATGCATATCAAAAATCAAATTTACAGCAGCATTCTTACGAATAGTCCCAGCCAACAACAACCGTGTCAGAAATGATTTTCCTGTTCCTGACTTACCAAAAATCCCATTACTACGTTCTACAAACCGATTTAAGTCTAGACAAACTGGAACATCCATATCCAAGGGTTTACCAATGGAGAAATTTTTTCTGATCGGATCATCTTCCCACCCAAATACTCTGCGAAAATCTTCCTCTAAAGCTTCATAAACTTGACTGAAGTGGGAGGGAATTGTCTTAACTGGCAATAATTCCATAGTGGTGCTAGTTTGTGCTTCAAAAGAGGCTAAGCTAGATGAGACTTTTGCAGACTTAATATTTCCATTTACCATTGAGTCTTCAACATTTTCTGGTGTAAACATTAACATTGGCGTAAGGTTTATGCTTCCATAAGTGCCACTTCCTGCAAGAACTTCCCGCAAGAAAGTGTCCTCCCAGCTAGGTGGATTCGCTATAATTCTTTGATTAGCAGTTCCCAATGCAACATCAGTTAGCATGCAGAAAAAACGTGATCGTATCCCTTGTACCACCAAAAACTTACCTACTCGCATATCTTCCACAGAAACATGCGGGCATAATCTTACTTCTAGTCCACCAGTAAGAGAGCCTTGTATAATTGAGCCTAATGGTTGTCCCAAATTCATTTGATTACTTATTGCAATTATTGGGATTTTTCTGTTGAAATTTGTTGGCAAAACGCCAAAATAGTTATGAAACTATACATTGAATGGGATATTCAATATTGGTAGCTTTATTAGGTCAAGAATATCATGTTAGTGCCTCCTGTTTTCTAACTCGAAAATAGGAAAAAAAAGAGATTTACCTTAATTAAATCATGTAACTATTAAAGAGAATCAAGTAAGTCCACTTATGTCAAATAATAATCATACATTCTTATCTACATTATATTCATATCATACGAATTGATAAACCATACGGTAGTTATTCTCTTGTAATTAGCTAGTTGAAAAACTGTAAATATTAAGTTAATGTTAATGATTAATACTTAACAAGTGTGAGTAATACTTGACTATATTTTTACAAAAAAACAATTTAATTAATATTCATTTTTAAAATAAACCTGATATTCATAATAAATAATATAAGTCAAATTATTTGAATGAATAACACATGATTTGATCACATTAGTGATAGAATAATAACCTCAAGGTAAGATTATATACATATTTACTTGTTACTGATATTCTTTACAATTCGGTTAAAGCGAATAAATTTGTAATTTCCATAATTCATTATCCTATTAAATAGTCAGAGTTCACTTAGAATTTTTATCTAACTCCAATATATCTGCAGGAGGATTAGTCAGTTCGAAAAATAGGTAATTCCTACAAGTATTGAGGTTTCTCTAGTAGGGTTTGAACACTCTATTAATAAACGATTCGCGACTTATCTAACACCATACAGAATAAGCTTATAGTTTCTGATAAGTAATTTATTGGTAATGTGGTCCAGCACTATTAAGCCAGTTATATATAATTTCTTATTGGCTATAAGATAGTAATAAGCTTTTATTTCTGCCATTATCGTATAAAATACAACACAAATTCTTTAAAGAGACTGATATGGCTTGCAAATTGGTATTTTTATACGTGTTTTACAGAATAATATGGACACCTAAATTTCATTAATGGATTAGTAAGACTGGTAAAATTGTATTTTTACCCAGTTGTGGAGTTTGATACTGACATAATTAGAAGCAGAATTTTTTCCAGTTTTCAATTAGAGAAAATATAAGAGTGGTATCTACATATATGGGAAATTATTTAGATTAGAATCTAATACTGGCTATAAATAGATTAAATAGATTAAATAGATTACAT
>NZ_CAIY01000037.1 GCF_000350105.1 Richelia intracellularis HH01
ACTAGATGTATACTATTTTTTGTTGGTTTCGAATGTATATAACTCCTCTGAAAAGAGAGCATCATTCTCTAAAAATAGATGATACTTCTGATTTCTTAATGCTAATTTTATTTAATTTTATAATCACCCCAATTACTATTTAACTTATATATACACATAAATAGATTTATTTAGGTTTTCCTTAATATTTAACCACTGAATTATGCAAAGTTTTATAAATGTTCTCTTTTACCAAAAAATAATCAGGATAGTATATAAATGTAGGTTAGTTTAGCTGTAAAATAGCCTATATAAGGAAAAAATTTTTTGGAAGATAAAAGAAAAAAATCTTAAATTTTCCAAGAAATTGAAGCAATATTGGGGTACTGCGTAAACCTTGTACCTGAAGGAAAGTAGATTTTATTAAATAGATGTATTTCTATTTTTTGCAGAAATATATAGTTAATTCTTCTACTTTTGAGGAAGCAGTCATAAGCAAAAAGGATAAGGGGCAGAAATAATGAAAGCTAAAGAAGTCATGACTAATAATGTAGCTACTATTCGTGCTTCAGCTACAATTGCAGATGCAGTCAGACTAATGAGATTCAAAGAATTACGGAGCTTAATTGTAGAACCTCGGATGCCCGGAGATGCTTACGGTATTATTACAGAAACTGATATTACAGGTAAGGTAGTTGCTTGTGGTACAGATCCTAAAAAGGTACGGGTCTATCAAGTAATGAGCAAGCCTTGCATTGTTGTTAATCCCGATCTGGAGATAGAATATGTTGCCCGTTTATTCTCTAAAACTGGCATTTGGCGTGCACCAGTAATTCAAGGCGAATTATTAGGTATTATTTCTGTCACCGATATAATTATGAAAGGTGAATTTATAGAAACACCAAAAGTTACTTTCCTACAAAGAGAATTGCAAAGATCTATTTCTAATGCACGGACAATTTCTGCAACTTATGGAAATCAATCCAAAGATGCACAAGCAGCTTGGGATTTAGTAGATGATATTGAGGCTGAAATGGGGTTTTATGGAGCGGCAATGCCAACTGTGGCATTAAGAGACCTAGAAAATGATGAAGAGCAAGGCAATCTAAATACCTTTACTCCTGTTCATTAAGTGAAGCTGATGGTAAATGTTGATGATTACATCACATAAATAGAATTATATGGATTTATGGTGGGTTTTACCCACCATAAATTATTGGAAATTAACTCCAAAATCCAAATTAGATAGATAAGAATAGTTAGTAGTTATACAGGGATATATTTTTCTTCTGTAAGGTAATCAATTTGTGTGCATATAATTTTATGTGCATATATTTAATGATAATAAATGCATGAATAGGTTAATCCTCTTGATTATTTGTGCTTATTATAAGCATCATTGGGTATGTGAAAATCAGTTCTAAAGTGGGAAGTTGTTATATTTGCAGCAATGTGTCATGTTAGTTATATTAACAACATATTAAATAAATTAATCATGTAGCGGCTACCCTGATCTATATTAAAATAATTTTTCTGATAAAGTAGGCTAGTTTTGCCAGATATGGAGTATATATAACTAGTAGCCTCCTGGCAATCTCTTTAGTTGTCTTGGTTAGTTATATATAAGCTAAGAGAATACTATTCAATTGTAGTGCGTATAAATAATTAATTCTATGCAATGGTCATTAACAATTACTTATGGGGAAATGAGACACTCATAACATAAGTGGGTTAGTGGTATTAGCAACTTACACGATTAAGGCCTGCTTATTTTAATAGTCCGTTAACAAGTCGAATATTATATTCAGTACCCATCTGAAACAAATTTATAATTTCTGCATCTGATAATTACTATACATATATGCTAATACTACTCTAGCTAAGACATCAACCAAATACTTGAATATAATGACCAGCTCACCAAATATTTCAGGGTAGAAAATCTTTCTGATATCAGTACGTTTAGGTAATTTATGGATAAATGTAAGTAATGAATTATGTATTGAAACTATGATTATATCCAAAGAATACTTGTTGAGATGATAACAGAAAAACCTAATCCATATTAGAGAGTGTTATGGATAGAACAACTATAAATTAATAGAATTCTAATAAGAATATATACTAAACATAGTTTTTGATAATATTGATTATTTCTACAATAACAGAATCAGCTGCATTTTTAACTGCAGGAGTCAGCTCCCATCCAAAACCAAGATTAGCTGCTTCAATCAGGTAAACGGTAATATCTTGAGGAAACTCATCCTTAAATATTTTTTTACCAACAGCTAAAGCATTATCCCAACGAAAATTATGCAAGTTGTAACTGGGGTTTGGTTGTATTGATAATTCTTTTCCTGGTACCCTGAAAATAGCACCGGCATCACAATTCATATGGCTAGCATCAATAATTATCAATTTTTTACTACCTCTGGCTTGAAACATTACCTCCATACCTGCTGTACCGCAATCATAAACATATACATAGGGATGAGGCTGTTTTGCAAGGAATTGCTGTAGTGCTTTGGCAACTATTATGCCAACTGCATCATCACAACGGTTAAGGTTACCACAACCAATAATGTTAAACATAAAATAATTGCTGATGATAAAATAAAATAATTCTGGTTAAGCTGTACCCTGGGACTAAAATTATTAGATTTAATCAATTACTCAATATTTTTCACGTTAAAGCTATATCTATAGCCATCCTGTAATTATTTTTTTAGAAGATAGGGTTTTTATAGACTATTAGTCTATTTTCCTAACATATTATAGTAGGAGCACCTCTCTTCTTTTGGCAGGTGCAATTAAAGGAGTTATAAGGCTCATAAAACTAAACAAAGTATTAGGAATAATTCCTATACTGAAACAGTATTTTGTTTTGTATAAATTTTCCTTTACAAAAGGATATTATATACAAGTGCTAACAAGTGAATTTAGTTGCTCTTAACTCAGATATTGACTTGATATTTTGCATGATTCTCATTATAACGATTAGTTTTAATTTCTTACTTCTTCCCTATACATCTACTTTTCATTATTAATGAAAAGATATTTTTTTAATAAAAAAAATGTAGTGCTCTACTATACTAGAGTCAAATTTTTATAAAAATATAT
Source organism: Richelia intracellularis HH01 (assembly GCF_000350105.1). GTDB lineage: Bacteria > Cyanobacteriota > Cyanobacteriia > Cyanobacteriales > Nostocaceae > Richelia > Richelia intracellularis. Next base: position 3,100 of record NZ_CAIY01000037.1, read on the forward strand.
CTAAAAATTAATATTTAATTTTATTAATAGATATTTGTAATTAACAGATCTAGTATCTTTCTATACAAATATAGAAGCCTTATTTTTATAGGGATGTACCTGTTTAAATATATAAGTTAATAATCAGGTAAAAACCTATAACCCTATTTGCAATTCTAGATTTACTGTGGTAAATCTTACGAGTTAATAAATAGTTAGTAGTTTTATTGACAATGATTCACATATCATAATAATTTGGTAAAAATACTGCCAAAACTCAGTACTAATAAGTTAATCTTGCTTAAGATAAATTATTTCACACTAATAAGAAAACTTTAATAAAGTAAAAACTTACTATATGTATTTCTGATATCAGTAATCCAATTTCTTCTATATGTAGTTATGCACAATTTTTATATTGATTTATCTAATTCTAAATAAAACTTTTTCCTCTATATATAAATTTTCCTTTATTTTATATGAATATTTAACTTTTTATGATTTCATCATAATTTTTATTTTTTTAACCTACTATGACAGTTATCAAATTTTTCGTAAATGGGAATAGTTAATATATATTTGTATCGTGAGTAATATAATCATTTTCAATATTAATAACTATGATAGAAACGCATTTTATAAGAATATCTGAGTCGTGATTGATATGATAAAACAATCACCTTTTTAAAAATAGTAGATGTCATTTTTATAATTTACATTGGTAAGTTTGAATCGAACTATCTAATACATACCTGAAATTTATAAGCAATCTTCTTTCTGAGATGGAATAGGAAAGGAAGATTACAAGAATACTTTAATGTTTATTAAATTATAAAAATGATTTTGTATCAGGTAATAATTAGTTCAAAGTTCATGATACTATAGGTGACTGAAATTAGACATAAGTTTAATTTTGCTGGAAATATAGATATTGTGAATTAACATATGGCTTTTAGTGGTGGCAAAAACCCTAAAAAAAGAGTTAGCTCTTTTAGAGTTGGTGCTGTTACTCCTAATCTTGGTAGTTCAATGATGTATCCTATGGTATCTTATGTATTAAGATGTACATTTATATTATTTGTATAACTGAAGTAAGAGTGAAAATCAGTTAAAAATTTATAATATTTTCAGTCATTAAACTTAGATTAAAACGAGATCAAATAATGATGATTAAGCCTGTGGTGAGATGACCGACATGACTGCTAACTACTGCAGCGTAGTTTTCCCAATAAAGCAGTAAGTACTCACTCAGATAAGATAAGGTTTAAGGAATATTATATGGTTATGCAAACATAATTTGTAACTCTTATAGCCTTTGAATCTGTTAATAAAGTAATTCAAATTATAACCCAACTCATACTTATTAATTTTGCCTACTTACTTAGTATAAAAGTATTTAATTTGAATATTGATGAAGTAATGTAAGCAATGTATTCATAAAGTATATTTACTTAACATTAAGAAGTATTATTATTTTTAATATTCCTTTAAGCAAAGACCATATTAGCTTTAATCCCCTTTTTATTCGCGCAACCGCATTAAACGTTTTTTAAGACGCTTTGGTTCTCCTCTATCTACGAGTAATCCTTTTTCCAGGAGAAAGGCACCATCACAGTAATCTAACTCATCTAAACGGTGAGTTACCCACAAAGCAGTAATTTCTTGTTTATCTACCAATTGACGTACACTCTTCACCAATTGAATTTGACTATCTGGATCAAGTAAGGCTGTAGGTTCATCTAATAATAATAGTTTGCATTGGCGAGCCAGAGCACCCGCTATAGCTATCCTCTGTTTTTGTCCTCCACTCAGACCATAAATTGGGCGTTTTTGTAAAGATAGTAAATTAACTTCTTTCAAAGCTTCCTGTACCCTTGCTCTTACAATAGTAATGGGTAGTTTTTCCTCAACTAGACCAAAAGCCACATCTGCTCCTACTGTTGGCATTACTAATTGATGGTCTGGGTTTTGGAAGACAAAGCCAACAGGGTGTAACACTTGAATATAGCCAGACTCTGGGGCCAGCAAACCAGCTAACAGTCTAAGTAATGTTGATTTACCACTGCCATTAGTTCCTAGAAGCATCCATAATTCACCTTTAGGAATTTCCAATGAGCACGATTTTATTACAAAATCTCCATTGGCCCAGCGAAAATTCAAATCTTTTACTTTAATACCCAGTTCCACCATGTATGTGCATTCTAACGCTTATTGTTACTCCGTAAGGGTCAAAAACCCAGGTGGTCTACCACTTCCTGTTGCAACACCATCTTTTTTAGAGATTTGGATAGCAGAAATTTCTGTCGTATGAATGGCAATTTTCTTTTCTACCTTACCCTCGCATTCTAATTCCATAATTGCTGGTTGTCCAGATTGTATTGCTGCAATAATTCTCTTATAAACAGCCTCAGCTTCTTCAGCACTTTTACGTTGTATCGACATAGGGAATGCTGTGTTCTTTACACAAATATCAATAGTGAACATTATTATTTTTTCATCCAAGTTTAACCTTAGGTATCATTTTAGCGCCAAACTCTAAATGTTAAATGAGAAGGGAATAAGAAATACTTAAATTGTTCCTTTCTCTTTTAGTCCTCTTTTCTGTAACTTCACTAAAAAAGTAAATAATTAAGCTAAGTTAATTTCTTAATGGAAAAACCAATAGTTTAATTTTAAAATAACCTAGGTTCTCAATCTAGTTATATTTATGTAATAAATATTTGCTTCATTGGTATTATAAAATTTATTAGAGGATTAGTCTATACTTATAAATTTTTGGAGAACCAATTGTAATAATACTTGTAATTAAATGCAACGCCTATCCCAGAAGGTAATTTGACATTCTGGGATAGGCGTTGAGGTATTATCTTTATATTTTTGGGTTAGTTAAGATTATTACTATTACCCTACGTATATCTATCATTAGGCAGTTAACCAGACGAAACTATATTCGTAGCATACAAAGATAATAAATTATTTGAATATGGGTATGGTTTAAATATATCTTGGGCATTTGAACCTAATCAAGCATAAAACCCCTATTCTAGGGTGACAGCAAACCGTTTCTAATCACAGATTTTTAGTATTACATTTTCTAATTAGTTTTGGTTAAACTTCTTCAATAAATATAGCTTTATGAAGCTAGTTTAATAATAAACTGTCAAGTCTAATGATTTATAATATTAGTGTAATGCAAAATTTCAGAATGATTTTACTAACTGGTAAAATGTTATCAGTTTCTCTATATTCTCATTCTCTTGTATATCCTATATAATTTTTCTTTCTATATATTTTAAGTTTTGTTGATATTTCCATGTTTCCTTTGATTAAATTAGTTAGCATACACTTACTTTTTTTCTACAATTATAGGAATTCGGGACTACTCTAAAATAGGATAAAGTTAAAATATCACTAAAAGATCTTGCACCAGTAGTTTTATAGTTATTTCGTGGTGGCCGCTAGGCTTGAATCTTTAAAAGGTGGTGACACTCAATGGTAAAAATAGATTTGGGTGTTGAATACCATTTATAATATGGTCGTTTCACAGTGGCATAATTGAAGTCAATTGGTAATGTACAAGCCTATCTTCAACATTAGCAAATAATTAAAGTTCATATGCAAATTTACCTGGACTACGGTGCAACTACCCCAACTCGCCCAGAAGCAATTGTTACGATGCAAACTATTCTTACACAACAGTGGGGGAATCCTTCAAGTCTACATATATGGGGAGAAAGAGCTGCTACAGTAATAGAAACAGCTAGGATGCAAATTGCAGAGTTAATCAATGCTAAGACTCCTGAATCCATAGTCTTTACCTCCGGAGGAACAGAGGCTAACAACCTAGCAATTATGGGTGTTGCTCGTAAGTATAAGTACCCTCAGCATCTAATTATTTCCAGTGTGGAGCACTCAGCAGTAGCCGAACCTATAAATTTATTAGAAAAGTGGGGATGGCAAGTAACCCGCTTACCTGTAGATAATAGGGGTAGGGTAAGTCCTCTAGATTTACAAGCTGCTTTGCAAGATAATACCGTATTAGCATCAGTAATTTATGGACAAAGTGAGGTGGGAACTGTACAACCAATTGAAGAGCTGACAAAAATTACTAAGAGCTCAGGAGTGTTATTCCATACAGATGCAGTACAAGCTATAGGACGTTTACCAATTGATGTGGAAAAAGTACAAGTAGATTTGCTAAGCTTATCTAGCCATAAAATATATGGACCTCAGGGAGCAGGGGCTTTATACATACGTCCTGGGGTGAAATTAGTGCCATTAATGGCTGGTGGCAATCAGGAAATGGGTTTCCGTTCTGGAACCCAGGCAATATCAGTAATTGCTGGATTTGGTGTAGCAGCAGAACTGGCACTTCAAGAAATGCCTACAGAAACACCCAGGTTAATTGAACTACGCAACCGCTTATTTTCCCAATTAGCTAATATATCTAATTTAATTCCCACGGGAGACCTAATTCAGCGTTTACCCCACCATGTGAGTTTTTGTGTTCAAAACACCGATGGGAAAATACTCAGTGGTAGAAGTATTGTCATACAAATGAATTTGGCTGGTATTGGAATTAGTGCTGGTACTGCTTGTAGTAGTGGTAAACTAAGTCCTAGTAGTGTGTTGATGGCAATGGGATATGGGGAGAAGCTAGCTTTAGGAGCAATTAGACTGACTTTAGGGCATTTTACAGAACAAGCAGATGTCGATTGGGCAGCAATAACTTTAACGCAAATTTTAGAAAGGCTCCAACTCATGAAATTGTCTTTAGTTAGTTGTCATTTTTCTTAATAGATGTTGAAACATTTAAAATTTAATATCCCTAGTAATGCAGTATGAGTGAACTTCCCAACAGCTTAGAAAATGCTGTGGCCCAGGCTAGTATAGCTACTCAAGCAGCTTTGGCAGACGGCAAAACTAGATTAAAAGTAGAGTTACTATTCCCAGAACTAAAGTCAATGCCTTTAGCAGAAATGTTTTTACCATTGTTTAGTAACTATGGTAAAAAATTAAAAGTATTTTTCCCCGATGCTGGTGCTGCTGGTCTTGCACGCCGTGATTGGGAGAATGTTAATTTTCAAATTGAAGATGTTGGCACCGGTAAGAGTTATTCTCTCAATTCCAAAATCCATCCAGATGATGAGATTTTCTTGTTTATCTCCCCAACTTCTATAGAAGTAAATCAACTGGAAAAACTTTGTGCAATTATTGATTATCGCCCCATAGTTATGTTAAATCCCCAATTGGAAGACTCTGGAATTGTCGGTATTGGTTACGCAGCCAGACAAATACGCAATCGTTTCCTTAGTAATATTGAATCTAGTTACTATTTACGCCCTATCTTCAATAAAGCTGCTATTATGTATTCTTACCCTGGATTGTGGGAAGTCTGGCAGGAGAAAAGTGATGAGTATGAGAAGATTGCCGAATTGCTGAAAAAACCCTCTGATGATGAAATATATATGATTCTCATCGACAAAAAAGAATCGCAGGCACTTAATAAAACTAAGACTATAAACTATCCAAATATATTTAGGAGTTTACAACAGTTGGTTCGTAATTTACGAAATTAGCATTTAATTAAATTAGTTCTAATAGTTTAAGAAAAACAATTTAAAATGTAATGCCAGGATTTTGATTTTATAAATATTTTAGAGTTAAAAAAATACAAAATTTAAGTAACAATAACTTCAACATCATTTTATTTTAATATGGTAGTTATTCGGAAATACTCACCTCCCAAGTTATGTGAACAGAACTTAGTGGGGGCAAGATAAACTTTGATGAAGAAATAGGGAATAAATTGCCCGCACTAGTACAATAGTCCCAAGTCAATGGGTAGTTATCAATACCAATGTGATTTGCAGTGAAAACTTAGGGTATAAAACCCTGTGGTGTAGGTAAATAAGAATTCAGAGGATGCAATATACTAGCAAGTATTTAACCATTCTAATGACTGTGTTTCAAAATTTTCGTAATTTTACCCTAATTACAAATTACTTTTCATGAGCTGCGCTGAAGTGCAGATTCAACCCTCGCAAATTGCTGTTCCAAACGTTTCCTCAGTTTTTCTGGTACAGGGCGATTGGGATAAGAACTGTAATGCCCGGCTAAGGAATTTAAGGCTGTCCGCATAATGGTAAAAGAAGAAAGGGTAGAAACAGATTTGTTGCGTTGATAGCGAGCTGCAAAAGCCTGAATTCTTTTGCGTGTTTGTATTTGTAATTTTCCTCTGTCCGGAGAATCTTTGGATACTTCTATAGCCTCTTTAAGGCAACCTATTACATCTAAAGTGTCTTGACGATAATCTCCTGTTAAACCATCCTGATTTCCAAATCCAGTCAAACCAACAAAAGCTACTAGAATTAAGGCAATTATACGTAACCAGTTGCGCTTCATAAGCATATATGAACAATATCTAAATTAAGATACATGGTATCTTGTATGGTGTCCTAAAGATCAATTATGAAAATGAAAAAAAGAAAGTAAAAGATTAGAATATTTGCAAACTAAATATTGTTAGCATTTACTGCCTATATATAAATTTATAATTTTCTAATTGTTCCTAATACAGGTTTATATAAAGTATCTCTTTGCTGGTATGGTCTATTTAATGAAGAAACCGCCGTTTGTAGCATGGGCACTTTCATAAAAGTACCACCCATTGCTCCTGCCATGGTAGTAATATGTTCTTCCATTAATGTACCGCCGATATCGTTACAACCACACTTTAGCGCTTCTATAGCTCCTTCTAAACCCAATTTTACCCAACTAGGTTGATGGTTGGGAATTAGGTTTCCTAGGAAAATTCTTGCCACAGCTGTTAATAATAATGTGCTTGTTAATACAGGTTGATCTCGCCCCACCCTTTTTCGCAATGGTTTGGGTGCTGTCTGTCCCACAAATGGTAACAAGATAAACTCTGTAATCCCTGCAATATAGCCCTGATTCAAGACATTTTGCTGTAGTGACCTCAACTTTTCCAAATGGGTAATTTGTTGTTGTGGTGTTTCTATGTGTCCTGACAACATGGTACTAGTTGTAGGTAAACCTAATTTATGTGCTGTACCGACAATTTCTAGCCAAGTCTCGCTGTCTATTTTCTTTGGACAAATTATACGACGCACTGCATCATCTAAAATTTCGGCAGCAGTTCCTGGCATTGAATCAACACCATTAGCAGCCAAAGTCATTATCACTTGGGCATAAGTTAACTCATCTTGCCTGGCAATAAATTGGATTTCTTGGGGAGAGAATGCATGAAGGTGTACTTGTGGAAACTCTTGTTTGATAGTATCCACTAATTTCACGTAATAAGATAGAGACTTACCATCGATTTTCGCTTGTGGATTTAATCCTCCTTGCATACAAATTTCTGTGGCACCATGATTAACAGCATCTCTAGCTTTTTCTATGATTTGTATCCAATCCAGCCAATAAAACCCACTTTCTCCAGGATCACGGCGAAATGCACAAAAACCACAGTGTTGCTCGCAAATATTAGTAAAATTAATATTCCGATTAATCACATAAGTCACAGTATCTCCAGCCTGTTTTTGGCGTAGAATATCAGCAATCTTGCAAATATAACTAATATCGCCAGGATCAATCTGCTTCAATAAAAACAGGCCTTCCGATGTAGTTAAATTACAACCCATCAATGCACGGTCAAGAATTTTATCTAAATTTTTATTATTCACGGGGATGAGATTTTGAATGTAAAATTCTAGATTTTATATCTAATACCATTCTATTATTGCCTTAGAAAAATTCCATATATATAATTAGGGATATTAGGAATTTATATATTTGGAAAATAAAAAATTATTTGTCTAAATATATACAACAGACAAAATATTCGATGAAAGTTGGAAAAAAGGTAAAGTATACAGATAAAAGTATGATTATAGAAAAATCATTTTAGTTACAGATTTCTTAAAGGGAAGTATCTTGAATTATCTTTTAATTCTCAATTTAATTTTGCTAGGATTATATTATATATTGGATCAAT
>NZ_CAIY01000036.1 GCF_000350105.1 Richelia intracellularis HH01
TTATAAAACTAATATTGTTATTATATTAATAATTAGTTTACTAAGTTCACTAGATAAAATTAATAAATTTAAATATTTTTGATATCTTACAAGACTATTATAGGCATAATTTCTGCTATTTATTTTATAACAAAAACAGAAATTATAAATAGTAAAAATTAGAAAATCTTCAAGCCTTATACGCAAACAATTTTCTCGATTATTTTTATATAAAAGCTTGAATCATATTTGCCTTATGTATTATAATATTGCTGAAGTAAATTCTTACTATTCTATTAAAATCTAGCAGTAATATGTGGAAATAAGTAGATTAGATAGTGAAATTTATAGTAATTCAAATATTATACATAATTAGCCTGTAGAGTCATAATTTTTTTTTGCTATGGAGCTTTGATATATTATACATATTTCCTGTCTAATATTAGGAGTTTCGAGAAAAGTCTACAACAACCAAATTTACTTAATTTATTAATTTAAAGGAGTAAAAGTATGGAAAGAGGGATTAATGACTCATTATTATCATTCATAGACATTCCCATTGGATACCTAAATATTATGGGTTATATCGATGAATCAGAAGTGAATGGTCCTGGTTGTCGTGCTGTTGTGTGGGCACAAGGTTGTTTACAGGAGTGCCCTGGTTGTTTTAATCATGATTCCTGGTCATTTGAGATAAATCAACTGATTACTGTTGATGCCTTAGCAGAAAAAATCCTTAGCAATCCACGCAATACAGGTGTGACATTTTCTGGTGGAGAACCATTTTGGCAAGCACCTGCATTTGCAGCTTTGGCTAGTAAGCTCAGACTGAAAGGCTTAAATATTATGTCGTTTACAGGCTTTTATCTAGAAAAACTAAAATCTGAATATGCCCCCCCTGGGGCAAAGGAACTAATGGACCAACTGGATATTTTGATAGATGGTGCATTTGTTGAATCTCTGGCGATTAATAATCCCAGTTCTCCCGTATCCTCTACCAATCAGAGAATACATATATTTAATCCAAAATTACAAGATAATATGACATGGTCAAGCAACCAAACAGAAGTTCATATATTTAAAGATGGTAGTCGTATTGTTACCGGTTATCGTAGTTGGCTAGAAAAGTCTTAGGAATGGATTAGAAATTAGATCTAGTAAATTTTTCCCTTTTCTTGTATTCATAATCTTCTCAACTTTATCATTTATGATCAAAGTGAAAATAATAAATGCCAGAACTCATATTGACTATCCTCTTTTACCATCTCTCAGTTTATAATTTACTGTAATATGATTATTCTTCAGCATAGATAATCAAAATTTTAGTTTTCAGAACTATTTGTATATCTTAGACTACCAGTGCAAAGACAAATAATTTTATTATTTGTCTTTGCACGTTTGTGAATATATTTTGGTGAAATTACTCTCATAGTAAGGATAAGAACTATTAATTACCTTATCCTTATAGTTATTCATATAACTGTTAGTTTTATTGTTGAAGTTACTCACGATAATATCACTAATATCTTAATGGTTGAGGTAAAAATAACATTATAAAGCGAAGATTATGTCATGTATTTATACTAGATGTATTTAGTATAAATATGATCGCTTTTGGCTGCCATAATAAAGTCATTACGATGTAGCCCTTTAATAGCATGAGTCCACCAAGTTGCTGTTACTTTTCCCCATTCTGTTAGTAAAGAAGGATGATGTCCTTCTATTTCTGCTGCTTCTCCTACAAGTTGGGTAAAGGCTAGTGCCTTCTGAAAATTTGAAAATAGATAGGTGCGTTGTAACCTTCTTTCCCCATCTTGGATAATGATGCCCCACTCAGGAATTTGAGGCTTTAACTCCGTAATAATTTCATCTGTTACTGATTTGGATCTACTACTACAAGAAATACATGTTTGTTCTGATAAGATCTGCATTTAAATTTTTCCTGAAAATTATAGTTCACTATAATAAATCATTTATGACATTTTTTATATATTATGTTAGTTGCGACAATTTCTATAGTCTTAAATTCTTAAGGGAAAACAATCAAGGCGCTATCCAGATTTATGTCAGCTAACATTGCTATCTTCTTCCTTTTATATGGGTTCTATTTTCTATAGATGCTTATCTTATATACAAGCAATAATATTTATTACGTGTTATTATCTTCATAAGATATATTATCTACTTTGTAAATAAAAATAACCTAAGTTCAATAATTTAAATAATCGATTTCCAGCTTATTGAGCTTGATCATCATGAAAATTTATTAAAATTTGTTAACTTAGTTTATAAGCAGAATAGTTAAGGACTTAACATCGGATTTTTATACTAATAATGCTTTCCTCTGTGCTACCACAAACTATAGCTATTATTATATAAATTGGGAATCTCTAAATTGTTGGGGTTTACCCCAAATAATTTGTTCTTGTCGGTAAATAGCAATTCCTGGTTTAGCCCCCTTTGGTTTGTAAACATGTCTTGTTTGGGTATAAACTACTGGAACTTGATCACTTTGGCAGGCACGACTGTAGTACGCTGCCAAGTTAGCTGTGAATTGAAGGTCTTCACTATCAGCTATAGTGCCAGGTTCTAAACGCAGTAGTACATGACTCCCCGGTATCTCTTGAGCGTGAAACCACAAGTCATAATCTCCAGCTAGACGAAAGCTCAAATAATCATTTTGATTGTTGTTACGTCCAACTAATACCTCAAAACCACTAGCAGTATGGTAACGGTGAAAGTTGTAGGTACGATCTTTGTAATTATGATTAATATACTTTTGTGCTTTCAAATATTGTTGTTGAATTAATTCTTCTCTAATTTCTTCTAGAGTTTGTAAATCTATTAGAGATTTATAACTATCTATCTGGATAATCGAAGCTTCTACGTGTTGCAAGTAATTTATTTCTGCCATCACCTCTATTAAAAGGGGCTTAACCAATTTATTAGCACGTTTTAGTTTTTGGTGTTTTTTATATAAGTATTGAGCATTTTGTACAGCATTTTTATTTACCTCTAGAGGAATTCTTACGGGTTCCCCAGTTTCAAAATCTGGGAGTTTAATTTCCGTCATTCCCGGTTCCCATGTTTGCAGATATGCCATTAATAGGTCAGCTTTTTGTCGGTATGTATTTGCATGTAGAGACTGCTGCAACTTATCAGCAAAAGTGTTTTGTTTTACTACTAATTTGGTTAATGTATTACTCAATTTTTGACTTAAATAATGGCGTAGTTGTTCAAATTGCTGTTGATTAAGTTGATTGGTATAATACTGATTAATAAGTTTCTGGATATCACTCACAGTTTCCACTACTTGCCAGCCCATTATATTGTATCCAGTGGATGTGGTTACAGGTCTAAACTTTCCCTCAGCCAAGGCTTGTAACCACATCTGCCAATATTGAAATAACTCTTGCCATATACTAGGTGTCAGGGAAGATATGGTGCAATTAGGACTAACTCCAGCACAATTTAGCATGGATTCAATCAATGAAGGGGAAAGTCCACGATAGTTTTGTAGTAATCGTGTTTTAAGTATCCCTGGAACTAAACTTACTCTCTCTTGCCAACTTTGTTGAGATTCTCCCAAAGTGGGAATTGTATTAGTAAGCTTTGGCGGTTTTTCATATATTTTTCCTGTAAGTAAGGTACGAACGCCAGACTTTTTTCCATGTACTTGGTTAGCAACAGTAATAATTATATTTTGTGTATCGAGAAGAATCACATTACTATGTTTGCCCATTATCTCTACATGTAGATGATAAATTGGGGCTTCTCCTGGGCGACGAGCAAATCGCATATCTAAAGCACGTTCCCAAGGAGCAATCATTTCTATTCCAACTAATACTAACCCCCCTAACTGATGTATTAGTTGTCGACTGAAAGTAAAGGTGTCTGGTAGTCGTGGTGGTGGATTACCAATGCACATCCTTGCAGCTTGAGGGTGCCAAGAAATATCTAACCAACACCTACCATGTAAATTTCTTAGGGCTAAGGCAATGGTATAGCAATCCCGTTGGTAAACTTTTTCTAAACGTGATGGTAACCAACGACAACGTATGTCACTACAAATTGCTACCAGGGTTGTAAAGTCAACTGTCTGCACATTAATTAGCTATTTTTATTTGTTGCCTCGTTGTATAAGTATAACAAAAGCGAGATGTAATAATCAGGAAATACTAGGAAAAGTTTTCAATTTGTTTCATTTAACATAACTGCGTAGTACCGTACCATATTTGTTGAAGACAAACATCATCCTATTTTTAAATCAACCGTAAAGCTTCAAGTCTAAATTTAAGTAATTTTAAAGAAGTCTGCATGTTTATAATTGACCATTACCCTAGTATTTGGGTTAAAGAACTTAATGAAAAAAATATTTTTGGGTACAATACTTTCGTATGGGCATAAATATTATTATTCGGTAATAAGAGATAAAATAAAAAATTAGTAACTGGATTATAAAAGTGTGAAGAACAGAGCAGGTATTAAAGTAATAATAGCTGCTATTGGCAATAGCTTTATTAAAAAATAAAGTAGTTAATCATCCTATTACTTGTATTTTACTTGGCTAAAAGATACATTTATTTCATGGAACTTAAAAGTGCTTTTGAAATAACAAAAATAAAACCTAGCCAAAATATATCTAAGTATTTTTTATTATGTTTTGCTTTTTATTTTACCTAGTATTGAGCTGACTATAAGTTCAGTTTGATGTATACTCTGCCCAAATTTATTCATCAACTCATATCTTGAAAGGTTATTGTAGGAAATACCTTGAGTATGATATATATAGTTAACCAGGTGTTAGAAAGCAGCGTAGTTGTACTTGGAAGTATTTAAGAATTTTATTTGAAAAGAGTACATTATTCTAATGTAGGGTAAACTCTTAGTATTTTCACGGTGAGGATTTTCATCATTATAAATACATGTTAGAACTTGTATATGGTAATGTACTGATTAAAATATCTTTTTGATTGATTGGAAGTTTAAAGGCAGAAAAATAATATTTTTAATAATCAATGAAAATAAAAAGTTTAGTAGATTTATATAAATACAAAGAAATAAAATTTATGAGTTCGATGAACTGTGTATATCTTGTAGAAATACTCTTGCCTTAAATATAATAAATACCACAGTCAAGTAAGCTTAATTTAGTATTGTTAAATTGAGGTTAATTATAGGGAGTTAATAATTGATTCAGTGGAATTATCGAATCTTTTAGTTAAAAATGCGATGAGATGTATTTTACAGACCAACTAAAATTGGATAATTTCAACCGGAGCCCTTAATGATTAAGCAACTGTTCAATTACACTTTTGATATTTTTTAGGAGATAACAACAAATGACATACGCTTATTTGAATTAATTCCGGCTGGTTTAACCTCATTTACAAAATTAAAAATCAGGATTATAAACCATTGATAAGGTTAATATTGAAAGATTACTAGCTAAGTATTATCCTAAATATAGGATACTTGAAAGGCAATATATATACTTATAAAGCGATGGCTCGGAAGGCTTATTCTAGTGATCTTAGTGATTTAGAGTGGGAAATACTAGCACCATTAATTCCACCACCCAAATTGGGTGGACATCCTCGTACAACTAACATGAGAGAAGTATGCAATGCCATCTACTATCAATTAAAAACAGGGTGTCAATGGAATATGCTTCCTAGAGATTTTCCCCCAAGTTCAACAGTATATAATTATTACCGAAAATGGCAAAAACGTGGAGTTTGGCGAGAATTGAACCATACATTACGTGATCGTTTAAGAGAAAAATAGGGTTTTAATTGCAACTACCTCCTACAATAACAACAGAGAACCAACAAGTGAGAAAATCAACTTCTCTTGATTTACAAAATTTTGTTTTGGGCAATTAGTCAAAAATGGGGAAAGCCAAACTATATTTAATAACCTTTGACTATTACTTAAATTTTGATGAATGGGGAAAATAAACAACTGTAAAATTTGAATTTATTATACTCTCACTCTTAGTGCAAGGATCATAAGTCTAACTCTCTTGTTAGTTATTACATCTAAACTAGAATTAATTCATCTACATATAAAATAAGGGTTGCTTTACATCTTATCTAAAGATAAAGCTACAGAAAAAATAAGATTTATATAGTTTTACCAAAATATGTAATTATTTTTTTTCAAAGATTATGAATATATAAGAGAAAAATAACCTGGCTTCCACACAAGTATAAATTTGGCGATTTTCAAGCAGTTTTTCTTAACGTGAGGTTATATAGGAAGATGGTAAAGTCCTTATATCGATGACATAATAAGTTTTTTCCAAGAAAAAATCTGGTAAAAACAAAATTAAGGTGGCAGGTATGATCATCAATATGTTTTGAGATTCTGGGATTTAGACATATAATTCGTCACTATTCTAAAATTAGTAAAGGCATAGGCCAAAGTATTTCATATCCTTCTTAATTAATATCTACTAAAGAATACTTAGTGTGAATTATAAAATATAAGGTTGGTTGAGTCATGTGGTATAAATGGATGATACTAGTATCATTCATACTACAAAACTATAGTTAAGATTGCCTCAAACTATTACCAGAGTGCAATAACCAGTAGTAGAATAATTCTTATGAAATTAGAATTCGTTCCCGTTGATAAGTTCTACTTTGCTATTACCTTGGCTGTTAGAACACTTGAATATTTAGAATATCCCGGGTTGGTCGATAGTACGCGGTCCGAATTGTTTCGGGAATATGGTCAGCCTTCAACTGTCGCTCCTGGTAAACAAAATACATTTAACTATGTCTTTTCAGTTCTGGGCGTAGATAATAGTCCTTCCAGTCAACTTATAGTTTCTATATCGGACTGGCAAAATAAATTACGTCTGAGTAGTGATTATGGCTGGGTTTTGAACTCTGAATATAAGCCCATCCGCACAGAAAAATTTAACCAACGCACCCATTTTTCCCAAAGTCTACAAAGCTATATACAAAAAGACTTACAAATATGTATGAAAGACCTGAATCTTAAGCTTTAAAAACAATCAGAGGGATTAAAAATTAAAAATTGGCCAGGAATTTTTAATTTTTAAGGTTCCCAAACCAACAACTAATTAGTTGTCTGTGCAGCTAGCATCTCTTTAAGCTTTTCCAGCTCTGTAGCCCAACGAGGATCTGGACGGATTGTATCAGAATCTCCTCCATAAGGAGAACTATTATCTCGTGAATTATTATTACGACGGGATTTTTTCGAATTTTTCTCCCGACGGTTATTCTCTTTAGCAGGAGTTCCTTGAGTTGCTAACTTAGTACTTTGTTCTTCTCCATCTTCTGTCCTTGCGCGTGGCAGAGCTTTTTCTATTTTAATTATAGTATCTTTGAAGGTTTGACCATTATACTTTTCAATGATCTGGTCTGCCTGCTCATTATTGTTGACGGTAATAAAGCCAAACCCTCGACACTTGCCTGTCTTGCGATCTTTGATTAACTTAGTCGTAACGCTATCTCCCTCTTCTACAAATACTGCTTGTAAATCCTGGCGATCTATTTCCTCTTTGGGCAAATTGCCTATATATAAACGAACAGACATGAGCTATACCTCTGTTTAATGGGATAAAACATAAAGAACTTGTTGCTTCTGATGTGTGGCCAATAACTACAATACTGGCCGAAAATGTCGTCAATCAAATTCTTTCCTCAAAATCGTCAACCGAAACAACCCAGTTTTTCTCGATGTTTAAGTTCACTCAATACAAACATGCATACAAGATCCAGAGCACCTTATCATTCACGAATTTGCAATTCAGCGGTTTCCCAGGTACTTTGGAGCAAAGTTTCCACTAGTCTGGCGGGAGAACTGATACCATCCCCCACCTTATCATGGTCTTGAACTATGTAGCCAGTTCAAACTTTACATTTTTAATTTTCTCCTGATGAGAGCCGCAGCATAAAATACTTTATATTTCAGAGTTTTTATCTGAACAGACAAGAGCCATCATAAAACTGGCTTTCCTTTAACTATCTTTGAGAAGTAATGCTTATGACATACAACTATTATAAATATACATAATACCATCTAATGTGATAAGAAAAACAGCTTCAAACCAAATCCCAAATAAATTTTAGTGATAAGGCTGAACAAAAATTTTTGGAAAAAACCTTGTTCAAATTTTAAGAAAATAACTATAAAGACCCGTTCTACGCCCTTCATGGTTGAAGACTGCAATACATTTTTCCCAATTTACAGGAGCCATAAGTATATTTTTCTTGATTATTTATACTTGCTTTATCTATGTTATATACGCAATTTGATTGGAGTTCATGATTTTCATACAGTATTGAAATTTTTGATAGCCATCTATTTTTTTACTAATGCTAATAATAGCAATTTTCCTAATTATCTTAATTTATGTTTATTTTTATTATCTTGTTTCCAGATAACTCTTAGTTATTTCCTATTCTCTCAGGAATCCTATATCTTAATTTTCATAAAACAGTGAAGTCTTTCCCAATCAATGATTGTATATATTCTGTTTGAAAAAAGTTTAAGGTATTCTGACTATTATGAAACACACGTGTATTCCCCTATTGCCTTCCTGCTATAATTATGGAATGTGAAAAAGTTTATTCTCCATTAATTATGATAAGTCTTCAATCATAATTAATTATCGCTCAGATGCTTGGCAAATAATATTCTTGAATATTTCTTAACTCTTTTAAGAAGTTGTTGCCCTTTAGATAGTTTTAATAGCTTGCCTGTTTGCAGCTAAGACTTATAGCACTATTAATTTTAAAGTTGTAACTGCAATCAACTATCTTATATTTTTACGACCATAATAACCACTACCTTACTTTGCTATTGCCTAAATTCTAACCATTTGACTTGCTATCCTATACACCATAAAGTCCTCATATCTAATGCATTATGTAATTTTATGACTTTTACTAGCAATAGTATAGAAAATGATGTTTGTAATTCAATATATATATAACTTATACTTATACCGTATTTAGTTTTTTATTCGCATAGCTTAGTTTTAATAATTAATATTACCAATAGATTCATATTGTATATATTTTGACTTTCTTAAATAATTTCTACTTATATGAGAAATATACTAGACTTTATACTTAGGGAATTGATTACAGAATACCTGTAATTCCAAAGAGTTTTTGAAATTACAGGTATTCTACTGGAAGTATACTAGTCTAAATAAAATTATTACACTGGAACAACTGATTGGAAATGCTTTTATTACAAGGATCATAATAAAAGCGGTGTGTTTACCTGAAGTATTATGAGTTTATCTTATCTTCATAATGCTTTTTGAGTAGTTTAATTTGGTATTATATTGCTCAAACTTGGAAGGATATTTATGAACAACTTATACTTTAAATATATATACAATGCCTATTGTTATTGAGTAAGTTTTCCTAAAACCTAATTCTTAATATAAGCTTTATTAGCTAGCTTATAAATACTGTCTTTTTGTCAAGGATAAATTTGACACTAGATTTTCAGAAAACCTTATTTATTCATTCTATTAGTTATACTAAGGCTAGTTTCTAAATAGGATTTAGAAACTAGCCTTAGTATAAGAGTTGTAGTACTGTCTAATTGTGGGGGGATATTAGCAAGGGATATAATCCTTTTCTAAAATTATTTTTGTTTTCTATGTTTGATGTACATACTATGTTACTAACTATCTTTTTTGTGTAGATGTTAATCATTGAAATTAACAACTGCCATGAAGGTTAGGATATTTTACTTGTTTTTGAAATGGTCTATGCAGTTAAAAATCTCTAGATACTTGGTTGCGCTGATTATTGTTAGTGCATTGTTATTGAATGGGTGCTTAACACCCCAGACGAATTCTGATATTTCTAAATCTTTCAATGCGGCCGAAGAAACTTCTGAGAACGTAGATTATACAAATATAACTCCTATGTCAGATGATATAAAATCAAGTGACCCTTTAATGAAAAACCTACCCAGGCTAGAAGGTAAAGCCACAGTAATAATGACTGTAAAAGGTTCACCCATAACTATTGAATTAGATGGTATTAATGCTCCAATCACATCTGGTAATTTCGTGGATTTAGTGCAAAAAGGTGTTTTTGACGGCTTAGCTTTTCATAGGGTTATTGGGCCTACAACTAATCAAGATCCATTTGTAGTTCAAGGTGGAGATCCTCAAAGCAAAGACCCAAAATTTCCAATAAATAGGTTGGGAACTGGTAATTATATCGAACCTAAAACTGGTCAGGTCAGATATATTCCTTTAGAAATAAAGGCAAAAGAATATGGGAAAGCAACCTATGGCAAGACTATATCCAAAGCACCAGAACTACCTCACACCTTAGGCGCAATAGCTATGGCTAGGTCACAGATGCCTAATTCTGCTTCCTCACAGTTTTACTTTGCTTTGGCAGATCTTGGTTTTTTAGATGGGAATTATGCAGTCTTTGGTTATGTAACTGATGGTATGACTACAGTTAACAAAATTGAACAGGGTGATCGCATTGAATCTGCAAGAGTAATAAAAGGTGCAGAAAATTTGAAACAGCCTGACAAATCATGAATTGGAAAAATAGGAGATAAATTAGGTAAGTAACAAGTGAAATTCATCATAATGATCTTAAGACATGCAAGATAAAACTCATGCGATTAGTAATTTTCAGCGTGTTTTATACATAGAGATGTTCATATACATTACTGTAAATATACTTAATTATTAATTTCCCTATTCCAAAATCTAAAATTGACTGAAGTTCTTGTTACAGGTATTGTTTTGGTATCATCTTTAGGTCATAGCCTGGATGATACTTGGCAAAAGTTAATTACAGGTTTTTCAGACATTCAAGTGCATCAAATTTTTCCAGAACTACCTCCATTACCTGTAGGGTTATATTGATATAAGGCCAGCAGACTTAAGCGATTAACCCGTCTGATTATCGAGTCTGCAATTCAAAATACTAATTTAAGCCTTCCTTTATCTGATTGTGGGGTTATAATTGGTTCTATTCGAGACCACCAGTAGTTGGGAGGGTTTTGAATTTGAAAGAGCTAAAGGGAGAAAAGAGCTTAAATTATAATCCTTTTACTCTTGACCCTCAAAATCCTCACCTTTGTGTCTAGAGAATTGGATAGATAAGTTGCCTCATATGAATGCAATCACAATAGCTAGAAAAGTAGGTACCATGGGAGTGGTTATTTATCCTATGGCAGCTTGTGCTACGGGCTTGTTTACGATATTTCTGGCCAGTGTCAAAGAGTAATTGATGGTGCAGTAGAAACACCAATTACTCCTTTAATAATTACTGGGTTTTCAAAGAATGGGGGCTTGCAAGTACTGGGGCTTATCCTTTTAACAAGCATAGGGAAGATTTAGCACTAGGAGAAGGCAGTACTGTTTTTGTATTAGAGTCCGGGGAAGTAGCCAAGAAGAGTAAGGCAAAGATTTGTGGACAAATACTAAGTGCTGGGACAACTGCAGATGCTTATCATGGTAATGTTCCATATCCTCAAGTTAGGAGTGTAATTATAGCCATAAAACAATGTTTAAAAAACTCCAATCTTAAACCTGAAGATATTGATGTTATCCATGCCCATGGTACTATAACCCAATTAAATGGCAAGAATTAGAGTCTTATTATACAACATGTATTCAGTCATAGAGTGGCCATAAGTTCCACAAAAGGATCTACTGGGCATACATTAGGAGCATCAGGGGCTTTGAGCATTGCTTTTTCTCTTATGTCTTTACACCAGTAAATACTCCCGCCGTGTGTTGGTTGGTCTGAAAGTACCAGAGTTTGACTTAAATTTAGTACCCATAGCCAGTGAAGCGAACATAGAACAAGCGTTATGCTTGGGCTTTGGTTTTGGAGGTCAGAATACCATGATTGCTTTGAGGAAATTGAAGGATTATTAATGAAAACTCAATATAACCCTTGAAATAAGTAGGAATTGAAAGGTAAGGCTTCTAATAAGTCTGGAGAAGAGTATAACTAAAATTAGCCATACTTTACTTAGTGGACATAGTTCACAGTAGCAGGTTTAATCAACATACTAACCATAATTCATGGAAAACCGATATGATATATGGGTAGAAGAATCTTAACAATTGTTTATCAAATGCTGATATCTTCCTCTGGCTTATCCAAGGTTAAAAATTCAGTACAGGAAAAAATTTTGTTTGGTAATGAGCCAAGTTACGAACTAGTGGCTATTCTGACCGTTTACTTTGTCCAGGGAATTTTAGGTTTGGCGCGACTAGCTGTAAGTTTTTTTCTTAAAGATGAACTATTGTTAAGTCCGGTTCAAGTATCTGCTATTTTAGGTATTGTTTCTTTACCCTGGATAGTGAAACCTTTATTTGGGTTTATGTCTGATGGTTTACCCATCTTTGGCTATCGTCGCTGCCCATATTTGGTTTTATCAGGTATACTTGGTGCGATTTCTTGGGTTAGTTTAGCCACAGTAGTACATAAACCTATAACCGCCACTTTAGCAATCATGTTGAGCTCACTTTCAGTGGCTGTCAGTGATGTCATAGTTGACTCCCTGGTAGTAGAAAGGGCAAAAGCCGAATCACAAACTGAAGCTGGTTCTTTACAATCATTATGCTGGGGTGCATCTGCCTTAGGGGGGATAATTACAGCTTATTTTAGTGGAATTCTATTAGAACACTTCACCACTCGTACAATATTTTGGGTTACAGCCTCATTTCCATTGTTGGTTTCCGGGGTAGCATGGTTAATTGCTGAAACCCCAATTTATGAGGTTAGTAAAGATAATTTCTTGAGTATAAAAAACCAACTTAAGCAACTCTATCAAGCAATCACTCAAAAAGCAATTTGGCTACCTGCAGCTTTTGTATTTATTTGGCAAGCGACCCCTACTGCAGATTCAGCATTTTTTTTCTTTACTACCAATGAATTGCATTTCCAACCAGAATTTCTAGGCAGAGTCCGTCTAGTTGCTAGTGTTGCATCACTATTAGGTATTTGGATATTTCAGCGGTTCCTAAAAACTATCCCTTTCCGAGTAATTTTTGCTTGGAGTACATTGATGTCGGCTGTATTGGGGATGACAATGCTACTATTAGTAACTCATACTAACCGTATTATTGGCATTGATGACTACTGGTTTAGTTTGGGTGATAGTCTCATTTTAACTGTAATGGGGCAAATCGCCTATATGCCTGTATTAGTTTTGGCAGTAAGATTATGTCCCTCAGGAATAGAAGCAACATTATTTGCTCTATTAATGTCAATCTTTAACTTGGCTGGTTTAGTCTCTTATGAACTTGGTGCAGGGCTGATGCACATACTGAGAATTAGTGACAACAACTTTGACCTACTTTGGTTGTTAGTAATCATAACTAACATCAGTACATTATTACCTCTACCCTTTCTTAAATGGCTACCTCCTGCAAACAAGGAAGCCATTCCAGTAAAAATCATGCTGTGATATTTACCATGGAGAATAGTAAGAAATACTAGTTGAATTTTCAACTTTTAGGTTTAGAAGTATTCCTTTTAATTATTCTTAATATTTATATAGTCTTTTTCATTAAGAGAAACAAGAGGCAAATGAGTAGAAGGAATTACAGTAAATTAGCCTGAGAATATGAAGTTAATTGAATTCATCAGAAGATTCAATAGTCTTATATATTCACCACTTTTAACACATAAAAAAACAAAGTGAATAAAACTTTCATTATTCACTTTGGTTTTTTTGTAGTTTATGAACTTAATTTACGGGTAAGTTAACCAACATGACCAAAAATTATCCGAATTAATATGCTGGCGAGTAATTTTCATTAAGCATTAATAATTTTTAAGAAAAATATATGCAGAGCCAACCGGCAAATACATCTACCCATATGAAACAATCCTATACTATTGAAGACTGGCAATCAGGGTATACATCTCTGAAACAAGAATATGACTATTGGATAGAAAATATAGAAGGTGAAATACCCTCAGAACTTAATGGTACTTTGTTTAAAAATGGTCCTGGCTTACTAGATATTAATGGGCAAAGCATCCATCATCCTTTTGATGGTGATGGGATGATCTCTCGTATAACCTTTGATAATAAACGTGTTCATTTTCGCAACCGTTATGTGCGTACCCCGGGCTACCTAAAAGAGCAGAAACTTGGTAGAATACTTTACCGTGGCGTTTTTGGGACTAAGAAAACGGGTGGATGGCTCGCAAATTGTTTTGACTTAAAAAACAAAGAAGTTGCAAATACCAATGTTATTTATTGGGGTGATAAACTACTTGCGTTGTGGGAGGCTTCTGAGCCTTATTGTTTGGATCCCTATACTCTAGATACCTTGGGAAAAGACTACTTGGAGGGAGGTTTGGTAGCAGGTAGTTCTTTCTCCGCCCATCCCCGGTTTGATACAAGTAGTAAACTGGATGGTGGGCAACCTTGTTTGGTGAACTTTTCTGTTAAAAATAATGGATTATACATCTCCATTACTGTGTTTGAGCTGGATATAACCGGTAAAGTTACAAGAAAACACACCCACCAGTTCCCGGGTTTTGCACTTATTCACGACTTTGTCATTACTCCTAATTACTGTATTTTTTTCAAAATCCCGTAAGTTTTAATCCTATACCCTTCATTATAGGAACAGCTGGTGCAGCGCAATGTATTAGTTTTCAATCTCATAAACCCAGCCGTGCAATTATTATTCCTCGTAATCCAGAAAACCTAAAAATCAAGACTATAGAAATAAATTCGGGTTTTATCTTCCACCATGCTAACGCTTTTGAACAGGATGATAAGATAGTAGTCGACTCTATATGTTATGAGGAATTCTTGCCAGGAATCAAACAAGGAGAGGATTTATATCAAGTTGACTTTAGTTTGATTCCACCAGGGAAATTGTGGCGTTTCCATCTTAATATTGAAGATAGGACGTTTAATAAAAAACCTTTAGGAAATTTCTGTTGCGAATTTCCAAGTATTAATCCGCAAAATTTAGGGCGAAAATATCGATACCTATATATAGGTTCTACTCATTTTCCTTGGGGCAATGGCCCATTGCAGGCAATTAAAAAAGTCGATTTGTATACGGGAGAAATACAAATATGGAGTGCTGGAGCAAGGGAGTTTACAGGTGAGCCATTGTTTGTTCCACACCCCAATTCCACTTCTGAAGATGATGGTTGGGTGTTGGCTATAATTTATGATGCAGAGCATCATCGTTCTGACATACTAATTCTTAATGCTAAGGATTTACGTGGAAAACCCCTAGCAAGATTACACTTAAGGCACCATATTCCTCATGGACTACATGGAACTTTCACACATAAAGTTTTTCTTAAATAAGTTGGTAAATATTCCAATTATATGGAATATTTACCCTATTAATACAATAGGAAATCATATTGATTCTTTTGAGTAGAATGCATATTTAGTTACATTTTTATCAAAAATCTAGCGATGTTTTTGCTGACCCTAATTTCTTAGAATTGGGTAAGTACTATCAAGTTCTATCTTCGATAGGGATACCAGATTGCAAAATTAACTCCAACAGTTACATATCGTAAATATGGTGTAGGCAGATGGGAAATGCTATTTTTATTTTACTTAAGCTGCTTTACCACCAACGACTACATTTTTGATGCGTAGACTTGGTCCCCCACAACCTACTGGTAAACCATTTTGTCCTCCTTTACCACACCCACCAGACTCATCCCAATAGAAGTCATTACCGATTGCTTCTATGTCTAAAAGCGTCTGAAATACATTACCGGAAAGAGTAACACCTTTAATAGGTTCAGCAATCTTACCATTGCGAATCATCCATGCTTCCCCTGCACTGAAAGTAAACATCTCGCCATTAGTCATACCACCTAACCAACTGCTGGCATAAACTCCTTGTTTGATATCTGTTAATAAATCTGTTGCAGGAGTCTTTCCTCTAGCAATCCAGGTATTTGTCATTCTTACAATGGGAGTATAGTGGTAGTTAAGACAGCGGGCATTGCCGGTAGCTGCCTCACATAGTTTACCTGCAGTTTCCCGAGAATGTAATCTTCCAACTAAAATTCCATTTTTAATTAATTGTGTTGTGCTAGCAGGAGTTCCTTCATCATCATAAAAGTAACTACCTCGATGTCCTTTGGGTGCTGCACCATCAAAAATTTGTAACTCTGGGGGACCAAATCTTCTACCAATAGTCATTACTTCCAAAATTTCGGGATTTTCATAAGCCATATCTGCTTCAGAAAGATGTCCAAAGGCCTCATGAACAAATAAACCTGTAAGTATTGGATCAATTACTACAGTATATGTATTACCTTTAACTGGAGGAAGAGACAAAGCAATAATGGATCTTTGTGCCGTATTCTTTACTTTATTATCTAAACCTGTAAGATCTTCAAACCCCCGACGAGAACCAGTAGTTTCCCTACATGTCTCAACTTTATCACCTTTTCTTGCAGTGGCAGCAAAACGCATTTCCATGTCCACCCAAGATTGTTCAATGAGTGTTCCTTCACTAGATGCAATGATAACTTTTTGAGAGTTGTCAGAATAACGTACGGAAGTTGTCGCGATACAACTTCCGACACTTCTCATCAAGTCCACATAGCGCTCACACAATTCTTTTTTCCTGTTTATGCTTATTTTCCTGGGATCTGTGGCGATAATGGGTAGTTGACATACTACTTGCACTGGTTCTATAGGAGCTAGGATAGTTACTTCACTTCCCACCATGCGTGCAGCTGCGATTGCTTCTTCTATACGTTCATTAATACTTGTTAGTCTATTGAAACTACTTAAACCCCACCCTCCTTTATAACAAGCTCTAATATGTCCACCAATAGAAATATCTTCACTTAAGGTTTCTACTCTGTCACCACGTAGTACTATATTTGTACCTTCAGACTCTTCTAAGCGAATAATAAGATAATCAACCCTAGAATAATACCGGGCGATTAAATCCAAGAGCAGGTTTTTTGCATCTGCAAGTAAAGATTGCATTGAATAGGTAGTAAAAATAATCAATCTACTTTAATTTATTGTGCGATAATTTGGAAAGGGGAGGAGAAAGAATATAGTCGTGAATTAGAAAATTTCACATATCTAAACTTAGTATTAAGATTTAGGCTGATAACGCAGACAAGATTTTAATAGCATTAACTTTGTATATTACATGGTGGGGGATTCATCAATGAGTTTTTTGGGCTAGTTTCAGTCTATTTTTAATGCTTGTAAATCTTCCTATTATTCTGCTGTAGGGTAGCTTTCTGACTAGGATCTAATTTTTGCTTAACAGACAGAAGACATACCTCATAATTATTGAAATATTGCAGGTATATAAATCAATTATACAATCTACTTAATTAGGTGTAAAACTATTCTAATAATTCAATTTACAGCAGTTTCTTCTATAGTAAATAATTATCTATACTAGTATTTCAGTGATTGTCATAATTACTAATTAGGTCGTGCTATTATCCTGTATTCTTAATTATTAGAATAATATAATCTCTTCTTTATTCACTTTGGCTATTTAAGCTATTAGATACTGCAGAATATTTTGTCAATTATAACTTAGCTAATACCTTTAATAAATACCTAATATTTTTTCTATAATTCTCAACTTATATTCTAATGATTGTTATTTTTTTCATCCGAAATTTCTTAGAAAACTGTTTATTATCTATACACATGGTAATTATTTTTAGTAAAATTAGTATTAAATAAATATGATGTAAATATCATAAGAAATACTTGATCTCCACTCTATAGAGTTGCTAAAATGGGGTAAAAAACACTTATTACTACCTATAAATTGTCAAGTAAGCCTAGAATTATATATATAACTTTAACAACAATTAATACACAAATTCGCAGATTTATTGTAAATTTTCTATAAATGAATATATTCAAATATGACTAACTAGATAGATTAAATATAACTTCTATTTTGAGGAATTTGCAACAATATATTTCTACAATGTTGTTAATATAACATCTATAATAAATCTGATTGTAGCATTTATGCGATCAGCAAGATTATATATCGATAATATACCATTCACTGATTTATTTAGTTTATATAAAATCATATTTGGCTGATCAAATTGTCTGTCTAATATATAAATGGAAACCTAATATTTGTTTAACAGGACCAGTTGAATATATAACCCATGAGTAGTTAGGAGTTCTCTATATGAATCAAGCACCGGAACCCTTGAACTTAGTTGTCGCAGATAAACAAGGGCAAGATTTGGAAAATGACTGTAGAACAGTATCACACCATGTACTGCAACAATTACAAAGCTCTTCACATTCAGCACAAGATTTGAGTACTTTGATGAATCGGATTGCATTAGCTGGCAAGCTAATTGCCCGCCGCCTCAGTAAAGCAGGACTCATGGATGGAACTTTGGGATTTACAGGAGGAGTAAATGTTCAAGGAGAATCAGTAAAGAATATGGATGTATATGCTAATGAAGTCTTTATTGCCGTACTGAAGCAAAGTGGCTTAGTTTGTCGCCTTGCTTCTGAGGAAATGGAAAAACCTTACTACATCCCCGAAAATTGCCCTATCGGCCGTTATACATTACTGTACGATCCAATTGATGGTTCTTCCAATACGGATATTAATTTGAGTTTAGGGTCAATTTTTTCGATTCGCTATCAAGAAGGAGAAAATTTAAACAGCGAAGTAAAAGATCTATTAGCACCAGGACGAAAGCAAATTGCCGCTGGGTATATCCTCTATGGACCAAGTACTATGATGGTTTATACTATAGGGAAGGGTGTTCATTCATTTACACTTGATCCAAGCTTAGGAGAATTTATTCTCACCGAGGAAAATATTCGTATCCCAGAACATGGATCAGTTTATAGTCTCAATGAGGGGAATTTTTGGCAATGCGATGAGTCAATTCAGGAATATATCCGCTATGTCCATCGTGCAGGAGGCTATTCATCCAGATATAGTGGTGCAATGGTGAGTGATATTCATAGAATATTAATTCAAGGTGGTGTATTTCTTTACCCCGGTAATTCTCTTAAACCAGAAGGTAAATTGCGTTTGTTATATGAGTCAGCTCCTTTAGCCTTCATAATTGAGCAAGCTGGAGGAAAAGCTACTACTGGGCATATGGATATTCTGGATGTATTACCTACTAAATTACATCAGCGAACTCCTTTGATTATTGGTAGTAATCAGGATGTAGCTAAGGTGGAATCATTCATTCACAATAATCATTAAGCGCTGAATATTTATCCATGCTTGAGGTCAAGAAAATCTCATAATTAATAGCAGTTGCATATTTTATATGGTTTTTGTGAATAAAGTTTCTTGGAAAATAACCCATTCATTGTAAGTCATAAGGATTTTCTCTATCATTGCTAATGATACTATCAAGAATAGTGGCTTAAAAGTTCTTGATATAGGAGATTAGCTACAACGTAATCAAGATTACAACAGAGTTTTAAGTAAGGTGCACTAGGAAAAAGTTCAGTCAGTAAAAACAGTTCTTATTTACCTATATACAATTCCCTATGAAAATATTAGAATGATTTTGCCATTAGTATTTTGTGAGTAAAGCTACCGCCGACGCATAAACAAAAATAAGTGGCAAGTTATATAAACTAGCTAATGCAGTATTTGAGTTTAGCTCTTTAACAGTAATAAGGAGTAAAAGAGCTAAAACATGACAGATAGAAATAGTAAGGTCAAGCTATTATCGCCATAGTTGGGGAATTGTTAGGAGCTACTTATCTTTATTCAATAGTAAATTTAACTGGTAATTAGAACTAACAAATATATTTACTGTTGTAATTCCTCTATTCACAATTGAAAACATTTCAAACCCAAAATTTTTATGGTCAGCTTGCTAGAAAATCCCCTGCGAATCGGTCTACAACAGCAGGGGATGTCCGAACCCCAGATCATAGTTATCTTTGGTGCTTCTGGAGACCTTACTTGGCGTAAACTTGTCCCAGCTCTATACAAACTACGCCGAGAAGGTCGCATTGCTCCAGAAACAACGATTGTTGGCGTTGCTCGTCGCGATTGGAGCCACGATTACTTTCGTGAACAAATGCGTAAGGGTATGGAAGAAATATATGGAGGAGTTGAGCCAGAAGAATTATGGTCAGATTTTGTTAAAGGTTTATTTTATTGTTCTGGTAATATTGATAACCCCCAAAGCTACCAGAAACTAAATACATTTTTATCTGAGTTGGATAGGCAAAGAGGAACTAGGGGTAACCGTATGTTTTATTTGTCGGTTGCTCCCAACTTTTTCCCAGAGGCAATTAAACAGCTCGGAACAGCAAGAATGTTGGATGATTCCTATAAACATCGTCTAGTAATTGAGAAGCCTTTTGGCAGAGACTTGGCTTCTGCAAAAAGCCTCAACGCAGTAGTAGGTAAGTACTGTGTTGAGGAGCAGATATACCGGATAGATCACTATCTAGGCAAAGAAACAGTACAAAACTTATTAGTATTCCGGTTTGCTAACACTATTTTTGAACCCTTGTGGAACCGGCGCTATGTTGATCATGTTCAAATTACTGTAGCAGAAACAGTGGGTGTAGAAGATAGGGCTGGATATTATGAAAGTTCCGGGGCCTTGAGAGATATGTTGCAGAATCACTTAATGCAATTATTTTGCTTGACAGCAATGGAAGCCCCCAATTCGATGGATGCAGACAGTATTCGGACTGAAAAAGTAAAGGTACTGCAAGCTACCAGATTATCTGATGTCCATAACTTGGAGCGTTCAGCAATCCGCGGCCAGTACAGTTCTGGTTGGATGAAAGGCAAACCTGTACCTGGGTATCGTGAAGAGCCGGGTGTAGATATCAACTCTACTACACCAACTTATGTGGCAACTAAATTTATTGTAGATAATTGGCGTTGGCAAGGTGTTCCTTTCTACCTACGTACAGGAAAACGAATGCCAAAAAAAGTTAGTGAGATTTCCATCCATTTCCGTGATGTACCTTCTCGGATGTTTCAGTCTGCTTCTCAACAGATCAACGCTAATATTTTAACCATGAGAATTCAGCCAAATGAAGGGATTTCCCTCCACTTTGATGTCAAAATGCCAGGAGCAGAATTCCGTACCCGCTCTGTAGATATGGACTTTAGTTACGGATCTTTCGGCATTGAAGCTAAGTCTGATGCTTATGATCGCTTATTTCTGGATTGTATGATGTGCGATCAAACGCTATTCACTAGGGGAGATGAAGTGGAAGCAGCTTGGCAAATTGTAACACCTGCCCTTTCTGTTTGGGATTTGCCTTCCAATCCAAGTTTAATTCCGAAGTATGAGGCTGGGACCTGGGAACCAGTTGAAGCAGAGTTACTAATTAACCAGGATGGCAGGCACTGGCGTAGACTATAGAATTTTAGATTTTAAATTTTGGGTTTTAGACTAGAAAATTGGAGAAGGAAAGTTAATAAGTATTAAATAGTAAAAATACTCTCAATACTGAATCTTAACTTCTCTATCTTCAAGTCTATAATGCAAATCCCAAATCAAAGTTCCAAAACCTATAATTTATTATGACTCCCCAAGCTCCAACTATTTTTTCACTTCAAGCTCCTAAGGATGTTTCGCTTACAGAAATTGAAGCAGAACTTAATCAACTCTGGCAAAGTTATGGTATCGCTGGAGATGATGGTACATTACCAGTAGCGACTAGGGCTACCACTTTTACCTTGGTAGTTTATGAACCAGAATTAACCCAGTATTTATTGGCTGCTGCAGGTTTTTATAATGGTCCAATTGATGGTATTCTAGGACCTCAAACAGAAGCTGCACTTATAGAGTTTCAGAAGCAACATGGATTATCAGAAACTGGAACTTCAAACACTGAAACACTAGATATGTTAAGGAAAGTAGACAACCAATGCCATAGTACAGCCGATGATGAGATTATTATTTCTTATAGTGTAGATAGCAAAAGCCCCAGAATTGCAGATGAAATTGCCCTGCGCAATCCTTGTCGGATTATTACATTATCTCCCATTGCCGGAGATGATGAGGGTGTAAAAGCTCAAGTATCTGCTTACTGCCCTATTCAGAAACAATCATCCAGTACTTTGGTGTGTTGTGAATATATTAACTTAACGGGTACAACTGCCGCCTTGGAAAGAATTGGTGGTATGATACCTGCATTACTAATAGGTGGTTTACCTAAATTCCTATGGTGGAAAGCCACACCTGATCCCAATAATCCTCTATTTAAGAAATTAGGATCTGTTTGTAATAATGTAATAGTTGATTCCTGCAACTTTAACGAGCCGGAAAATGATTTGCTAAAGTTGAGAGAACTTGTGGAGACCGGAATACCTTTAGCTGATTTAAATTGGGGTCGTCTTGCAGCCTGGCAAGAATTGACAGCACAAGCTTTTGACCCGCCACATAGAAAGACAGCTGTATGGGAAGTAGATAGAGTTAAGATTGATCATGAAAAAGGTAACCCTGTCCAGGCACTATTATTTTTGGGGTGGTTGGCAAGTCGTCTGCAATGGCAACCAAGTACCTATAAGCAAGAGTTTGGGGATTATAACATTAGGAAGATTAGTTTTATTACTGATAAACAAAGACAGGTAGAAGCAGAGTTAACAGGGGTACCTGTTGCTAATGTTGGTAATGTTGTGGGTGATTTAATTGCCCTAAGTCTAAGCTCCAGTGAATCACAGACAAATTGTAGCACTCTCATCTGCTCAGAGACTGGTGGTTGTATGCGCATGGAAACTCATGGTGGGGCACAATCAACAGGTTCATTCCAACAGATAAGTTCTCTTCCTGAGCAAAAAGCTGAGGTTTTATTGGGCCAGCAATTACAACGTTGGGGTCGTGAGGTTTTGTTTGAAGAAAGTCTTCGGATAACTGGAGAAGTGCTGAAATTGGCAGCGAAATAAATCGCATTTTATGAGTTTAGCACTGTTCATTAGTATTGATTTTTCACTATCACTTAGTTCTTTATATAATCTAGTTTCCAGCTTATAGCTGGAAACTAATCCCATTTACTCCTAAGTTCTTAACAAGAAATAGGTCCCAAAAGATAACATTTTAAAGTTTAAATATTAGAACTATATTTGCTTAAAAGACTTGATAGGATTAAAGTCGACCTTACTAATTTGAAACCAATTACTGCCAATTTACCCTTTGTCTAGCTTTTGAAAAGCTAGGTATGATTTTAAATATATTTCTTAGTGTAAACCTTATAAAAACAGTGTGTTTGTAAGTAATATTAGTAAGGCTTAACCTAATAATCTGGATATAAGCACAATATAATAAAGCTATCATCAATCTAAATTAATAGAGCCAAACCGGATATTCCAAAACATTAAATCGTTATATATCAGTTATTAAGAACGACTGACTTCCCATATTTTTATGCAAGGATTGATATAGAAAATTTTGACTTAGTTTGATGCGGATGTTATTGAGTTTGCACATATTTCCGCAACAGGTGTAAAGTTCTGATCAGCTGAAAATATTTTGTGATATAAGGAATTTAATTTGTGTGAGAATAGAACATTATAAGAATTTTACCTGGGGCAGTTGATAATTATAGGCTAAAATCTATAGTGATAGCTATTCAGAAATTAAGGTTTTAATAGTGATAAGAATTCAAAGTATCTAAAGTATAGGTGATATGTGAGAGTGTTCTTGATATCAACGACTTCTCAAACAGGTTAATAAATCTCAGAAATAAATTTGCTTGATTATCACCTGGATATTTGCTCTCCTCAATAAATTGTATGTAGTGGGTAATATATTTTTGGTGTTTGATTATCCAAGTATTTTGAGTTTAGCAGTATGCATAAATCAAGGCAGTTATGTGTTTCTAAGAATCCTGCTTATTAGGGCAGACCTTTGGTAAGCCTATATAACTTTAGTAATTAGCTTATAACTTATGAAGTATATTCTAAGAAACAAAAGTCTTTTTATTTTTTCTCATAACCCAAATAAAATTAGGTTAATTAGCATGACTTTTTCTTGAATACAAATTAATTAAAACCTTCCATTAAATCTGCAGTAATATTATGGCTTGTTTGTTAAGTTACAGGCATTTACAGATATAAATATTTCTGATTTATGGTGACAACTACCCTTTTAAGGTGTTACCTTACATATATATAATTGTAAATTGCTGCTATTAGCTATTACTATTAGATTACCAGTATAATCAGAAATTTTTTATATTTCTCTTATCTTTTAATTCATCTAATTCTCGACGATAAACAAATAATACCCAGGTTTTTTATATCATGATAATACTATGATATAGTACCATGATATCTAATATTTCCTAAGATAAAATAACTTACCTGTAATCCTAATATGTAGTATGTACTATCAAAATTAAGCTCACCACTTTAGTAGATATATCATATGATTATTATCATCATATTTCACTGTAAATATAAATATATTCTTACAAGCTATCTATACCTATTGATATTAAATTGATATTAAAAAGATGATTCCTTAACTATATGTTTTATAAAACTTCAAAATATTGGACAATATTTTGAATATATGAATACTCCACTTGATATAAGATAAATATATTTTTATTCCCAATTATTATATTTCTAGGCTAAATTTGTAGGTAACCTAAGGTATAATTATTAATGTCAATATTGAATATTTACCAACAAAATTTATAACCAGTAAAATTTACATTCGCTAAATACGTATATGAGTTCAATATGTGAAAAACTTTCACGTTGATCTAACTAGTTACAACCATATTTTATTACAAGCATTCAGAAAATCTATCGAAAATTTATATAAAACAAATACTACAAAATTTCTATATCATTAATAGACTTGTTTTAGGGTTTATTTCTGCAAGAATTTATTCAATATTTAACAATATAAAAAATCTCACTTAAAACCTTTCAATGCTTTGTGAATAATATGTTTAGAGTCTGGTTAATAGTTAATCAGAAGTTGGTTCTCTTAAAATTTAAATATTAGTCTACAATCAAATTATCTAAGATAATAAATAGTTGTTATTATTGTATTCTGTGTTTATGCATTTATTATTATTCTACATTCATATTAAACCAAAGCATCTTTATAATACAATACTTAAAAAGTATAGAAAGTTGATAAATTTAAGTGTAGATAAAAATTCTTACTCCTAACCCCACTGCTACCTTGTATATAATCACTAACATTGGTTATATAGCTGAATTAAGATAGATTTTATGATGGAAATATTGACTTTTTAATCTCCCCTGATAGCAACATTATGTGGTCTAAATTAACAGAAGCGATTACTCAGTTTGATATTCCTGCCGATTGGGTTGGTATTAGGTCAGTAAAAGAAACTGTATCCAATCATCATGTCCGAGATGGTTTACCAGTCAATAATGGTAAAACAAGGTCTCTGGGAGCAATGGTAGAAGTATTAGTTGATGGCTGTTTAGGCTATGCAGCGACTAATTCCTTAGCATTATCAAGTTTACAAGCGGCTGCAAATCAAGCATATAAACAGGCAACTACTAATCGAAAATGGTGGATATATCCCTTCTTGACCAAGAGTGAGCGCCCTAAAACAATTGGACAATATATTTCTCCTTTTCTAGAGACGTTAGATTCTATCAACTCGGGGGAAATGAATGATTTGTTAATACGTATTTGTCATACCCTGAAGGTATCTGACAAGATAGTCCATACTGCTGCCAATGCTGACATTAGTGAAAAGCAGATATGGTTTGTCAGCAGTAATGGTTCAGAAGTATATCAAAAGTTTATACTAATTGGAACACACTATGCAGCAACATCCCAAGAAGGGCAAATTGTCCAGCGACGTACTAATAATGGATGGCAAGCCAATTCCTATCAAGGAGGGTTAGAACTTTTCAAACAGGATTACATGTGGCATCGCATAGAGGAAATTGGTAAGCAGTCTATAGAATTACTTGATGCTAGACAATGTCCTCATGCTAATACAAATCTGCTACTTGCTCCTGATCAGATGATGTTACAAATCCATGAAAGCGTGGGGCACCCGCTAGAAATTGATCGTATTTTGGGGGATGAACGTAACTATGCTGGGGGTAGTTTCATCACCAAGGAAGATTTTGGCACTCTAAAATATGGTTCTCCATTGATGGATGTGACTTTTGACCCGACTATCTTAGGAGAACTGGCCAGCTACAGCTTTGATGATACGGGAGCATTAGCAAAAAAAGAATATTTAATAAAAGGGGGTAAATTAATAAGGGGTTTAGGAAGTCTGGAAAGTCAAAAACGTGCAAATCTTCCTGGAGTAGCTTGTGCCCGTGCATGTTCTTGGAATCGACCACCAATTGACCGTATGGCAAATTTGAACTTAGAACCAGGAACAGCATCTCTAGAGGAGATAATTGCGGATGTAGAATATGGAATCTATATGGAATCCAACCGTTCTTGGTCCATTGATGATCGCCGTTACAAATTCCAATTTGGTTGTGAATATGGCAAATTAATTGAAAATGGCAAATTTACTAAAACCTTGCGTGATCCTAACTACCGCGCTACTACCCCCCAGTTTTGGCATAGTTTAAGTGAAATTGGTAACTCTTCTACATATAAAATATATGGTACACCCTTCTGTGGTAAGGGAGAACCTAACCAGGCAATTTGGGTAGGTCATGGTTCCCCAATTTGTTTATTTACCAATATTGAGGTTTTTGGTGGTGGCAATATGGAATCGTAGAATTTTGTCATATCAAACCTTGCCTTTAATCTATATTTCCTTGATAAAAAAGCCTACGGAATTCTAGGGTGTTGTACTTTCCCTATTATTACAATTAAACAATGAATAACGACAAAATATCAGCTTTAGAAGTCAGCTTTAATCAACTGGCCGAAATCCTAGTGGAAAAGAAACAACAAGATGAGTACTTCACCTTCAAACTTAGTTGGGAACAAAGCCAATTTACTCGATTCAACCATGCTCGAGTTAGGCAAATAGGCTGTGTTATCGATGGTTGGATTGAGCTTAAATTAATGTACAACCAGCGTAGTAATTACCGTCGCTTTCCCTTTGTAGGGAATTTTGAACTGGATTGGAAACAGTTATATCAAGCTCTACAAGAGTTACGCCAGGAAATATCATACTTACCACTGGACCCCTACTTAGTCCTACCCGTAGGAAATAATAATAATAATAGTCATGAATTGTATCCAGGGGAGTTGTTATCGGAAGACTCCCTAGTCTATAGTATTCTTTCAGAAGTTGAAGAATTAGACTTTACTGGCATTTATGCTGGGGGAGTAACTACTAGAGGTTATGCTGATTCCTGTGGCCAGAAACACTGGTTTGCTAGTGATTCTTTTACCTTAGACTATTCAATTTTTAACTTAGAAGGACAGGCTGTTAAAGGTAATTTTTTTGGTAGTCGATGGCATCAAGATACTTATAGGAAGAAAATCGCAGATTCAAAAAGACAATTGCAATTACTATGTACTTCTACCAGAAAAGTTCCTCGGGGAAAGTATAGAACGTATCTCGCTCCTGCAGCAGTATCCGAACTATTAATGATGCTTTCTTGGAAGGGAATTAGTGAAGCAGATATTCAGCAAGGAAACAGTTCACTGGCCGAACTTTACCATCAGGAAAAAGCTTTATCTCCCATATTTTATGTCAAAGAAAATTTGAACCTAGGTTTAGTACCTCGTTTTAATCAATGGGGAGAAATTGCTGCCCCAGAATTACCTATAATTGAAAAAGGGGTTTTAGTTAACACCCTAGCTAATTCTAGAACTGCCAAAGAATACGGCAAAATTCCCAATGGTGCCAACGCTTCTGAAACTTTACGTAGTCCAGAAATTAGTCCGGGTACTTTAACTTCAGAAGAGATTTTACCTCAGTTAGATACAGGTTTGTATATATCAAATTTACACTACCTTAACTGGAGTGATTGCTCTACGGGGAGAATTACAGGTATGACTCGCTATGCTTGTTTTTGGGTTGAAAGTGGGAAAATAGTTGCTCCTATTGAAAACCTACGTTTTGATGAAAGCCTATACTGTTTTTGGGGCAAAAATTTGCTCGATTTAACAAACTTCCAAGAATTTATCCCCGAAGTTGATACTTATGAAAGTCGTCAACTAGGAGGTAGTTTAGTTCCTGGAATGCTAGTAAAGGATTTTACATATACCCTTTAGTTCTATTTTTTAAAAGCTTTAAACACCTCATATTAGTATGATAGTCAGACTTTTATATTGCTTAATATTTTCCTAATTTTTCATTAAAGTAATCATTTTGGAATTATCCAAAATGATTACTTTAATGAGGTCTTATCTGTCATCCAGAAAATAATGGTCTTATTTCTAATTCTAAATCTATTATGATAGGCTTAATTATTATTTGTAAAGATATATTTATGACTATTATTGCAAATACTATAGGTTATTTTAACAAAATAAAATCAACTTTTAACTAATCTCATTATGTTAAAAAGTATCAATCAATAATCATTATATTGACTTAGTAATGTAATCAAAATCATTTCCATATATAGGGATGATAAATCTTTATAAGATAATTATTTTCAATAGTCAATATGAGGTAATTTTGTAGCTAAAAAATTACCTCATTCCTCAAAGATTAGGAATACTCTAATAATACTTTTTATCTGAATCTCAGATGAGTTTATAAAGTTATGGATATTATATGTATTGATTACTTTGCTATGATTATAGTTATATATGCACAAAATTCTAAAATGT
Source organism: Richelia intracellularis HH01 (assembly GCF_000350105.1). GTDB lineage: Bacteria > Cyanobacteriota > Cyanobacteriia > Cyanobacteriales > Nostocaceae > Richelia > Richelia intracellularis. The sequence continues at coordinate 28,707 of NZ_CAIY01000036.1, forward strand.
ACGAGCAGTAATTCATAGTCCTTATTGTACAATATATATTTAAGTTTCTGGAATCTTGTTAATAAAGTGCATATTTTTTTGAACTATATCTCAAGTTATAATCATCTTCAAGAGGGTATCTTCAAACTCCAAAGTCTATTCTAAAATGCATCCTTATATCTAAAGCTAAATAGTTAAACTAATCCTTGTTTAAATTGAACTTGTAGGGTATTTATTTTTTAATAGTTAAAGAGCAAATAAGAAGCTTAACACTATTTACTTCCTATGGTATCTCCATTTTTTAGTCAAGCTTGTTAATAGTATTAAGAGCCATTTCTTCTATCATTTGATAGTTGATTTTACCCTTATCATTACGAGGAATGCTATCAACAATAATCCAATATTTAGGAATTTTATATTTGCTAACTTTATCTTTAAGAGCTAATAGAATTTGTGTATGATCTTGTACATTTCTGCCTGGAACATAAATTGCTGTAACTGCTTGTCCCCAATATTTATCTGAAATTCCAATAACACAAATATCCATAACTAAATGAGTTTCAAAAATTAACGATTCTATCTCTCTAGGATATACATTCTCACCACCTGTAATGATTTTGTTGCTATTACGACCAACAACATGCAAATACCCTTCTTCATCAAAAAAGCCTAAGTCATCAACTGTAAGTGAACAATGATCAGAAGGACTAGTGTAATAACCAAGGCATAAGGATTTAGATATAATATGAATATTTCCAGTTTTGTTTGTTCCTAATTGATTGCCAAAATCATCATAGATTGTCACTTTAGCATGTGGGAGAACTTGCCCATCATTTGTCTTTCCCTCAAGAAAATCATCTGGTTTGAGAGTGGCAATTTGTGATGCTGTCTCAGTCATTCCATAAGTAGGTGCAAGTCTAATTTTGTGATACCTTGCAGATTCTAGCAATTCATCCCAAGCAGGTGCACCACCTAAAAATACTATTTTGAATTTTGATAACCAATTCGTTGATGTAGATTTTTGTAGGAGTATATGTAGTTGAGTAGGAACTAAGGATAAACAAAATTCTGTAATATCTAAATCATTTATATGACCTGATGATAATTCTCTAAAAGAGGTAATTACAAATTGACCTCTTGTTATTAAAGAACGTATGAATTGCATTAAACCACTTATATGATAAATGGGTAAAACGCAAAAGGAATTTACCTGATGTAGATTCAAATATGTTGTAAATCCCCTTACTGATGCCATTAGTGTTTCCCATGTATGGATGGTAAATTTGATTTTACCAGAAGAGCCACCTGTGGGGATCATAATATGATTTGTACTATTTTCTTTATTATTATTATCTATTTTTTTATATCTTAAATTTAGAATTTTTGTTGATGCCCAAATAATATCTGGTTGTACCAATGTTAATACTTGTTTCCATTCTTCTTCTTGCCAATAAGGATTACATATAAACACTGGAAAGCCCACCGCACAAGCAGCAATAAAACCCGCTAAAAATCTAACTGATTCTGATTCAGCTAACAAGATTTTTGGCGGATTTAAGTCTTTCAAAGAGGTAGTTAATTGTAAATAATATTCCCAAGTGAATTGCTTTAGTTGCTGACTATCAATCCCAGTTAACCAGTTTACATTTTTGAGAGATTCTAAATGTGCTAAAAGTTCTACCATAGTTGTTGTGGATAATTTTCTTGATCTTCAGTAAACCAATGGTTAATGCCAAAGCCAACAGCCCTTGACTTAATTGTTAATTTACGTGCAAGTTCAAGTGCGGCCTGTCTGCCAATTGCTGTTTCCATAACTGATGAGAATACAGCATCAATTTGATTTTGCTGACAAAATTGATGCAAATGAGAAGGATATCCAGCAATTCCTGGTTTAATAATGAAAAGACCCTGCCAACCTTTTTCATAAGAATCTCTCAACTGGTCTAAGGTTGCCGCAGATTCATCTAAAGCAATCATAGTTTGATAATTAAGACTCAACCTCAAAATAGATTCAAATTTGTCTGCCTTTAGGGGCTGTTCAAGAAATTCAATTATTGCAGATGATTGGGAAGAATTATTAATATAATCACAATTTTCTAGCCATAATTCTGCCTGCTCTTCACTCAAACCTCCATTAGCATCTAAACGCAATTTCGCTGAAGTAGGTAACTGTTGTATCAATTCATGAAGAATCTCTAACTCACTGATAATCGTCTTTACCCCTATTTTCCATTTAAAAGTTGTATATCCTCTATTCCAGAGGGTATTCCAAACATTAAGTACTTCCTCTCCACTGGGGAGCAAACCACAAAAAGAGAGAATATTATTCCTTTTTTCTTCTCCTTTCATGATCAAGGCTGATTCAAAACCAAACTGACAAGCTGGTAAAGTATTTGGGATTGAGTAAATATACTCTGCAGTAATTTCTTTTGGACTTTGTTGGCAAAAGTCCAAAGCTTGATCTAAAGTTTCAGAACCGAACCAACTAATAGGAGCAATTTCCCCCCAACTTACTCTATTCATAGTATCTCGAAGCTGAATAATTATACCTTCACGGAATTCCCAACTTCCATAACTAGTAATTATAGGAAAAATAAATTTTCTCCTGTAAGAGCGAAACTCAAATTGATAAACCATTAATTTATTAAGATAAATGGAAAAAGCAATAACTATTTTTTACTTTTTTGCTTATAAACCTACATTAGGTAAGATATAAAACCTAAAATCATAAATTTACTAATTCAATAAAAAACCTACACCTATGAACAAACTGCTCCAAAAATTTAAAGCCACAGCAGTAAATTTACTGTTACTTACTTTCTCTGGTAAATTATGATTTTCCCGCACATAAGTACATAATTTATAGGCAATAGGTAAGCTCAAAATATTCATTAATGTCCATATAGGAAAAAGTCCTATCAATATAAATACAAGATTACACCCATAAATGCTACCAACAATCCAAAACAATAACTGGGAACTCTTATAAGTTCCCAGACGGACAATTGGGGATATTTTTCCTGCAGCAAAATCATCTTCTACCTGATGAAAGTGAGAGCAAAATAGAATTATACTAGTAGAAATACCAACAATAAACCCAGCAGCAAGACTAGTGAATGACCAACTTTGAGTTTGACTGTAGTATGCTGTCGTTACTCCAATGGCAAAAGAAAAAAAGCATAACAGTTCTCCTAAACCACGATATCCTAGGCGAAAGGGTGGACCTTGATAGATGTAGCCCAAAAGACAACATAGCGTAATCATCCCAACTATTGTTATGTCTTTTTGCCAAGTAGCAATTATTGTTATCCCTAGGAAACCTAAGACTAAAAAGATATTTCCCAACCAAAATATTAATCTTTTATTACTAGTTAAGTTTACTAGAGAATGGTGTTTATTTTTATCAATACCTGTTTCTGCATCAAAAACATCATTGCTAAAATTTTCCCATACTAATATAGAGATGACAGCAAAAAAAAGTTAAAAAAATTCTCAAATCAAACCTTTGTGTTTCTGCAAAAGCTATAGTAGTTCCAATCCAGTTCGGCATAATAGCTACACTATACATTGGTAGTTTGATAGCCCCAAACCATAATTTTTTTTAAGAGGTAAAACTTGTTTTTTGTTTATCATTTACAATTGTTTATATACCCATTAGATTAAAAATAATTCGGAAGTAAGAAAAATATTTTTTTACTTCGGCAGCTATTTAATTTTAGTAGTAAATAGAACACTAATAGTCCTATTTGATTTGTTAAGCCCTACTCAGGGCATATAATTGCCTAAACTCCTATTTAACAGACTATTTATCGATATCGGAAATTAAAAAATCAGATGAGATATCTACCAAAAACTCTGCATACTATTCAACAAGTACTTCTTCATTCCTATTTTCCATAAGTCTAACTAGCAAGTGATGTATATTCATTAGGGTTAGCTAATCTGGTAAAGCAGCATAGACTTCTAGGTTCTGCTGAAAAAGTACCAGTTTATGTTAACTGTAAAAATATGACCTTGATTTATCACTCTTTAGAAAGATAACTTCAAAAAAATTAACTAATTTGTTGAGATCCATGACAGTTTCACAATATGCTAATGATTTTTTTGTATACCATAAAGAGCTATGCCAGTTTTTGTTATCTATTAAGAAGAATTGTCAAGAAAATAATTCTACGAAAATTGCCAGTATTTATTTGGAAATTGACTTAGTAGATCCCCTAGTATTATTTTCTAGAATTCTGAAAGTAAATCAGCTTAATTTTTATTGGGAGAATAAAGCTAATCAGGAATCAATTGTCGCTATTGATGCTGTTATTAATAAAGAACTATCTGGAGTAGAAAGATTTATTAGTGCAGAAAAATTTATAAAAAATGTATAGATAGTATTAATATATTTTCTCCGGGAAATCTATCAAGAAGTCGCCCTTATTTCTTATGCAGTTTTAGTTTTTTTT
>NZ_CAIY01000035.1 GCF_000350105.1 Richelia intracellularis HH01
TTCTAAATCATATTATGCTAATGAATAACTTTTTTACCATTACAAATAAATAGGATAAAATTTATACTTCATTTATCTTTATTTATCCTATTACCTTCTTTTTTCTTTTTGGATAAAAAATAAGATTTGTTGGTGAAAAAAATATGCGCCTTATAAAGGTTTATTTATTACCCTATATAATAAAAGTGAGAATATGTAGTGATCCTAAAGATATTGTAAATGCTTATCTTTTTGATATAAAATTTTATTAGTGAATTGCCATATATTTATACATGACTTTTAAATTAGTAGCTAACAGTATTAGTTGCCCTACTAAACAAAAACATTAGTTACTTAACTGTATAATCTTGTTATGGCTTAAATAACGGTTATTGATATGTAAATATCACCAGAGGTAAAATTAGGAAGAAATTAAAAAATGATTTTATAAGATAGTATTGATACTTATTTATTCAAAATAGGATATGAATCCTCTATATTTCATGATACAACATCTACCTAGTTTAGGTATTCCTGACAAGATTATTGAGTCAAGTATTTTTTAATTTGGTGGTAATTTTTATGATTTACTTGAAACCTCTGAGGATAATAGTGATTAACTATAGAATTACAGATGCAGATGATAAATCAGAAAACCTCTATATCTATACATATAGGGAGGAATTTTCAAAAATAGGATAAAATTCATATACTGATTCAAGATAGAACAATAAGTTTCAAAAAACCATAGTCAGTAGAAAAGACTTGTACTGTAGATTATCTTCATATTATTGAGATAATTAAGGTGGATTATGATTTCCCATCACTTAAAAGTCCTTCTTGGATAGGGATGGTAGCTACTGTAAAGAAAAACTACTGATAGAGACAGTGGCTTGCGATGACACAACTAATTAAAGCCTGTGAATAGTCTGCACAGATGCTTTCCATAGACATGATTCCTAATATTTCATCACATCACAGCGAAATATTATGGCTATATATATTTCTCATAAATCACAAATAAGGATTAGTAATATGCACAACAGATTTTAGCTATAAAAACTTCCAAAATAGCACTATATTGTATTAACAATATGTATCATTTCAGTGAAAGTGACACATTGTAAGAAAAAGAACATATTTAACATGAACTATATATACTTTGTAAGTATATTGGGTAAGTATCACTTAGTATAAACTGTCTCAGTTTATCCTCAAGCCTTAAACGTTTATAATCTCCAGAAAATGTCTCCAGAATACACAAATATAATTATGCCAATAACTTATTATTAACAAATATGCAAAGTACTTACCAGGTATAAACTGGTCAAACAAGCAAAAATTATTGCTTAAATATTATAGCAAATTAAGCAATCAATATAAGTTGTCAACTATCATTTACTACTTAATTATGGCGGATATATTGACTGATATGGTCTTTGGAAAAATTTCCTTGATTACGGGTTTAGCATGGCTACTAATTGCCATTTTTATATCTATGGTTGGTGGTGCTATTAGTGGTATGATTATTGCTGGCAAAGAGATTGGTTATTTATTCTCTGCTATGTTAGGTGGCCTATTTGCACCAGCAGGTGTTATTCCCGCCATAATATTAGGACTATTTATTCTCAGCTTTCTTGGAAGATAGTATTCATTAACGTAAACCAGAATACAGTCTTTTTATTTGTATGAGTTATGCTTTATATAAATTCAGGCTAGGGATATGATGAAGCAGCTATGCTAACATTCTCTCTATTAAATTAAGGTGGGCTAATTATTCTCATTTTCTGATCTTTTAACTATTTATAATTCAGCTTCCTAACGAGTATTTATACACAATCCAGGGTGTAGTATTAGCATTATGATTTTTGTCTTAATACTGGAGAAATATGAATAAATTCAATACTATTAAAATTCATTTCCTGTACAAGATTAATTAGAGTTAATTTAATTAATTGAAAATATTGTGTTGAGTTATTATTTTAAAATAATTGTAAATTTGCAATACTTGTTAAATAATTATGTTCAGTAATGAACTACTCAAAATCAGCAAAAATTACTAAAAATCTAGTGTTTTTTTAAACGACATAAATTATTCATCATTTATGCTATCTTAGCTTCAGATATTAATAGCTTAACGTGTAAGTTTATTGAAATTCTATAATCAATTTTAAGGCTATACTAAACATAGTTATTAGCAAAATACTAGATTATAGAATTTTCTCTCTGTGGTAAATGTTTGTTTTTATCTATATAGACTATATCTATAACTATAGCTTTATTTAAAAACACGCCTAACTTTCTGCAGTACCCATTTTCTAAGGAGTAAAGATGTTTGATATTGGTTGGTATTCTACCCAACTACTCTTGAAGGGAAAACTATTGCGAGATCCCATAGATTTTGCATCGAAGACTATTGTTACCAGTAGTATAGCTTTGTTGATACTTATACCATTAGCATTAATAAAACTACCACTATGTATTCCTATTACTGTCTCCAGTTTTATTGCTGGCTTAATTATGCCATTTCTCCTGAAAGACTTCAAGATTAAGTAATATTTGAGTAGTTAATTGCGGCATATTATATATGCCCACTAACTAGAAATAAGTGATTTAAATTGGGAAAATAAGATATATTGTTCAACCTTATACTATATATAATTTAGAGTTATTTGTGGGTGATAAGAAGAAATAGCCATAATGCTTTAAAAAAATGATAAGTAATGACAGAGAAAGAAATACTATTCCAAAAAATTGAGTATTTTGAAAAAATTACTTCTGAATGGGATCAAAGTAAGCAAGATATCGTATCAGATCTTAAAAAGACATTATTGCTATTATGTAAATATGCCTTGATTAACGATGAACAAGATATTATTTCTAAATTATTAGTATCACCAACAAGCATAGATGTTGAATATGTAACACAAAGTTTTTTGCTTGATAATAAGTTTAGAGAAGTTCAGAGATCTCCCCTTTTACAGAGGCTACAGGAAGTTATATATAAAATTAGACCATATGTAGAGGAATATCATGATAGTATTGAGCTATTATCATTTAAGCCACCAGATACTTTAGAAATCGGATTAGTAAATAAAGCCAATAGAAAATCACATCGTAATGCAAATTTTATATCAAAAATAGAGCAGTCTATTCAATATTACTGTCCGGAAATAACTAAAATAATTATTGTTCAATAATGCTTAGTTTTTTCAAACATTGTAAAATCCATATCACAGTATTTTTGCAAATTCTTGTATCTGTAATTAAATAGAATAAATTTGATATTTACCATTATTGATAGCATGATTTATCTATTATATTCAATCTACTTAAACATAAACTAATTTCTATTAATCAATTGTTGTATAGACTATTGCAGACTATTAAATAGTAGTGAAGCATACTTAATTATGACCCTATTTTGTGAACGTTAATTTAAGTATCTAGGGTAAGATAAATATTATTTCTGCTAACCTAACATATACTTGCTTAAACTAGTTCATTTTGACAGATATTTTACTTAATGTTTCATCCACTTTATACTTATTTCTCTCTTCCAGAGTAGAAATACTATCAGCATAGGAAAATATAGGATAGACAAATCAATTATTAAGTACAACGCTAACATCACATCTGGGGTTAGTATTTATAATCCATGCGTACCATATGGCTGGAGTTATGCAGGTAAATCAAGAGAAGACAAAAATTGAACAGGATATAAGCTTAAGAATTAACTATATAAACTGCCCCTATTATGCTTACTATTCCTTCTGTACCAAGAAGTAATAGTAAGCATAATAGGGGCAGTTTATATATTACATTATGACAGCACAAGATTCTGTATCTAAATTCTGGAAAGTTATGGAAATACTACCTGCTCTGAACTTTATCCAAGGAAGAGTAGGTAGTATTTATTATCAAAATTTCGGGAAGTAATACTAATTTATTAAGTTTCCTCATGATGTTTAGGCAGCTCTACGAGTGATTGGTAGGTAAAATATAGATAGAGATTCCTCTAAAGTGAAACTAAATTTATGGGAATATCAGTAAAGCTACTTTGACACAAAGTAACTTCAAAGAGGCGGATTTTCACTCATCTAATTTTACTGTGTTGAATATGCCTGATTCTGTACTGGAATAAGTAAACATAGAAGGTAGTATATTTTTTACAGCAAATTTAGAATAAGCCAATTTACAATCTGTTAATTGATACAGAGTTAAATCTAAGTGCAGCAAATCTAAATCTAGCCTCCGTAAAAGACTCAAATTTGCGGTTAGCATATCTTTCTAGAGCAAGTTTAAGCAAACTAAATTCAAACTTGCCAACTTGTCTGATTGCAAATTATCCCTTGTTAATTTGCAATCAGCTAATTTAAATAAAGCTACTTTAAAAACCACAGGTTTGATTGGAGCTAATCTGAAGCAAGGCAAGTAAATTTGAATACATCCAAGTTAGAATAAGCACTATTGAGATTTACTGATACATAAAATCATTGATACTGCTCATAGAAAAAATAATGTTGCATATTTGCCTTATAATCATTATTCAAGGCACATTTAATTGTCTATGAATCACCAATAATATATATAGTCATAACGAAATAAGTTGATGAAAATATGTACTACGAAAATAGACACACTTCACTAGGATAAAATCTATAAGTTTAAGCTCAATTAACCCAAGAGGATCTAGGATATAATCCTTCACTATTAATCATGGATGACTACTATGGCTTCAAATCTAGAAACAGAAGGGGTTTGGTTATTAAATCAAAGGCAATTAGGTAGGCTAACGCTTATATCAGTCCTCAAATTAAATTAGTCCTCAGCTCTATAATTATGTGTTATTCACCACAAGTTTATAAAGAGCAAAACTATAATGGCTATGGTATGGAATTTTATTTTTGATGCTGCTATACGTAATATAGAATAAGCTTTTCTTTTTAAGATTTGTATATTGCAATTATGTATTTCCCCAAAATATAAGTAATTTCGGCAATTACTAGAGATAATAACTTAATAAACTCAAAAGATAATTAAATACCTTATTCTAATTATCTTTTGGCAAAACCTTTGTTGCACTTGTTCTATAACCGGGCTTGAGTCACCCAGTAAGGAACAAATACAATCTAATAATTTTCGAGCCCAACTCATGGGTAAGTACTAGGATTATAGAAATAAGTATACCCTAGTTGAAATACCAAAATATTGTATTTCATTCTCAAAATAAATAATTATCAGAATGGTAATTACCTAGTAATAAAAAAACAGGCAAACATTGTTTTGCAAAATTTATGCCAGGAACGAGACTTGAACTCGTGACACGAGGATTTTCAGTCCTCTGCTCTACCAACTGAGCTATCCCGGCAGATTGTTTTCCAACTATAAATAACTATTATTACAAACCTTTGATTATTAAGCAACCATTTTATTGTACTAGTATTTCTAATACCCATTAATTATAAGCTTCTCTGCTTCATTTACTGGGAAATGTAGTGAATTTTATTAACTATTATTAGCTTGATTGCATTATTATCAGGAAGCAGAGCACAAAAACACTTATTATTCTGTATCAAACACTACAATACATCAGTACTATCAGCTATAGACCTTATGATTTAATCTCATTCTTGAGAAATGACAACACTATAACTTGCATGGAGTTGCTGAGTGTTAAATTATTTCCTTTGCTATTAATAACTACCCACAGTGACAATGATTTGGAGAGGATATCATCCAAATATCCCAAGAGCATACAACAATCATAGCCAATTGTCTCTATATACTAATTACCATGAATAGAGTTACAAATCGTTAGGGTGGTGTTATCTTATAAGTGCCAACAGGGAAAGTATATCTGCTATTTAACAATAAATATGTTCTAACCTAAACTGAAATCTTTGTAGGGTAGTATTCAAATTTGAGATAATCCATCTTAAGGAGAAATAACTTTGTAATTATGTTAAGCCTCAAATATTACTCACAGATCAAAAGCTAGGATCAGGTAGATTAGCAATGTGGATAACAAATAATTTTGCGGGTATTTTAAGTCCAAAATATCTGTAACAGTTCTAATTGAGCATACATCCTATGAGGACAAGTGACTTAATTAGAATATATCTCCACATCAAATCAAAAATTCAAAAATAAAAATTCAATTTATTTGTAGAATTAAACCTTGGCTTCTATAAAAAATAAGCCAAAGTTCTATCTTCAATAACTATCAAATTGATTGATTGCTGATTTAATTTTTTCCAAGACCTCAGGGACAGCTATAGTCCCCAGGTCTCCAGAAGCACGGGTGCGAATACTCAAATTGTTTTTTTCTACCTCCTTTGCTCCAATAATAGCCATAATTGGTATCTTTTCTTTCTCCGCATTACGAATCAACTTACCTAAACGGCCACCACTCTTATCTACCTCTGCACGTATACCTGTTTTAATCATTTTTTCTACTACCATTATGGCAAAATCCAACTGCTGTTCTGTTACTGGCAACAATCTTATTTGTACTGGTGCTAACCATAAGGGGAAATCACCTGCATACTCCTCAATTAAAATCCCAATCAGCCTTTCCAGAGAGCCAAAAGGTGCACGATGTATCATTACAGGACGTTTACGAGTACCATCTTCAGCAACATATTCCAAATTAAATCGTTCTGGGAGGTTGTAATCTACCTGCACTGTACCCAACTGCCATTCCCGTTCTAGAGCATCTTGAAATATAAAATCAAGTTTAGGTCCGTAAAATGCAGCTTCCCCGATACCTTCAAAATAGTTTATTCCTAAATGTTCTACAGCTCGACGAATTGCACTTTGAGATTTTTCCCAAGACTCATCTGAACCAATGTATGTATTACTATTAGGATCACGAAAACTAAGTCTGGCTTTAAAATTATTCAGTTGCAAGCGTTTAAAAACAAAAAGAATTAAATCTACAACATTTATGAATTCTGCATCTAGCTGTTCTGGAGTAACAAACAAGTGGGAATCATCTACAGTAAACCCTCTTACTCTTGTTAAACCTCCCAATTCTCCAGATTGCTCGTACCGGTAAACTGTACCAAACTCCGTCAGTCGCATTGGCAATTCTCGGTAGGAACGTAGTTCGTTTTTATATATCTGAATGTGGAAAGGACAATTCATTGGCTTAAGAACAAAACCCTCTTCATCCAAATTTGCATTTGTATTTTCTGACATTAAGGGAAACATATCTTCTTTATACTGCTGCCAATGTCCGGAAGTCTTAAATAAATCTATCCTGCCAATGTGGGGAGTTTTTACTTGTAAGTAGCCTCGTTTTAATTGTTCTTTGTTAAGAAATTCCTCTAAAAGGCTAAGTAGTAAAGTACCCTTCGGTGTCCATAATGGCAAACCCGGGCCAACAATATCTGCGAAAAGAAATAATCCTAATTGTTTACCTAGTTTGCGGTGATCTCTTTTGATCGCTTCCTCTTTACGGTGTTTATATTCAGCTAATTGTTCAGGATTTTCCCAGGCTGTACCATATATACGTTGTAATTGGGCTTTTGTTTCATCTCCATGCCAATATACACCAGCTACACTTTCTAGTGCGATCGCCTTCGGGTCTATTTCACTAGTATTCTCTAAATGGGGACCAGCACATAAATCCCACCATTGATTCCCTAAATGGTAAATGGTGATGGGTTCCTGCTTTATATTTGTTAGTATCTCCAGCTTATAAGGCTCGTTAATTTCCCGAATCCTCTTTTCAGCCTCTTCTCTGCTGACTTCCTCCCTCACTACGGGCAATTTGCAATTAATAATCTTAGCCATCTCCTTCTGAATAACTTTGAGGTCTTTATCCGTAAATGGCTTAGGATTATCAAAGTCATAGTAGAAGCCTTGTTCTACCCAGGGGCCAATAGTTACTTGTGTTTCGGGAAACAACTTCTGCACAGCCATTGCCATCACATGGGATGTAGTATGACGAATTTTTTTTAATTGTTCCGACTCACTAGTACGAGGTAAAAAAACTTTTTCCTGTTGTTCCGGCTGATTGGAATTTGTATTTGGGGGCATTGGTTGTTGAAATGTTAGCAAATTGACTACTTTTGAGAAAAAGGGAAAGGATGATAAGAGATATGATACAGGTGAATTAAAATGATTTTCCTGACTTTGACTTACATGAATTCATTTATATAATTACTTCCAGTTTTTATTTGTATGATTCTAGAAACTTAGTTTTCCCATATAGCTTAGCTGTTCTCTATAATACGTTGGTAGCCCCTTGTATGGGGTAATTTGATTACCTTAAATATGGGGAAAGGCCCTTGCTCCCATATAAATGTAGTATGAATATTTATAGTGAGATCACTATATAACTCAAACATACATATTAATTCAAATTTTTTGTATAAAAATGTAAAATAAAGTAAATAAGGTTAAGATAATTGGGAAAAGCGAGGTTAAGTATATCTTTTATGAAAGACTCAGATACTAGGGTGTCTGAATTAATCGAAAATGTCTTACAATCATTACTTGATAATTTTCAATACTAGTTTGTACAATTGTATCAACCTAGTATTTAGAATCAGAGTCAATTCCATTTGTGACCAAACAGCAAAAAATGTCTTTGTTAGAAAGGATTGAGCAGGCATAAAATGAAGTTATTCCGGCAAAAATATTGTTCTCTAACACTCAAGAAAAGGCAGTTTGGAGATGGAAATTATCATATCTTGGCATAAATTACTTGTTGAGTACCAGAGGATTACTTTAATTTATCGCTATAGTCATAAAAGTGTTCAATCTAAAAGGAAAAATAGCAGACATTAGATGAAAGAATAATAATGTTCTTTGCAAACCTAACTAACACTGTAACTATGAAAAACATATATGATGGTAGATATATAACTACGTCAGGAGATTTCAATTAATATAAATTTTGCCACAGTGAGTTTCATACTTATTTAAGATGAGAGATTTTAAAATTTGTTGTTCTGGAGGAAAAAATAAATGTTGCACCTACTTTACATACTGTCTTTTACAATCCTTGCCTTTATTGCAATTAAAACCCTAATTCGGAACTTAGTATCTTTTAATTTCGACAGAGAAGAAACCCATAAACAATATAATCAAGGGAACTATACTTACTACTCAGAGGGTAAAAGCCCTGCACCCCATCCAGAACTTTTAGATGATTCTGGTAACTTAATAAAAGAACCACTGTTAGTTATGCGCTCTATTGATGTTGAGGATGCACGCCAAAAATTAGATGCTATGTACAATGATTCTTCCGCAAGTACAATTGAAAACCAAGAGGAGATATAACAGGTATAGCCCAAGCAAGGTAAAAGCTTAAGTCTAGTTTAAGTTTTACCTTTTTTATTGTTGTAGTAACACGAAAAATTCTTGTACTGAGATTGGGCTTTTTGGTTTTGTTAGGCCTGAAACTTATCTGAATTGATGAGGATAAGTCTGTTCTCAATGAGAATAAAAAACTACTACAGCCGACTGATTATTGTTATTAGTTATTGTCATAAATCATTAAAAATTTCTTTTTTTATGATCAATACTTAAAAGTTTTATTCAAGTCTTAACCTACTGATGAAAGTTATTTTGTAATAAAAACTCATTCAGGTAAAACTTTAAGATGGTTATTATTTCATTTAGTGCCTAATACTGCTACTTAATTGTGGCATTAGTTATCTTGTTACACTATCTCTGATAGTGGGAGTAAGATAATTTAAACAAATACACTTGGATATTTAATCTGGATTTTTCTCAACTTAGTCTAATATATCAAGTGCTGAAGAAATAAGACAATTTATCCCTATGTTTAATAATAACAGGTTTTATTAATGTAATAGTAATCAATGACACAAGGACAGCCAAAAGTAATTTTTTTAGATGCAGTTGGTACTCTCTTTAGTGTTAAGGGTAGTATTGGAGGGGTGTATAGTCAGATAGCCAATGACTTTGGTGTAAGGGTTCCTGCAGAAACTATTAATAGTCACTTTTTCTCTTGCTTAAAGGTATCGCCACCACCAATATTTCCTAATGTTGAAGAGAAAGACATCCCTGGAGAAGAATTTAACTGGTGGCAAAATATATCTTATAAAACTTTTGGTAAATCAGGGGTACTTGAACATTTTTCGGACTTCTCTGCTTTTTTTAGCGAACTTTATATTCATTTTGGTATGGCAGAACCTTGGTTCGTTTATGCCGATGTATTTACATCCTTAAAAAGGTGGCAGAAAATGGGTATTGATTTGGGTATTATTTCTAATTTTGACTCGCGTATATATTCAGTGTTAGAAGGTTTAGAACTTAGAGATTTTTTTAGCTCAGTTACTATTTCCACACAGGTTGGAGTAGCTAAGCCCGACCCGAAAATTTTTGCAATTGCCTTAGAAAAACATAATTGCTGTGCCAGTGAAGCATGGCACATTGGAGACAGTATCAGCAAAGACTATCAAGCTTCTAAAAAAGCCGGGTTAAGAGGAATTTGGATTAATCGTCAGCAATAATAGAATCAAAATTGAATGATATGGCAATGCCACAATATATTAAAATGCTATGGTTATTCTGGAGTAGTATGTGTCAGAGATGAATACTATTTCAACTTTATTTTATTTTAGCAACCTTAAGCAGTCTGAGCAATCTTACTGACAGTATTTGAAGTTTATTTTTCTTTTACGGTTAAAGATTATACATTTTCTGAATGATTATGGTTAGAAGCTTTGATTGTAGTTGGGATTTTTAAAGTATTACAAGGTTTCCCCACAGTTTTTCTCATTCCTAACCTCAATCGCATTGTCTGTCATGTGCAAGAGGGAACACTGGACTTTTTATCCTTGGGGATTACCATATATGATTTTTGGTAGTGTTGTTATTGCTTATGCAGGAGGAAAAATTGGTTTAGGGCTAGATAATTATTTACTGGGCTTAATACAATTATTTTGCGTATCAACTATCCCATAATATGGGAAGTACTAGCATTTGGTTTATCAAAATTTATAGTATTACTCAATTACTTCAGGGTTTGTTAGAGGCAGGAAGATATGATCCTATGATAGTATACCCTACAGCCTATCGCTTCTTTTTCACCTTCGTTATCCCAGTAGCTTTTCTAACAACATTTCCGGTACAAGCCATACTAGGCAGGGGGCAAATTCACAGTTTCACATTGCATCTTTACTGGCATTCATACTGTTTTTTGTTTCCACAGTTTTTTGGCGATTTGCATTGCGTTTTTATACAAGTGTATCTAGTTAAAAAAATAGTATATTTGCGAATAAGAACAAGATGAACTCAAGAATTAAAGAGGTCCAACAGATGGTTGAAAATTAACACCCAAATCAAATTATATGTATTGATTAGAGCAAGTACATGTAATAGTGAAAAATACACCCCCAGCTAATATAAAACAAAGCAGATACTTTTTTATAGCTTAAAATCTAAAAACTCTATTGAATCAATAAATTATACTAATACTCCAAAATATCAAAAATAACGTTAATGTCAAAAATAATGTTGACTTTAAGTAATTATTTACTGTAAGTGGATATAACTTTGAATCCTCGGGCTGTGGCAAAATAAAACGGTAAGAAGAGACATTTATATATCAAGGTAATTTAGTGAGTTATACTTCTGGTACTAAACGCCGTGCAGTGTTTCCCTTTACGGCCATTGTGGGTCAACAAGAAATGAAATTAGCTCTAATTTTAAATGTAATTGACCCAAAAATCGGCGGTGTAATGATTATGGGTGATCGTGGTACAGGTAAGTCCACAACTATTAGGGCCCTGGCTGATTTACTTCCAGAAATACCTATAGTTGCTAACGATCCTTTCAACAGCCATCCCAGCGAACCCGATTTAATGAGTGATGATATTAGACAAAGGTTACTTCAAGGTGAGAATATTCCAGTAGCTCAGAAAAAAGTAGAGATGATTGATTTACCCCTGGGTGCTACAGAAGATAGAGTTTGTGGGACTATTGATATTGAGAAAGCCTTATCTGAAGGAGTAAAAGCATTTGAACCCGGTTTGCTAGCTAAAGCTAATCGGGGTATCCTCTACGTAGATGAAGTTAACCTCCTTGATGACCACTTGGTAGATGTATTGCTTGACTCTGCCGCCAGCGGTTGGAATACTGTGGAAAGAGAAGGTATTTCCATACGTCATCCTGCACGATTTGTATTAGTTGGTTCTGGGAACCCCGAAGAGGGAGAATTACGCCCCCAATTGTTAGACAGGTTTGGGATGCATTCAGAAATTCGCACAGTTAGAGAACCAGCTTTGCGGGTGCAAATTGTAGAGCAAAGGTCCGAATTTGACAAAAATCCATCAGAGTTTTTAGCTCGGTATAAAATAGAGCAAGAAGAATTACAGCAACGTATTGTTAATGCCCAAAAACTTCTAACTCAATTAAATATTGATTATAATCTGCGAGTCAATATTTCCGAGGTTTGTTCTGAGCTGAACGTAGATGGTTTACGTGGTGATATTGTTACTAACCATGCTGCTAAAGCCTTAACAGCTTTTGAGGGACGTACTGAAGTTACAGTAGAGGATATTCAACGAGTAATTACTTTATGCTTGCGTCATCGACTCAGGAAAGATCCTTTAGAAGCTATTGACTCTGGTTATAAAGTGGAAAAAGCTTTTTCTCGAGTTTTTGGCGTGGCGACATCAGAAGATACAGCACAAGCTAATAGTAAAAAGTAAGGCATTTAATTCTGAATATAATTCTAGAATTAAATTTAGTCACTCATTCAGGGGACACTCCAAAAAATCCAGAGCAGGACTTATAGTAATCCTACTCTGGATTACTATAAGCTTTCTGGAAAATGCATTTCTCAAAATCAGGCTAGAGGCAAAAATCATAATAAAACGTTATCTAGCTGGATTAACTACAAATTGAGGTAGCAAAAATCATTCAATTAACAGGTGGATTTAATTGTTTTTATTAGTATAATCACAAACCTAATAATTCTAACCCCTTGTTTATTTTAAGGTCAATTTGAGAAGTTGACATTTATGGTTGAACATTATCATTTTGGCTAACTCACTTAACAAATTTGTGAAACCATCTATGAAACTGATAAATGGTTTTTCAGAAATAAACCATTTTCCAAAAATCCCAAAATAATGGACAACTTTACGGACAATTATTTCTAGTTTTAATTCAAATTATAATATTATATTCATATCTATATAGAGTTAATTGCAATATCATCCAGATATGAAAAGTGAACAAACTGAACATTTAACAATTAATACAAAGAATGGCTAATTATAGATACTATTGTAATAGGGTGTATTCAAAATACTCCAAATTAATTTACGGCCAGACAGACTAATCACTACTAATTTTTTTACTCATATTTTATTGACAAAGCTATTAAATAAGATAAATAACCCTGCTGTGTAGGCTTATTTTTTAAACTACTCAAATTTTAGACTTTAATCTTTTCTGTTATCTTAGATAATTAAAGTACAGTTTTAGGCATAGTCTGATAAAACTATCTGGAGGTTCATGTCAAAACCGATTTATTTTTGTAAGCAAATGTTTAACTCTCTGGTATTTCCTTCGAACTATATTTAGGACAGGGAAAAAATGTCCTAGTCCTAATATCCTGTTATATTTAATTAATTGTTCACATATAAACTATACAAGACCTTATCCTCAGCTACCATTATTATGGGGATTTACACACCACCTAATAAAGACAAGTAAATTATATATTGGTGTATGTGGACGTTTTAGTATAGCAGTGTAAGTATCTTGGAAAAATTTCTCTTCCCTTTTAATATGGGTTACCTAACTTGACTATGATATAATTTACAGCTCATAGTCAAGTTGGGCTGTGTGGAAAGTATATTAATATTTACTCTAATTACCCATACACTCAATTGCCCATACATACACTCAATTGCCCATAATTTTAAAGATAATTATTTATTTGAGTATATTCAATTAAGATAATTTCTTTACTGTGCGCGATTAAAGTGTTGTATTGCAGAGTTGACTTAAGTAAATGGATGCAGTACATTTATGTGGTAATAGGCCAGAGGTTGGTAGGCTGTAAATTTGTCTTCTCCATTATTGGGTTGAAAAAATAACATCAACGATTATATGGGGAAGCCGGGAATTGGTAGTCATGCCTCATAAGGTTTGTTTGTAAATGATAGGCTGCCCGTACGGTGAATTTAAGGATAATTTTATGACCTACGCAATTATTGAGACTGGTGGCAAACAACTTCGAGTGGAATCGGGGCGTTTCTATGATGTTGAATTGCTGTCTTGTGAGCCAAATGAAAAAATTTCGATAGAATCCATATTATTGGTTGAGCATAATGGTGAAGTCACTGTAGGACGTCCTTTAGTTACAGGCGCAAAGGTCGAAGGAACCATTGTCCGTCACTTGAGAGGCCGTAAAGTGCTTGTATACAAAATGAAACCAAAAAAGAAGACTCGTAAAAAGCGCGGTCACCGTCAGGAAATAACCAGACTAATGATTGACTCCATAAGCCTTAATGGTTCCATACTAACAGCCTCTCAGGAGCCAATCCAGGAAGATACGGATACTGTCTCAGTTGTTGCAGCAAAATAATAATAAAGAAGTATTATTACAGAATAAGGAGAAATTATGGCTCATAAGAAGGGAACAGGTAGTACTCGTAATGGTCGTGACTCGAATGCCCAAAGGCTTGGCGTGAAACGTTATGGTGGCCAAACTGTTCGTGCAGGCAATATAATAGTGCGTCAGCGCGGAACAAAGTTTCATCCTGGTAATAATGTAGGTATCGGTAGTGATGATACTCTATTTGCCTTAATTGATGGCATTATCACTTTTGAACGTAAGGGTAAAAATAGAAAGAAAGTAAGTATATATGCGGCTAGCACGATAATTTAAGGTTAAACCTCTTAGTCAAAAATTTTGCTGTGAGAATTTTTAAATACCTGGCTCTGGTATTTTTATATTTCTTGGCTTTGACATAACTATTAATATTTTATTCCCTGCCCATTCAAACAAGCAGACTAATAACAGTTGTTAATTTGTTCTTCTTACTGAAGGAAATCAGTCATAATTCAAACAAAGGATAGCAAGGAATAACATATTATAAAATCCTTAGCCTTGAAATTTACCTTACTTTTCTGAGTTTCCGAAAGGATTAATTTCAAGGTCAGGCTATATACCTGAGAAATAGTATATTTTGCAGTGATTGCCCAAATGCCAAGAATTGCTGCAAAGAATTAGAAATAACATTACTGTAATGTTCCGGTTGACTAGTGCATAACAACCGAACTGTACAAATTAGCTCAATTAGCACCTCATCTAGTATTAATACCTCTAAGCTAGTGTTCTCATGTACAGGCAGAGCTAAAATAAAATCTAGGTTGGGGAATCTTACCATTATATATATCCATTACAATTACGGAAGAGAGTAGAGCTAAGTAAGATTAATTTTCCAAGTGTACCCTAATTGAATCTTCTGTTGAGTAGTAATTTACTTAGGCTCCACAGAAAAATGAGTTTTTATTAAAACACTCTAAATAATTTATTATGAGTTTAACTTAATCTACATGGGTTAGTGTTTATCAACATAAGGGTGATTCATAAATTTCCTAACTTTACTGAAAGTAAACATTAAAAAATATATTTGGCCCGTTATTACATATTTAAATTTTATATTTACTTGGCCTGGATAAATCTCTGCTATAGGCTAGTAACAATCAAGAAACACTGAAAATCACACCTTCGGACTGAATTTATATTTACTAAAAACAAGTCTGCTAGTGGTAAAGACTAAAGTAACTAATATGTTTGCAACTACAGCATTATCCTACCATAGAGGAGGATAATGCTGCGGACTTTCACTTTTCTTGAGGAGAGCCTGGTCTAGTTGTAACAGTATTTATTTTTCTATTACCAATATTTAACAAATAAAAAATGCAACATGAACCCAGACACCAAGCCAAGTAATGAAATGAATAATATAAATCGAAAAGCAAGCTTTTCTCTATATCCTAAGGTTTGAAGGTCTAGTCTAACTAATATTATGGTAGCAACGATAACTAGTATGTCAAGGAACATTCTGAATCTTGCCAAAACGAAAAATAATAAAAATGCACCTAATAGAGTAACCCCAAAATATCTTAGGTTTGATCGTAAGAGGAAATGTAAAAAGCCAGAAATTCTGCGCCAAGGAGCATTAAAGCAACTCGTAAGGATTAATATAGCTATAACCACTAATAGCCAATTAAGTGAATAACTTCTTAATTGACAGGTGGCCCATCCAATATTGATGTAAGTTAACAGTAGTAAAAATAGAGAGTCCCACGGTATTTTCCTGATAATATTTATCATTAAGGATGATTTACTCAGTTGAGGAATTAATACACTATTGGTAACAACCACTGTTTTACCCTAAATATCAAGCTTTAGATTGGATTTCTTTGAAGAGTATTTAATTATCCTGATACATGCGAATTCAGTTTAATGAAAATTAATAAAAAGGGATAAGGGGAAGAACTATTTTATATCTCTTACCTCATGTTATTAGTTGACTACCATAATTTTTTGGAATCCATATTACCAATTGCATGTTCCCTCAGCAGCGATGTAGAGAGGAAAATTCGTCCAAGTAACAAGCATTAATAATGCTAAGGGAAAGGCAAATTAGAATGAAAGTTCAGCTATGTTTCCATTAGAATGACATATTTTCGTTGTGTATTAATTTTCATCTTCCTCATCAAATAGATCACCCCGCTCTAGTTCCCAAAGAATTTGATTACCTTCTCTTCTAACACGTGAAACTACCCAGTTACGCCAGCGCCATTCATCTCCCCTACTAGTAACAGCACTGGCATGAACACCCATTAAGTCTGCCAGTTCGGAACTGGTTATCAAATAACCTTTAGCTGCAATTTCGTCAGCGACATGAAGGGTTTCCAATAGGTTACGGATGTGCACCATCCTTAATTCACTAGAAATCGTCTCACTATTTAGTGAAGCAGTGGCATTGGATGAGTCAATCATATTTTTTTGTAATACAAAAGGTTCAAAATTTTGTGTATTTTCGTTACCTGGTTTGTTATTTGAATTTCCACTAGATGCTGCAGCCAAATCATATTCATTTTGTGGTTGTGAATTGCAGCTAGAAATTTGTGTTAGGAATGGTTCGGTACCATTGGCAAATGCACGAGCGATCATATCACAACGTTCATTTCCCACATTTCCTGAATGACCCCTGACATGTTGCCATTTTATGTGATGACTGTTAAGTTCATCTAAAGTTACTAGCAAGTCTTGATTAACAACTGGTTTGCCATCGGCTTTCTTCCACCCCTTTGCTTTCCAGCCTGTTACCCATTTTGTTACACAGTTAATTAAGTATTCACTATCTGTGTAAAGGGTAATTTGTTCATTTTTTTCACTAGTTTGCAGATATCGCAAAGCTGCAATTGCAGCTTCTATCTCCATCCGGTTATTAGTAGTGCAATCACATGGCTCGCCTATTTCATGAATCGAACCATCATTAAAATAGATAACCACACCCCAACCACCAGGACCAGGGTTCCCAGTGCAGGCACCATCGGTGTATATACTTTGGATTTTATGAACTGGAGACATAATAACAATTTAAAACCGCAGCAGAGTGAATTCTGAAATTGAATCACGGAAAACACACAAGAATATTAAGGTTATCATGATTATTGCCATACAAAAACGTAAAACAGTCATAAGTATAGACCAGTTAAGATTTACAAGAAAACCCCAAATAATTTCCTAAGATTAAAAACCTTTAATGATGTGATATATACAGACTACTTCCTGGTAAGGATATTAGCTCACATTAATTAAACTTTGCCTTATTTACACTTAAAAGTTGGTAAACTTTCTCTAAACGTATTAAGTATATTTGGCTTTTATAGATAAATTATTGATTTCTGGGCTTTTAGTAATCAAATTGTTGGTAGATAATAAATTGGCACCCTTAACTATAAATAAGAGAAATAAAGCTGCATAAATCCTAGAAAGTTCCAGGTAGAGAATATTGGATCATGTATTTGTTGCGACTCACAATAAATACATGATTCAATATTCATTACATAGGTACTAGTCGAAATGCCAAAATTTAGCAAAAAATTTGGTAATAGTATCTATAAGGATATTCTATATAAGTTAAAAAAGGAGGGAATAGCACACTTGTAAATTTAACTGAGGCTTTGGGACAAACCCTCAACAAAAAATTCTATGTATGTTTTACCCAAAAAGAACAAAGGCTCAGTGGCTACTCTAAAGTGGTTAACTTCTAAGCCTTTGATAAAGACAAACTTACTTAATTTTGCTTAATCTCTCCCAGTACAGAATTAACTTCAGAATCTAACATTTGTTGGGCATATAATACTTCAGCATCAATGTTAGGGCTAGTTTCGGCTATTTGGATGTAGGACTGATGGATTTGATTATTAACTGCCACTGTCTTCACATCGTAAATTTGTGTGACTATTTTGGGATATACGCCAATAGCAATAATCGGAACAAGAAGACAAGCAGCAATAAACACCTCACGATTGCTTGCATCTCTATATTTTGATTCATTTGGTAATAAGCAGTCTGTGCCAAAACATACGGCTCCCTCATCATCTAGGTTTTCCCAGTAGATGTTATCAATTTCGCAGTTATTATCGGCTCCAGTTCCGTAAAATACTTGTCGCAGTAGATTGAGTAGATAAATAGGGGTAAGGATAACTCCAACTGCAGCCAGAAAAACCATCATAATACAAAACACAGAACTGTAGATATCACTACTAGTCAAACCAAGAAATACTGTCAGCTCGCTTGCAAAACCACTCATTCCAGGAATTGCTAAAGAGGCCATTGCACTTACTGTAAAAAGGGCAAATACTTTGGGCATCACTTGACCAATACCACCCATTTTATCCATCAGTAGAGTGTGAGTACGATCATAAGTAACCCCTGCTAGAAAGAATAGTACTGCTGCAATCAAGCCATGAGAAATCATCTGTAACATGGCCCCACTTATACCCAATTCACTATAGGAAGCAATACCCAATAGAACAAATCCCATATGGGAAACGGAGGAATATGCTAAGCAGCGTTTCATATTGGGTTGGGCAAAGGAGTTTAATGCCCCATAGATAATATTCACAACTCCCAAGACTGCTAAAACTGGGGCAAAATATACGTGGGCATTTCCCAAAGTCATTAAATTAAGGCGAATTAGTCCATAAGCGCCCATTTTTAATAAAATACCTGCTAAAATCATCGATACGGGTGCAGACGCCTCACCATGAGCATCTGGTAACCATGTATGTAAGGGGAAAATAGCTAACTTAACACCAAAGGCAATCATTAACCCCACATACAGGAGTAATTCAAAATTTAGGGGATAATTTTTCAAAGCCAGGTCAGCGATATCAAAGGTGACATTATCACCATAAAAAGCCATACCTAGAGCTGCTAATAATATAAATATGGAAGCACCAGCAGTGTAGAGTAGGAATTTTGTTGCTGCGTAACGCCGCTTTTTACCACCCCAAATAGAAATCAACAAATAAACAGGAACTAATTCTAGTTCCCACATCATGAAAAAAAGCAGCAAATCCCGAGCCACAAATACCCCTATTTGTGCCGAATATAACAGCAACATCAGGAAATAAAATAGACGGGGCTTGAGGTTAACCTGCCAAGCAGAAAATATTGATAAAGTAGTCACAAGTCCTGTCAGTAATACCAAGGGTACTGAGATACCATCGACTGCAATGGTCCAGTTAAAACCAAGTTGAGGTACCCAGGTATACTTTTCCACAAGTTGAAAAGTAGAACTGCTAACATCGTAGTTCTTCGAAAAGACGTGACACATCAAGACAAAATCTAAAATTGCCACACTTAGAGCATACCACCGTACATTTTTACCATTCTTATTAGGTAATACGGGAATAAGCAGAGAGGCTATGAGTGGCAGTAATATAATTACAGTGAGCCAGGGGAATCGACCAGTTATCATTGCAACAAGCAAAAATACTTGACTTTGTTAGTGTTATTATCATACTAAACTTTGTAACAACAGATTCATAAAAATCTTATCTAGGAATAGCATAAGAGGGACTTATGATACAGTAGTCTATTTAAAGACAAACGTTTAATAGCGCTTGGAATACAATTAATATTTTCACGGAAACTTGGGACCCTATCAGTGAAATGATATTCTTGCTAAGACAGTAGTATTTTCTGAGACACAAACTGGAAACTGTATTAATTCAGCAATGTCATTATTAGTATTAGTTTGCAGTTGTGAGGATTTCTTGGATAGTGCTAGGAATATTGTAGGCATATAAATTACTTCTATAATTGTGCCCATGAGTTGTGTAATCCCTTAATTAAATTCAATTTGAAGTGACTTTTAATTTTATTAATGTTAATCTTTATTCGTCAGAATATTCTAAATATGAGTATAGATTATGTCTAATATATCTGTTATTTAGGTAAATGCCATGTTAATGGTTGATGATAAGTCTGCAAATATAATCATGTGAGTCATCTTAAGAAGTAAGATAGGTTTTCTGATAAAAAATAGCCACATTAGTTTTACTACTCCCTTAATATCATCCTTCAAGCATCTAAATAATAAAACTTATATAGGCAACACTAGTATTACAAAGAAAAATAAATATAAAAAGCAGATGAAAGAAAGTCTGCCAGTATATTAGTTAGTTTATCTTCAAAAAAAAGTAAGTAATAGTAATGTAGATACGAAATTTATTGAATATATAAGAAAACCTATTTTCAAATATCCATATATAGCTTTTAACAAGTAATTAAAGAGAATTCGTATTTCTCCATAAACCAAATTTATTCAGGTAGATAAAAGATATTAGGTAAAATCAATTGAGTGTTTATATACTATTCATTTAGAATATTCAACAAAATTAATTTGATATAGCATCAAAATTATTAAGTAATAAATACTACAACCAAAATCATTTATATCCAAGCTTTAGAAAAGCCTGAAAGAGATATCTCAGATCTGCACTATGAGATGGTTATTCATTTACAAGACTTTGTAAATAGTTAAATTTGGCAATAATTTGCTCAAATTCGATCAAACATATTAAAAATTAGGTATTTTTAAACACCCCAAAATTTATATAAATTGATATATCTAGTTTTCTAGACTAAAAAATCTCTAGTGAAGCTTTTCTAAAACTCGAAATTTGGTCTAGTTTCCAGGTGTAATAAATGTTTTGCATGAGTAGATTCATAAGTTTTTACTACTAGTAAGTCTCATTGATTATTAGAAGTTTTGATGGTGCTTTAAATCTGGAATTTTGCATAATTAATTAAAAATTATTCAAGACTGATTATCCTAAACTGAATCCGTAAGATGATTCTCAGGGATAATAATGCCTTCATCATATTTTATTCTCATTAGATTGTTTTATAGTTTATTAGTTTACAAGCGGTATCAATTATTAATTCTGATATATTCTATGTTTTATAGATACTATCTCTGAGATATTGTTAGTACAGCATATAAAATTTTTAAACACGAAATTTAAATGGCATCAGTAAGTTTTTCTAAGCATAAAAAAGCTAAAGCTCTTAAACCTGGTAGTCGTCGCCCTGCTAAAGAACTATGCAGTGAGTGTGGGTTATGTGACACTTACTATATTCAGTATGTAAGAGAAGCCTGTGCTTTCATCAATCAAAAGTTCGAACAACTAGAAACCCAAAGCCACGGGCGTGATCGTAACCTTGACAATCCTGATGAGCTATATTTTGGTGTCTACCAGAATATGATGGCTGCACGGAAAATAGAACCAATTCCTGGAGCTCAATGGACTGGTATTATAAGTACTATTGCAATTAATATGCTAAATCATGGATTAGTAGAGGGAGTCATCTGTGTACAAAATACGAAAGAGGATCGCTTCCAGCCCATGCCCATTATTGCCCGAACCCCAGAAGAAATATTAGCGGCAAGAGTAAATAAACCAACATTATCTCCCAACCTTTCCGTATTAGAAGAAATAGACCGTTTGGGTCTGAAAAGAGTTTTGGTAATTGGTGTTGGTTGTCAGATCCAAGCATTACGGGCTATAGAAAAAAAATTAGGTTTAGAGAAACTCTACGTATTAGGTACACCATGCGTTGATAATGTTACTCGTGCCGGACTACAAAAATTCCTTGACACCACTAATACTTCTCCAGAAACCGTGGTACATTATGAGTTCATGCAAGACTTCCGTGTCCACTTCAAGCATGAGGATGGTTCCACAGAAACTGTCCCCTTTTTTGGTTTGAAAACTAACCAACTCAAAGATGTATTTGCTCCTTCCTGTATGAGTTGTTTTGACTATGTAAATTCGCTGGCTGATCTGGTTGTGGGTTATATGGGTGCACCCTATGGCTGGCAGTGGATTGTAGTTCGCAATGATATTGGGAAGGAAATGCTGGAATTGGCTAAGGACCAAATACAAACTCAGCCAGTGTTTTCTAAAGGTGATCGTAAACAGGCAGTACAGCAAAGTATACCAGCTTATGACCAGGGCATAACATTACCTATGTGGGCAGCAAAACTTATGGGGGTGGTAATTGATAAAATTGGTCCTAAGGGCCTAGAGTATGCACGTTTCTCCATAGACTCTCACTTTACACGAAATTATTTGTATGTAAGGCGAAATTATATCAAGAAATTGAAGGCACATGTGCCAGAATTTGCAAAGCGGATTGTGGCACAGTACAAGTTACCAGATTAGAAATAACTTTACACATAGTCTTCAGGGTTCAGAATCTTTTCTTGTTCCCTGTTTTTTTTGACCAGTCGTTGAGTTTTATGAGGCTTTAGTATAAGTTTCAACAAAAATGTTTAGGAACGTATAATTATATTCCTAAATTTCTTTAACAGCTCCAAGTGCTCGGGTGATTTATAATATTCGTAGAAATTAATGAAATCACATAATAGCAAAACCAAAGTCAGAGTTTTCTACAATTTCATCATAAGACATACATATTATTCGTTTTTTTTTACGCTCAGGTGTATGGTGATGTTATTAATTCTACTACTTTTAAATCATTATTATTAGGTATTACTTTTCTAGTAAAAATCATTGGTTATCTCATGCCAGGGTCAAGAAACTAAATCACTATTAAAGGGATGAAAATATATTTTGGGTCTAACACATACTGTAAATATTTATTCATACTATCTGCATTACTCTCACTTTCCTAGCCATATTATCCCTAAGAAATTGGTACTGATATTCCTATCTCATTTTAATAGTTAGTAACCTATTAATTAATATTGTGTATTATAAAAAAATCTTTATCTGATATGCTAATAATGATTAGATGGTATTTATATAAAATGTAATATTGTATTAATTTGACTTTCCTAAGTAACTATATTTTATTTTTAAATTTGGATTTATAAATGTTAGTAGCTAAACTTATTTACTAATACTATTTAGTTATCTAAAGTCAATTCACCAACAAGATAGTAAAAAGTGTATCCTGCTTAATAAAGTTTTTGAGAAATATAAAGCTTTCGGTTTATTCTAACCTTAAAAGTAACTTGTATAATATAAAGACAAAAATTTAATTCCTATCAAATGGGCTTGAAGTGAGGTATTTGTTAAGAAACTTTTTGTTTCGAGAATGCCATACTGATGTTTCTACAATGACTTAAGATTTGTTGACTATCAGTAAATATCTCAAGCCTAGTATTAATAATATTCAATTCCATCTAGAGCCAATTTATTGAAGGTATCATAGATTCTGTGTCAGGTGGCATTTATGCAAATATTATGGAAATACGTATATACCATATCTCATAGAGGAAAGTTTCTAAGTAAACTCTATTAACTCATTTCTCCTGGTGGAATACATAAAGTTAGGTTTAGGATTGACAATGTGTTAACCCAACACCCATATTCATTTTGTGTTTAGCTTTGGTAATTAGATTACTAGTAGGTTTTGATTTTCTGTATACTAGACTTCAGAGGTAAACTCAGACAGTTTATAGTATCTAGGCCACTGTTAAGAGAGCTTTGCTACAATGTACATGTCTTTCAAAGACTCCTAAAGTATATATATTTAAAATATTCTGCAATAAATTGGTTATGTTAATTTTGTGTAATTCCTGAATAATTTGGGCATTTACCATTCAACAGAGATTTTCTTTCCTAATTCAACTTGTAATCGCAACTGTGCATTACCCTGATTGACAGCAATTTCTACCCAACCATGACTGCTAATTAAAGCCAATATTTCTCCTAGGTACACTTCTGTATAGGTACTATAACTATTAATTCTAAGACTACCAATTTGTACATACCAACTTTTATTTTTTAAAAAAGTACTCGGTATATTGGTAACTAAATTACCAAATTGGTCAATATACTGAATGCATCCCACAATTCTATCTGTAAAATAAATGCATTGGTTTAAATTCAAGTTAACTAGTGTTGTTGGATCAATTAATGTCCCTAATTCTTGAAGCATAATGCCACTGGCAATATGAGCTCCTACTGGCGCAAATATATCTCGGCCATGGAAAGTCTTACTAGGTGTATAACAATACCAATAATTATTATTAGTAAGTTCCACTGCTGTAATTACATAATGCTGAGAGAGGATTCCACTGAACAACCCATTATCTGGCCCAACTAAGAAGCCATTTGCTAATTCCAAGGCTATTCCTCGTCGCTCCCCTCCGACTTCTGGGTCTACGACTGCTATATGAATTGTCCCTTGGGGAAAATAATCATAGGCACTCATCAAGCAAAATCTAGCAGCAACAATGTTATGGGGTGGTATCTTATGGCTAATATCTATAATCCTGGCACTGGGATTAATTTTGTTAATTACACCCTTCATCACACTTACATATTCATCGCAATTACCAAAATCACTCAACAGAGTTAGTAGTGGTTGCTTGTTCATTGATTAACCTGACAAATCATAAATAGATTGTAAAAAAATAATTAACTAGATGTATTTTCATAAGGTATACATATTAGCTATATAAAATACAAATCAAAAATATAATATGTGCTTCCATGATTAAAATATCAACTTTTTACCTTGAAATACTTCTATTTTTCCTCTCTATCGTTAACTATTAAAAACTTAGTATCCACAATCCATATTATCAGGGTTACTTAAAATAATATAGATATCAGAAATTACTTTGATATTGATCAACTGATAAAAGGAGAAAGCTGCCCTATAATAGTTGCTATAAATATGAAATTTATAGCAACTATAGCTCTCCTAAAGACACCTGTTACAAAAGTTTAATCATCACGGAGATTGGATACAATTATAGACCATATCAATTATTTCAATAAACTCAAATAAATGACTTGCAGGTCACTTTGGGGAATGGTAAATAACTGTATCATATTTTTTCTATTGTTGTGTTTATTTTCTCTGTGATTTGCAATCGCTTTATCTATAATAGAATAATTGCTAATCATTATATTATAAATAATTTTAATAAAATTTAAAAGCAATAAATTATCCTAACATTATTGCTATTTTGAAGATAATAACAGAGCACAAAATAACTCTCGTATTTTGGAAAATTACTTATAATTATGAACTAATTATTTGTATGTCATAGATGAAGTAAAGAGTATAACTTACTATCAAAAAGTTTGTTGTTAAGACTTCTAGACTAATCTGATAAGTTTGTAAGTCACAGAAGATGCTTTTCCAATTTATCTTCTGTGATTTAGAGTTTGAGCACTAATCCCAAAGTATAAACTGTCATAAATCATTTACTTCCCTTGGGGTTGTTTTTTTGTCATCATAGAAACTAATATAATACCTCACTATTTCTGACCTTTGAATTCTAGTTTACCCTGCTTAAAAGCAATACTCACTTATATAGATATTTTTCTAGCAAATAGCAAGTCTTCTTGTATTTTATCCTTTCTTTTTACTATAAGAAATCAACTTTTATTTTTCCTACTTCTGATGACTTTGTATATTTGACTTTTTATAGTTATTTTAACTACATTATAATATTCAAAAAAATTCTTCTATACTTTTGAATTTCTGCTCTTGTAGTAGTATCTTGTTATCTTGAG
This sequence comes from Richelia intracellularis HH01, assembly GCF_000350105.1. Classification (GTDB taxonomy): domain Bacteria; phylum Cyanobacteriota; class Cyanobacteriia; order Cyanobacteriales; family Nostocaceae; genus Richelia; species Richelia intracellularis. Next base: position 26,077 of record NZ_CAIY01000035.1, read on the forward strand.
TCAATTATAGATAACTTTTCGGACTATAGTTATCCATAAATTAGTTCGAGTATGGCCTTTATCAAATAAAGACCATGCTGAGTATAATATTTATTGGAATTTGGAGTCGGGTATAAAGAGTATTTGGGATATATCCTCCAAAAATTATATACCCAGACTTTTCATATCTGCTTATAACTATAAAAGTTATTAGAGGAATCGTGGTGACATGCTTTATAAATCCATTTATATGAGTTGCTAATAAGAGCAACTGACTTATTATAATATCTCTTGGCTACTTAATACTTTGTGGTTATGTTTAAATAATTCTTATTACTGCACTTTCCAATTATATCTGAAATGCTTAGACTTATCTTCGCACTACCCTAATTCTCCAAATGATTTAGAATATAATTAGCAGCAGTTTATAATATTTTTGGATACCAGAGTAGGGTTGTCTTACTATCTATTGTCACAAGCTGACCAAGACACCCATACAATGGTAAACTACCTAAGCTAATTAGACTAGCAATAAAATACTATCAATACTAAAATCTTTTTGCCAAAGCGTGGATGCACCTTTCACATAAAAGAGGATGTTCTTCAGAATCTCCCACGCGTTTAGAATAGTTCCAACAGCGATCACATTTCTTTCCTTCTGCTTTTCTAATCAGAATATGCTGTTGGTCTTGAGGCAAATTCTGTGATTGAATGATGGGGTCATGAGGCTCTAATAAAATCACTTGAGAAACTAATAAGATGTAACGTAGCTCATCCACCCCATTACTATTCTCTATTGGTATATCGTGATTAGGATTAAGTTTTTGTAAACATTTACGAAACTCTTTATCTGGAGTATACAGGAGTAATTTAGCTTGAAGAGAAGAACCAATTTCTTTTTTCATTCGTTCTTCTTCTAAACATCTATTTACCTCTATACGGATATCCCGTATCTTCTTCCAAAAAGTGGCTAATTCAGGATTTTGCCATTTATCTTCTGTTCGTATCCAACCAGCTTCAAATACTGATTTATAAGGGGTTTCATAGGGTAAAAACTGCCAGATATCTTCTGCCATATGACATAATACAGGTCCGATTGCTCTTGCTAGATTTTCCAGAGCAATTTGCAATACTGTTTGACAACTGCGGCGACGGTAACTATCTGCTACACTAATATATAATCTATCCTTAGCAACATCCAGGTAAAAGTTAGATAAATCCACTACGCAAAAGTTCTGTACAGTTTGGAAAAAACGGAAGAATTGGTAATTATCAAAGGCTTTTGTTACATTGTTGAAGACTTCTGTCATCCGATGTAACATATACCTGTCTAACTCTGGCAAATCCTCAAAGAATACTGCATCTCTAGCAGGGTTAAAGTCATACAAATTACCTAACAAGAACCTGGCTGTATTACGTATTTTTTGTCGTACATCTGCCATTTGCCTAAGTATATTTTCACCCAAGGGTACATCTGAGGTGTAATCAACTGAAGATACCCATAATCTAAGCACGTCAGCACCATATGGTGGTTCTTTTTTCTGATTTTTTCCACCATTGATTACAATCCTTGGGTCAATTATATTGCCTAAGGATTTGCTCTGCTTGCGTCCTTGTTCATCCAAGGTGAAACCATGAGTCAAGACCGTTTTGTAGGGTGCAATTCCATTCACAGCCACACTGGTAAGCAAACTTGACTGGAACCAACCTCGATGCTGGTCAGATCCCTCCAAATATATATCTGCAGGATAAGATGATTGCAATTGCTGACAGACCACAGATGCCCATGAGGAACCAGAGTCAAACCATACATCCATGGTATCTGTCCCTTTACGGTAAGATTTACCATTATTTCGGTATTGCTCTGGTAGTAATTCATCTATAGATAATTCCCACCAGGCATCAGAACCTTTTTCCCCAATAATTCCCTGAATATGGTTGATAGTTTCCTTATTAAGTAATGGCTCTCCAGTTTCCTCATCATAAAATACTGGTATTGGGACACCCCAACTGCGCTGACGAGAAATACACCAATCCGAGCGTTCCATTACCATTGGTATTATTCTGTGCTCACCCTGAGCAGGAATCCATTGAACCTCAGATATTGCCTTCAATGCAGCATCCCGGAAACCCTCGACTGAAGCAAACCACTGTTCCGTAGCACGGAAAATTGTCGGTTTTTTCGTACGCCAATCATAAGGGTACTTATGAAAATATAATTCTTCTTTCAATAAGGAACCATTACTAGTCAAGGTACTAATTATTTCTTGAGTACCATCTACTAGCACATTTAACCCCGCAAATTTTCCAGCTTCCTTTGTAAACTTACCCATATGATCTACGGGAGAGAGAATTGGCAACTTATAACGCTGCCCTATAATGTAATCTTCTCGACCATGACCAGGGGCAATATGTACCAAACCCGTGCCCGAATCAGTACTGATATAATCACCACCTAAAACTACTGGACTATTTCGTTCAAATAGTGGGTTTTTATAAGTTAAATGTTCTAAATTTTTCCCTTTGAATATCGTTTTTACCGATAATCCTACCCCCAGAGTTTCTGATAGATTTTCTGCAAGATCAACAGCAATAATTAGGTATTTGAACCTCATTATCTCTGCTTGAACTTCCACTACTGCATAATCTAACTTAGGATTTACTGCCACCGCCAAATTGGCAGGAATTGTCCAAGGTGTTGTTGTCCAAATAGCCACAGCCAAGTTTGGCAAATACCCTGCCAACTTGTGTAAATGACTATTGCCTAAAGCTAAAACCTGGAAAGCAGCATAAATACTGCGAGAGGTATGCCCTTCCGGATATTCCAACTCCGCTTCTGCTAAAGCAGTTTGAGAACTAGGGCTCCAGTGAACTGGTTTTAAACCTCTATAGATGTAGCCTTGTAACACCATTTGCCCAAACACAGCAATTTGTGCAGCTTCATATTCCGGTTTCAGTGTCAAATATGGATTTTCCCAATCACCCCATACGCCATAGCGTTTAAAACTTTTCCTCTGTTCATCTACAGTACTTAGAGCAAATTCCTTGGCCTTTTGTCGTAATATTAAAGGGCTGAGATTTTGTCTTTCTGTAGACTTCATTTTCTGTAGAACTTTTAGTTCAATGGGCAAACCATGACAGTCCCAACCTGGAATATAACGAACCTTAAATCCTTGCAGTAACTGGTAACGATTAATAATATCTTTAAGAATTTTATTTAAAGCATGACCGAGATGAAGAGTGCCATTTGCGTACGGTGGGCCATCATGAAGTGTAAATAACCTGCCTGGGTTTTTGGTTGACAGGTGATGATAGATTTGATTATCTTCCCAAAAATTCTGGATTTCAATTTCCCGCTTAGCAGCATTAGCCCGCATATTAAAACCAGTTTGGGGCAGGTTTACCGTGTTTTTGTAGTTTCCGGGTTCTATCACAATACTAAAATTTTAGAAATATTAATGGTCTCAGTTATATGATTATGAGGGATTGCTGCCAAGCGCTTCAAGCCGAATCATTATATTTTTACTAGTTAAGAAGTTTTTGACTGTCTTTCATAAAGATTCAATTACTATCATTCTCATACTCAATAGATTGAGGCAGAATGTTTATAGGTCTTTCATGACAACCAGACAGGCATAGCAAAAATTACAATATTACTACAGTCTAGCCTTATATTTTGTTTTAGTTTAATAAGTAATGGTTTACATGCAGGCACATACACTATTCAATATATTAAATAGTACTAGTATTATGGGAACTATGAACACATTTGATTCTACCGGATGTTAACCATAATCCTAAAATTATTAGGAAATTATGTTTTCTTAAATGATTTAAGACTGGAGTAAATAGTAATTACAGTTAATGACCATGTAAAAAACATGATAAACAAAAGTGCTATTTTATAGCGGCAGTATCTGCTTAAGGGTAAATCTCACAGATAATCCATAATAATACTTGTTATTCAAATTTGGCAGGAAATATAAATTCAGAAGCGAAACTTCGAAGAATGGTCAATTCCCAGAGCTACACATTCATACCAAGTTGCCATCCTGGCAAAAATATGTGGTTGAAAATCACTGAAGTTACACATCAAAAATTTTATCTTTAAGTCAAGAGCTTAAGCAGTGTAGCAATTTAACAATTACTTTTCATCCTCCTGACTACTCAGGTTTTCTTCATGTGGTAATTCTTGGGGGTTTGCTAAACCATCAACCTCAGTTGCAACTGAGGTTGATGGTTTAGGTTCTTTCTGTGAAGTTTTTACCTCTTCAAAAGGGAGAGTAGATGGAATTGTTTCTAGTTGGACTTCCATCTTGTCTGACGGGTTTTCTCTTATTGTTACATTACTAGCTCTTGCGTCTATTACAACTTCATCTAGGTTATCAGTATTAGTTGTTGTAGCTGCTATAGTGGGAGACTTATTTTTATCGACAGAAAAAATCCCCCCCAAACTCTTAAACAATCGAATTATAGAATTGCTGTACAAGTCATTATTTGCCAGCTTAAATGTGTTTTTCAGTTCTTTTTTAAAAGCAGAAATATATTTAGAAACTAGGTTCTGTTGTTTCTGAGAAACAACAACTTGGTAACGCAAATACATGATTTGGCAACTCAACCCACTCAAGAGAATTACACTTGCTATATGCCCTAGTAATAGTCCCCCATTAATTTGTCTTGCGAATATCCATAAAACCATACCATAGAATAAACCCATCCCACTCCAAATAAAATCATTTTTGCGATGTACCTCTGGAAAAAAGAAAGCAGCGAAGTATATTAATATACTGATTGTTACAACTGCCAATGCTAAGATTCTTGCCAGCATGTTTTATAGTTATCTCTTGCTATAAATGATATATGATTAATTGTTTGATTAATTGTTGTAATTTTGCAAGGGAATAGTCAGTTCCAATACAAATTAAAATCAACTATTTGTTTCCCTTATTATTTTTTGGTGCCTATAAACTTTTAATATCTTTTTTAGGGGAAAAGCAGAAATATCGGACTACGCTAAAAAGGAAAGGGAACAATAAAAGTTGGCCACAAAGTTTATGAAACTACAAAGTTTTGGTGTGATTGGATTAGCCGTCATGGGGGAAAATATTGCCCTTAATGTTGAACGTAATGGCTTCCCAATTGCAGTTTACAACCGCTCCCGTGAAAAGACCGATGCCTTTATGGTCAATCGTGCTCAGGGAAGAAATGCAAGAGCTGCGTTTACCCTGGAAGAATTCGTATCAGTACTGGAATGTCCCCGAAAAATCTTGGTGATGGTGCAAGCTGGTAAGCCTGTTGATGCAGTTATTGCACAGTTGAAACCCCTTTTAAGTAAAGGGGATATTATCATTGATGGTGGTAATTCTTGGTTCGAAGATACTGAACGCCGCACCCAAGAATTAGAACCTTCTGGATTATGCTACATTGGTATGGGGGTTAGTGGTGGTGAAGAAGGTGCTCTGAACGGTCCTTCTTTAATGCCAGGAGGTACAGAAAGCTCATACCAGTACCTTTCACCCATTTTCAACAAAATTGCAGCTCAGGTCGATGATAGTCCTTGTGTTACCTATATTGGTCCTGGTGGTTCTGGTCATTATGTCAAAATGGTGCACAACGGCATTGAGTATGGTGATATGCAGTTAATTGCAGAAGCCTATGATTTATTAAAAAATGTTGGTGGGTTGGATAACCAACAACTCCACGAAGTATTTGCCGAATGGAACACTACCGATGAATTAAATTCCTTTTTAGTTGAAATTACCGCAAATATTTTCCCTTGCATCGATCCGGATACCAAAAAACCACTGGTTGAGTTGATTGTGGATGCAGCAGGGCAAAAAGGTACGGGGAGATGGACTGTTCAAACGGCATTGGACTTAGGTGTTCCTGTACCTACCATTGTAGCAGCGGTTAATTCCCGTATTATTTCTTCCTACAGAAATGAGCGTATTGCTGCTTCCAGGGAACTTACTGGTCCTTCTAGGAAGTTTTCTGGAGATACAAAAAAATTCATCAATATGGTACGCGATGCTCTGTACTGCTCCAAAATATGTTCTTATGCTCAGGGCATGGCACTACTATCCAAAGCCTCTACTATCTACAATTGGAACTTGCACTTAGGTGATATGGCAAGAATTTGGAAGGGTGGTTGTATTATTAGGGCCAGCTTTTTGAACAAAATTAAGAATGCCTATGCGGAAAATGCTTTTCTGGCAAATCTTTTATTGGCCTCTGAATTTAAGCAGACAATTCTTGATAGACAGGCTGCTTGGCGGGAAGTAATTGTCACTGCTGCACAAACAGGTATTCCTGTACCAGCATTTAGTGCTTCATTAGATTATTTTGACAGCTATCGTCGTGACCGCTTACCTCAAAATCTGACTCAGGCGCAGCGTGACTACTTCGGTGCTCATACTTATAAGCGCATCGACAAGGAAGGAATATTTCATACTGAGTGGATTCCTGTAGAGGAGGCTAAGAAGTAGATTCTTATCACAATCAATTTTCAACAATTCTTAGTTGATTTATGAAGAGTGACTCTGGTTTTTTTAGAGTCGCTTTTTCTGGAAAGTCGGAAAAGCAGATTATTATTGGGAAATATTACAATGATGAAAAGGAGAATGGGAAAGCTTCTATACAATATTATTTTCTGTTATACATCCTTCTTTATTTTTTGCATGATTATACCCAGCCTATTTGACTTGATAAATCTTGATTATATAGGGATATCAATAAGATAAATTCCTATAAATTTGCCTCATTTTGCATATACTTAATATTATATAGCTTGATATATCCTGTTTATTTCTGTATAAAAGAGTGGTGAAACCTGTAGGGCACTCAAGGGTAACAATTGTATTCTAATACCTTCTTTATTAATGTATGACTTAGCTAAATTATTTTAGTTTTTTAGCCTTACAATCTATAATACCATGAGCAAATTATTAAATGTTAAGTTATCCTGAAACTTCTTCTTCACTCAAAGTTAACATTGTTAAATAAATTATCGTATTAATTTATTAAGGTAATTCAATTTTTGACTTCCAATGTAAAACTTTGTTAGTAGTTTATACAAAGAATAAGGATAATAAATTAAATTGCATATGAGGATATAGATATCAATACCTCTCCAGCTAAATTAATTATAATTGGAGTATAGTTGTTTTATAACCGACTTACAATGCTTAACAGTATTGTAAGTCGCGAGGTTTTTTAATTATTGAATCCCAAAAACTAACCATATTTTTGATATTTTCTTGTAATCTTCTGGAAGAATCTACATGTATTAACTACTCTTATTAGTAACAACTTTAACTGCTGTAATTGCACTATTAAGTTTCTCCCACTCTAAAAGATAAAATCATCTACCTACTATTAAGTAATAAATATTCAAAAAATAATTACACATATATATTATGCTAATAATAGCTTTTCCAAAATTTTACTGTCTAGTTTTTGAAATATATTTTTCTCCTTCTGAGGGAAATAAAGTGTCTAAATTAAGCCTTTTATCGTATCATAATAAGAATATCTGCAATTGCTCTTAAATAATTATATTTTTGTGTTTGAAATGAATATAGTTTAATTATTATAGTAATTATATAATTGATAATCTATATATTATCATTAGGAAGAAACGAAACAGTAATTACTAGAGCATTACTAAGCGAAGAGACTAAAATTTATTCGTTCAATTAAGTCTATTTCGAATATTTAGTCAAAAGAAAAATAGTATATAAATAATTCAATTTAAAATTTTGCTATAATAGAAATATTAAGGTTTTACAAAAATTAACGGTGACTATTATATTAACTACCACAATTAATAATATCTGCAAATATTATTCAACTCCCCAACGCTACATGCTGGAATAAGGGTTGAAAGAGTTGTATATGCTTATTCCTATTATCTTTTTGATTAAGTAAGTCAGGAATCAATTAAATTTCAAGTTTTTAATAAATACATACAGGCACAAGTATTAGCTGGTTTCAGTTGAAACCATAAGTCCTTTATTAAGTTAGCTTATTCATACATGATGTTGGCAATAGTATGGTTTAACTAATAAATTTTCTATTATAGAAATCTGTTATAGAAAAAAGTCTATATATACATTTATATATTAAAAATAAAGTTGTACTCATCTAAAAATTTATTGCTGCACTCTTAGGGTTTTAAATACTATGTGGTTTTACGATAGAATGAATAATTAGGGGAAAAATTTATCAAAGGTGTCACCTTACTATTTCATGATATAGGTCTTAGTTAACGCAAGCAAAAAATTCCGAGCAAGTTCCTTAAAACACTTAAATTTAGCTTAGATTAAAGCAGTACAAGTATTTAATTATTTTATGTATGATTTTACCTCCACCACAGTAGCATCAAAATAAAACGACCTCAGCCAAAATATCAACTTTCAAAAATCTCAAGTGCTAGTTTTTATCCTTATCACTTTTCTAACAGGATTCAGATATAGCACAAGTATAATCAAGAATACCTTATTAAGGGCCTAATGGATTCAAGTTATACTTATATTATATAATATAGCAATACATTAAATACAATTGGTTAAAAACTACAGGGTTATACCAGTCATGGGTTTAACCCCTCGTTATCATTAATTTTTTCGTTAAACAAGAAATTCAGCAGAAGAACTTTTTTACTATTATTCTTCTGATGGTACAGTTGTTCCCAATTCCAACTCACTTGTACCTGTGATCTCGATTTCTGCTTCTGGTTCTGGTTTTCTCTGCATATTAAGCCTGGGTGGTTTGGGTGGACGTGCCAGAGCAGGGTTAACAGGTGGTTTTAATTCATCTTTTGATGATGCTTTTTTACTTTTACCTTTAGCTCCTTTCCGCTGGGATTTTTCCGCAGGCTGTGGGCGATTATGACTTGTAGTTCCATCAGTCTTGGTTCCATCAGTCTTGGTTCCATCAGTCTTGGTTCCATCAGTCTTGATTCCATCAGTCTTGATTCCATCAGTCTTGATTCCATCAGTCTTGATTCCATCAGTCTTGATTCCATCAGTCTTGATTCCATCAGTTAGGGTCCCATCAGTTTTGGTTTGGGATTGACGCTCAGATTTTTTAATTGGACGTTCTACCATTATGAATTTATGTGAATTTATTTGTTATGATACATCATGGTTTTTGTTGAGACTCTTGAAAATCTAAGAGAATGAAAAATAAGAGAAAGAGATTCTGACTGTAAAAAATAATATCAAATATTCTTTCTTCTCGATATGACTTTGTATTGTTGCACAAGCAATACGTATAAATATTTATCTTCTTCCCTAATCATGAAGTTACCACCCTACTATAGGGATTTTTAAGGTTAATCTAAAAATATAAAATCCAAATTTTATGGTAGAGTTCAATTTGCAATCATCCTTTATGCCTGCTGGTGATCAGCCTCAAGCAATAATACAATTAACAACCAGTATAGAGGCTAACAATAGATATCAAACTCTACTGGGGGCAACCGGTACAGGAAAAACTTATACGGTTGCCAGGGTAATTGAAAAGGTTGGTAAGCCAGCTCTTATCTTAGCCCATAATAAGACTCTAGCAGCACAGTTATGTAATGAGTTACGAGGATTTTTTCCCTGTAATGCAGTGGAGTATTTTGTTAGTTATTATGATTACTATCAACCAGAAGCTTATATTCCGGTCACAGATACATATATTGAAAAAACTGCATCCATTAATGATGAAATTGACATGCTGCGTCATTCTGCCACACGATCACTTTTTGAACGTCGGGATGTAGTAGTAGTAGCTTCCATTAGTTGCATTTATGGTTTGGGAATCCCTTCAGAATACTTAAAGGCAGCTATCTCCCTTCGAGTAAACTTAGAAATGGATCAACGTCAAATTCTACGGGCTTTAGCTTCGATACAATATATTCGCAATGATGTGGAAATGGGTAGAGGTAGATTTAGAGTTCGGGGAGATGTTTTGGAAATTGGTCCTGCATACGAAGATAGGGTTATTCGGGTGGAGTTTTTTGGGGATGAGATTGATGCAATTTATTATATAAATCCAGTAACTGGGGAAATCATTGCCAGCCTAGAAGCGGTTAATATTTATCCAGCGCGTCACTTTGTTACTCCAGAAAGACAGTTGAAGTCAGCTTGTGATAATATCGCTTTGGAATTAAAACAACAAAAAACTAAACTGGAATCTACAGGAAAATTAGTAGAGGCCCAGCGTATAGATCAACGGACCCGTTATGATTTAGAGATGCTGCAGGAAGTAGGTTATTGCAACGGAGTGGAAAATTACTCTCGCCATTTAGCAGGTAGACAAGCGGGAGAACCCCCAGAATGTTTAATTGACTATTTTCCTCAGGACTGGCTATTGGTAATTGATGAGTCCCATGTCACTATCCCTCAAATACGGGGGATGTATAATGGAGACCAAGCTAGGAAGAAGATATTGATTGATCATGGTTTTCGTCTCCCCTCCGCAGCGGATAATCGTCCTTTAAAAGCTGATGAATTTTGGCAAAAGGTAAATCAATGCATATTTGTATCTGCTACTCCTGGTAATTGGGAATTAGACATATCAGAAGGTAATATTGCTGAACAGGTTATTCGTCCCACAGGAGTTGTAGATCCAGAGATTGTTGTCCGTCCTACAAAAGGGCAAATTGATGATTTAATGCTTGAAATTGAAAATCGATGCGACTGCCAAGAAAGGGTTTTAATTACTACTCTGACCAAGCATATGGCTGAGGATCTAACGGAATATTTGGAAGAAAATAGTATTCGAGTGCGATACTTGCATTCTGAGATCAATTCCATTGAAAGGATTGAAATTATTCAAGATTTACAGGAGGGCAGGTTTGATGTCTTGGTAGGTGTCAACTTATTACGGGAAGGGTTAGATTTACCAGAAGTCTCCCTTGTAGCTATTTTGGATGCAGATAAGGAAGGATTCCTACGTGCAGAACGTTCCTTAATACAAACTATTGGCAGGGCTGCCCGACATGTACGAGGGAAAGCAATCATGTATGCAGATAATCTTACAGATAGTATGACTAAAGCTATTGACAAAACTGAGAGAAGAAGAGTAATTCAAATGGCATATAACAAAATGCATGGAATTACACCCAGACCAATTATAAAAAAATCTAGTAATTCAATACTATCTTTCCTAGAAATATCTCGCAAATTAAATTCTCAGGATTTAAAAGTTGTTGGTGAACATCTAGATAAAATTTCCTTAGAGGAAATTCCTGCCTTAATTAATCAGTTAGAAACACAGATGAAAGCAGCAGCTAAAAACTTGGAATTTGAAGAAGCCTTAAAATTAAGGGATCACATAAAAAAATTGAGAGATATCCTAATAGGAAAATAATTATTTAGAGGGTAAGTTTATTATCATTTTTTGTATCATGATTGTAATATTTCAAGAATGTTAACTAGCCTTGTAGCTGCATAACTACTTGAGTAGATGCTGTTATCTACAAATTCTGAAAACTTGTCAGATATTTTCTAAGACAATCGTCTAATAATCTCCCTTATTAACTTATCCCAAGTTAATTCAATTTGTTCCCTATTATGTAGATCTTTCATAGAACATTTCTTTGCTTTTACTTCCTCGTAGCCCATAATTACACAAAATCTAATTCCTTGTTTATCTGCTAATTGGAATTGTTTTTTGAGGTTCCAATTATCAAAGCAGGTTAAGACATTTAACCCTGCTTGACGTAACTTTTGCGATATTTCAAGGTAAAATGGCATCAAATCCTCTCGTACATTTACTACCATTACCTGAGCTGGTGTAGGGGGTAGCGCTTGTAAAATTCCAGCTTTGAGCAAACGACTCATTAGCCTGGTTAAGCCAATAGAAATACCCACCCCTGGCATTTTGTCTCCTAAAAATGTCCCCACTAATTCCTCATATCTGCCACCAGAACAAATACTACCTAAAGTTTCATGTCCTAGGAGAGTTGTCTCGTAAACAGTGCCTGTATAGTAGTCTAAACCCCGGGCAATTGATAAATCAACTGCGAAGCGATTTTTGGAAACCCCCAAATTTCGCACACCTGAAATTACCGTTTCTAATTCCATTAACCCTAAACTAAATTGTTCTGATTCCAGAAAGTTTTGACTTAAGTGTTTAAGTTTATCTAAAATATCATCAACATCACCATCAATCTGAACAAAATCAATGATTTTTTGAGCCTGTTTTAAGGATAGTCCTTCTTTTTCCAAGTTCTGTTTTATTTTTGCTTCTCCTACCTTCTCTAGATTATCAACTATGGTGATACAGGTTTTAATTTTGTGTTGAGTGACACCAACAGACTGAAAAAAACCCGTTAAAATTTTGCGATTGTTAATACGAACCAGAAAATCACCAATATTAATCGCTTCAAATATCTCAGAAATAATTGCTGGCATTTGGGCATCATAAAGCAAGCTCAACTCTCGCCGTGCCACCACATCAATATCACATTGACGGAATTGGCGAAAACGTCCATCTTTTGCTCTTTCTCCCCGAAATACCATATCCATTTGATAGCGGGCAAAGGGAAAAGTTAAATCATTCAAATGACGGGCAATATAAGCTGCTAAGGGTAAAGTTTGATCAAACTTTAATGCCCGTAGCTCGGAGATACCTTCACCAGCTTTTTCCTTCTCTAATTGGCGATTTGGTGGAAGAATTGGAGCAATACCATAAATGATGTTATCCCCTTGGTTATTTTTAGCTTGGAGAACTTCTAACCTTTCTACAGCAGGAGTTTCAATAGGCGTAAAACCATAGCTTTCAAATACCTTACGGATAGTCTCGAGTAAATAGCATTCTAGACGTTTTTCGCTAGGAAGAAACTCTGGGAAACCACTAGGGATAGAAAAATTTATTTTTTCGCCTTTTACCATATTGAAAATAGTTATTGGTTATTTAAATGATGCTGATAACTTATCATACCCACGGTTTTGTGAGGGTGCTATTTGTAGTTTTTACTATTATGAAAAACTTTATTACATCTATAGTTTCCCAATGAGGATAGCCATCTTTATTAAGCCTGGTTAAATTACTACTAAGTATATAAGCCAAGGGTTAAGGATCTATTACTACTAGAGATAGTTTTGATTATTTCAGATCTACAAGTATCAAACTATTTTTGTGATTGGACTTCAAAATTACCTTAAATTCATATATTTGCTGAGCTTCTCTATTAGTCTTTTGAGTATTAAAGTCATAAGTTTTAATCCTATTAATTTAGAGAAAAATCATATTTTTATGCTTTATCAGGGACCTACTTTTAAGGGTTACTCTTATCACATGTACATGTAAAAAAGCTTGACACCCTAGAGAGAAAAGAGGATTTGTAATTTGTTAACGATTTCGTTTTCGTTATTATAAATAATAACGAAAACAATCACCTTGGTAACATTCTATATTAGCACTTTCTGATTTCATTATAAATACTAAACTTATTTCATTTATTAGTTTGATTTATGTAAAAAATAAATCAAACTCGATTTAAAAATTTTCTGTTTAGAGAATCAGTAAAAGTAAATTATCATAAATACGAACTTAAATTTGTAAATATACAGGGATATACTGCTTTATTCTAAGTAGAATTTTTATCAGACTAACCTGTAAACAGGTGATCTTAATCATATTAAGCTGAATTTATTTTTCAACTTGGATGTGATTTTCACTATAATTTTGATATTAAAATGTTAATTTCTATAACTATTACTTTAACGTCAATGACAAGTATTTCTGAGCTGTAAGTGTAACTCTTCTTTGTAGTAAAAATTTGTGGATATCTTCAATAGACTGTAAAAGACTGTAACTTGAAAATAAATGAAAACATTCATAACTGTTTGAACTAATTTGCAAGGATACAAAAATATACAATCCAAAATTCAGAGGATTTACGTAGCAGATTATATTTAACTTAATTCAACTGATATTTTCCTACTCTTCCTTGCAATCAACTTTCTCCTGAATATCTACCTGTTTGTGGGGACAGCCTTGCAAATCATGATCTTTGAGGTTTTTGCTAATTTCACACAATAAGTCATCCGTAGATGTTAACCCAATCCATGCATCAATTTTTTCGATTTCAAACCCAGCTTCTCGGCGATCATCAATTTCTATTAAGGGACGACGAATTAGTAGTGGGTCTTGAATCATAAGTAACAAAGCTGTTTGAGGATCAATTATTCTAGGAATAACCTCTCCAGACTGAACCCTGGGTGCAGCCTTATTAAACCATTCTGTAACAGGAAGATTGTCAAAAAACGAGTACAAACGCTCAATTGTCCATGGCTCGATTAGAATGTTAAATGATATAACCTCATGGCCAGCAGCTGTCAACAAGGTTTTTTGTTTGATATTATTCCGACAATTTGGTTTACCGTAAAAAATTACCCTTGCCATGTTAGTATTTTGCCCTCTTCGTATTCAAGTATCTACTGCCTACAGTTTTTTAGAAACGTTTTATAGTATGGGTATTTTTATCAAATTCAAAGCGTTGTTGCATCTTGGTTTCACCATAAATGTTGAAGGTAATTGTAGGTTCATCACCTAATGCTTCAACACTATGAATTACATCCGGGTTAAAACTAATAATATCTCCGGGTAATAAGATTAATTCCCCCGTTCTTTCCAACCGGATTTGACCATTAGCAGAGTCTTTCCGCTGCCAAAAGGTATTTTTCTCCTGTCCTTTTAAAATTCCTACTACTCCCCAAGTTCCGTGAGTATGAATTGTGGACATTGCACCTGGAAAAAATTTTACTGTTTGCACAGTAAATGGAAACCCTAATTCCTCGTAAAGTAGTGAAACTGCAATTCCGTTCTTAGGTTTAGGGTTAAATCTTTGACTATTTACCCAGTAGGAGTTGAGTATTAATTTTCTTACCAGCCTTCTGATCTCTGGAAGTTTAATATACTCATCCTCAACATCGTTTATAGTATCTTCCACCTCTGTCAAGAAGCGATAAAGGCGGTAATTATCTTTCAGTAAACTCCAGGGTCTTACTGATGGACATAATTCATAATTACCGTTGCCATTTACTAGCCAATCCCTTGTTTTCATGAGTATTAAATTATAGTGTTGGAATAAGATAGATAAGCTTAAAAGTAAAAATACTCTGAGATATTTTAAAGTTAAATAGTTAATTACCTATGATCTTTCACTATAAGTAAATAAAAGTACAGATTATGAAGCTTAGGTAGTTTGGTATTAGTCAGTATCATTTGGCTTTTTGATAATATCTAGTAATATCCTAGCTCCCGTAAATTGATTGTAATGGTCTATCTCCCGAATTTGAGAACATATGATTTGGGCTTGTTCTAGTTGACCTAGTTTTGCTAAAACTAATCCAGAGGCCCAATAAGCATTCAAGTATAATCTGATTATAGGAGATTCTTGTCTGGTTAATAAAACTGGCTTAAGCTCCTCCCAGCTATCAGATAATTTTTCTACCTCTTTAATTTTATCTATTAATTGATTCGTTAATTGTAATGCCATAGAATAATTATTCTTGTAGTAAAAATATCTATATGCTGCTACTAAAACATCTAGATATTCTTCCTTAGTTTTAGATTTAGCTAGAGCCTGATTTATGTAATTATCAGCTTGGATCGTATTTCCATAATTTTCTGTAGCTAAGATGAGTAAACTTTTGATGTTATCACTTACATCAAACCAGGAAAACTTATCTGTATTTATCATAATAGAGGTAAAAGAAGAAGGATTAGTTCAAGTTGAGATAAAATTACAAAAGTATAACTTTTAAGTTCAGCTATCCTCTTCTTATAATTAAAAAGAGGAATAATTAGAAAAGGCAGGCTAATCATAGTTTGACAAAGAAAATAATGGCAAATTATCTACCCCTTGTACCCTTGATTTATATTAATGTAATAATGTGGATTGAATTAGCAATAATAATCAAGGTAATAAATACAAAGTAACAATAAATTTCCACTATAGCAATATCAGTATTTTTCTTAATACTAATGAAAAAACTACAACATGTATATGAGTTTACTAAAATAATAGATAGAATTTATATTGTTTGTATAAAAGTAGCAGTTACTGGGGTCAAAAAATTACAAAGATTCTATTCTCAATTGAGTTCTATCTGAATATATAGTAATTAGCAAAACTACAGAAGTTTAAGACTGAGATAATATTAAATTTGGTTCAAGAATGCCATATTAATAAATGTAATGTATTAATAGTAATAGTTAGTTAATAACTTTACCAATAGTCCTGATTATAATCTATTTTATAATAAAAGTATTCCTATCATTAAATAACAAGAGCACTATAGAAATTTGAATATACTAAATATACAGCTGTGGTAGTTAAATTAATTCGTGCTGTCATAGCTATTAACTAAACAAGGATAAATAACACTATTCTTTTAAATGAGTATTTAATACTTATGACATCATAGACATTAATAAATATGAAGTATTCATACTAATATAATATTTCTACAGTTAGGTAACAATTATAATTGTATTTCAATCATATTAGATTTCTAATTCAATTAGAGTATAATAAGCTATTTTTTTTTGAAAAAAAAATAGCTTATTATACAATAAATAAAGTCATGATTATTACTACTAATACTTATGATTACATGTAACTATAATTTCCACTATAAAACTCAGCAAGAACAATAGAAAAGATCTATAGTTGTATATATATAAA
>NZ_CAIY01000034.1 GCF_000350105.1 Richelia intracellularis HH01
GAATAGAGAGTGTATTATCAAATTAGTTTTTAGGTTTTAATCATTATCTACTATCAGGTATTACTACAAAATATAGCGGTAATAAAAATGATGTAGAAACAAGTAATTACTATATATACATTTAATATCGAGTAAAAAGCTGCATAAACCTATTTATCATATCAAGATATCATTTAAAGCTTAAACTTGTAACCACTAGTATTTTTACATTTTAACTATATATAGTGCAAAAATGCTAATTAAATCTAGTAATTCCTAATTTTCATTTTTACACAAAATGGTAAACAGCTAAATTAGTTCAGATAGGATTATAAAATATTTTTATGAGCAGGTTATAGCAGACATAGTAGAGATATTATCGGCTGCTGCATGCAAGTGTTATACCTCTAAATTAGAGAGTAAACTCTTCACTCTCTAATTTAGAGGTATTAACTCAATAGATATAAGAGAGTTAGGTAAATATAATCCTACTATTGCTCAATGAGTTATAGTTACAGTAAATAAGTAATTATCTAAATATTTTTTTTAATTTAAAATTATCTTTATTCATCAGAAATAATCCTATTCCTAAACCTTATTGATTGAAATTTGTAACAACTATCTCACTATGAGAATACTCATACCTAATTAAATTATCCTAAACAAAATTTTAAGGAGAGAATAAAGATTTTAATATCTATTGAATTAAATAATTACAGTTATGAGTATGTTATATATGGATAAAATTAAAATATAAATAATAGTGCTATAAGTTAGTAATGCTACCATTAATATAGAGATAAAT
>NZ_CAIY01000033.1 GCF_000350105.1 Richelia intracellularis HH01
AATTTAATAAATATTAAGATTAACCCTATATTTTAAGCTAAGATGTACCATATTTTTTTCTTGCTGTAGATGGTTAACTAATATTAAGATAATAATCTCCATGTTATTAGTTATTCATAATCATACGACTAAAGTCTATTCGTAATTCTTGAATTAAAGTTTTCAATGATCAGATATAAAAGTAAGTGTTTTCATACTTACTTTTATATCTGATCATTGAAATAGTAAAGTCGATATTGCATTAAATGTATGATTTCAGGTTATTATTATCCGTTATGGTTATTAATTGTACTTTTAATGCTATAATTTTCGCACCATTTTATGTTATGTTACCAAATAAGAATAATATTATCGATAACTTAATATTCTTAGTTTGTAAATTCACTAGCTAAACTTAAATGGAGTGAAAAATTTAACCTATGCAGATACAGTATACTTATCCTGCAATTTACTTATTATAAAAAGGTCAAGTTGTTAATGCTAAACTAGTTATTACTTATGCAAGACATCGTATAAACCCCTAGATTTAAGCATATTCTCTCGGCGTTTACGTGCTATCTCTTGTAAGTCAATAATTCTATCTGTTTCATCGACAATTTCACCGGTCAACACCTCTAACACATCTTCCAAAGTAACAACACCAGATATATTCCCATACTCATCTAATACCACTACCAAATGTTCATGAGTATCTTGAAAATTCTTGAGTAGTTTATCCAAACGTACCATCTCTGGTACAAAATGCACAGGACGAATCAAAGTAGCAACTTGTTGTTCATATTTACCTTGAATTAGAGCGGTGAGCAATTCATGCTTAAGTGCTAGACCAAGTACTTGTTCTAAAGAATCCTTAACCACTAAAATCCTACTGTGTTGAGAAGAAATAATACTTTGTTCAACTGTTCCTAAAGTACAATCACCATGAAGATAAGTAATAGTTATTCGTGGAGACATAACATCGGCAGCAGTTAAGTCATTTAACTGAAATACTCGGTGAATCATCTCAGCTTCATCATCTTCAATTACCCCTTCTTGATAACCAATGGTAGCAAGGAAGCGGATTTCTGCCTCATTAGTGGTGGGTATTTTCTTACTTCGCGTAAAAGGGAGTGTAATTTTTTCTACTAGCCATACCAAAGGAATAAACACCACTGTTAGAAAGCGGACTGGTAAAGCGAAAATCACAGCAATAGTTTGAGCATAACGTTCCCCAATAGTTTTAGGAACTATCTCACCAAAAATAATAATTAACAATGTCATAATTCCCGTGACAACACCCACCCATGCTTGCCCTAAAACCTTATCGGCAAGAATACCAATTACAGCAGCACCAACTATATTAAAAATATTATTAAGAATTACAATAGTAGCGATTGGCCGATTCATATTTTTACGAATTGCCAGTAGTGCTTCTGCTCCTGGTTTTTTTGATTGTGCTAATTGTTGTACTTTAATTCTGGGAACAGAAAACAGAGCCGTTTCTGCCATAGCACAAGTTGCAGAACCCAAAATAATGGTAAGTGCGGTAATCAGGAGTTCTATCATACTTGGTGTTTTGGGTTCTTAATTAGGAATAAGTAATTTTTCTTAGAATATGAATTAAGATACAAATTAGAAAATATCTAAAGTTATAAGAGATTGAATAGAGATAAAAAAACCTGTGAGGGTATTATTACCTCCACTTTCAGCAATTATTTCTTTAAATTTACTTTGAGATAATAAGTATTGAATTAGTTTAATTAATTTGTGTCAAGCTCCACAACTGAAAGCGTAGATTTGTTAGCCAGCAATTGGCTTACTTCTCTAGTCAAATTGAAACTGTTCAGACTTTTTTCCCGAAAAACAAGTAGTTTATATGAATGACTACACCATGCAAATTAAACATTAGTAAGATATAGATAGATATAATTTGGCCAGCCATATATGCTGCTACCTGTATTATTTGGCGATAAGCTAGCTAGTTATTCTGTTAGCGGGCCATACTGGAAAGTACTTTTGGACTTGTTCTGTATGCTAATAGTCTTAGTATTATGCTTTCGGTTTTAAATTATGTTGATTTTTACTCCTAATTGTTGAGTTGCTGAACTTTAGCCTCCATAATTATCTATATTATTAAATATTTGATATTAATACTGTTGAATAAAAACTTCAGTATGTATTTACATAATCATAAGCTTCCTTGGCGCTGGAAATCTTTTCACTATTAGGATGATCAAAATATATCTCATCTATATATTACTTCTCTTCCTTTACCTTGATGTATGGGCTCTATACTATGATGATATTTTTCCATATAATTATTTATATTTCTATCTAGCCCCAAAAAGAAATACTACTTTATGTACTTCTTTGCTCTTTTGCTTACTTGATGTTTATCATCCCATGTCAGTTGATTATATACTCCTTTAAAGGGTTTTTAAACTTGCCATTATCGTTATTCTATCAATAACATGAGAAGCAAAAAATTAGTAATAGTTTGGACCTACAATAGTGCCTTAATTTAGTAAACTAGAGCAAAACTTCCATCATTGATGCAAAAATGATATTAACCAGATAATCAATCATATTCTTAGTAGTTAGATTTGGATAGAAATTGAGAGTTGTAATAATACCTCTGATGAGGGATCCATCGAAATTCAAAATATTAAAAAGTGTAATCTACAAT
This sequence comes from Richelia intracellularis HH01, assembly GCF_000350105.1. GTDB lineage: Bacteria > Cyanobacteriota > Cyanobacteriia > Cyanobacteriales > Nostocaceae > Richelia > Richelia intracellularis. Next base: position 2,666 of record NZ_CAIY01000033.1, read on the forward strand.
AGGATAATATGTGGGTTTTGATGTTGGTAAGAATGTGAAATAGCCAAAACTATTTACTGCAGTTAATTTTTAGGATTGATTTGAATAGTCTTATTTGCAGTAGTTAAACTGGAGGAGTATTTTTAAAATAAATAATTTCTCCAGCAAATTAGGAAGTCCCAATAAAAAACCTAAATAGTAAATATCCGTTTATATATTTCTCTTAAGTACGAGAAACTTTTTATGTAACAGGTGAGTAAATTCATTTCATTAGATTATCCAAGCATTTTTAAAGTTTTAATAAACACCATTACCTATATTTTATAAAAGGCGATATATATCTTATAGTTTACTTTTGATAAGTTTATAGCATGTTAGCAATTAGTCTAGGAATGTGAGTTATTACTCAGAAGAGTATAGAATTTAGTATATATTGTCATGAAGTGATTGTACAAAAATTATTATACTGAATTAATTAGTTAAAATTCCGGAAATATTTTTTGCATATTTTAGAATAAATCCAAGTAAATTATTTTGAGTTGCTGCTTATAAAGCAATTATTAATTAGTAATACTTATTGAGTAATTTTGGTTTAGTGATAAGTCAATAAAACATCACAAACAATATAAAGGAAAGGCCATCTTAAAATACTCTAATTACTTATATCTAGATTGTGAGCTCTGGTATTTTGTGATTTTTTCCTTGAAATAATAAATACCAGTTGTAAACTCCAATTAACTTACAGCGCAGCGAAAACCGATCCTAACCTGCCTGGTTTCTGGATGGTACCAGTTGCGGAAACTAGGACGTAATATCCAGTGAGTACTTGCCCAACTACCACCTTTCAAAACATGGTATTGGTTGTTAAAGTAAACTTGAGAATATTCTTTAGAAGGATGATATTTAAATCCCTTATAACTACAGAACCAGGAATCAGTCCATTCCCAAACATTACCAAGAGTATCAAATAATCCATAGGCACTTTGTCCTAAGGGGTAACTATCTACTACCGTTGTTGTACCTATGTGGTTATTATAGTTGTAATAACGGGTATTTTCTTGATCTCCCCAAAGATATATCTGACATGAGTTGTTTTCTATATTCCAACTCGCTGCTTTTTCCCATTCAGCTTCTGTGGGGAGTCGTTTACCAATAAAGCAAGCGTATGCTTGAGCTTCGTAATAACTAACACCACTTACTGGATGATTGTTTAAGGCAATATTATTTTGCCAATATAGGGGTTGTTGAATATTTATTTTTTGTCGCCATTGCCAACCTGATTTGCTCCAGTATTTGGGATTGTTATACCCACCAAACTCAATGAATTTACGATATTGGCTACAGGTAACTGGGTATTTATCAATCCAGTAAGTGTCTAGATGTATAGTAATCGTGGGTGATTCATTATCCATTGCATAGGTGGAGTTATTACCCATAAGAAATTTACTAGCAGCTATTTCTACTAATTCATTATTAAGTGAAGAATAATTACCAGAGGTTAACTGAGGCTGATAATTTTTTTGTTGTTTAATGATTTCTAAAACTGAGCATATGGTTTCATAATGCTGGCTTTCATGCTGGATAATAAAGTAGCATAACTTGATATCTGACTTTAAATTAACTGTTTCCAAATATTGAAACACTTGTTTCCTAACGACTTCTAGGTAATTATAAATTTCCCCTAAGTCTGGCAGATTACACCGCTGACTTTTGGGTAAACTATCTGCTGCAAATAACTGACGGTAATGAGGGAATAAACAAGGTAAACCCCCACTACTTTCTAGCAACCAAAGAGATTCTATATAAGCAATATGTCCTAGATGCCAACCCACTGGACTAAAATTAGGGTCGGCTTGATAACAAAGGGTTTCCCTGTCGATATCCTTGAAAATTTGTAGAGTTTTGTGACGACAAGCCTTAAATTCTTCAACTAGAGACATTTTTGAAGGTGGTGTTTTTTACTTAGATTTGCTGAATGTTAATATAACCATCTTCTCCAGCATTGATAATGCTATTTTCTGGAAAATTTGTCCAATTACCTGAAAATAATGGTTCAGAAGCAATGATAATAGGATTTGTATCTTTGCTTTTATCCTGTAGCCAGTAGAGGGAAGGAGCTGGAGGTTTTGTTGCAAATCGGGCTGCAACTAAGCGTTTACCATCACTAATGGTGACATTAGCATAAACGTTAGTTTGATAACTTTCTGCTAGTTCTTGCAGTTCGAGTAAAGTAGTATATAAGGATTGCTCTAATGTTTTCTTTGGGTATTTCTGACAATTATTTAATATTAGGGCAAATATATGTTCTGAATCAGTATTACCGCTTATAATTCCATATATTTTATCGCTTAAAATATTACGAATAGGCCTGCATAGTGTTTTATGAAATTTGTCAATTCTTCCATTGTGAGTAAATAATAAATTACCATAAGTGAAGGGTTGACAATTACTCAAATCCAGTGGTTGCTGAGGAGTTGCACTACGTACATAAGACAGTATACACCCTGACTCTATATAGCGGCTAAGGCTTGGGAGATTAACATCGTTCCAAATAGGAAGAGTACTTTTATAGGTGAATGGTTTTACATCTTTTTGCGGATGATACCAACCAATGCCAAAGCCATCAGCATTGACTGTTCCCGAAATCATTTCTTTTGGTTTATAACTTTGTATAATTAGGGAATGTTCTGGTTCATATAGTAAGTCTTCTAAAACAGCAGGCATGCCAAAATATGTTAATAAGCGACACATATGAAGAAATTAAAGTTAACTAACAATATATTATTTTTTACACACCACCAATTTATGCCTGCCAACATACCCTAGTAATAATTACTACAAATGTCCAAAATACATGAAATTGTATTCACATGATGAAATTCCGAAAGAAGACTTAAAACCGGGACAATTAAATTATAGGTGTACTAACTGTCATGAATATAGTTTAGTTAAAATTCATAGTAGCAAATAAAGGATTATTAAACAATATATTTTTAAGCGACTCCTTTGCTATTTAATATTTTCGACCCTCGAATAAAGATATAATTAATTTTAGATAGTGTTATAGATATTATGAAGCAGTTAGCACTTGGTATCTTTAACTATATATTCATAAATTGGTTGTTTAGAATTTGCATTAAGAGAATTTCATATCGTTATGTAAATTAATTCCCCTGAGCACTATTGTGCTCTCATAATTGCATCAGGAGTTACTTAATCAAGTAGTATAATTAGAATTAATCTTGATATAGTCATAACTTAAGTCACACCCCCAAGCCACACTTTTACCGCAACCATGACCAATACTTACCTGAATTAACACGATGTCTCCTTGTAAATAAGCGCCTTGTGATGCTTGTCCTAAATATGCAATAGCTGCCATACGGTCAAATTCCAGGGGCTGCCCGTTTTCCATGATTAAAAAATCTCCTAATTGAATACGTAGAAGATCTTGGTCAAATTGGACTCCGGCTCTACCAGCAGCAGCGGCAATTCTTCCCCAGTTAGGATCTCTACCGAAAATAGCGGCCTTAACTAAAGAAGAACCAACAATAGTTTTAGCTACCTGGCAAGCTGATTTTTCGTTTACAGCCCCAGTTACTTGTACTTCTATTAAACAAGTAGCACCTTCACCATCACGAGCGATTGCTTTGGCTAAATGCTGACATACAGCAGTCAACATCTCCTCTAATTTGTCTGCATCTTTACCCTTTTCAGTAATTGCATGTGTGCGGGATTGTCCATTTGCCAAACCAATTAAACAGTCATTTGGACTAGTATCCCCATCGACAGTAATAGAATTAAAACTCCTATTAGCTGACCTAATTAACATTTCTTGCCACAAATGAGGGGAAATTGCAGCATCTGTAGTTATAAAGGCTAACATAGTTGCCATATTAGGGTGAATCATTCCCGAACCCTTGGCAATTCCACCTATTCGTACTGGTCGATCATCAATCATCATTTCTAAGGCAATGGATTTTTTCACTAAGTCTGTGGTGATAATAGCTTGGGATGCAGCATCAGATCCGTCCTTGGACAATTCTGCTACTAAATAATTAATACCACTACGCATTGCCCCCATATTAATTCTTTGCCCAATAACCCCTGTAGAAGCTAATAGAATTAGTTCTATATCAATACCTAGTTCTTTTGCTAGTAATTGGGCGCTCTCCTCTGCATCCAGAATCCCTTGTTTTCCTGTTCCTGTATTAGCCTGTCCCGAATTACATAGAATTGCCCTCGCGCTGTGTTTTATCCGTAAACGCTGACGAGAATAGTCAATAGAGACTGATCTCATTTGACTATTAGTAAATACACCAGCTGCAATTGCTTCTACATCAGACAAGATTAATGCTAAATCAGGCCGCCCAGAACGTTTAAATCCAACACTAACTCCTGAAGCCTGATACCCTTTGGGTGCTGTAACTCCACCAGTGATTTCCTGCCATTTTGTCATTATTTCCCCTGACAAGTAACTAATTAGTTGTCAGGGGATTATATCAGGCTTTTAACCTGAACATTGTGGAAAAATAACCAAATTACATGAAAAATGGCATATTGACATACTTAACTTCAGCTTCATATTCAGATAATATAATAATCTCTAAGCAGTCAAGAATATAGTAGCTGATGATAGCAGCACAAACGGAGTAAAGTAAAGAAATGATCATCCGTAGAGCTTTTTAGATTTTTAGGGTAAATTTTTGTTTAATAGTTTTATTATAATAGGTTAAACTCACTTTTAATAAAGTAGCTGTATAGAGTTCAGTCTAAACTCTATAGCTGGAAAAGCTCACTCAAAAATAGTTAGGATTTGAAACCCTAAGTTTAAAATTCATAGAGATTTTACTATATGTAGGTATGCTTGACATTTTTTAGCTAAGTTTAATTTGGTTAATAAATATCACTACAGTCTTTAAAAGACAAAAATAACAAATAATGTGGAGATAAATTATAATAATTATGAGAATAACAATAATCAAATTAATTGTGTTAAGAACTTGGCATAGTTAGGCAGATAGAAGCCTATCCCGAATCTCTTGTTAATTATAGCTATTCTATAAAAACAAGAATATTTGAAAAAAGCCTTATTGACTATTTGCTAACTGTTCAATAAGGCTAAGGTTATGACTGCAAAGTTATAACCTTAGACTGAAACCCATGTTTTTTAAATAGTCTATACCTATAGTTGATATACTTAATTCTCAGCGGTTATACTTCTAACCTAAAACGTCTATGACTATTAAATAGGTCACGTTACAGATATCCTTCCTCTCCTCAATTACAATGACCTAATTTTACTTTATCTAACTAAAAATATTAAATTGGGTATATTACAGGGAAAAAAACAAACTAATTCAAACCCATCATTTTAAGGTAATTTGCATGATATTTTTGCAAGATCTAGGATGATAATATAATGGTGTTTTTAACCATTATATAAATGTTGTTCCTTACCTATTTATTTATCCATTTGAAGATGTTCACTTGATTTGTGTTGGAGTGTCTTGAATAAAAAACCCAAATCTATCCATGAATCACTATAATGATATTGGTCAAATTAGTTTTTGCTTTCCGGAAATTACTCAATATATTATTCATTATAGAACGTAGAAATTTTCTCCAGTATAAGATCAGATAATTAATGATGTGGTTAGGATTTTTTTACTTCAAATACTTATTGATTGAGGTAAGACTTCCATCATCCCCCTAAATAAGGCTTATATAATAGTCTCAGAAAAACTTGTCCCCCATGTCTATGAAACCCCTATACTTCTTTTAAATTAAATTAAGTAAATTTAAAGTCCTTTAACCCCTAATTACCTTTCATATCGTACATTTTAACTATAAAAACCTAGTCGGAAGGCGCCTATGGTGCATGTAAAAAGTGTAGAACTAACTAACTTCAAATCTTTTAGTGGCACAAGTAGAGTTCCTCTTCTCGAAGGATTTACCGTGATTTCTGGACCTAATGGTTCGGGAAAGTCGAATCTTCTCGATTCACTATTATTCTGTTTGGGTTTAGCTAGTTCTAAGGGAATGCGGGCGGATAGGCTCCCGGATTTGGTAAATACTAACCAAAGTGGAAAACCTCGTTCAGCAGTCGAAATGAGCGTAACGGTTACGTTTGATCTATCTGATTATGTTACAAGCAGTTTGGATAAATCACCCAAAATATCCACAGTGGAGGAAGCAGAAAATAATCCTAATTTAGTGAGAATTGCGGGAGAAATAGACAATAGTAAGGAAACCAAAAATGAAAAAATTCGTAGTGAGAAGATTCAGGTACAAAAAGATGGGGAATGGAGTGTAACTCGAAGGTTACGGGTTAACCCCCAGGGAACTTATACATCCAATTACTACATTAATGGTATTTCTTCCACCCTGACAGAACTGCATCAGGATTTAGCCGACTTACATATTTATCCTGAGGGGTATAATATTGTTCTACAGGGAGATGTTACCAGTATTATCTCCATGAATGCTAATGAAAGAAGGGAAATAATTGATGAATTAGCAGGGGTGGCAGCATTTGATCGAAAAATTAATCAGGCAAGGAAAACCTTAGAAGATGTGAAAGATAAGGAGGATAATTGCAGGATTATTGAAAGGGAATTGACCATCCAATGTGACTGTCTGTTTCAAGATAAAATAAAGGCGGAAAAGTATCAAAGGTTACGTTTAGAGTTTTTAGAGAAGCAGAAGTGGGAAAGTGTTCTATCATGGCGTTCCTTGAAAACTCATCAGGACAGGTTATTCACACAGATACAAGTTTGCGATTGTAACTATGATAAATTAACGTTACAACTTACAAATTTAAATACCAAAATTGCTCATGAAAGTCGGGAGTTAGAGAAGCTTAATATTAATGTAAAGGCATTGGGAGAGGAAAAACTTCTAGTAACTCAATCGACTCTAGCAAATCAAGAGGCAGAAAGGAAACAATTACAATGCCAACAAAGTGAAATAGAAGCAGTTTCCCAGGATATCACTCACAAGTTACAACAAACCCAAGAGGAAATTATCCAGAATCAGCAGTCTCTAGAGCAATTCACTGAACGATTAACTCAGCAAATTGTAATTATTGCAGCAAAAAAAATGAACGGGAAGTAGCACAGCAAAATTTAGAAATTTCCCGGGCGGTAGCCATGGAAACTGCTTCCAATTCTGAAAATTGGATACAGCAGCAAACAGCATTAAACCGACAGATTGAAAATTTACTACAAATTTTAGAACCCCAACGCACAGAAAAAGCACAGTTAATGGAACGTCATCTTCAATTGCTGCAACAAGTTGAGGAACAAACGCAACAGATCACTATTTGGGAGACAGAATTAGAGGAAAAAAAGGGGAGTATAAACTTCTGCAAGTGAAGCTGGATAATCATAGTAATCCCATCGATGATTTAGCCCATAATGTGGCAGTAATAGAAAAGGAACTGCAAACTCAACAAGATACTCAAAAGCGACTGTACCAAGAGCAACGTGAAAAACAACGTCTATTAGACAAGCTGGAGGCCCAGAGGCAGGCACATCAGGAATTACAGGGTAAATATGCTAGTAAGATTATATTGCAATCAGGAATACCTGGAATTTGTGGTTTGGTAGCACAATTGGGCAGGGTTAACCCCACGTATCAATTAGCATTAGAAATCGCTGCTGGTGGTCGTTTAGGGCATATTGTAGTGGAAGATGATTCTGTTGCTGCTAATGGAATTCGGCTGTTAAATCAGAAACAAGCAGGAAGGGCAACTTTTTTACCGTTAAATAAAATCAGTCCTTCCAGTTTATCATTATCCCCATCCTTGGAAGATTCTAATGGCTTTATTGATTATGCTGTTAATCTTGTAGAATGCGATCATTGCTATATTAGGATATTTTCGTATGTATTTGGTAATACTGTAATCTTTTCCACTCTTCAACTGGCTAGGCAAAATTTAGGAAAATATCGTATTGTTACATTAGAAGGGGAATTATTGGAAACTAGCGGTGCTATAACTGGTGGCTATGTTGGTCATCGTTCTTCTTTGAGATTTGGTAGGACGGAAACAGCAGAATCTAAAGAGGTAACTGCTTTAAAAACTCGTCTAAATCATATTGAAGAAATTCTAATTTGCTGTAATCAAACTATCAGTAATTTATCCCAAAAATTGAAAGAACTATCGCAACAATTAGCAGAAACGAGTCAAAATTACAGAGAGCAGAAATTGCAGTGTGAGCAAATTGGTAAAGAAATAAAAACTTTAACTAGACAATTAGAAGCAGCACGATCACAATTTATACAAAATCAAGAAAAACTTGCTTATGCCAAAGCTCGCTTAGAAGTGCTATCTCAGGAATTATCAGGGGGGGAGAAACAATTACAACAAATAAGACAAACCTTAGCAGATTTGGAAGGATCCCAAACCTCACAAAAGTGGCAAAAGATCCAAGGTAAAATCAAAAATCAAGAGCAGAATTTGCAAATAATAGATGAGAAATTGCGGGAAGCTGAAAACAATTTGAATAACTTCGAATTGCATAAGCAAAGCCTCCAAGGGAAAATTCAATCTGCCCAAGAACGTGTTGGTGAATATCAACAGGAACAAATAAAACGCCAAGAACAAATTAAGCATATTCATCACAGAATCTTTATTCTGAGTGGGGAAATAGTCCAAAACCAGACTCAAATAAAAGAATTTGAAAGAGGTTTAGAAAAAGATAAGAAAATCCGTAATAGCATAGAGGGGAAATTACGGGCAGACTTGCTAAATCAACAAAAATTGGAATGGGAACTGCAGAAACTGCAAGAAGGCCAACAAAAATTTCAGGAAGAACTGACAGTAGTTCAAGAACAAATGGTTGTTTTGACTGCTGAATTACCCTCAAATCTGCTAGAAGTACCAGATGAAGCAGACTTGGAAAGCCTACAAAAAGAATTACGAGTACTCTCCAAACGCCTTCAGACAATGGAACCAGTGAATATGCTGGCATTAGAACAATATGATCACACCCAAAAACGTCTAGAAGGACTGAGTGAAAAATTAGAAACTTTGGAAGGGGAACGCACTGAGCTATTATTAAGAATTGAAAACTTCACAACCTTAAGACAAAGAGCCTTCAAAGAAGCTTTTGATGCTGTTAACGAAAACTTTAAATCTATCTTTGCCATCCTTTCTGATGGGGATGGCTACTTGCAACTAGATAACTCTGAAGATCCCTTTAGAGGTGGACTCAACCTTGTTGCCCATCCCAAAGGCAAACCTGTAAGGCGATTAGTCTCGATGTCCGGAGGAGAAAAATCCCTCACAGCCCTAAGTTTTATCTTTGCCCTGCAAAGATATCGTCCTTCGCCTTTTTATGCTTTTGATGAAGTAGATATGTTTTTAGATGGGGCTAATGTGGAACGATTAGCTAAAATGATTAAACAACAAGCACAACAAGCACAATTTATAGTTGTGAGTTTGCGTCGCCCGATGATAGAATCAGCCGAGCGTACAATTGGTGTGACTCAAGCACGGGGAACTAATACCCAAGTTCTGGGTATTAGATTGCAAACAAACTCTAACTCTGCTTGAGTTATTGTTAATAATAGTGTGTGTTGATAAACCGGATTCGAGATCAGGACTCCGTATAGAATGACCTCTGAACAAATTACTAGGCGTTCCGATATTTTAAATACTCAGGTAATTACCCGTAACAATGGCAAACGGTTGGGCATTGTTAATCAAGTTTGGGTAGATATAGATCAGCGAGAGGTTGTGGCTCTAAGCCTACGAGACAGCCTGATCTCTGTATCTGTTATCCCACAGTATATGTACCTGGAAAAAATCAATCAAATTGGCGATGTAATTCTGGTTGATGACGAAGAAGTAATTGAAGATATTAATGTAAGCTGTTACAGCACTCTCATTAACTGGGAAGTAATTACCGAAAATGGGGAAGTGTTAGGTAAAGTGCGCAGCTTTAAATTCAACGGTAAAACTGGCAAAATTGATTCCATTGTTGTTGCCTATTTTGGATTGCCACAAATTCCAGATCAATTATTAAGTACTTACGAATTATCTATTGAAGAGATTGTCAGTACAGGCCCTAATAGATTGATTGTATTTGAAGGTGCGGAAGAGAGAGTCACCCAGTTAACCGTCGGTTTATTAGAGAGATTAGGATTAGGAAAAGCACCTTGGGAAGGAGAAGACGAAGGAATATATACCCCCCGTACTGTTGCACCATCTAACCAATTACCTAGTGGTGTACCTCTGGAATCTCCCAAAGTTAAAATCCGTCACCCTGAACCTGTAGTAAGACAAGAATGGGATGAAGACTACTATGAAGAACAACGTCCCCACCCTCAGGTTATGAAAGCTCTACAGTATGAAACTGAACCAATCCCCTATGAAGAAGAAGATAATTGGAGCAGTGCTAAAGGAAAAGCTAAACAATACTCTCAGCCTTTTATGACAAATGCAAATGAATTTGCCGAAGAATATAATCAACACAATGATGATTTAGAAAGTGATGCTTGGGAAGATAAACCGCAACCAGTAAATATTCCCCCCAAAGAAATTAGGGAAAGACAGCCAGAATATGAAGAAGAGATTTGAAATTAGTAGTTTCTTTTGGTTACTATTCCTTCTCATTTAGGAGTACCCAGATTGTTGAATCATATTGACTGATTGGTGGGGGCTTGCCAGCCCCTTTTTTTAGATAAACTTTGTGATTCCGGGATATTTTTGACAAAAATACACTTTCACGTTATAGCACCTTTTGATTGTGTTAGAGTCCAGCTAGGAGCTAAAGACTATCATTAATGTAACGTCATAATAATTATTATCAAGTTATCTTTCAGTAGTGTTTTTAGAAATATCGGTTTTTTCTCAATTCTAAATAATTACATTAGTTGCGACAACTTTCATATACTATTTATCATATATCAAAGGTTTTCTGGGAGTTTATCTATTTCGCTTTATTGGCAAAATGTAGAAAATTATGTTCATGATGAATATTTGAAAACATATTATTATTCTTAATAAGAGAACCCCTCTTACTTAATTTTAAAGAGGGGTTTTCTATACTATCGTTATGGGATAAGCAGGGTGAAATAAAAATTCTTAGGATAGGATTACATCATACCCATGCCAGGCATGCCCATACCACCCATACCACCCATACCACCCATACCACCCATACCACCCATACCACCCATACCACCCATGTCAGGAGCAGCAGGTTGTTTTTCGGGTATCTCAGCAACTATCGCTTCCGTCGTTAATACCATGGAAGCAATTGAGGCGGAATTTTGTAGAGCAGAACGGACTACTTTAGCAGGGTCAATAATTCCAGCCGCAATCATATCTTGGTATTCTCCATTGATGGCATTATAACCAACATTGAATTCTGTATTTCTTACTTTATCTACAATTACGGAGCCTTCAGCACCAGCATTATCAGCTATCTGACATAGAGGCAACTCTAAAGAGCGGGCTACGATATCTGCACCAATCTGCTCCTCCTCTGTTAGTTTGTGTTTAATAGCATCAATTTTTGTAGATAAATGAATTAATGTTGTACCACCACCAGGAACAATTCCTTCTTCGACAGCGGCCTTCGTTGCATTCAGGGCATCCTGAATCCTCAACTTGCGGTCTTTTAGTTCAGTTTCTGTGGCCGCACCGACTTTAATTACGGCAACACCACCTGCTAGCTTGGCAATACGTTCTTGTAGTTTTTCTTTATCATATTCGGAGTCCGTTAACTCCAGTTGCTTGCGGATCTGTGCAATGCGCTTTTGCACATCCTGTGTATTATCTCCAGCAGCAATAATAGTGGTATTTTCCTTATCAATTTCTATTTTGCGTGCTGTTCCTAGCATGTCTAAAGAAGCAGCATCCAGGTTTAAACCAATTTCTTCAGAAATTAGTTGGCCACCAGTCAAAATGGTAATGTCTTCTAACATTGCCTTACGACGATCACCAAAACCAGGGGCTTTAATAGCACACACAGATAACACGCCTCTAGCTTTATTTACAACTAAGGTAGCCAGAGCTTCACCTTCTATATCTTCGGCAATTATTAGTAATGGTTGGCCACTCTTGGCAACTTTTTCCAGAATACCTACTAGATCTTGAACATTGCTAATTTTCTTATCTGTAATGAGAATACGGGGATTCTCTAGTTCCACCGTCATACGCTCATTGTTAGTAATAAAATAGGGAGAAATATAACCGCGATCAATTTGCATCCCTTCTACCACTTCTAATTCTGTACTTAGGGATTTGGACTCTTCTACAGTGATTACGCCATCTTTGGTTACCTTAACCATTGCTTCAGAAATCATTGTGCCAACTTCGTCATCATTGCCAGCAGAAACAGCAGCTACCTGAGCAATTACATCTTCTCCTACTGGCTTTGCGATCTTACTTATTTCCCCAACTAAATACTCAACAGTTTTTTCAATTCCATGTCTTATCGCTACAGGATTTGCTCCTGCTACTACATTTTTTAGCCCTTCCCTAATCATGGCTTGAGCTAAAACTGTAGCAGTTGTAGTTCCATCTCCAGCAACTTCCTTAGTTTTGGAAGCAACTTCCTGTATTAATTTAGCACCAGTATTTTCTAAAGGATCTTCCAGATCAATTTCTTTGGCAACTGTAATACCATCATTTACAATTTGAGGTGCACCAAATTTCTTTTCTAAAAGCACATTACGACCCTTGGGTCCCAAAGTAATTTTCACAGCATCTGCTAGGGCATTAATACCCCTTTCTAGTGACCGACGTGAATTTTCATTAAAGGAAATTATTTTTGCCATGTTTTGCTTTTCTATCTCTTCCATTAGACAATTTAGCACTCTAAGGTAAAGAGTGCTAACCCCATAGGATTGGGAAATTACCGATCAATCATCAAAATCGATTAGCATACACTTGATAATCCTGTGAAAAATCCTTATTAGTTAATTAGATTGGTGAATGAATATATACAACTACCTGAAGGTAATGGGTATTGCTAGCCCTGGCGGTTCCGGCTGGCTAGCTGTAGTGTTTACGTTTTTATTAGCTTGGGTAGTAACATGGCGTTTAATTCCTGCTGTCAGAAAATTTGCTCTAAGGGTCGGGTGGGCAGATCAACCTAATGCCCGTCGTCTTAACCAAGAACCTTTGCCCAATGCAGGTGGCTTGGCAATTTATGCTGGAGTTGTAGCAGCATTGGTGCTAGCTAGTTTGTTACGACCGATTGAATTACAAAACGTTTTAGCACAGGTGCTAACAGTACTACTAGGAGGTTCAATTCTAGTTTTGGTTGGCTTTATTGATGATCAATTCGGTTTACCACCCTCAGTGCGCCTATTGGTACAAGTACTAACAGCACTATTACTAGTGGGGAATGACATTAGACTAGAAGTCACATTTGGAACTCCTGTTGATTCACTACTTTCCATTTTTTTAACAATACTGTGGGTAGTTGGAATTACCAACGCGATTAATCTGATGGATGGTATGGATGGCTTAGTAGGAGGAGTAAGTTTTATTACCGCTATGAGTCTGTTAGCAGTTTCTGCTCAATTCCCTAATCGTGCTGCAGCTACTCTAGTACTAGCTGCTCTTGGAGGTGGTTCTCTTGGCTTTTTACGCCATAATTTTCATCCTTCACACATAATCATGGGTGATGCTGGAGCATATTTTTTCGGTTATGTGCTTGCAGCAACAACAATTTTGGGTAAACTACAAATTTCAACTCTAGTAGCCTTAATACCCCCAGTTTTATTCCTGTTACTACCTGTATTAGATACCACCCAGGTTATCATACGGAGACTAATGGCAGGTAAAAATCCAATGAGTACTCCAGGAAAAGACCATTTACACCATCGTCTTTTAGCTTGGGGTTTATCTCAACGTTGTGCAACTTTAACTTTATGGTCAATTGCATTGGTTTGTAACTTGGCAGCGATGAAAGTACAAGGTATGAGTGTTCCTGTAATTTCAGTTACTACTATTGGAGTTGTTTTACTTTTGGGATTTACTGTTTGGCAGAGAATGAGGGCAGTGAAAGTTTAATAAGGTTAAGATAGCAATTGGAGGGGCAGATGTTGAAATGAGGAAATTATAACGAACACCACAAATAACAAAATACTAGGGTTCAGAATTCTAACAAAAGCTAGATGAAGAACAATGAGTATTTCATCAAAGTATAAAGCCCAAATTGAACTAGCGGAGAGAATAGGGTTTAATTTATAGTCTTGTTTAATATGCTAAATACTAATTTTTATATCCATCAACATTTTTTTATATCATAACCATGCCACCATCAACATTGAAGACCTGCCCAGTAATGTAGGCTGCGGCAGCATCTGAAGCAAGAAATCTTACCATGCCTGCAATCTCTTCAGGTTGCCCCAAACGCCCAAGGGGAATATACCTGAGAATTTCATTTAAATTTATGCTTTCTGTCATATCAGTGGCAATGAAGCCAGGAGAAACCGCATTTACAGTAATCCCACGTGAGGCAAATTCCTTCGCCACTGTTTTAGTGAAACTTATTACCCCTGCTTTTGCGGCGCTATAGTTGGCTTGTCCCGGGTTACCTACTTGTCCAGCAATGGAGGCAATATTAATTATTCTTCCTGACCTCTGCTTAAGCATATTCTTACTAGCTGCGCGGGTACACAAAAAAACACCTGTGAGATTCAAATCTATCACTGCTTGCCAATCTTCTGGTTTCATCCTTAATAACAATGTGTCACATGTAATACCTGCATTATTAACCAAAATATAAATACTTTTATACTTACTGATTACGGTCTTGAATAATGAGTCTACCTGTTCAACTTTAGATACATCAGCCTGCAGTGCAATTGCATTACCCCCAACCGAGGTAATTTCTGCTACCAATTCCTCAGCCGGTTGACTAGAACGAGCATAGTTGACAACTACATTTGCACCCAACTTAGCAAACTCTTTAGCAATTGCCTTACCAATACCTCTCGACGAGCCAGTGACAATTGCAACTTTTCCTTGTAAGGTCTGCAATTCTTCCGGTAATATTTCCATGATTTTACAGTATTTTTAACTAAATTTATAACTTGTTATAGTGTGATTTGGCACTTCCTGGATAAGTGGAAAGTAATGTGAGTGAATGGGAAAAACAAATTTGCCGCATTTTTTTTGGTTAATTAAATTTGATATGACTATGCCAACTCTGGTATAAATATGAGCAAAATAACAAAATCTGCTCTTTTCCCTTTCACTTCTTACCTTCTTCACCAAAAATGAGTAGCTTTATAGCAAGAAAAGCAAATCCGAGAGCAGCAATTATTTTCAATAATTTTGTTGGTAGGAATTCTGCAATTGTCCCCCCTGCCAATACTCCTATAAAACTGCTTATAATCAGGGCTGTTGCAGTGCCAAGAAATACTGCACGGGGAGCCTGTGAACGTCCAGAAAGAGCAATGGTAGCCAATTGACTTTTATCCCCCAGCTCAGACAAAAATACTGTGACAAAGCTGAGTCCAATTAGATGATAATCTATCATTAAATTTATTGCTTATTTTAGGTTTTAGTAATTCTCATTTTTCATTTATTTACATTTATTGGAGTTATTAATTTGCCATTTGCCACTAGTTTACATTGCAAGATATGATAACACTGCGTTTAAGTCAAATAATAGTATTCATGTATTTAGTTCGTAGGTACAGCAGACAGATGTTTTAATCAATTAAAACATCACCAATGAGCATCAGAGAAATAAATAATAGTATTACTCCTGCTGCTATATTTATAGTTTCAGGACGCAATTTTTTTGCCATCCATGTACCAACAAGCACACCCAGTAAACTTGTGGTTAGTAAAGCCATCACGGAACCATAAAATACCATCCATGGTTTGTGAGACTCTGCACTCATCAATAAGGTTGATAACTGAGTTTTATCCCCAATTTCCGCCATAAATACAGTTACAAATGTCGTTCCAAAAACTAATATTGGTTTCTCTCTAAGATCAATATCCTTAGTAATCTGTCCTAAATCAGTAGTATCAGAGCTGCTCTTAATATGCTCGGGGGCATTCACTTTTAACTTCGAGTCAATTTTCACAGTCAACAGTTATTCTGTGTTTTTTCATCTTTTATACATCTTCTCAGAGTTCGGTAAAAAATAACAACCCAATAAATTTATAAGTTTGATTTTAATAATGTTTTACTTTTATAAATTCATACTTATATTGAGGTAAATTACACTCTTTAATTATACTCCAAGTAATTTATTTCTTAGTTTACCCTATGGTTTTTATTTAACGAGATAATGATTTTCCTGTTTACCACATACACTAAAGTATCCTAGGATTTTAATGACTAAATTATTGAATAAGAGTTATTTCTATAAGATGCTTATTCTTGGGGTGTGTTATCTTCTCACAGTCACCATCACTGCAATCATAAGGATATAATTATCTGAATAGAATATGTATGATTATTGTTTATATAAGCGCATAAGATAAGTTTTAGGGTAACATTTCTACACTTTCTTATATGGTTCTTTTATATATTCTTTTACTAATATGGTGGTTATCATGGCTTGAGACTACAGGTTTTATTTTTGTTAAAACTGACATTATTAATGTTTTTATTATTTAAATTAGCAGTTCTCAAATTGGTTGAATTTCTATACATTTCAAATAATTGCCTAATTGCTACTTTTGCTACTATGCCTAGAATGCAATATTATAAGGGTATCGAGACAGGAGTGTTTACTAAATATGTTATTAAAGCTTGAAAGTGAAGATTTATGTGACAAAGTATAATTATCTACTGGCTATCATGGTTGTTTAAGCAATCAAAATATCCTAAGTTTATCTGTTAGTAATTCTGGTTTATATTATAGCAAAATAAATAGTTCTCCCTACTACCTGAGTTCATAATGGTAAGTTAAGTTATGACTGCACTATTCCAAACACAGCATATCAGTGCTTGGCATGGTTATCAATTTCTAAAGTTTATATTTTTCATAATCCGTTTTCCCTAATAACTGAAAATGGATTACTGGGAGAATTTTACCTTCTAATTCAGATAGAAAACAAAGCTGGGAATTATTTCAAGGATTCCACAAGAAAGATTATAGGGACTTTTACCCTATACATAAAATATTGAGAGTACCCCAGTTTATGATCAATCAAAATCTGTATAGGAAAACTCAATACCCAAGAAGTAAGTTGAGTTAATCCTCAGGGAAACTTAGCAAATACAAGTACAGAATAATTTGTGATAATGGGGTTAAGTTACTGGTAGACAACACACTCAACAAAGAGAATTCTACTGGGTATTATGCAATTGTAACTTTTACAATGCTTGGAAAACCAACGTTAATAAGTGCTAGAGGAATTCTGAACAATAGAATGGTTCGAAAATTGTTGTAGAAATTATTACGATTTACACAGTTGTTTCTCCATGTGAATTGTTAAAATTACGATGTCGAAAATCTAGTCTTACAACAGTTAAAGGGAATGCCCTTATCATAAGACTTATTAATTCTGGTATTATTTAAAATAAGTTAACACAACTATTAATTGTACCTCTTCTTATCAGGAAAATTGCAGAAACTTAGAAAAATTTATAGGAGGACTAAATCTAGGTGAATAATAAACGATGGAGAAATACAGGCCTGTATGCATTGCTTTTTATAGTCCTGATTGCCTTAGGAACTGCATTCTTAGATAAGCAACCTGAAGCTAGAAAAACATGGCGATATAGTCAATTTATCCAGGCAGTTGAAAATAATAGGGTGGAAAAAGTTAGTATTAGTCCTGATCGTAAACAGGCATTAGTTACCCCCAAGGATGAAACCAGTAAAAGATTAGTAACCTTGGTTAATGATCCAGAGCTAATTGCAACTTTAAGTGCTAAGGGTGTAGGTATTGATGTTTTACCTCAAAGTGATGATGGATTCTGGTTTAAAGCTCTAAGCAGCCTTTTTTTCCCAGTACTTTTGCTAGTAGGTTTGTTTTTTTACTACGTCGTGCCCAAAGTGGTCCTGGTAGCCAGGCGATGAACTTTGGTAAGTCTAAAGCCAGAGTACAAATGGAACCACAAACTCAAGTTACTTTTGGTGATGTAGCTGGTATTGAACAGGCTAAACTAGAATTGAATGAGGTTGTGGATTTCTTGAAAAACGCTGACCGTTTCACAGCAGTAGGAGCAAAAATCCCCAAAGGAGTTCTTTTAGTTGGTCCTCCAGGAACTGGTAAAACACTTCTTGCACGTGCAGTAGCCGGGGAAGCGGGTGTTCCCTTCTTCTCCATCTCTGGTTCTGAGTTTGTAGAAATGTTTGTAGGTGTCGGTGCATCACGTGTCCGTGACTTGTTTGAGCAGGCAAAATCGAGTGCCCCTTGTATTGTTTTTATTGATGAGATTGACGCAGTAGGTCGTCAGCGTGGTGCTGGTTTAGGTGGTGGTAATGATGAACGGGAGCAAACCCTAAACCAATTACTGACTGAAATGGATGGTTTTGAAGGAAATACTGGCATTATTATAATTGCTGCTACTAACCGTCCCGATGTTTTAGATGCAGCATTATTACGTCCTGGACGTTTTGATCGTCAGGTAGTCGTAGAACGTCCAGACTATGCTGGACGAGTAGAAATTCTTAACGTTCATGCTCGTGGTAAAACCCTTGCTAAGGGTATAGATTTAGATCGGATTGCTCGTCGTACCCCTGGATTTACTGGTGCCGATTTATCCAACTTGCTGAATGAAGCCGCAATTTTGACAGCACGTCGGAATCTAACAGAAATTTCCATGGATGAAATTAATGATGCCATTGACAGGGTTTTAGCTGGACCCGAGAAGAAGGATAGAGTAATGAGTGAAAGGCGAAAGTTACTGGTTGCTTATCATGAGGCTGGTCATGCTTTAGTTGGTGCCTTAATGCCTGATTATGATCCTGTACAAAAGATTAGTATTATTCCTCGCGGTAGGGCAGGTGGTTTGACTTGGTTTACTCCTAATGAGGATAGAATGGATTCCGGTTTATATAGTCGTTCTTACTTGGAGAACCAAATGGCAGTAGCTTTAGGTGGTCGCTTGGCAGAAGAGATAATCTTCGGTGATGAAGAGGTAACTACTGGTGCCTCCAATGACTTACAACAAGTTGCACGTGTTGCACGTCAGATGGTAACTCGTTTTGGTATGAGTGATCGCTTAGGACCTGTGGCCTTGGGTCGTCAGCAAGGTAATATGTTCTTAGGGAGAGATATTATGTCTGAGCGTGATTTTTCAGAAGAGACTGCTGCTACTATTGATGAAGAAGTACGGCAGTTGGTTGATGCAGCCTATATAAGGGCAAAGCAAGTATTAGAAGAGAACCGCCATATACTCAACCAACTTGCAGACATCCTAGTAGAAAAGGAAACTGTAGATGCGGAGGAGTTACAGGATATCTTGGCAAGGAATGATGTGAAGACCGCAGCATTTGCTTAGCTTAGTTGACGATTTATCCTCAATCCTTTATTAGATATTATTAAGTAAGGTGGGCAATGCCTGCCTTGTCTTTTACCTACTATTTAGTAGATAAAACTCATATACTCACCACGAGGCAATACTTGAAAAGTTGTCTGTTTTTATTTATTTTATGAGATATTTATATAGGTTTTCTGAAAGTTAATTGCCGATTACATATATAAAGTTTAAAACTAAGATAATGGTGGAAAATAATACTTGAGGGTTGAACACGTTCCCACTATTTCAAACTTAATAACCGAAAAGACCTAAATAGGCTCCAATAATTTCAGAGTCCTCTGCAAAGCTATTTCTACCCAGTCAGGACGGTTTCTCAGCTCGTAGTCTAACTGCGAAATAGATTTTTCTAAAATAAAGGTATTCAGAAGTACCTGTAATTCTGATTTATCTTGAGGAAGGAAAGTTGCATCACCAGCATTAGCAAAGTAGGCCTTCAAAAAAGCAACACTAGACCAACAAAATAGGAACTGTGACCAACGTTCCATAACAGGTAACTTGTCTGTGTGGATAATACCACTTTCTTTCTCATTACGTAGAGCCATACTACAAACACAGTAGAAGGATTGTAACATTGATGCCACATCTCTCAGTGGTGATCGTTTCATGCGTCGCTCATTTAAAGAACGGCTTGTATCTCCTTCAAAGTCAATGATAATAAAATCTTTGCCTGTATACAATACTTCTTTTAATGAATAATGTCCATGAGAACGGGTACGCATAGCTGTAATTTTTCGGTTCAGCAGTTGTTTAAACTCTTCTAGGATTGAATCCCGCTGATTCAGTAGCATCTTTGCTAATGCCTGAATCTCGGAACTATATCTGCTGAGATACTTTTTTAACAAGATTAAAACTTGACCTGCCTGGTTTCGCATGTACTGGTATACAGAACGCTGATAAAAAGAAGAAAATGGTTCTGGGGCAAAGTCAGGATGTTCATTATCGCTAGCAAGGGCTATATGCAGTTCAGCAGTAAGCTGTCCTAGTAACTCAGCAATACGTAAGAACGAACCCATTAATTCCTGTACTATCTGGGGAATATCTGTATTAAGAGCGACAAATAGTAAGGATGGAGGTAAATCAATCTCGGTAATATCTATTTGTTTGGGTAGTACTAGTTCAAAAAAGTCTCTTAGGCTATCTAAGCTATAAGACCAAGCATCAACAATATCAGGAGTATATGTCTGTAGTATACCCAATGTTATTGGTTTGTAACCCTTTCGATGGTATTCCCAAGCACTGGCAACATCAGCAAAATGTTTTGATAAGGGTGAGTGCAAGTTACGAGTCTTCCGATTGAGAAAAGTACGGATTTCTAAGTCGGGATTAATACCCTCTTCCACTTTGCGGAAAAGTTTGAATATTAATTTGTCTCCATAGATAATTGAGGTGTTATTATGTTCCCCCTTTAATAGGTGAGCTTCCCAGCTATTACTAGAAGATTGTTCAGTAATATTCTGCCAAACATACGGGAATGCTTCTGTTTGAGTTGGGACTAACTCCCCTAATTTACCATGGTATTTTTGTTTTTGTGTAACTGATAGCAAGGGAATTTCTAAGAGGTCTTTATCAGTAAGAGCATTAAATAAAGCTCCTATTTTTTCGTCTCCACGTACCTGAATTTGAGCAACTATTTGTTCTGGGCTGTTTATAAATCTTTGACTATCTATACCTTCTGATTCATAACCCAAAGTTAAAACATAAGTATTGGCATCACCCTCTGTATAATCTATATCTACCAATAGAATATAAGCTTCATGTTTGGAAGAAGCAATGGGAATAGTTTCAATAATATTAACCCCTTGAATCACCCGTGTACTATCGAACCAAGGACAGCTGCACAAATAATTTGGTAGTGCGGTTTCTAAAGCTATTCTGGCATCTATCTTGGTAAAGACATTTTGCCATTTTTCGCTCACTACTAATTTCGGTATTTGGTTAAGTTTTCTGACAGGACAGGTAGGACTGGGGCTTAATTGAAGGGTAAACCAGTAGAACGAATGTGGACCAAGGGAAATAAAATAAGGTCTTTCACTAATGGCAGGAAACTCCGTTCTACCAAATATTTCTACCGGTATCATTCCATTGAAGCTAGATAAATCTATATGTACTGTCTGGACAAACCGGGATAGGTTGGCAACCACCAAAATATGCTTTCCATCATAAGTCCGAATGAAAGTCAAAACTTTGCGATTCTCTGGATATAGAAATTCAAAGGTTCCTCTACCAAAGGCTTGAAATCTTCTTCGGGTGGCAATCAATCGCTTCATCCACCACCACAGAGAATTGGAATTTGCTCTCTGTGCTTCCACATTTACCGCTTCGTAGTGGTACTCCAGGTCTAGAATAACTGGTGCATAAAGCTTCTGAGGATTTCCATAACCAAAGCCTGCATTGCGGTCTGCACTCCACTGCATGGGGGTTCTGACACCATTACGATCACCTAAGTAAATATTATCTCCCATACCAATTTCATCCCCATAGTAAAGAACGGGAGTTCCTGGCAAAGACATTAACAAAGCATTCATCAATTCAATCTGGCGACGGTTATTCCCCATTAAAGGTGCTAAACGACGACGAATACCTAGATTTAATCTTGCTTGTGGGTCTTGAGCATAAACGCGGTACATATAATCCCGATCTTCATCACTTACCATTTCCAGAGTCAGTTCATCATGGTTACGTAGGAATAAAGCCCATTGACAATTGTCAGGAATCTGGGGTGTTTGCTGTAAGATATCAATAATGGGAAAACTATCTTCCATTTGCAAAGACATAAACAAGCGAGGCATCAGAGGAAAATGGAAGTCCATATGACACTCATTTCCAAGACCGTAATATTTAACTGCATCTTCCGGCCATTGGTTAGCCTCTGCCAATAACATTCGATTTGGGAATTTTCTGTCTATGTGTTGTCGTAATTGTTTTAGAAAGGCATGAGTTTCTGGTAAATTCTCGCAGTTTGTTCCTTGACGTTCGTATAGATAAGGAACAGCATCCAACCTTAGTCCGTCTACCCCCATACTCAGCCAGAAATCTACTACCTCAAATATAGCTTGTTTCACTGCCTGACTTTCAAAATTTAAATCAGGTTGGTGAGAGTAAAAACGGTGCCAGTAATAAGCCTTTGCTGATGGATCCCAAGCCCAATTGGAATGCTCAAAATCCTTAAAAATGATTCGGGCATCTGGATATTTTTCCGGGGTATCACTCCACACATAAAAATCTCTTTCCTTAGTATTTGGTAGCGCTTTGCATGCCCTTTGAAACCAAGGGTGTTGGTCAGATGTATGATTGATAATTAGCTCAATAATTACCCGAATTCCTCTCTGATGAGCAGCTATTAAAAAAGCCTTAAAGTCTTCTAAACTTCCGTAAATTGGATTAACACTATTATAATCTGCAATATCATAACCATCATCCCGTAAAGGAGATGGGAAAAAGGGTAGTACCCAAATTGCTGTAACTCCTAAATCCTGAATGTAGTCTAATTTCTCCATTAATCCTTTGAAATCTCCGATGCCATCTCCATCACTATCAGCAAAGGCACGCACCGGTACCTCGTAAATAATCGCATCTTTAAACCATAGGGGATCGTCTTTCAATAATGAATTTTGCATGATTTTTATTTCTCAATATTTAATGTTACTACTAGAGAATTTGCATAATTTCATTGTAATAATTGAATTTACTTACTTTGTTTGGCTCATAATATTATTGGTTCTGGTTTCTAATTTAATTGTTATAGGCGGTAAATATGAGTTTTTCCAGAGCAAGTGGAATTTTACTACACCCAACTAGTCTACCTAGTCAATTCGGAATAGGGGATTTAGGAGAATCTGCTTATAAATTTGTGGATTTTCTGGAGGCAAGTGGTCAAAAACTATGGCAAATTTTGCCCCTAGGACCTACTGGTTATGAGTATTCTCCCTATACAATGAATTTTAGTGCTTTTGCTGGTAATCATTTATTAATAAGTCTAGAAAAGTTAGTAAAACAAGGATTGTTGCAAGCTGAAGAACTAGCTCCCTTTCCACCTGAAGATAATCCCCAAAGAGTAAATTTTGGCCGTGTTATTACTTACAAAACAAGGATATTAAAGCTCTCAAATCAACGTTGGCAAAAATCATTAAAAGGTTTAGGCAAATTAGCATTTGAGGAATTTTGTCAAGAACAATCATTTTGGTTGGATGATTATGTATTATTCATGACAATGCTAGAATTACATAATGGTGATAGTTGGAATAATTGGGATAAAAAGCTCGCTTGCCGACAGTCAAATGATCTCAAACTAGTAGCAGAGAAATACCAAGAAACTATTGCCTACCATAAGTTTTTACAATTCATATTTTTTCAACAATGGTCACAACTACGGGAATATGCCAATAGTAAAAACATTAAAATTGTAGGGGATATTTCTATTTATGTTTGCCATAACAGTGCAGATGTATGGGCTAATCCGGAAATTTTCCAGCTAAATAGACAAACTTTAAACCCAGCTTATATTGCGGGTGTACCTCCAGACTATTTCAGTGCTACAGGACAATTGTGGGGTAATCCAGTTTATGACTGGGAAAAACTTAAAGAAAGCAACTTTGCTTGGTGGATTGAAAGGTTTAATTCAACCCTAAAATATGTGGACATTATTAGAGTTGACCATTTCCGTGGCTTTGAAGCCTATTGGCGAGTTCCAGCAGGGGAGAAAACTGCAATTAATGGGGAATGGGTATCTGCACCGGGATTTGAGTTCTTTGAAACTCTGAGTAATCTTTTAGGTAAATTGCCAGTAATGGTAGAAGACTTGGGTATTATCACCCCAGAAGTAGAAAGATTACGGGATCATTTTGATTTTCCTAGCATGCGTGTTCTCCAAATTGCCTTTAGTAGTAATGCTGATAATCTTCACTTGCCTCATAATTATAC
Source organism: Richelia intracellularis HH01 (assembly GCF_000350105.1). Lineage (GTDB taxonomy): Bacteria > Cyanobacteriota > Cyanobacteriia > Cyanobacteriales > Nostocaceae > Richelia > Richelia intracellularis. The sequence continues at coordinate 27,049 of NZ_CAIY01000033.1, forward strand.
TCATAACAGTGTGGTTTATACTGGCACCCATGATAATGAAACTACCTTAGGATGGTGGCAAGAATTTTCTAGTCTGGAGTCTAAAGAACATGCTGCTAATTATTTAGGTTATGACTCACCGGAAAAAATAGAGTCAATTAGCTGGGAATTTATTCGTCTGGCTTTGTCTTCTGTGGCCGATTTGGCTATTATACCCTTACAAGATGTGTTAAATCTGGATAATCAAGGGAGAATAAATGACCCTAGTACAAATAAAGGCAACTGGCGATGGCGCTACACCAGCTCTAGTTTATTAACCCCTCAATTGAGTCAGAAGTTATTAAAAATGACTAAACTCTATGATCGTTGAGATACTAAGTAAAAGTACTAAAGTAATACTAATTAGACACCATAACTGTTACATACTTCTAAGAGCAATTTTATAAGCTATATCCCAGACTAAATTTTAGGGGTTAAAATAACTCACTTAAAAATTATCAGGGTTTAAAATCCTTACAAAAATAGTCAATCTATTATGAAAACCTGTCAAAATTACTGGTATCTATTGCCCAGTTATTATTACATTCAAGTTAGAAAGCCTGATTCTCTCAATGAGTTTTACTGCTGTTTAGTTATCCTAAATGCAAATTTTTAAGCTTAGATGAGCATAAGTATTAATAAATCATAACCCACAGGTTGGTTTAAATGGGATTTTAGATTAAATTAACTTATTTAATATCTATACCTTACAAAGGAAATTATTGGGGTTTTATGGTTCCATAATAATGGCTTTAGCGTAACTGAAATAGCATTGAAAAGAACCCAGCCTAAGCTTTCATCGATTACAAGAGAGGGTGGTATAAGGACTTTGGTGGACGGAATCCATAGCTAAGTTTGGAGTAAATGACCAAGATCAATATTCATGAATTTGTTTCCTGTAACTAACCTGTCTTGCAGCTAAAATTTTACCTGATATTTTCCTAAAGGCGCCCAGAAACACAGAAATAAATCTAACTTTTTCATTGTTGTCATACCTTTCAAGGGAAATTAAATTTATAAATATGACAATTCAGTGACAAGCAACAAAAAATTATTCTGGAAGCTGAAAGGTTTATCTATAGAATTAGAAATAGATGACAATTATTTAAAAAAACTGGTAGTTAGATTAAAACAACTGCTATTATTATTTATGTTCGGTGTTTTATTTGGGACTGTAGCTCAGTTGGATAGAGCGAGCGCCTCCTAAGCGCTAGGTCGCGCGTTCGAGCCGCGCCAGCCCCGTCACCGTAAGATAATTACATACTTTTGTATTTTGTATATCTCAATTTAGGAGTAGTGTTATTCATGAAATATTTTGTTTGAAAAACAGTACCATGTTCAAACTAAACATTAGTCAATAGATTTAACTTGTTGTAATACTTGTTTTTATTAACATTTAGGAGTTCATTTAACTTAGCTGAATAAATAAAAACAAGTATTACTTCAACATTAAAATCTTGTTCATCACTATTATTTTTTAGTAAAACTAAGTATAAAACCCTTGAATAAACCACTATCAAGACTATGTTTTCGGTTTATGCTTATACTAATACTCTTATATGTTTGGTCTACATATAATAAGGAAATAAAAGCTCAATCGGTAGTCCCCCAAGCTGTACTTGTATTAGGTGGTTCAAGCCAATATCTAGAGCGTGAGAAGTTCACAGCTAAGTTTGTCCGTCAACATCCAAATCTACCAATATGGATTACAGGGGGTAGTCCTAAGACATCAACAGAACAAGTATTTACAGAGGCTGGAATTAGTCCTAAGCGATTATATTTAGATTATGAGGCAGTAGACACAGTCACTAATTTCACTACTATAATCGACGATTTAGAGTTTCATGGTATTAAAAGTGTTTATTTGATTACATCAGATTTTCATATGCGTCGTGCTACAGTTGTTGGCGAAATTGTTTTAGGTAGCCGGGGTATTACTTTTAAATCAATACCTGTTCCTTCTGACAAACCTCCAGAACCAATTCAAAAATCTGTTCGTGATGGCGCTAGGGCATTAGTGTGGCTGGCAACAGGATTTAACGTAAGTAAAAGGTAGTATAGCAGAAATGTAACTGGGCATAATATTCTATTTTTAGTTGAAATTACAATAACTGAAGTCTAAAATCAAGATTTAGATTTTTAATAAACTTACTTAAAAGCTATTCGGGCTTACTTAAAAAGTGTATATCAAAACTCATAGGTGATTAGGAGAAGTTAAATTAATTTTAAATTCCAGCAATTTAGCATTAAATTGAACTAATCAAAAATTTTTATGAATACATAATTACCTTATATTAACTACTTAAGATAATAGTTTAAACATAATTGAATCAGTGTAATAGTAGAGAATTATCTTATAGTTTCTAGAACTCGTTTATTATTAAGCCCATTTAATATAATGGATTATCAATAACACTTTTTGGAGATTAATATAATACTAAACTGAGATTGCTTACCTGTCTATACCGGAAGTGGTTGCAAATATACTAAGGATATTGATTTAAGTTATGGTTTGATTTTGTACTTATGTTTTAAATATTTCTGTACAACGATTCCTATCAGGAATTTGATTTTACTAATAATGGAAATTGATATGAAAGGGAGAATTTAATAAATAGCTAGCTATACAGTATGGCTAAAACCTAATAAGTCTAACCTTAAGGGAAAAATATAACAAAGGGTAATTTTTGGTAACCCTCATTGCTGTTGATTACATATGTTGTATTATACACTTCACCATATTCATATTAGTGGAAGAAATTTTTAAGACTATTTGTTTTCGAAATATGAAATTATAAATGGTTAAAAAATAAAATATAGACAGATAAAGAGTTATGGTAACTTGAGAGGAAATTTACAAACCTAGATTATGGATATATATTATATTATTAAATTTAGGTTTACTACATTTGCACCAAAAACACTGTATATAAGAATTTTAGGAATAATGCTTTTTTTATTAAACTCATGTTTGTAAATAGGAATTCTATGATGTATTGGTATAGGTGTAATAAAAGTCTGCAAAAATAAATTTCAAATTCTTAATTAGTTTACAGTTAGGATAATTTATAAGATATAATAGAAGTACAATTTGTTATCAATCCTAAATTTAATTTTAGGTAAGTGCTATTAGTTGAATACTTTAAGTTTGATGGCAATTCAAAGATAGAAAAATAAGTATGGTTATGACCTATTATAATATCTGTGTCTCTTAATATATAAAATTTTGCAGTGTCACAATTACATTTGTGATTACCTAGTATTGAGTACTGGTCAAGTTTTACTATACAACCACTTTATTAGAGATTACCAAATTTTCCTATCTGTAACAATCTGTACAAATCGGGAAATATCATGCCAATAATTACTTCAAAATAATAACTATTAACAACTGAAAAAATTCTCTAGGTTCAAATTTTAGAAGGTTTATAAAATTTACAGAATTCTGGTAAGATATGACCCAAGAATTCACTACCTTATTATATATTAAGGAGAATGAATACTCAAATGAAAAGATAACCCAATTTAGCTTAAAAATTTATTGACTAAACATATCGGTCAATTAAGAAATACTCATCAAATTTACTTGTTAAATGAGATTACTTTAAGAATTTGGTGCTTATTAAATTAAGAGTGGCTGCTGGGGACCATAACTTGATCAAATAGGAAAGCTTTTGATACTCTACTAGCAACTTGTTTACAAACAACAATTACTTTTACTTTCTATTTCAAACTAAGATGTTTTTGTAATACAATACAAAGCTTGGTTACGTTTCCCCAGGACAGATTATTTACACTCTGTTTTGCTTAATTAGACTAAGCTTCATAAATAAAGAATAGGGTTGCATAATTTTATCTGCAACTCTGACTTACCACTAAGTCTATTCAGACTTTATCCTAATACATATCAAACTCCTATTTTTAAGGTCTCTTGTATTTCCTCAAGCTCAGATCCAGAGGTTTGGGATTTTTGTTATTTTAGGCTTACTTCAATGTCACCAGACAACGCTGGTTTCGATGCTTATGGATTCAATGACATTTATGCCTTAATCGATGTATGCGAACTTTGTATTATCATCTTCGCTTTACTCTTCTAACTCATTACCCAATTTACAAGTAATTGTACACCAAAACCAGTTGCACCAATGTTGTTAACTCCACTCTCCTTATCTGTCCAAACCGGACCGGCAATATCTAAATGTGCCCAAGCAGGAGTATTTTTAACGAATTGTTGCAAAAATAAAGATGCTGTAATGGAAGAACCTGCACTAGGTCCTGAATTTTTCATATCTGCAATACTAGATTTCAATCCCTCAAAATACTTGTTTTCCATGGGCATACGCCATAGTTTTTCCCCTGCCTTATATCCAGCAATATCTAATTGTTTAGCTAATTCATCATTAGGAGTAAACATCCCAGCAATATTATTGCCTAAAGCTACTATACAAGCACCTGTAAGAGTGGCTAAATCAACAATTGCATCCACTCCTAGCTTGTCAGCAAATACTAAAGCATCAGCCAAAGTTAGACGTCCTTCTGCATCAGTATTATTAACTTCAATTGTTTTACCGTTTGATGCTTTTAAGATATCTCCTGGGTGCATAGCACAACCGCTGATCATATTTTCGGTAACAGCAGAGATGAAATGTACCTCCACATCTGGCTTGATTTGACCAATGGCCTTGGCCGCTCCAAAAGTAGCCCCTGCACCAGCCATATCAATTTTCATGGTTTCAATGCTGCTACTAGCACTCTTAATATTTAATCCACCAGAATCAAAAGTTAGACCCTTACCAATAATTGCTAATTTTCGCCTGGGGATACCTTGAGGTTGGTAGGTCAGGTGAATGAATTTTGGTGGTATATCAGAGGCTTTTGCTACCCCCAAGAAAGCCCCCATACCTAGATTCTCACATTCTCCATGTTCTAATACTTCTAAATGCAAGTTATATTCAGTAGCTAGTTTTTGGGCAGTCTCTGCCATGGTAATAGGTGTAACTTCATTGGCCGGTGCAGCTACCAACTCCCTGGCAAGTATAACTCCAGAACAAATTTGATGTGCTAGATTAATAGCTTCTTCTTGCCCAACCAACCCAATTAAATCTACAGTCTCAATAGTATTTTTTTTATCTTCCGGCTCTGATTTAAAGCGATTATCCTCATATACTGCTAATTCTACACTTTCAGTAATTGTTTTGGCCGTCTCTGCCAAATTATTGCAAATAGGCAAGCTAATTGCTAAAGATTTACATTTTGTTTTTTACCAACACGAACAATACTAGCAGCAGCTATTCTTAGACTTTCTAAGTTGAAATCTTCTGCTTTCCCTAAACCTACCACTATTATTTTCCGAACCTGGCTACCACCAATTACCCTAGTGAAAATGATACTGTTAATCTTCGCTTTAAATTCTTCTTCAGTAATAAGTTCCTGAATGGCACCAGCCAATTTATCATTTAAGTTTGCTAAATCGCCGATTAATTCTAGCTTTCCCTCAAAAAAACCAATAGCCAAACCATCTCCTGTCCACTGTAAAAGGTTAGCATTGCTGGTTTTAACTTCCATTTTATTTTCTCTTTGAACTTTATGATACCAGTATTACTTAGAAATTCGATTTTATGCTGATTTTCCTTACATGCCTAAGAGGATAACTTAAAAGTTGCCAGGAGTAAAAATCATGCTACTTACCTTAGGTATGAATTTTGATTATAGCAAGATAAAAGAGTCTTTAAAGATATTGGAGAATAACTCATAGTTTCAGCTAATCATCAGTACCTGATAAAATAATCAAAGACATTCTTTATTAACCAAAGCTTTTATAAAATACAAGCCACTTAATTTGTCTAGGTTATTGTAATGACTGGACAAACCCATACTAGTAAAAATTAAGAATGGAGGATTAAAGAATTGCTTGTTAAATTGAGTTCTTGCCTGAGTCATTTTTATTTTAACTATCATTAAAATATAGAATTTTTATTCGATGGTAGCAAAAATTAACCATATAATTCTAGTATAAGATTTAACTTACTTACAATTTAGCTATATGGAGTGATTTTTATACTTATTTTTCTGGTTTTTTATGATAGTGAGGATAGAAAAAATATTAATTGCAATTTTGAATGATTTGACTAAGTTTAATATACCTCTTTACTAAATTAAGAATGGTCATAGTCATTTTCTGTTAGCTCTATCAATTACTAGGATTTGATAATTCATGTGCTTTGATTGTCTTGCTTCTAACTAAAAAAATCCAATTTGAAGATATCTAATATACAACTATTTACAAGAAAGTTTAGTCTACTCTTTGTAAGAATTTACATTAAATAATATACTGGATTCTATCAATTGTTATTAGGAATCATAAGAATTCTATTGCCAAAATGGTAAGTAAGTAGTTTGACAAATTAATTTATAGATTTAATTAAAACCTGTAAATAAATTTAACTGAAGTAATTTTATTAGATAGATATTGCCCTTAGATAACCATTCTAGAGTCAAGCAATCACTAAGAAAACAGTTCATAAACTCTGGTTTATCTTCTATTTCACCATAAATTAGAATTAATGCTTAGTAGGTTCTAGTCTCTTAATCATTATTTATCATTTATATAAATATATATACTGCTATTTTTAGATAATTCTTATTTGTGTTGTTGTGAAAACTTAGTTAAGCTAATAAGATTCATCAAAAAGATTTGTAATATTAAATTATCCTGATATTTATATCATATTAGTTACGATATAAAAGGCCCTATTTCTATCGTAACTAAGCTTATCTTAATATACCTGTGATATATTATACATAGAACCTGTAGCTTCGCATACAAGCAAAAAATGATAATTAATAATACTTGACTAAAATAGGTAAAATTAAGAGGGGAAAATTATACAAAAATCAGAACTCTTAAGGTGTAGTAGTAAATCTATCTAATGAAATTTTAACTAGAATATGTTGTGGAATTTTTGAAATTTGATCACACATGAAAATATTTTACTATCTATAATAACACCTGAATTAAGTTCATATATTATTTTTTAGCTTTATTAAGCTAATTGTTAAATACCTTATAGCCAACTATTTCAAGGTGTTGCTGCCTACTCCTATATACAAGTCTTTTACTATAACTATGAAACTATCTGAGGTCTGTCACTATTATTAATAGCCATTGTCTCTATACTCACCTATGCTTACTTTATCTACTAAATATCATTGTCTAATACTTAGGGCAATTTAAGAGTAAAATATCCCTAATAAATATATTTTCACTAATTATTAAAAATAGTGTTTGAATAAACATAAATACTTGAGTTATTACATATACATACAAAAAACATAAATGTCGGATCATAGGAATCCAGATAATATATAATTAGGGTTGTAATAGTATCTATTATATAGTTCTCTTTTTCCTGAGAATATACAATTAAATTATCAACTATTTTAAAATCTTGTTATTTCTATGAATCTAGTGAATAAAAAAAACAATAAATTTGCATTGACAACCCCCCCTATACTACGTAAATGGCTTACCTCATATTGGTAGTGCTTATACCACTATGGCAGCTGATGTATTTGCAAGATATCATCGGCTTATGGGAAATTCAGTTCTTTTTATTACTGGTACTGATGAACATGGTCAAAAAATTCAGCGCTCAGCTGAGAGTAAAGGAGAAATTCCCCAAGATTTTTGTGATCGTATGTCTGCTGAATTTATTTCATTGTGGGGATTATTAAATATTAAGTATGATCGTTTTATCCGCACAACAGATCCTCGCCACCATACTATTGTCAAGGAGTTTTTTCAGAGAGTCAAAAAACAAGATGATATTTACTTGGGACAACAAAAAGGTTGGTACTGTGTATCTTGTGAAGAATTTAAAGAAGAAAGAGAGCTTCTGGAAGGAAACTTTTGTCCCTTACATCCTAATAAAAAAGCTGAATGGCGTGATGAGGAAAATTACTTTTTTCGTTTGTCGAAATACCAAAGTCAGCTAGAAGAAATATACAAAAATCAACCAAATTTTATACAACCTACTAGTCGACGTAATGAAATAATTAAGTTTATAGAAAAAGGCTTACAAGATTTTTCCATTTCTCGTGTAAATGTAGACTGGGGTTTCCCTGTACCTGGTGATGAAAAACATACCCTATATGTATGGTTTGATGCTCTATTGGGATATGTTACTGCTTTGTTAGATACAGATTCAGAACCCAACTTAGAGAATGCCCTTGGGACATGGTGGCCAATTAACTTACATCTAATCGGTAAGGATATTCTTCGTTTTCATGCAGTATACTTGCCTGCAATGTTCATGTCAGCAGGTTTGCCCTTACCTAAACAAGTATTTGGACATGGGTTTTTAACTAAAGATGGACATAAAATGGGTAAAACCCTAGGCAACATACTTGATCCTTTTACCCTTAGAGAAAGATATAACGCCGATGCTATTCGTTATTACTTTATTAAGGAAATTGAATTTGGTAAAGATGGTGATTTCAATGAAACCAGATTTATCAACGTTTTAAATGCTGATCTAGCAAATGATCTGGGTAATTTACTTAATCGTACCCTCAATATGGTTAAGAAATATTGTGATAGTAAAATACCCCCAGTAGACAGTCAGGATATCCCTACTAAAAATCCTTTAAAAGTTATTGGCTTAGAACTCACAGACAAGGTAAAAATTGCTTATGAAGCACTAGCTTTCAATCAGGTATGTGAAATTCTTCTATCTCTAATTAAAGCAAGTAATAAATTCATTGACGAGCAGGCCCCTTGGTCATTATACAAACAAGGACAACAAGAAAAATTAGAACAAGTACTTTATGCAGTTCTAGAATCAGTCAGATTGGTAGCTTACTTCTTGTCTCCAGTTATTCCTGATATTAGTACAGATATTTATCAACAACTAGGGTTTGAAATTAACTTTAATGACTCATTACCCAGTTTAAAGGCACCTGTAAATACTCATGGTACATGGGGTTTATTAGCTAGTGGACAAATTCTTGGTAAAGCTAAACCCATCTTTAAACGTATAGAGCTGCCTGAATCTCATTCAGTATAAATGCGTATAGTTTATATTTGAGAATTATTTACAACATAATAAATATAGAAAAAATCAACTATGGTTATACTTTTTGGTGAAGTTTTCTCCGATTAAATTACTAATTTCATGAATATGAATAGGGAGTTTTCTTAAAAATGAGTTCTGTTGGCACTGTAATTTCAAATATTTCCTGAAAGATGATAAACAGTATAAGTTAATCAAATAATTCCCACGATGATATAATAGTCAACACAAATATCATACTCTTCTCTTTTTTAGAGTTTGTATATAATACTTATATAATAAGTATTATCATTAATATAAAACAAATAAATTAAAATTTCAGGCTGTTCTAATTTTAATATTTCTATTTTGACATTGATATACATGCTGTGTTACTAACAACTTGAAAAAATCAGACTTAAATTAGCCTCATTACAATTCAAAAATTGTATATAAATCTCATAATAAATTAACGAAACACAGTAATAATTCAGAGCATATTTTCATTAAGTAAGGTATTTTAAATATGTTAGAGCACTTAATAAACTCATCTATATCTACTCTAGAATAAAAGTCATGTAGCTATATTTATTAACGTTTCTAACTTATTTTATGCAGCTTTACACCTAGGAATTGAAAGTGACCATACCAAATTCTTGTACAAGTTAACCTCTGATTCCTAACTTCTACATGCATTCTTTTACATAAGTATTGATAGAGTAAATGAGACGCAGCAAGAGTTTTTATTGTGGATACGAAGCAATGGTTATTATGTAATAGGAAAAGGATTAGTGCAGCTGCTGGATGACTCAAATAAGTCAAATTTAGATGTTGAAATCGCAGTGAATAATGATGGTATTGGTAGATTCATATGATACTGCTGTCTTAGTTAGTGGAGATGGAAATTTGGAATATGTAGTGAATTTGGATGGTTATCGTGATGTAATAGTGGTAGTAGTTAGTTTCTGCTCAATGACTAATGATCGTTTAAGTAATATTAGTAATAGCTATATTGACTTAGAAGAGGTAAAAGAAGATATTCAAAAAACATCCTATTAATATTACCCTTGTCAAGGGTTAATTTTTTAGGCACCCTTTTAAATCCTGGTATTAGTTTAGAAATTCCGGAGTAATCTATTTGTTAGAAATTGAGTTAAGCTTAATTTACGATTATATAATCTGTATGTTTAATAAAATACATTTTATGATGCCATTAAATATAAATTACTATAGGACTGAGATAGTAATTGTTAAAATTGCTTCTAAAATATACATTCATTTTAAGGTAAACTTTATTATTACCAATTCTAATCTTCACTTTAGTAATAGCATTTTTGTGAATTATACTTGACTAACTCAAATCTCTATTCTCATTTTTTTCTCTTGATAAAAATCATAATTTTAGGGCTTTTTTTGGAGAATATCCTTAAAGATTAATAAGAATGTGATTATACAATTTTCAAATCCTGGAAATCTACTAGTCAAATTTAACTCGAGTAAGATTAGACATACTCATTATTTGTTATAGATTATCAGTCCTATGAAGTTTATCAATTAATTGTTTAATAGATATTAACTTTATGGATAATGCTTTTTTAGAAAATTTAGTATATAAATTTTCTGACAATCTGTTTCCCCAACACATTAGAGTACATTCCAGGTAAAATTAAAGAAAACCCCCACAAAATCAAATTGTAGATTGAATACCTGCCTGGATATAGACTGCCGTATTATCCTTATATAGTTAATCAATTAACTGGATATCCTCTTATTAACTAATAAATCTAACAGGTTAAATTCTCTTATCTTGTTTTTTGTCTTTTTAGTATATTCAAGAATCATAGATAAACTGATATAATACATTCCTCAATACAAGGAAAACCATTATTTAAAAGTGGCAATGTTGCAATTGGTCTTCCATACAATAGTTTCTATAAGATTACTATCTGTAATTGTTTTATATTGTATCACTGGTTTGTATAGTTGTAGTAGTCAAACATATATTCCAAAAACACAAATTACTACCAGTCAGAAACTGGATAATAACTTGATTTTTTTTGATGTAACCTTAGAACAAGCTGATAAAGTAGGGCAGCCAATTTGGAGTTTCAAGACAAAACGAGCCGTTTACACTAAAAACAAGCAGTTTGGACGAGTAGATAATCTCTATGGTGAAATATATCAAGATGGACAAGTTGTTTACCAAATTCAGTCAGACGCAGCAGATATTAAGCAAGATGACAAGAGATTATTTCTTAGGGGTAAAATTACTGCCATTAACCCCAAAAATGGTGCTGTACTTCGGGGTAATGAGTTGGAATGGAAACCCCAGAAAGATCTGCTGATTATACGTAAAGAAATTAATGGTACTCATAAACAATTAAAAGCAATTGCAAAAGAAGCTAGGATAAAAACACGTAGCCAAAGGATTGATTTTTCTGGAGATGTGGTAATAGACTCCATAAATCCCCCTTTAAAAATCAGAACCCAACACTTGACATGGCAAATTATGCAAGACAAATTAATTACCAGTCATACTATAAAAATTGATCATTTCAAAAATAGGCAAATAGCTGAGCATCTTCGAGGTAGTGCTGCAGAAGTAGATTTAAAAGCGAAAATCGCCCGCATCACCAAAAATGCTCAGATACATTTGCTGGAACCACTTATGGAAATCACAAGCAAAGAGATGACGTGGGATATCAATACACATACAGTTAGCAGTAACACTTCTGTACAGGTATTCCAAAAGTCGGAAAATATTAAAGTTACAGGAAATTATGGTGAATTGAAAATTCCTCAGAAAATATTGTCTTTAGGGGGCGGCGTTTATGTAACAGGACAGCATATTAAGTTTATTAAATCCCAAAAATTAACCTGGTTGTTAGATAAAAATTCTATTGAGGCTTCGGGTGATGTAGTATATAAACAAGTCAAACCATCATTAACTTTTAATGGTGATAAGGCAGTAGGAAATTTAAAAATAGGTCATATGGTTATCAGTGGTGGTAATAATAGAAAAAGTGTGGTATCAGAGATAATTCCACAATAAGAATATGGGAGTTTTCTGACTTTTAAAAAGAATACTGATTCTTTTTATTTTCCCTCTTTCTTTACCTTTAAATTATCCCTCATAAATAATTTGATTGCGATTTTTGGCCCCAAACTGTAGTTCAGAATTAGTTTTTTCATGGCGAGTAATTGCATATGGAACTTTTTGAGGAAAATTTAACTGTTTAATTAAACTAGTTAACAATTTACCCTGTTTAGAGCGGAAAGCTGCAATTCGATACCCACGGTTGATAATAGCAAACCAAACCAAACCACGATCACGTGTGGGTAATACCCCTGCTAAAGCACTTACAGTATTAAGAGTACCAGTTTTAACCACAGTAGCTTTGGGTAAATTTTTGGTAAACAAAATAGTTCCCCGCTTATCAACACCAGCAATAGGGAATAAATCAGCCAAATTGAGGTTGTGTCTCAAGGCTTGCTTCTGTAATGCCATCAAAATTGCACAGGTAGCTCTGGGAGAAATTCGATTTTCTAAACCCAGACCTGAACCATTAATTAGCAAAATTTCTGATATAGGAACTTTTGCTAGCTGAGCAGCTTTAGTACTGAGTGTATCTATACCACCTACAGCTTCTGCCAGCATATGTGCCATATCATTATTACTGAATGTATTCATCTCTGTAATCAAGCGTTTCATTGGTAAGGATTGATGGCGTATTAATACATTGGTACCTGGCTTAACTTGACTTTGGGCTTTTACTTCCCCTGTAATGTCTACTTTGGGTTTGAGAGTACCTTTAATCATTGAAGAGTACTGCAAAAAAATATTTCGATTCCAGTTAGAGCTGTTCAATGCCTTTTTGAATAACTGACCAGCTAAAATTGGATTGCGTTGAAAATTCATTGTGAAGTCCCCTACAATATTCAGGTTTCCCTTAACCTGTTTAATACCCATTCTGTTCAGACTATTGCCAATAGCAATTGCTTCTTCCCACACAAACAAGGGATCACCACTACCTTGAACAATCAAATCACCAATTAAAATCCCATTTTTTATTCTTCCAGTGGTACTAATAAAAGTTTCAAATTGATAATCTGGTCCAAAAGTTTCAAATGCTACCAGGGAAGTAGCAATTTTTGTTAAGGATGCAGCTGGCATAGGGGTTTTCCCCTCATTATTTGCCATAAGCATTGGGCCAGACTGAATCCAAATTCCCTGATTTCTTATTAAACTCTTATCAATTAATTTCCTATTAACTAAACTTTGCAGATATTGTTTCACAATATTTTTGGCTACTGGGTTGGGATCGTTAAATACAACTCTTCCCAAATTACTTTGCCAAGTCAAATATTCCAAAATTTCTAAGGGCTGAACTTTTACCCCAGCTGTATCTAACCAAACTTTTAATAGACCTGATAACAGCAACTCCAGCATTTTCAATTCCTCTAAATTTCTTCATCGAAAACTGAGATTTATCACTTACTCTGCTATATGAACCTCTGATATTAGCAAATATAAAAAATTTTGTCTTCCAATTTACCTTTGCTCGATTCTCCATAAGAGAATCGAGTTATTCTGCAAGAATTAATATTTATATAAATATTAATTCTGATATTTTTTTACTAGAATCAGAAACCCAACTGCAAATCTTTTAAGCAATAATGGGAAAAGCTCTGATTAACTTTAGCAGTGAAATGATCAAGAGCTCTTACAAATTTTAAAGATTAATTTTTTATCAGTTATCAGAGGCGAAAATTATTATCGGCGTTTAATTTATAATATTAACCACATAGCAAGATATGTATTAATACCATCATGGTAAGCTTTACTTATTTGGTTTGTGAAACTATAGTTTAGTACTTATTTACTGTTACTGTTAAGACAAAGTTTTGACGATAAGTTTATTGTTAGGTAAGATCAAATTAAAGACTAAATAAAAGCTTGCAGCAGACAGCAAATATTTATATAAGAACAAGGTCTCGGCGAGAAGCTAAAGGTTTGAATGACATATTTCTGACTATTATGGCAATAAAAATGGTAAATATACAAGACATATTTATAAATAAAATTACTATAAAGTACATGTTATAGTTTTAGATTAAATATTTAGTAGTCTTCAAAAAAATAAAAAAATAAGAGGTATACTTTTCAAGTACTCTCTGAAATTGAGTGATAATGAAAAGTTTCTTGTCTCCTAACGCATTCACGATAAGTTAAAGTTCTTAACAAGTTTGTCTCGAAGATAAATTATTAATTCATAATATTTAAAGTTATGGTAGTGCTGCATATTACTGATAAAGTTGATTAATAAAATACCATAAATATGGTCCTAACTATGGATATGATGGATGTGTTAGATTCTTACTTGAGTCAATCCCTAAATGCAAGAGAAATCAGCAAAAGCCTATTCTAAAATAATCTTTTAATTGGTGGTTTATCTCTATAATTCAACATAAAAATATAAATTGGCTTGGAATAATTTATTGGAGTCTGGCTTTGTCCTAAGTTGTTATTTTTAGGTGGTTCGTATTTAAACATCCGGCTTACTTATTGCTACAATTAAGAAGCCACTTTTCACAATGCAATCGTCAATATGGAAATACCAGAACTAAGACGCGAAGTTGAAATGTTATCTGAACGCCTGGGTAAAGCTCAGGAGTGTCTTTGACGTTTCCGCACTACAAGCCAAAATACAAGACTTGGAGGAAATTTCTGCCCAGCCTGGGTTTTGGAATAAACATAATCAAGCCCAAAAAATTCTTCAACAACTCAATAACCTCAAGGTTAATTTGGAACAGTATTATAAGTGGAAAGATAGTTTGGAAGATGCGAAGGCTGTATTAGAGCTGCTGGAACTAGAGGAAGATCGGGATTTACTAGAAGAAGCCCTGTCTAAAACTAGTCAGCTTAATTGTGAACTGGAAAAGTGGGAATTATTGCAACTGCTTTCCGGTACTTATGATTATCAAGGTGCAGTACTGACTATTAATGCTGGAGCAGGTGGCACAGATGCCCAAGACTGGGCAGAGATGTTACTACGAATGTATACCCGCTGGGCAGAAAGCCATAGGTATAAAGTCCATTTATCAGAACTTTCTGAAGGCGATGAAGCAGGAATAAAATCTGCCACTTTGGAAATTGATGGTTGCTATGCTTATGGTTATTTACGTCCAGAAATGGGCATTCACCGCCTAGTTAGAATTTCCCCCTTTAATGCTAATGGTAAACGTCAGACCAGCTTTGCAGGAGTGGAAATTATGCCGCAAATTGATGATTCCATACAACTGGATATACCAGAAAAGGATGTGGAAATAACCACATCCCGTTCTGGTGGTAAAGGTGGGCAAAATGTTAATAAAGTGGAAACAGCTGTACGGGTTGTTCATCTTCCTACAGGCCTTGCTGTGCGATGTACAGAGGAACGTAGCCAACTACAAAATAAAGAGAAAGCCATAGCAAGGCTAAAGGCCAAACTTTTGGTAATTGCCCAAGAACAAAAAGCCCAAGAAATTTCCCAAATTCGTGGTGATATAGTGGAAGCTTCATGGGGCAATCAAATTCGCAACTACGTATTTCACCCTTACCAAATAGTAAGAGACTTACGCACCAATCTGGAAACAGCTGCGATTACGGATGTAATGAATGGTGATTTAGATGAATTCATTAAGGCTTACCTGCGCCAGCAAACACAGTTAGTCAAGTCTATTCCCGCTTAATTCCCAGTTTATAGTAATAGGAGTTTGTTTGGATTTTCCATGAGTGAAGATAGAAGAAATTGATGTAGAACTCACAATTCGGAAAAGCAATTCTAGGCTCATAATCTATGTTATTTACCTACTGCTATGTTTTTCAAACCATTTTTTCTTTTTTCCCAAGGAACACTCAACAAACTGTCATATTTACACTATTAAATTCATTAATTAGGCTAGTAGAAGATAGGTATAAAACTATGAACAAATCGTCCCCTGAAGAACTACATCCTTCCTATGTCAAATTGGCTATGCGAAATATGCTCCAAAAAGGAAGTAAATCACTTAAGCATTTTGCCCTTTCGACCTTAGGGATATTAGTAATTCTCCTTGGCTTAGCTTATTTGACCCGCTAATTTAATAACAAGTAGACAGTAAACAAACTAGTTTGAAAGAGAATACTCAACAGCATGCAAGTGGAAGTATGCATCCAGAGCCAAATAAATCAATCATCTAAAGATAAATTAACCAACCTAAATTTGTATCCAGCTGGTATATATCCCCAAACATGGAAAAATTGGTTTAAAACCTGGTTGGAATATCTGCAACCTCATATTCCACCAGCACCTAGTTATGAGTTGGGAGTACTGCTGACTAGTGATGAGGAAATCCAATTTCTCAATGCCAATTATCGTTTTCAAAATAAACCTACAGATGTTCTGGCTTTTGCTACATTGGAGGTCAAATATCCCAAAAGCGAAGACATGCTTAACTCTATGCCTCTCAGCATTGGTGACATTATTATTTCCGTTGAGACAGCCCAACGCCAAGCCCAAAAGCAAGAACATCTTCTCCTGACTGAGTTGGCTTGGTTAGCGACTCATGGATTGTTGCATTTGCTGGGCTGGGATCACCATGATGAATATACTTTACAAATCATGTTTCATCAACAGGTGGCACTGCTGAACAAGGTGGGTATTACTATTGACTTCGATCCACTGTAGATTAGACTGAGTTTGAAGTTTAAATTTACTGCCAATATATTCTGACGAAATTCATTTTGGGGAAACATACTCCCAATAATTATATGCAAGGCGTTAACGTTTATGCTGATTTATTTATGAGTTCCGCAATTATAAATTGTCTTTTACTTTACTTATTCTATTTTCTGCATAATCATGTCACAACGAATTTCTTCCCCACCATCAAACGATAATCTAGAGGCTATTACTACAAAAAAAAGAGAACTTTCTTGGAAAGTTGCAACAAATTTGTTCATGAGTTTCCAGTATGCTTGGTCTGGTATTGTTTATGCATTTATGACTCAAAGGAATTTTCGTATTCATGTATGTATTTTTGCTTTGGCTATTAGTTTAAGTCTGGTGTTACATTTACCACCCGTAGAAATTTCAGTCATTGGTATCACTAGTGGTTTGGTACTCACCTTAGAATTACTCAACACAGCTTTGGAATCATTAGTAGACTTGATTGTTAAGCACAATTATCATCAGTTGGCAAAAATTGCTAAGGATTGTGCTGCCGGTGCAGTGCTAGTTTCAGCAATGGTTGCTGTACTAGTTGCTGGAATGTTAATTTTACCTCCTTTGTTAAGAGTGATTTTTGAAGGGGCATTTTAAAATTGTAAGTTTATTAGTAGTTTTTTGAAGACCTTAATAAGAGTGTTCTAGCAGTTATTTGATATGGTTATTTCCTTTTGGTTTCTGTTTTATAAATAGCTCATATAATCATATGTATTTATCTCTCAAGTTTAGGAATTCACTGAATTATAATTAAAAGCTATATGTTTTGATTATTATTTTTGATAAATATGACAGTCTGGCTTATAATTTAATCCATTGTTTGGAATAATTGGATAACAAACTCCCAGTTGCTGCAGAGCTACATATATTTCGCAACGACCATATACCTATGGAGAAAATTAACAATTTACAACCTGATGGTATAGTCATCCCTCCTGGACCTAGTCGTCCAGAAAATGCTAGTCTATCTTTAGAAATCATTTAAAGACTAGTTAATTATAACTCTAGTCTATGAGTCTGCTCAGATCACCAAAGCATTGGTCATGATATTTGGGAGCAAAATTTTTCCACCTGCGGAATTATTACATGGCAAGATATATACTATTACCATGCTGTGGTTAGTCTTTCCCGAGGGGTTGAAAATTTCATGCCTGCAACTCACTATCATAGTCCAGCAATCGATTGTCATAGTTACCCAGATATATTAAAAGTTAATACTTGGGTAAATGATGGTATGGTCATGGTGATAAGTCATCATTACTATCCTCATATTGAGGATGATCAGTTCTATCGGGCAAGGATATTAACATCTTTAAGAAAATAAATACTGATTCATTAAAATTTCCTAGAATTTTTGTCATGATAGAATACAGAAGAATGGTAATTATTGCAATTGATTTAGCCTGCTAGTATGGTTACATGTGTTTTTAGTAGATGATAGCCCGGTTGATGTGGAACCTACAAATTCATCCTTTATTACAATAATAGGCTCCTTGCTAAACTTTGTATTAAATGGAGTTATGACTGGGGTTATGGCCAACTATTCCTTTCTTTTGTGTGTTTTTTAATGTTGATATGTACGAATTTCAGGTGATTTAGCTTCAGCACATTCACAAGCCATGATTGTAATAGGATTTATATCGGATGGGTGCCAAGTTTTTTCTTCAGTCTGTTCCCCATAATTTTTAATGTTAAAGCCTTCAATCTTAAGGAAGCAATAGTAGATTTAATCCTCAAACCCTTACTCCCAAATACTGTTGTCCCACTCTACATGATAAAAATAAAAGTTGCTGTATGTATTACCTAGATAAATTCCTAAAGTTTTGCGTGCGTAGGTAGTCTCCACGAAAATATTAATGGTGGTACAACTACTATCTGTTTCCATGACTCAAAAAATGGCCAGTAATATAAGTCTTTAATTGTGTTTTATGAAATTTCATACTCTGGAATACTCACATTATACTTGGAAGTTAATTCTAATTATGATTAGCCTATTTATTAATAGTTAAAAATAGTTAAGTAGATTTTCATTGCACCTAATAGATACCAAAAGTCAAGTCATCAGGATATTGTCAGTATGTAACTAGTTGATGACATATTTACATATGATTTAATAGCTTTAAATATAGTACATTTTCTCTTCTGGGAAAATAACGCTTTAATAGAAGAAGGTACTGAGTAACAGGAACTAAAAACAAATGGATGTGAAGCTGATACTAGCTGGTTTAACTATTATTTTTACCCTCACTTGCTTATTTTTTGGTACACAGAATGGGTTTTATGATTCTGACAATTATCATGGTAATGGTTCTGCCCATTAAATAGTAGCTGAAATTAACACAATTCCCCTAGTCTTCTAGTAAAAGGTGATTTTTTACTTGTACTTTAGTTATTCTAATAGTGAAACAAGGTTTGAACCTCTAAAAATATCCTAATTGCTAGAAAATAGGGGTCCATAATGACAGTTATTTTGCTAGGAGTTTGGAAAGGAAGATAAAGTATGGGTAATGCCCCGAAAGGACCAGAAAGTAAACAGAAATTTAGTACAAACCATAAGCCTCAATCATCATTTGATCTACTTACAGTAGAAGCAAATAATGAATTGGAGTGTTTTACTTATGGGGTTAACCATAATGGTGAAGGTATTTGTTTGTTGGTGAGTATGGGGCCTCACCGCTTTTTATTGGATTGTGGTTTAATTGACATTTCATCCTTAGTTAAGGATATGGAGAACTTTAGTCAAACAACTGACTTCCCTTTACCAGTGGATGGAATTTTAGTTACTCATGCTCATCCAGATCATTCCAGGGGTTTACTGGCATTACATAAGGAATTCCCACTAATACCTATTTACGCCAGTGAGGTAACAAGTGAGTTATTACATTTAAATTGGTTGGACTGTGAACAGTCGGTTCCACAGTTTTGCCAGGCATTGCCTTTACGTACAGCAGTGGAACTTAAAGAAGGTCTATTGGTGGAACTGTATCCAGCTGGGCATTTGCCGGGGGCGGTTATAATAATGTTGACTTATATTACTCCCAAACAGACTTATAGTTTAATGTATACGGGAGACTTTTTTCTTTCAAATTCACGGCTTGTCGAAGGACTACGTCTAGAAGAATTACGTGGATTTCCATTGGATGTATTGGTAGTAGGAGCTACTTATGGCACATTGCATCATCCCCATCGCCGTCACCAAGAAAATCAACTAGTAGAAAGAATTAATTCTGCAATAAAAAAAGGCTACTCAGTTATTTTACCTACTCCACCTTTAGGATTGGGGCAAGAGCTACTAATGTTGCTAAGAAGCCACCACTATTTTACAGGTAGAGATATAGATATTTGGGTTGATGGTGCAGTAGCTATTGGTTGTGATGCTTATCTTAAGTTACTACCCCATTTACCTGCATCCGTACAAAACTTTGCCCGTTACCAACCTTTGTTTTGGGATGAGAGGGTGCGTCCAAGAGTCAGACGTTTGAATCCGGAAGAACATTCTTCTATGAGCCAATCTCTCTGTATTATTCTGACTGATTCCCTTGAAAAACTCAGTGGATACTATCAATCAAATGATAAACCCTGGCTAATTTTAATACCGGAAAAGACGGAAGTAAAATTGGAAGAGCAATCACTAAAGAAGGTAATGGTAGAAACCTATTTCCTGGCACAACATAGTGATGCTTCTGGTACCACCCAACTAATTCACAATTTGCGTCCCCAGCATATCATTTTTGTTCATGGCTCTCCTAATTATTTGACAGATTTAGCCTGTTTAGAGGAACTACAAAATCGCTATCATATTCATTCACCCACTGCTAACATGTTAGTAGAATTACCTATAGGTGAGGTCTTGTTACAGCCTAATTCTTTTGATACTAGTTATAAAGGGGAAATAACAGAATTAGGAACAATGGTCACAATTACCTTACCGGATGAGATTGTAACTAATCCTCGATGGCGACAATTTGCTGATACAGGTTTAGTAGAAGCTCGATGGCAAGGAGAAGATTTAATTGTGCGAGGATTATCTCCTAAAGAATTAATTAGTCAAACTCACAATCGCTATACTTCATATGATATTGATTGTTGTAGTATTTGCAAGTATCAGAGAAAACAAAGGTGTTGGAATCAGGCTTCACACTTGTATAACTTTAAAGTAACTCTTGATGGTTACTGTCCTGCTTTTAAACATAAAAATCAAGAAGATTAATATATTCAACAGCTTTTTTGGTTAAACTAAGTATCAATTTTTGGAATTTGCCTACCAAAGATTTAAAAGCTTCTGAAAATAAGTGTTATATGTAAACTCTAGTAATCTCCTATATCTTGTGTGCTTAGTTTGAAGTTAATCAGTTCTCTAGCCAAAAAAAAAGTCAAGTAAGATGATATTTTGTGTTAAATTAACTGCATGTTCAATCTATCTAGGATAAAGTCTGTAGCTTTATAATTATGTATTTAAAAGCACTAATATAACCTGTTTATCTTGAAAAATTATGCTTATGTCTTTATTCAGGTTGTCCTAATTTCCTATAAGATTTTACTCGAATAAAATCATTTTTTAAATCATATATGAACTAGTTAGTTGTTGATTTATATTCTTTTATTCTTATGCTTTTTGGTTAGTTTTGAAACGTTCCTTAATAAAATTATTCTTTATTTAAAAGTAAAATATCATGCTTGACTTGATTTGGGTTTCAACCATGATTTGTAATTTTATTTATATGGATGCTCTATAAAGTATGGCTAGGAAAGACATAGAGGCATTCATGCTGACAACATATCAATATGAATACCTGAAAGAATAATATCTGACATATTTATGATAGAAATAAACCACTTAAATCTAATAGATTTAATAGCCATAATAGCATTAATCAGCTTTACAATTGTTTTATGTATATGGCAAGGATTTGGACTAGGTTTTGCATTTGCTATTGCTGCAGCGAAAAGCATTATTCAATTGTTAATTTTGGGATATACTCTCGATTTTATATTGGCACTAAACAATATTTTGGCAGCTGTGGTAATTCTAATATTAATGTTGACATTGTGTGCAATTACTGCGAGGAATAGTATTACCAAGAAAGCCCCCTTTATTTTACCTTTGTTATGGGCATCTATGTTCATGAGTACTGCTGGAGTGCTCCTATACGCAAATTTTCTGATTTTCCAACCTAAATCATGGTACGTGCCACAGTATATAATTCCTTTAGGAGCCATGGTGCTGAATAGCACAATGAGTACTGCTATCCTCACAGGAGAATGCTTGATCAGAAGAATGTATTCCAGCCAATTAGAGATCGAAACCCATTTGAGTTTAGGCGCTAATCCCCAACAGGCAACTACATCATTACGTCAGGAGGTCACCCGTACAGCTTTTCTTCCTATTATTAATCAAATGGCAGTTGCAGGAATATTCATACCCCCTGGGTTTATGAATGGTATCTTAATTAGTGGTGTAGTTCAATACTCTCGACCATTACAGGCCGCATCCCATCAAATTGTACTGTTATTTATGATGGCAACTGCTAATTTGCTGACTATCGTGTTGCTTACCCAAAGCTTGTGTTATAATTTGTTTAATACAGAAGCACAGTTAAAATAAATATAAAATTTGTATTAATAAATAAAACTACCCTCTAAAGTAACTTGAAAGTAGTTTAAGAAAATTTTCGTTTTTAGCTAAATTAAGTCTGGGCAGAAATACTGGTAATTATAAAAACTAATGGGATATTGATGCTACTAGTTTCTGCAGTGTTTGTGTTGTCATCTTTGCATTTTGCGAAGTCTACAATTGTCTGTAATACTAATTGGAAAAATATAAACAATTAAGTCTCAGATTTATTTAGAATCTGCAAGGCCATACTATTTGAATAGTAAGAATAAACTACTAACTGTTACCTTGAATAGACATTAAGGTAACAGGTTACTCCAAAATATGCATATTCTTTATTTAGTTCCTCTAGCCTTTATTCAAGTATCTAAAACAGAGTATCAAAATTAAGGAAGTTGTGGTTGCGAAATATTTAAGTGTAAATAAAATTAGAGATAGAAAGATTGTAAGATTCCAAATATACCATAAGATAAATAAATAGTAAAATTACAATTGATAGAATATTCCTTTACTTTCCCAATATTAAAACAATATTTTGCATTATGCTTTTGACAAATGTGTTAGCCTGGTATGGCTAATTAAATCTCGCACTTTCAGGAATTCGGGTGTTTTCATTCTTTGAAAATCCGCCTGGAAGGAGGTTAAACCCGAATAGGAGCAAAAAGTAAGAATATGTCAGTAGTTTCATTGGCTCAAATGATGGAGTCAGGTGTTCATTTTGGGCACCAAACTCGTCGCTGGAACCCAAAAATGTCCCAGTATATTTATACTGCACGCAATGGTGTGCATATTATTGACTTGGTGCAAACTGCTCAGTTGATAGAAGAAGCTTATACTTATATGCGTTTGCAATCGGAACAAGGCAAAAAGTTTTTGTTTGTAGGGACTAAACGGCAGGCTGCAGGTATTATTGCTCAGGAAGCTTTACGTTGTGGTTCTCACTACATTAACCAGCGTTGGCTAGGTGGAATGCTCACCAATTGGGCGACAATTAAAACCAGAGTAGAACGATTAAAAGATTTGGAGCGTCGGGAGGAGAATGGTGCTCTGGATTTGCTTCCTAAGAAAGAGGCTTCCATGTTACGCCGGGAGTTAGCAAAACTGCAGAAATATCTGGGTGGGATTAAAACTATGCGAAAAATCCCAGATGTTGTGGTAATTGTAGATCAACGTAGGGAATATAATGCCGTACAGGAGTGCCAAAAATTAAGACTTCCTATCGTTTCGATGTTAGATACTAATTGTGATCCCGATGTTGTAGATGTTCCTGTCCCTGCGAATGATGATGCTATTCGTTCAATTAAGTTAATTGTTGGTAAGCTGGCAGATGCAATTTATGAAGGTCGTCATGGTCAATTGCTCGAAGATGATTACGAAGATTATGAAGGAGGAGAGGAAGATTTTGACTATAACGAAATAGATGATTCTGATAATGAAGGCGAACAAGAGTGAGATATTTTCTTCATCACACCTATTTCAGAGTTATTTTAAGCTTAATAGGAAGATTTTTCTAGACTTTTATATTCTATATTTTATTTGCTAACTAGCCCCAAGTAAAATAAAAATACTCGAATTTAAGACAACTTCCTAAGTAATTTAATTAACAATTGAGGCAACATGGTGGAAATATCTGCAAAACTTGTCCAAGAGCTACGCAAGAAAACCAGTGCTGGCATGATGGATTGTAAAAAAGCACTGAAAGAAAATAATGGTAATATGGTGCAGGCCGAAGATTGGCTACGCAAAAAGGGTATTGCTAAAGCAGGAAAAAAAGCTGATCGGGTGGCAGCAGAGGGACTAGTTGGCAGCTATATCCATACAGGTGGTAGGGTTGGTGTGCTAGTAGAGGTGAACTGCGAGACTGATTTTGTGGCCCGTCGTCCTGAGTTTCAGGAGTTGGTACGGAATATATCCATGCAAATTGCTGCTTGTCCCAATATAGAGTATGTTACGGTTGCTGATATCCCAGAGGAAATAGTCCAAAAAGAGAAGGATATTGAAATGGGAAGAGACGATTTATCCAATAAGCCAGATAATGTCAAAGAAAAAATTGTTCAGGGTAGAATTGACAAACGTCTGAAAGAATTATCTTTGGTGGATCAACCTTATATTCGTGATCAAAGTATTCTTATTGAAGAACTTGTAAGGCAAGGGATTAATCAATTGGGTGAGAATATTCAGATTCGCCGCTTCGTTCGCTTTGTCCTTGGTGAAGGAGTTGAAAAAGAAGAGCTAAGTTTTGCTGATGAGGTGGCAGCACAAACTGGCCGTAAGGAGTAGTTTAAATTTGCTCCCTGTGCTGGATGTTAATATTCTGAAACTTGTGAGTGTGGAATTTGCCCAGTAGGTGCTGGCTCCTTATTTTCAATTTAAATATTTGTTGTAAAACAGGTCATTAGTTATATTTGCTTGACCTGTTTTGAATTAACCAAAAATAGGCATTTTTATAGGTTTAGCTCCTGGCATACATTTGTATTATTATTAAATGTAAATATGCCATAATTGGCTTATGGTAAAAGCAATTGAGCATATAAAAAAGGAAATAGCAGCTTTGGAAGAGGCGGTCACTTTAACCGCCCAGGAGTTAAAGGCTGCTTATGGTATTTATTTAAACAGCTTGGCACAGGCGATGCGACAGCAATTGATTTTGGCTAGTTATTACATATGTACTCAGGGATACCCTGAAAGGTTTCTGCAGCTGTCTCTTAGCCAACGCCAAAAATTACAACAAGCTATTCGGAAAGCTGCTAAAAAAACAGCAGAAGGACTTATATCTCTTACCAATATGGAGGGAATGCAGGTAGATGAGTTAGAACAACAAGATATTTTAATAAATTATTTGCGACAGTTGGAAATTCACAATAACCATGAGCAGGAAGATAAATCAGCAAACTCTGAAAATGCAGAGCAAGATCAGAAGAAATATGAAGCTCTAGATAATCATGAACAGTCAGGAAAAACACAGAGTGGGAATGTCCCACTTAATCAAGTCTTATCATCAAATTTTTTATCTTTGAAGGTCTATTCGTCTGAAATATCTAACCCTGCAGAATTAATAAAGTGGCAACAGCAGATAGAAGCAAGAATTTTGGCCAATTTGAAACACATTTCTAGCGAGGTAAATAGTGTATTAAAAAATGCTGACATTTTACCTCGAAGATTACCTCCATCAATCTTGGATGCTGCAGTAATTGCATCAGAAACATCAGCAGAAATTATGTCAGGTCCGCCAAATATATTAAATTTAGTAATAGAAGTAGAAACTGGTAGTTCTTCTGAAGAGACTAGCTTGACGCAAATTATGGTGTTAGGTTTACGGTTAGGAGAAATTGAGTTTGCTAATACACAACTTTCATCACTACGCAAGCAAATTCGTTATATTCTTGGTAAATTAAACAAATTAGGACGACAATACCAGCAAAAACAGAGAGAGTGTTCCATTGCTGAAGCTGAGTCTGCATGGCGTGCTAGTTGGTTTGAAGACTAAGAGCAAAAACTAGAATGTTAATCACTTAGTACAAAAATCTAAAATGAAATAACCGATGTTAGATGAAACACCGGATTGGTCACGATTAAAGAGAGCTTTATCAATAGAAGTAGAACATGGTTTTACTAATTTGATGGGTAGACAGTATCGCTTTAGTGAATTTTTCACCTTGACTTTTGGTAAATTTCCCCGGTCATTGCCTAGAAGTGAACGACTGCGTTGGCAAGAACTAGCAGAAAAATTTTCTAATTATCCTCATTTAAAACTCCAAGATAGACAACATTTAATTGCCCAAACTCGCCAGTATATTCACCAATTGAAATTTCAGTCAAGGGTAATAGAAAGCAATCAGGAAGCAAAAATTATTGAGAAAGACTCTGAATCTGATTACCAATACAGAATACAAAATACAAAATACACAACTCTTGCTTATACTATTCCTTCATTATCAAAGGTAACTCTCCGACACACCCCTAGATTGGGACAAAAACTCCAGGAATTGCCAAAAATTGGTGTAAGAAAGGCGGAAAATTTAGCCTGTTTGGGCTTACGCACAATACGTGATTTGCTATTTTACTATCCCCGTGGTCATATTGACTATGCAAGTCAGGTAAACATTAGTGCCCTAAGACCTGCAGATACAGTAACAATTGTTGCAATTGTAAAACGCTGTAATTTTCATGTTAGCTCCCGCAATAAAAATCTAATGATCCTTGAAATAGTATTAAGAGATAATACTGGGCAGTTAAAAATTAGCCGGTTTTTTGCAGGAGCACGTTTTACTAGTCGAGGCTGGCAAGAAGTTTTGAGGAGTCGCTATCCTGTCGGTAGTACAGTAGCAGCTTGTGGGCTAGTTAAACGAAACAAGTATGGTTTGACTTTGGATAATCCCGAATTAGAAGTATTAGCACATCCTGGTGATCCTCTTGACTCCCTAACTATTGGAAGGGTAGTACCAATTTATAAACTTACAGGAGGGGTTTTAGGAAGTACAGTAAGACAGGCAATAATTTCAGCTCTACCAGCTATAGTTTACCTTCAAGACCCGCTTCCCTGTGGGCTAAGGGAGAAGTATGAGTTGATGGAATTGAAAGATGCCATTTACAACATTCATTGTCCCACAGATAATGAATTATTACAACAAGCAAGAAGACGGTTGGTCTTTGATGAGTTCTTTTACTTGCAAATTAGCATACTCCAACGCCGACAGCAAGCAAAACAGACGAAAGCCACTGCAATTCTAAATTCCGGTGGTCATCTCATAGATTCATTTAGTAAGATTCTACCATTTCAGTTAACTAATTCCCAGCAGAGAGTTATCAAAGATATTCTCAAAGATTTACAACAATCTACACCTATGAATCGCCTAGTGCAGGGTGATGTGGGCTCTGGGAAAACTGTGGTTGCGGTGGTTGCCATTTTAGCAACTCTCCAATCTGGTTATCAAGCCGCCTTGATGGCTCCTACAGAAGTCCTAGCAGAGCAACACTACCAGAAGTTGTTGAGTTGGTTTAATTTGATGTGTTTGCCAGTTGAATTACTGACAAGCTCTACAAAAATGTTGAAAAGAAAACACATACACTCGCGTTTAGAAACAGGAGAGTTACCCTTAGTTGTAGGAACTCATGCCTTAATTCAAGATACAGTTAAGTTCAGACAGTTAGGTTTAGTAGTAATTGATGAGCAACATCGATTTGGGGTTGAACAACGTGCAAAATTACAGCAGAAAGGGGAACAACCTCATGTATTAACTATGACTGCTACCCCTATTCCCCGTACTCTAGCATTAACTATTCACGGGGATTTAGATGTAAGTCAGATTGATGAGTTACCACCAGGAAGACAAGTCATTCAAACCACTCTTTTATCAGGACAACAACGTCGCTATGCTTATGATTTGATAAGACGGGAAATAGTTCAGGGTAGACAAGTATATATAGTATTCCCCTTGATAGAAGAATCGGAAACATTAGACTTGCGTTCAGCAGTAAATGAGCAGAAAAGGCTACAAGAGAAAATATTTCCTGAGTTTCAGTTGGGGTTGTTGCATGGTCGCATGAGTTCATCCGAAAAAGAAGAGGCTATTAGTAAGTTCCGAGGTAATCAAACCCAAATTTTGGTATCAACCACCGTGGTAGAAGTGGGTCTGGATATATCCAACGCAACAGTAATGTTGATAGAACACTCTGAAAGATTTGGTTTATCCCAACTCCACCAGTTACGAGGAAGGGTAGGAAGGGGTACTGCTAAGTCTTACTGCCTATTGATGAATAGTTCTAAAAATCCGGATGCTCAACAAAGACTGAAGGTGTTAGAACAATCACAGGATGGTTTTTTCATATCAGAGATGGATATGCGTTTTAGAGGGCCCGGTCAATTACTAGGAACTCAACAATCTGGTGTACCAGATTTTACCTTGGCTAATTTGGTAGAGCACGAGGATATTTTGATGTTGGCACGACAAGCAGCACAGACGGTTATTGAAACAGACTCAACTTTAGAATATTGGTGTTTGATAAAGGAGGAATTTAAGTATCGTTACGAGCGACTTATGGGTGGAGCAATTATGACATAACAAACTGTAATTAATTATCTTTTGTAACTTCTTTAACATAAGGGAAATTTCACACTAAGATTTTAGAAGACCGAATCTGTATGAATGACAAGCCAAATTCCAAAATACCTCCTCTTTTTTGTTATTCCTCAAGAACAAGAGTATGTTTAAGGGTTTATTAGAAATGGGACATAGTTCTAATTACCTAATTATCAGGCTAAATCATAATAGAAAATTTCTTGGGCAATTAATTGAAGTTTAGATTCTACGAACCCTTTTATGTACTGGGTTGACTTTAATGGGTTATAGGTTTAGTTATAAAAAAACTGTCAACGATAAAAACAAATAAAAATCGAATACTCTTCTGGTGTCTTGTTTGAGATATGCTGAAATAAGGGATAAATTTGCCAAATATTTAAAGTGACAATGAAACTGGCGAAACGAATCAGTCAGGTGAAACCTTCTTTAACCTTAGCGATCGCAGCCAAGGCTAAGGCAATGAAAGCAGATGGAATTGATGTATGTAGTTTCAGTGCGGGAGAACCTGATTTTGACACCCCAGCACATATTAAAGCAGCAGCAGCAAGAGCTTTAAGCGAAGGTAAGACCAAATATGGACCTGTGTCTGGGGAACCAAAGTTACGGGAAGTAATTGCCAATAAACTCAAGTACAATAATGGACTAAACTACGAAGCGGAAAACGTAATTATTACTGATGGTGGTAAACATTCTATATTTAACCTAATATTAGCTTTAATTGAACCGGGAGATGAGGTTATTATTCCTGCACCATACTGGTTAAGTTATCCAGAGATGGTTACGTTAGCTGGTGGTAAGCCCGTGGTTGTATCTGCAAATTCATCCACAGGTTATAAAATAACCCCAGAAATGTTGCGCCAAGCAATTAGCCCCAAAACTAAATTATTTATTCTCAACTCCCCTTGCAATCCCACAGGGGTAGTATATAGCCCAGATGAAATTCAGGCGATTGCTCAAGTGGTAGTTGAAGCAGATATTCTGGTTGTCTCCGACGAGATTTATGAGCGTGTCCTCTATGATGATGCTGTTCATGTCAGTATTGGGTCCTTGGGTGAAGAGATATTCCAACGCACTATTACCAGTAATGGATTTTCCAAGGCTTACTCTATGACTGGTTGGCGAATTGGATATTTAGCAGGGCCCTTGGACTTAATTAAGGCTACAATTACTATTCAAAGTCATAGTACATCTAATGTATGTACATTTATTCAGCATGGTGCTATTGCAGCTTTGGAAGAATCACAAGATTGTGTTGAAGAGATGCGCCAAGCCTTTATTAAACGAAGAAAAATGATGTTGGCTAGACTCAATAATATTCCTGGTTTGAGTTGTTCAAGACCAGATGGTGCTTTCTATATGTTCCCTGATATTAGCAAAACTGGGTTGAAGTCCATGGAATTTTGTATGTCCTTATTAGAAGAATACAAAGTTGCAATAATTCCTGGTATTGCCTTTGCCGCAGATGATAATATCCGTCTATCTTATGCTACTGACATGATAACCATTGAAAAAGGGCTAGATAGATTAGAGGAATTTGTCAAATCCCGATTTTAAATGTCGAGGTAAAAAAGGGTGAAAAGTAAATATATCTTTTTCCCTTTGCCTCTTAATTTATTTCTGGTGATTAACGTGAACAAGCTCTAGTATAGTTGTTTTACTTTTGCTTTTTTTACTCATATTTATTGAGAATAATGCTGCTGGAAAGGTTAAGATAGTGGTAACTTGCTTGGCTAAATGAGGATGTAATAAGCTTGCTATCTACACTCCTTACTGACTTTCGCATTATTTTTGAACGCGATCCAGCCGCCCGACATTGGCTAGAAGTCCTGTTTTGCTATCCTGGCTTACAAGCCTTGTTATTTCATCGGCTGGCTCATCGGTTGTATAACATAGGTATTCCTTTTGTACCCCGACTAATTTCCCATATATCTCGCTTTATTACTGGAATAGAAATTCACCCTGGTGCAACTGTTGGAAATAGTGTTTTTATTGACCATGGTATGGGTGTTGTGATTGGCGAAACATCAGTTATTGGTGATTATACCCTGATTTATCAGGGTGTGACTTTAGGGGGTACTGGCAAAGAAAGTGGGAAACGCCATCCTACTTTAGGAGAAAATGTGGTTGTTGGTGCTGGTGCAAAGGTATTAGGTAATATTCTCATTGGTAATAACGTTCGTATTGGTGCTGGTTCTGTCGTTTTAAGGGATGTACCTTCCGATTGTACTGTGGTTGGTATACCAGGCAGGGTCATATATCGTTCTGGTGTTCGGGTTGCACCCCTGGAACATAACAATCTACCGGATTCAGAAGCACAAGTAATTAGAGCTTTAGTTGATCGTATTGAATTAATGGAAAAGCAAATCCAAAACCTAGAGGAAAAACAATCAGTAGAAGTAGAAAATGACTCTATCCTGATAAATCACTTGTCACAAACGCCCTCCTGTCGTATTCAGGATAAAATCATCCAGCAGTTTTTTGATGGTTCAGGGATCTAGGTATTAATTCTTCAACATTATGTATGAGGTGCGTTACAGATATTTGTCTGCGCGCACCTTATTTTTAGTTGTAAAAATAAGGTGCTAGAATTCAATCTAAATAAATTTCAGCAAAATTTAACATTGTTATTCAATATCAATTTACACAACTTATTAATAATGTAATGCTCACAAAAAAAGACCGAAAATATTTTAGGTTTTTTCTGTGTCAGTGTCAGTTTACATAGAATTTTTTCCCTGGGATACTCCGATTTAGAATATAGATAACAGTCAAATCTGAAATTATGAGTGTAGCAGTATCAATATAGATTTATTAGCTAAAATTCCAAGATTCCCCCTAGCAGGAAAAATATTACTGGGGCATCATTTTTTTCAAGGTATTAAGTGATAAAGATGTTAATCAAGTTGTATTTGTTTATTTATTCCCATGAATATTAGAGCGATTAGGGACTCACCGGTTTCGAGCAAAACTAGTTAATATCTTCAAAGCTGCATGTTTGTTTACTGAAGCAGCTAGAAAAGAAGGTATAACGATAATTTTGGATCCCATACCTATACAACATAAAATATCAAATGAAGTAAAAACACCACATCTAGTCGGTACATCTAGTCGGTTTTTTTATAAATGGAGAGGAGTTGGCAAGTAAGGCAGCAGCTTTGTTATTATCAAGAGGAAATATGCGATCGTTAATTTGGGAGCAAGGGGAGTGGTTTGTGCCTGCATTCAATGTGGAAACTGCTGATAATAATGCTACTGGAGATGCTTTGAATGAGGGGGGAGGGACTGTTGCTTCATTCACAGTTCTTTACCTACGCCAAGCAGTTTTTATCAGCAGCAGGTGCTTTAATTGAAAGGGCAAAATAAAGATAAGGGGATAATAAGCTGCATCCATCAGTCATGATACAAAACTAGTATATGGAGAGACTGAGATATGGGTAAATACGAGCAAATTTTTCAATCAGATAATCTATCCACAGAAAAACTAAGTCCAGAGGAATCCATAGCTGCAATAGCTATTGTGACTAATGCTGCTGATATATCTTTAAGTAAACTGGAATTGGAATTTTTAGTAGATACAATTTGGGGGTTTGAGATTTTTGAACAATACTCAGATGCAAGTTTGTTAGCAATGCTTGAAAAATTAGTGATGATTGCTAATGCAGAAGGGTTAGGTGCGCTTTTCAATACTGCTTATGAGTCTATTACAGAAGAACTGGTTTTGGATGGATTTGCAGCTGGAGTCAGTGTTATCGTTGATGATAGTATGGGGAGATTTTACATTCCCAAAGAAAAAATGCCCCTGGTAAAAAAACTCCAGTCAGCCTTGGAAGTAGAAGAAGATGAGGCGCAAGGGGTAATTGATGACGTCATTCTTGCTTTTGAAGAAGCAGAAGATTTAGATGATGAAACCCTAAATGTAGAAGTTTATGAATCGCCTTTGAAAAATTTTACTGTTGCTATTCCCGTTGACATTAGAGATGGTGCGAGAATTTACAGCCAGGACGGTTCAGTTAGTTTTTCTGATGATTCTGGTACTTTATTGCGCATAGATTATTATCCTTTACCTTCTGAGCAAGTGATAGAAATTGAAGCTAAGGGCAAGGAAAAATATTTACGTTCTATTCTATTGGATAAATATGTTCCTCAAACAATTATTGCCAACTTAGCTGCCGCCAAAGTCAACCATAAAGAGTACCTGGCAGAAGTTATGGAGGGAGCTTTTTTCGTTATTGTTGATATGCCGCAAGGCTCAACAATTTCTAGAACCAGCAATAATGGAAAATCTACCAGACTGGATGCATACAGAGGACTTATAAGTTTTATTAATAATCATTTCTTCTATGTTATAACCAGCCAACATACATTTTTTCCTGAAGATAATATTCCTAGGAATCTGGCTGAAGAATTCAAAGAAATCAAAGAAGATATTTTTGACTTTTTGGATTCTATTGAATTTTATAGCAAGTTGTAAAATAGATATCAAACTAAGGGGCATTTCTATAATTGTCCCTTTTATTTATTTTTGTCAAAAAATTCAGATTACCTATTAATATGATTAGCCTATATTAGCAAAGTTAACATATAATATTATTCTTATAATTAGTAAAAAACTGCTGAAATATTTACCCAATAATTATTAAGATAGTTATTATTATAGATAATTTACATACCCCCCTATTGAGTAGGAAAACTTTATTAGGATACAATTATTTGCTCAAGCAGTAACAATTATATTAACTATCTTGAAAATTATTTACACATCTCTAAATTGAGGAGCAGGTTACTCAAATAAGCTTAGACTTCTTATTATAAGTCTGTCCAACTAAATTTAACTCATGGCTATTATAGTGATTGTAATATATATAATTATCATTTAATTATTATAGTTAAACATAGTTATTCATCAGATTTATAGGAAGTGAATATCATAAACTTGGTTTTTTGCAGTAGCATTCATCTCACAGTCTTATAAGTTAGTAACTGTTTGACTTCAAATCTTCCCCAATTTTAGGCATTGAGAGACTTTCTTGCTGACATTGAAATTGCTCAAGCCCACTCACTAATAAATTTTGATTTAGCTGGAGGATAGAAATCGAGAATTAAGTATGTTACGTAACTAGAAACTCTGATGGAATAATAATTACCAGCTAGTGATAAAGTGAATAGGCTGCATTTAACCACAGCATATTAAGGGTTTCGTAATCCCTGTTTTCCATGAAATTATAACTGAAAATATGATGTTCTTAACGAAAATATATAGTGACATTCTTACTTTTTTACGTGAATTTATAAATTATTGGCATTATGCATAAATTGCTGAGAAATAAAGGGTAACATATCCTCATTTCTGGCATTTTTTTCCCCTTCAGTGAATACCACTAATAAATAGGGAAATTTATCTGGAATTTCAATGTATGCTGCATCATGGCGCACTCTGCTTGCCCATCCGGTCTTTGACCATATTTTGGAATTTTGGGTTAAGGCACTGCCCAAAATTCCTATGAGATGGTTTTTTTTGGTTCTCTTAGAGAATTTACTAGGATTGGGGCTGTATTCCAATAAAGTCATTATAGATTGTGAGCGCTTCCTAGAAACTGCCACTCCTCCTATAATACTGTGTAATAAGATAGCAGTGGCATTGGTAGTTAGCATATTCTGGTTTTTTAGTGTTTCTCCATAGAAAACCCTCTCCCTTCCATAGGGGCCATCATCCCAGGTTTTCTAACATAATGTTAATGTTATCTAACTCAGGCCAATCCAAAGATTGGTAATAACGGTTAATAATTTGTCGTTGATACTGCCACGTCTCAAACGGTGCAGATGGCAGTTCTGGTCCAGATGTTGTGCCAGTTAGCACATCTACAATTAAACTTGTTGCATTATTACTAGAATTTACAATCATGTTTCGCATTGCTCGTTTTATTTCAACAGAGCTACTAACCATTTTTTTATCTAGCCATTCATGTAATGCGACTAAATAGAATAGTTGGACTATGTTGGCAGGATATATTTTTTCTATACCTCGGTAAGCAAATCCACGTACTGGATAGTTCCAAAAAGCATCTGGTGTAAGAGCGCCACCCATATTTACTAGTATAGGTGAATCATAAACAATCTAAGTCAGAGCAATTTGATTGCGGGCCAGGGTGGGAAACTTCGTCCAGGTAGTTTCTAAAATTTGTCCACCTAGAAGTGCTAATTGTTCATCTTGATTGAAGAATATCATTATAGATGAGTATGAATGTTGATCAAATCTAAATTTGTATTTCCCTGAGTATGAATGTTTGGCTACTCAGACTAGAATTGGCAGCTGCTTATGCATTATGACAACTAATTAAGACTTCCGTACTTATATACACTTATCTCTGTGAGGATAGATTCTTGAGCGATTCGGAAATCAAAAAATCATTATTGCCCCAAGTAATTGGTTTTACTCAGAAAGCCATAACTCGAATAATATTATATTTACTAAATCTCAGTATATGATTGTTATAGTTTGATAGAAGTTATTTTTTCCTCTTTGAGTATTTGGCTGCCAAGTGATACCTGCCATTAGAAAGAATTTTTAGTGAAAATTTAGATATTAGAACGAGAATCTGGAGAGGTTTTATTTTTTGGTGCTCTTTAAAAAAAGAGTCCTATTTTCGGTATATACATGGTACTTTTAGGCTTTTCTGGAGTTATATATAAATCGAAGGGTAAGGATAGGTCATTTCTAACAGAAATTTAGCAGAAATAAATTATTTATTACCTTCTGTTCCCGATGTTTCTCTGGTGGTACCTATTAAAGATAAGCTTAGACAGTTGGCCTTACTTGTTTGTTGTTAGCAATCTCATCTGTGTGGATGATGGTTCTGTTGATCGCTGCTCTGTACAGTTTATTAGGAAATAGTCAAGAATTCGAGGCAATTTAAAGGCGGTTATTTTGCGGCGTAAGTATGGACAAACAATAGTAATAGCGGCTGGGTTTAATTATGCTACTGAGGAGATGATTGTAACCTTAGATATAGATTTACAAAATAATCCTTCTGATATATTAATGATGTTAGAAAAGTTGTATGAGAGTTATGATTTAGTTCGTAGGTGGTGAGAAAAACGTCAAGATAAAGCCTTAACTCGGTTGCTTTCCTCTAAAATAGCCAACTTGTTAATTCTTTGCCTAACTAGTGTAGAAATTCATGATTATGGTTTTTCCCTTAAAGCTTATAGTGCAGAGTTAGTGAGAAATATGATCTTTATGGAGAGCTACACAGTTTCTGACCAGATCTAGCCTACATTGAAAGAGAAAAAATTGCTGATGTGAAGATGCAACATCATTCCTGCACCTTTTGAAAAGGTTACTTACCTCTCCCATACAGGGAGCAGCAAGATATTAGTAATTATTCATTTATTATCGATTATGGGAAATAGTAAGTAAGGGTATGGGAATATCTGACTAATAACTATCAGTTTCTAGCTCAGTATTTGGTGGTTATTAACTCCCTCCGCAATATATCTAGTGCAGTACAAGCACTCAAATGGCGGATTGAAGTTCTATCTCTTGATGCACCAAAATGATTTTCAAAGCTTATTGTTCCCTGAGAGCTTGCTAAACCAATATAAACCAAGCCAATAGGCTTGTTGTTACTCTCCCCTGATGGCCCTGCAATGCCTGTAACACTTAAACCCCAAGTTGTACCAAGACGCAATCTCACTCCTGCAGACATTTTTTCTGCAACTACTGCACTGACGGCACCTAATGTTTCCAAATCCTGTGAAGTAACTCCTAACAATTCTTGTTTAACCCTATTGTCATAAGCTGTTATACTACCCCAGAAGTAATCTGAACTTCCAGAAATATCAGTTAACATTTTTCCAACTAGTCCACCTGTACAAGACTCAGCTACAGCCAGAGTTTCTCCCCTTTGATACAATAAAACTCCAATGACTGAAGCTAGTGTATCTTTATCAGCGCCATAATAATCCAATCCGGCAATATTTTGGATTTTTTGTGTAACTGGATTAATCAAAGCTTCTGCTAATTCTGAGTTTTCCGCTTTAGCAGACACTCGCAATTTTACCTCTCCTTTTCCTGCATACGTTGCTACTGTTGGGTTAGACAGATTGAGATATGGATTTACTTTTTCTGCTAGTGTTGACTCTGCAACTCCCCAGAATTTTAGCATTCGGCTATAAATCACTGTTTTGCCCCAACCTTGGTTTTGAAGGTAAGGTACCGCTGTTTCTTCCCACATCCTATGCATTTCACTGGTAACACCTGGAAATGTAAGGATAGTTATACCCGAACGTGGTTGCCAAATTATTCCTGGTGCCGTTCCCGTAGGATTATATAAAATCTCTGCTCCCTGAGGCATTAAGGCTTGCTTACGGTTACTAGAGGCCATAACTCTACCCCTTGCAGAATATTTCCTCTGTAAATCTTC
Organism: Richelia intracellularis HH01; assembly: GCF_000350105.1. Lineage (GTDB taxonomy): Bacteria > Cyanobacteriota > Cyanobacteriia > Cyanobacteriales > Nostocaceae > Richelia > Richelia intracellularis. Next base: position 63,979 of record NZ_CAIY01000033.1, read on the forward strand.
AATGATTTCCTGACGCTCTTCTAGAGTAGTATCAAAAAAACTTGCGATCGCCTCACAAGTTAGATCATCAGGGGTAGGTCCTAAACCCCCGGTAAATATTAAGATTTGTGACCTTGAAGTCCCAATGGCAATTGCTTGTTTAATTCTTTCAATATTGTCTCCAACTACAGTTTGATAGTAATGAGGAATCCCCAATCTTGCTAATTGTTTTGCTAAGTATTGAGCATTGCCATTAACTATATCTCCTAATAGAAGTTCTGTACCTATACAAATTATTTCTGCACTCATTGAATTCCAGAATTGTTTAATCTTACAACATATAACATGTAGAACATACAGATTTTTTGGCTGTTTTCAGGATATATTTTCTGCATAGTTCATAATTATTTTACTAAAGTTAAGGAATCCAAAAAAGTTACCCAGATTATAGATTATGACTGTATTACATACTAATGATTATGCTTAAGCATAATCATTAGTATGTAATTATGCTAAATTTAGATGTTTAGATGTTTAGATGTTTAGATGTTTAGATGTTTAGTATAAATAATGATTATTACTGTTGCAGCATTTAAGGGAGGTGTTGGTAAATCAACAACAGCCCTTCACCTAGCAACATACTTGCAAACTCAAGTTGATACATTACTAGTAGATGGTGATTTAAATAGAAGTACCTTGGATTTAGCAAATCGAGGTGAATTACCTTTTAAAGTCTGTGATCAGAAAGAAGGGATAGAATTAGCCAAGCTTTACGAGCATGTTGTAATTGATACTCCAACAAAACCAAATGCAAAAGAGTTAAAAACTTTGTTAATGGGATGTGATTTATTGGTAATACCATCTACACCAGATGCAATGGCCCTGTCTGCCACATTAAGTATGGTGTATGCATTGCCATATCATAAAGTTAATTATCGTATTTTGTTAACTATTGTTCCTTCTAATCCTAATAATGTAGGGGAAGAAGCAAAAAATACATTGAAAAATGCTGGGTTCCCAGTATTTAAGAGTCAAATTAGACGATTAGCTGTATTCCAACGTGCTGCATTAGAAGGTATACCTGTAAATGCAATCAAAGATAGTTATGCCCAAATTGCTTGGCGATGTTATACAGAAGTGGGGAAGGAAATAATAGATTTAGTTCTAGAGTAAAAATACTGGTAAGAAACAATTGTTTAGGTGCATTTTATGAATAAAAGGCCAAATATCAACCGTTTTGATGGATTAATTGAAGTTGTACGCAGTCGTCAAAATCGGCATGAGTCTCGAGCAGGTTTAGAACAATTTGTTTGTAAAACAAAAAGTACTGATCCTAATTATGTCCGAACTACTTTCTATATTCCCAAATCATTACACAGACGGTTAAAATCATTTGCTGCCTCTCAAGAACGGCAAATGAGTGACATTGTCATAGAACTTTTGCAACAGTGGATTCTTACTAATGAACAATAGTTTAAGAACTTTATTCCGTTAAAGTTTACTTAATAGTTCTCACACTTCCTATGAAGGTCAAGAATAGGAGGAATTCAGCTAAGCTAATACAAGATTGCTGAGCATTCTTGTGTAGGTTGCCTCAATAGATTAGAATTACTTACATAATAGGGTAAATAAAAACCTTTAACATAACTTGTCTCTTTGCTATAGGGTTTGTTTAATCACAATATTTTTTGAGTGCTTAAGTTTAGTAATTAATGTAATCTATTGCTAACTTATTCAAGCTCGATCAGAAATATGAAAACAATAAGTATGTTTTATAGCCCTTATATAGGTTATGAGTTTTAATGTTTAGTCTTCAGGTTCTAATTGTCTTTAATGATGTTTATTGAAAACCTGAAATAAACATCATTGCCAATCAAAGGATTATCTCTTGTCCAAGTTGTTTGAAATGAACTTTTTTAATATTCCAATTATTATTGATCAGGGTTTTACGTAAGCTGCTAAATAGGGCAAATTGTTCACAACTTGATAGGGAAATTATTTGCCTCTTAGATTTGGGAGCTACACGTAAATCAATGGTTAATGTGCCATTATTCATGCTGGTACGATAACCGGATAGACTAAAATCTTTACTATTTTGTTGTCTTATAATTCTAGCAATAGCAGCATTAATAGGTTTTTCTGCAGAAATTACAACTTTTTTGGGAATTAGTTTTTGACACTGAGGATCACTAGTATATAGCGTAGCACTGACAACTTTTCCTTTAGATGATGTTTCTGGTAATTTTCCTTGTAAACCTGTAACGCTAGATTTAAAAGGTTTTTTTTCCCTGTTTCGGGATACATGATTATTCTTAGTCGTTTTATCTCTATCTGATTGAGGATAGATTTTGCTAGAAAAACACCCACTAATACTAGTAATAGTGACCCCGGTAATAAAGTAAATAGTAGACAATTTTTTGATGTTCATATTTATTTATCCTAAATAATTGTTGATTTAGGCTTTATGATTGATGTTCACAACTATTGTTTAATAAACATTATGAATTTATAAGTTTTGTATTTTCAATCTGGGAGCAAAAATCAAAAGTTTAACAATAATTTACTATGTCAATCAAAACAACTAGTGGTTATGATCCCCGGAAGTCAGAATGGGAAGGAATACTAATTGATAAGTGGAAGCCTAGCAAATGGAAGCAGTGGAAAGGTGAATTAAAGGATGATGAAGCCAAAGTAGAACGGGAATATTTGAGGATTAAGCATAGTGTTAAACGATCTAATACTGCTTTGATTTTAGATAAGGTGAAGGTAAAGTTAAAACTTACCAGTTATAAGTCTATTGGTTTGCAAGGAACTTTTCCTTGCAAACCTGGTGATGTAGGAAAGAATGGAAGTGGAAATAAGCAATATACTTTATCCTTGGGGTTTACTGCAAATGATGTGGGCTTGAAAGCAGCAATTACGAAAGCAAGGGAGTTAGATTTATTATTAATTACTAAGCAATTTCAGTGGACTAGAGAATTATTAGGTAAACAATCTCAGAAGTTGAATTTAACTGATATTCATAAGTCAGAGAAGTTAGTTAGAAGTTGGATTGAAGAATATGAGCAGACGTTTTGGAAAAACCATGAGAAAAATCGTCAGGGTTTACGTACTTGGGAAAGTCACTATATCAGACATTTAAAAAAATTAGATTGGGGTGTTCCTTTATCTATTCCTATTTTAGAAGCAGCTTTGGAAAAGACTAAACCTAATAGTTCATCTCGTTTTTTTTAGTCTGGCAATTAAAGAAATTCTGCAACTTTTGCAATTTTGATGGAGAAAAAATTATTAATGCCTATGGGACTCCTTTACCCCAGCCAAGTGTACGTTCTATTCCTACAGATGAAGATATAATTCGAGGTTTTGAACAAATAGGTAATCCTCTTTCACCATATACTAGTAAAGGAAATGTAATCACTCCTAAACAATGGCAATGGATGTATGGGATGTTGGCAAGCTATGGACTAAGACCTCATGAATTGTTTGCTATTGATTTACAGACTTTTTGTAATCCGGACAATAAATTTTATTTGGTTTATCTTGATCCTAGGTTGACAGGGGGGACAAAAACAGGAGAACGCAAGTGTGGCATTCCTCCCTTGTATCCTCCTTGGATAGAATTATTTGATTTACAAAATGTAAAAATGCCTGAAGTTACTGGAAAGTTGAGTACTCAGACTGCCAAGATTCAAATTAGGTTTAGAAATACTAATATTGGTTTTCGTCCCTATGATTTACGTCATGCTTATGCTATTCGTGGTCACAGCTTAAGAGTTCCTATTAAAACCATGGCCGATTATATGGGTCACACCGTTCAAGAACATACCAAAACTTATCAAAGATGGATGGATAAAAATATAAATCTTGAAATATATCGGGAAGTAGTGATTAATAAACCGGTCTCTAATAGGGAAGCTTTGAAGAAAAGGGTTGAAGAATTAGAAGCGGAAAATTTAGTTTTAAAAGCAGAAAATGAGACTTTGAAAGGAACATTAATTCGTTATCAACTATTAGGTATATAATAAGGTATTTTGATCTAATAACATGGTGATAGAGACTGTTTGAGAGTATCATTAATCATAATTAAGGACAAATTCCACTTTTACAGTAAATACATTCTATATTTTAAATTAGCAATAGGATATAAAAAGATTTTTACTCCCTGGCGATTTCCATGTATATATATCAAGGGATAATGGTTGGAGTGTCAATCAATTTAAGATTTTGATGATACTGATGTAGGTTTTCTCTGAAACAATAAATATGTTTGATATCTTTTTTTGTTAATAAAATAGTAGGACAAGGTATATTTTTATCTGGGGTTATATCTACGTTCCATCAAAAATAATGGAATATATTAAATAATGGAATATATTATAGATTTGAGCTTGATTAGCGGTAGTATTTATACGATGAATTTACTGACTGGAATATTATATCAATAGTAAGAAATAAGTAAGAACAGTAAAATGATTTTTAAGATTAAATTGACGTGGACATAGATTATAGATGGTAAAACCGCGCAGGTGTCTTGCTCAGCATTGGCTTAAAAGTGAAAATGCTCTCAATAACTTAATTAAAGCAGCATGCTGTGAATTGGATCAGGATATTATTCTGGAAATCGGCCCGGGTACGGGTATTCTCACCCGCAGACTCTTGCCTTTGGTGAAATTTTTGGTTGGAGTAGAATTAGATAAGGATTTATGTAAATTATTAGTCAATAAATTAGGTAAAAAAGAGAACTTTTTGCTATTGCAGGGAGATTTTTTATCTTTAGATATATCCTCTACGTTGGTAAACCTTTCTATCTGCCAACAACCCAACAAGGTAGTGGCAAACATACCCTACAATATCACTGGGCCAATTATTGAAAAGCTTTTAGGCAGAATTTCTCAGCCTAATAAGCAGCCATATGAATTGATTATATTATTGATTCAGAAAGAAGTTGCTCAACGATTAGTAGCAGAACCAGGAAGTAGAAATTGTGGTGCCTTAACAGTTAAGGTTCAATATCTGGCAGAATGTAAGATGATTGCAAGTGTTCCTGCTGAAGCATTTTATCCAAAACCAAAAGTTGATTCAGCCATAGTTAGTTTGTATCCCAGGAAAATATGTAAGCCTGCAAATAATCCTAAACAATTGGAGGCTCTAGTTAAGTTAGGTTTTAGGACAAAGAGGAAGATGTTACGTAATAATTTACAATCAGTTATAGAACGTGATCACTTAATTAAACTATTAGAACATCTACAAATAAACCCCCATGCTCGTGCTGAAGACCTTAGCCTGCAACAATGGATAAAATTAAGTAATAAAATCTGCTAAATACTTCTATCTATATACCAAAGTAATGAGAGTGAAAACATCTTAGCAAATATGAACATACCTATCAGTTTAACCAAGAGAAAATCTTGCTACTAAACGTAAAATTCTAAACAACTTAACTTATTTTTTATTGAAAATAACCTAATAATATTTAATTCTACAAGAATAGTATTCTATTTCATCTCATTTTAATGCAAGTAAGCAGACTACTACTCTGAAATGAAAAGCTGATATCTAAGTTATTTACAACCTATCACTTATATTTTCGTATTTTTGGAAAAAGCAAGTAAACTTTTCATAATATCTCTCCTTCCCTGATATGAACATATCTAAGGATTCTCTTTAACCATTATATCCTTTATATCTTTTTTTGTAGAATGGAAAGTGTTACCCTTATTGCCCCAGCAAAAATTAATTTATACTTGGAGATTATTGGTAATCGCTCTGATGGTTACCATGAATTGATTATGATATTGCAAAGCATTGATCTTGCAGACAAAATAAATGTACAAAAAAGTAGTATTGATAGAATTCGTATTCGTTGTGATAACCCACAGTTACCTACGAATAAAAGCAATATTGCATATAAAGCTGCTGCATTAATGACCTCAGAATTTCCAGAAGCATTTGTCAAACACGGGGGACTTAATATTACAATAAATAAACATATACCTGTATCTGCAGGATTAGCAGGTGGGTCCAGCGATGCTGCTGCTGTTTTATTGGGTGTAGGGTTACTGTGGAATTTGGGCTTAACTCAATCAGAACTAGAAATACTAGGGGCAAAATTGGGCTCAGATGTACCATTTTGTATTGGTGGCGGAACTGCAATTGCGACTGGTAGGGGGGAACAACTATCTGCTTTACCTAGTTTGGAAAATATATATATAGTACTAGCAAAATATCGCAGTATTGCTGTATCTACTCCTTGGGCATACACAACACATCGCCAGGAATTTGAGAATATCTATAATAAAGATACACAAAGCCTAGCAGCACGTGCAGCAGCAGTACATTCTAGAGATATAGTCAAAGCTATTGTAAATAGAGATACTAAGGAAGTTGCCCAATTTATGTACAACGACTTGGAGAAGGTAGTTATGTCAAAATACGCTCTTGTTTTAGAATTGAAGGAGGTTTTTGTAAACTTGGGAGTACTTGGGACAATGATGTCTGGCTCTGGCCCTAGTGTATTTGCACTTTGCGAATCCAAACAACAAGCAGAAGAGATTAAATATAATGTTAGAAAAACAATACCTAACCAGGATCTAGAATTATTCGTATCCCAATTAATTGGCCATGGAATTCAATTAGTCCCTTGAAACTTTAGATTTTGGAATAAAATTTTTACCTCCTTCTAATGACAAAACCCAATCAACTTCCAAAAACACAAGTTCCTACTACTCCTTCTAATTGCTTTATAGGAGTAATAATATCTGGGGGAATGGCATTTGCTATGTATAGGTTGTTAATTTCAGTTGCTACTAGTTTGGACAATAAACCTATTCACTCTAATAATTTCCTTGTTTTAAATATATCCTCCCTTGTCAGAAATGCCATATTAGGATTAATAACAATGGGCATGGGTGTATTTAGCATAGTTAGCTTAGGTTTATTAATATTAGGATTGCAGGTATTTATTCAAAAGAATAATAAAAAATAGGTATCTTGCTTATGATAGATGATTTATTGGAAATAATAAAGTGGAAAGCAATTAGCCCAGTACATTATTTATACTGGGCTAATTGCTTTCCACTAAAACTTCAGGAGGGTAAGTCTAAATTGAGTAGTCCTTTGAATATATTAATTTAATAAAATAAAATACAAAGATTTTTGTATTGATTTCCTCGAATGGACTGTTCAACTCGAGTAATAGAGGAGTTAAGTACATACTCTCAAGAACTTAGTATTAGCAAGTACAAAGTAAAATAAATGATACAAGACTTAAATTAACAACTATGAGTGTTTGCTTTAACCATTAATTTTCATACTTAAGTCCAACCATCTTGCCTGAGTAACAGGTGCACTACTGGAAATATAATCAACCCCCGTTTGAGCTGTAGCACGAATGGTTTCCAAAGTTATATTTCCGGAAGCCTCTATCTTTATCCTGTCATTATGTTTACGAATTACTTGTACAGCTTCTTCCATCATCATTAAAGGCATATTATCCAACATGATAATGTCAACCTTATGCTCTAATACCTCTTTAACCTGCTTTAAACTGTCTGTTTCTACCTCTACTGTTAATGGGTAAGGTATACGAGAACGAATTTGAGCAACTGCCTCACCAATCCCACCTGCCACAGCAATATGGTTATCTTTAATCATTACGGCGTCGTCTAAACCCATACGATGATTTACTGCCCCCCCCACCTGAGTAGCATACTTCTCCAAAATTCTGAGTCCTGGAGTTGTTTTACGTGTATCTGTAAAAATAACAGGCAAATCAGCTACTTTTTCTGTATATTGGCGGGTTAAGGAAGCAACACCACTCATATGCATTACTAAATTTAAAGCAACCCTTTCTCCCATCAATAAAGCATCTAGAGGACCACTGACTTGAGCGACTGTCTCTCCAGAATTGCAAAATTTCCCTTCAGAAAAAGTTGCAGTAAAATTGACTTCATCATTTAAAAGTTTAAATATTCTAGCTGCAATTGGCAAACCAGCAATCACACCTGGTGCTTTTGCTATCCACTCTGCTTCTACTAATGTTTCACATGACCGTAATAAGGAATTAGTTGTACGGTCACCTCTCCCAATATCTTCTAATAAACAGCGCTGCAACAGAGGATCTATCAACAGCCATGGAGGCAAAACACAGAAACAATCCACAACCCCACCCATATATCTAAAAGATAAGGAACTTCAGTCATAAACACCAACTCTCATAGTGTCTCATAGAAACCACGAACATTAACCAAAAAAAAC
>NZ_CAIY01000032.1 GCF_000350105.1 Richelia intracellularis HH01
ATGCGTTGTTCAATGGCCGAGCGCCATCCCCAAATGTCCATGCAGTGGGTTTGCGCTTTTGGCCTCAGGAATCGGCACTGGAGACAGTCCTCCACCCGGTGGACAGTCTGCCGATTGGAACCTCAGCACACGGACGGAAATCTTTCCGTTGATTCGAGGACTCGTTGAGTACTCGTCGGGTGATGAGGATGGGGCAGTTGATGACGACTACTACGTCCACGTCTTCGTGGACTTTACAGTGGAGGAATGAAAATGGTGAAAAAAAGTAGCTCGAAATTTAATTCGAAATCGAAGGCAAAGCCGAAGAAGAAAGCCACGCTCACGAAGGCGCAAGTGAAGTCATTCATGGGCGCAGTGATGAACCGTGAGGTGTCAGAGATTGAAGGCACGAAGGACACAAAGAAACAGCGTCGTGCAGGTCTCTGAGACCTCTTCCATGCCGGACGAAAGTCTTGGGCATATCGAAGGCAACGGAGCGCCAACAGTCCCCGTTGACGATTCGACGGGAGGCGACCTCCAAGGGGTCGTCGGATGTTTCATCCACGTCGCTCTCCCTCCACTCGCCGACCTCCCAAGGTCCTGCGATGTGCGTGGGGTCGTATTCACCGACGAAGGGGGAACCCTTCTCGGGCATACAGTATTCCCGGGCAGTGTCTCGGAGGCCACGTCGTGGTCGTACATAGGCATAGGGCAGGCCTCTCCATACGGTTCTCAACCGGATGCTCTGAGAGGTCTCGACATAGCATTGGAGATGAAATCCATTGTGGGCAGGCTTGGAAGAGTTCGCCTCGGATTCAATCTCCTTATCCTTGGGCTTATCGGACTTGGAGCCCTTTTCCAATTGGGCTATCCGATAGCGTAGGTTCTTCCCGAAGATGCGGTCGAGACGCAAAAGCGCATCTTCAATCTCGTCGGAGATGGAATCTCCGTCGCATGGGTCAGTCCATG
>NZ_CAIY01000031.1 GCF_000350105.1 Richelia intracellularis HH01
TTTCGAGAAAAATACTTTCTATATTTTTCTCCTTGCTAAATATTCATGTTACAATTACTACTATGATTTATATAATTATGCTATAAGTATTTCATATTATCCTGATGAAACTTATTGATTTCATAAGGATTAATGCTATCTACACATATTTACTTGTGTCTAGGTTCTCTTTATATAAAGAAAATAATTTTCAAGTACACTCTTGGATAAATTAAATATTAATAGAAATTTATTAGGAATCAATTGTTAAATTTACTTGTATAAGTTTACATTATTCCTACATGCATATTGCATATATATATTTATGATTATCTTCATTAAACTTTATTAGTATTTTTGTCATCTCAAGACTTTTTTGATAATGAATCATCGAAATTCAAGGAAAACTTTTTATTTTAAATTTAAAGCCTAATTAATTTGGAGTTAGTTTACTAAAACCCAAAAAATGATCTGGTGTCAATGATTGATGATTGTTTATCCCGAACATTTGCTAAAAATGAGTAATTTAATATAGCTGAGTATATTAATTAATATAAGTTATGGAACTATGGTTAATAGATAAGGAGTGGTCTTATATAAATAGAGGACTGAGTTTGACAGTGCTGATCGCATTGTCTGCCACTATCACTGTTTCTTGTGGTAAGAACAGTAATGTTTTAATCACAGAAATTGGAGTAAATCCCCTTCGTCGTCCTTCATCACAACCATTAGAAGCTAGTGACTTTCACATACAAGGACAATATAAACATCTAAGAGGTGATGCACAAGGGGCAGTTGCAGACTATACTAGGGCAATTCGACTTAATCCTAAATTTGGTGCGGCTTATAATAGTCGGGGGTTAGTACATTTTGATACAGGTAATAGGGAAGCTGCTGTATCAGACTATAATCAGGCTATTATAATTAATCCAAATGATGCAGAAGCTTATAATAACCGTGGGAACGCTCGTGCAGCGGGAGGTGACCAAAGTGGAGCAATTAAAGATTACAATCAGGCCATTAAGATTCGACCCAGATATGCTCGAGCTTATAACAATCGTGGTAATGCTCTTTCAGCTAAAGGAGATCTAAAAGGGTCAATCCTAGATTTTAATCAAGCTATTGCTATAAATCCTAGATATGCTGTTGCCTATAGTAATCGTGGTAATGCCTACTATGGGGAGAGAAACTACCAAAGTGCTATTGCAGATTATAATCAAGCAATCCTGATTAACCCTAAGTTTGCAGCAGCCTATAATAATAGAGGCAATGCTCGTGCTGCTCAAAGTGATAAACAGGGGGCCATTGCAGATTTAAAAATGGCAGCCAATTTTTTTAAACAGCAAAACAATCAACCCTTGTATCAAAAAGTAATGGATAACATCAGAGAACTGAGATAATACTGTAAGTCTATACCCATCTGATTGTATGAGTAATATTCCCCAATTAGGAAAGTTAGCCCCTAATTTTTCTGCTTTTTCTCAGAATGGTAATTAAGTTGATTTAGCAACCTTTGCAGGTAATTGGCTAGTAATTTATTTTCACCCTAAAAATAATAACCCTGCTTGTACAGCTGAGGCTAAAGAGTTTGCATTTCTAAACATATATTTTTCTCTATTAGAAGCTATTATTGTAGGCATCAGCACTGATTCTGCTGAATCTCATCGTGTATTTATCGGTAGAAAAAAACTATCACTGGTTTTGTTGAGCGATGCCAAGCACCATATCACAGAAGCATATGGTCTTTGGCAATTGAAGAAATTCATGGGAAAAGAATATATAAGTATAGTTCGTTTGACTTTTTTAATTGGTACTAATTAATACTAGTGGGATAATAGTTAATATATGGCCAAGTATAAAAGTAAAAGGTTATGCTGAAAATGCTTTAGCAAAAATTCAAGAACTATCATGCTTGGGTATTAACGTATGGATGGCTATACGTATATTTCAATTATCTAATTTAGAGTTTTTGGTTTTTATCCAAAAAAATTACTTTTGCCAAATTGCACTGAAAATTTTGTTTCTTAAAGAGTATTTATTGTTATTGATTAATAATGGCTAAATAGGATTGATATATACTGAATATTGGATTCAAAGCTCATTAACTATGATACTTTATCTTTGGTTGGAAGCTATAAATTAGACTTGAAAATCATACCATTTCCAAGTAGTGATATTGTTTGGGTAACTGTATGTTATGGCTTATGAATATTCATAGTTGTAATATCTGAAGATATTTTAGCACAAAGCAAGACTTAAGCTTTAGAGAAAGAGCACCAACTATAATTCAAACAGAAACATTAAACCTACTAGTAGATAAACACCTCAAAGTTATGATTACCATGTTAATCCTGTAGTTAAGAATGGAAAACTAGTAAATCCTATTCGGAATTCTCCGATTAAGCCTTTGTTGATAAAGTGTTGGAAATATTTTCCACATGTTGTTTTACATACTATGCGTTTACATGTATAAGAGTCTACAGATAGATATACGATAAAACAGGAAAAAATAAATGAGAATTATTATGAGGAATATAAAAATTAATGGCTACTTGACGGAAAACTGAGAGTAAGCTTAGAAAAATAATTATACAAAACAGCTGTAATGATTTCCTATAATTACTTAATGAAAGCATCAATCCTTTTGATCTGGCAGGAGGAGAATATAGAATATTCACTAAGAATGTTGTTATAGTCACAAAAACTAGCTGAGGATTAGAGTTTGCTAGTGTAGTACTTTATAATAATTTTCCCTACGAAGTACTTTTCATTATTTTCTCATCAGGTGGTGTTACCTAATAGCTATCTTGTAACATCAAATTGGAAAATTGCTTAAGCTCAATTATAACTAGTGGTAATTTTTCAAATGGCCTTGTGGAGATTGATGGTAAGTGTGGAGAAGGAACAGAAAAATATATCCCCAATGTTTGTTATCTCAACTTGACAGTAGATTAATGATTCCTCTGGATTCTTCTATATTAGTAAATATTAATTACCTAGGGTGATGATAATTGCTATCCTAATAAAGGATTAGCCAAGAGCCTTGCAACACAGGCTCAATTAAAACAAAATTATTCTAGATGTAGAAGGATATTGTCTAATTACAAAGCCTAAAAGGAAATAATAACTGTTACTATTTTGTATTAGGTTAAACAAGTAGAATGTACGCAGCAATGTCAAGGTATTTGTAGTCAAAAGTCTGAGCTCATGAATGCCATTCTATACTTTGGGGTATTGGTAGAATTGCTGCAAATATTACATTCATGAATATAATGCTTGTTCTCAGTAGTGCTATAACTCCTATACCGCTTGATACAATTTCTATTGTGCAGAAAAACCTATCAGCAATAACTGTAAATTTCAATAATTCAGGTTGTTCACAATACTTATTTATCTGAGGAAACCTGAAATAATTTAATTTCATTTTCTCCTTCTCTTAAAATAATTTACTCTTATATTTTTTTAATTTGGCTATCACCATAGCAGAAATCGACTGAAAATTTTATGCCAGAAATACGTCAATCTATTGCCCAGCACTACCACAAACGAACAAAGTATGATCCTGAAACCATCACTAAAAAAAGTCAGGGTTTAGATTGGTCTAAACAACCTGTTCCATTTAAAGAGTATAAGATTGGTTCTGCTTTCGATCTTAAACCTTATCTACAGAACAAACCTGAGTCTTATACAAGTGATTCTAAAATAAGACAATGGCAAAGACTTTCCCGACTGCTATTTTCCAGCTATGGGTTAACAGCAAAAATGCCCTCTTTAGGTAGTGCAGTCTATCTGCGTTCAGCACCTAGTGCAGGTGGCTTATACCCTGCGGAAGTTTACTTGGTTTCTCGTGGTACGTCCATACTACCTTCCGGATTATATAACTACCAATGTCGTAGCCATTCGCTCATGCATTTTTGGGAAAGTGATATATGGCGGGATTTACAAGAAGCTTGTTTATGGCATCCAGCTCTGGAAGGCACCCAGTTAGCAATTATTGTAACTGCTATTTTCTACCGTTCTCAATGGCGTTATGAAGATAGAGCTTATCGTCGTATTTGCCTAGATACAGGGCATTTATTGGGTAATATTGAGTTGGCTGGTAGCATTACCGACTATCGTCCCCATTTAATCGGTGGTTTCGCTGATGATGCGGCCAATGAGCTATTGTATATTAATCCTCAGCAAGAAGGTGTGATTGCAGTATTACCCCTGGCAGATTTGTTGGACATTCAACAAAATTTGCCTGCATGGAATACAGCCTTACCTTCTAGAACAGATACTGACTATCCTCAAATCTCTGATGGCGAACTCCTAAACTATTTTCATCAATCGACCAGAATTCAACTGGGTACAACTGGCAATGTGAATTTGCCAGTTGTACAGGCAGAAAAATCTCTAGAAGACAAATACAATTTCCCTTTTTGCCAAAAAATTTCTACGGTCACTAATCCAATTTACTGGGGAGAAAACCTGGAAGATTTAGAACTAAATATACATCAACGACGTTCTACTAGAGCCTACAGTGGAGAGGATCTAACTCTAGATGAGCTCAAAGCTCTACTCAACTTCACTTACCAACCCCAAGATTATATAAACCAAAATTTAGATAACTGTCCTGACTATTTCGATTTAAGTTTAATTGAGACCTTTATTGTTTGCTCAGGAGTAGAAGGCTTAGAAACAGGTTGTTATTATTATGCTCCTAAAGCCCAGGAACTAAGACAAATTCGATTTAAGAATTTTCGCCGAGAACTTCACTTTCTCTGCCTGGGACAAGAACTAGGGAGGGATGCAGCAGCAGTATTATTCCATACAGCAGACTTAAAATCTGCTGTTAACCAATATGGTGATCGTGTTTATCGTTACCTACATATGGATGCAGGACATCTAGGTCAAAGGCTAAATTTAGCAGCTATAAGACTACATTTGGGGGTAAGTGGAATTGGTGGTTTTTTTGATGACCAGGTGAATGAAGTCTTGGGTATTCCTGAAGACGAAGCAGCACTTTACGTTACTACTCTTGGTCGCCCCAGATAGTTTGAGTTAAGATTTTGGGTTGGCAATTAAGCGTAATAAGTTTAGTTGCTTAAGCATAACTTGTTTCAATTTTAAATTCTCCTTGTTTTTCTGCTGTTTCTGCTTCCCATTCAATATGACTCAATAATTTTGGTAAAGTTTTGGTTAAGGTTAATTTTTGTTCATAAAACTGGGAAAATCTAACTCATAGCAATTTAAATATTGGCAATATGGCAGCGTTGATCAAAAGAGATTTATTAAGTCTGACAGAACTTAGTTCCACTGAAGTTCAAGAAATATTGCAACTGGCCACTAAACTAAAATCCCAAGATTTGGATTTACGGTGTAATAAAATATTAGGCTTATTGTTTTCTAAGGCTTCCACACGCACCAGAGTCAGTTTTACAGTGGCAATGTATCAATTGGGTGGACAGGTAATCGACCTTAACCCTAATGTAACTCAGGTGAGTCGTGGTGAACTCGTACAAGATACAGCACGTGTACTGGATAGGTACTTAGATATTTTAGCAATTCGCACCTTTGCTCAAGATGAGTTAGAGACATTTGCCAAATATGCCCAAATTCCTGTTATTAATGCATTAACTGATAAAGAACACCCTTGTCAGATTTTGGCAGACTTAATGACTATCCAAGAGCACTTTGGCAAATTTACTGATTTGACTTTGACTTATGTGGGTGATGGAAACAACATTGCAAACTCCTTGATGTTGGGTTGTTCTTTAGTGGGAATGAATATACGAATTACAACCCCCCGTGGTTATGAACCTGATGAAGTGGTTGTAGAGAAAGCAAAAGTAATTGCCAATGATAAAGCTCAAATTTCTATTATTCAAGATCCTACAGTCGCAATACAAGGAGCAAATATAATTTACACTGATGTTTGGACAAGTATGGGACAAGAAAATCAAGCTAAGGAGCGTAACTCCGTTTTCCAACCCTATCAAATCAATACTCAACTATTAACCCTTGCGGACAAGGATGCTATTGTTTTACACTGCCTCCCTGCTCACCGCGGTGAAGAAATTACTGACGAAGTTATTGAAGGTTCTCAATCCCTGGTGTGGGAACAAGCAGAAAATCGAATGCACGTACAAAAAGCCTTATTAGCAAGTATTTTAGGTTTGGAAAACTCTTAAATCCCAAATTTATAATGCAGGGAGTGCACTTTTATAGTACCAATGTTCTTAAGAGTATTTATCTTGTATCTCCCTCAAAGTAATGGAAAAACTAACAGAAGCACAACAGGAATTGTATGATTGGTTAAAGAACTACATTCGCGTTTGTCAGCATTCACCTTCAATTAGACAAATGATGCAGGCCATGAAATTAAAATCCCCAGCACCAATTCAGAGCCGCTTGGAACACTTACGTAATAAAGGATATATTGAGTGGAGTGAGGGTAAAGCTAGGACTATTCGAATATTAAAATCTTGTAAGTCATCTATTCCAGTATTAGGAGTAATTGCAGCTAGTGGTTTGTTAGAACCATCCACAGATACCTTAGAACAGATTGATTTCACAAATCTAAACTTGCCTGCTCATACCTATGCCCTACGGATCAATGGTAATAGCATGATCGAAGACTCCATCCTAGATGGTGATTTAGTATTTTTATCACCTGTACTAGAAACAAGCCTAATTAAAAATGGCACAATCGTAGCAGCTAAGGTAGAAGGGCATGGTACTAGTTTAAAACAATTTTATCGCCAGGGGGATAATATCACCCTTAAGCTGGCAAATCCTCAATACCAATCTATAGAAGTTTCTATTGTACAAGTGGAAGTACAGGGTTCTCTTGTGGGTATCTGGAGACATTACCAGTGATTTTAGGTATAGGGAAAGATAAACTAAATAAAGGCCATACAATATGGTTTTGCAGTACAGCATATCAAATGTTTAAAACATAGTTATTGTTAATGTAATGGGATTGGGTAAGGTAATTATGATTCTAGATATAAACATAGAAATTTTTTCATGCTAATTGATTTACTTATATAAATACATTAGTTTAAAGTTTAAAACGCTAATTTTTTTTGGAGCTCCTTAGTGTAAACAAGTATGGACTGGCATATTAGTAATATTCACATGTAAATATTTTATCCTCTCTTATCAATAAGAGCAAAGTGGAAACTACTATAAATACTAGTATCCCTAGTCTAGATTTGCCTACATCCATCCAAATTCTTCAGTCCGTGGATATTCCATATTAGAAAAATACAGACTTAAAATCTGACAATAGGTGAGTTAAAGATAGTTATAGATAATATATATTCAAATAATTGTTGATTTATCTGTGAAAATTTGGCCTAGAAATTATGTTCTAACTATTAAGCATTCTTTATCTATATGCTAGATATGTTTTTATCTCTAAGAGCAGTAGAAAATCAAATGGTTGATAAAATTCACTACTAATTAATCCTATTTAGCTCAAGGCTCATTATTTTTTTACGTAAATTGTATATATTAAGACAAGTAGGGTATTATGGTATTGGGGAAAAATGCATAAACTGGCTGACTAATACATTTTCCCCAATGCAATTTTCTTAGGTGTAAGTAAATATAATCTCAGTAGTATTAACTTTTATAAATATAATATTTTTAATGTTATTTATAATACCTCTATAGATAGAGGTACTGATTTTATAATGGATAACCATACAATAAAAGTTTATAGATAACTATCAAAAATAGATGTTTAAATATTATCGCAAGCACAATGATGTCAAGGAATAAGGGCCCATCATAAATGATGATATATAAATTTATCTTATTCTATATATTTAAAACTAAATATAAGCAATTTAAGTGAGTAACTATACAGTTTATCAAATTGAAATATTCGTCAAAAACCCTGAGCATGTAACTGTGCCAGTAGCAACAAATCGTATAGGGATTAAAAATCTGCTATTTCTTGAAGCTGCTGTAATTAGTCATTATTAATATCAGTTTCATTGGCCTAATTATTAATTTATTATTTATTTATCATTCAATTTATATTCAGGGGTTTCAAAATTTTACGATTTGATTTACTATTACATATAGTATCTACGATACTAGCCAAAACATGCTTTATCTGATAATTAATTACTACCTGTATTATCAAATTTTAGTGCTAGTAATTACTGGTACTATATGTAAATGCATAATATTAGTAAATAGATTTCCTAATACAAAAATATTTCTAAAAGCATTCTATTTTTCTGAAATATATTGGTATGAAATTATGCGTAGTAGCTTTTCTGTATCTTGATATTTTCGTAACCTAAAATTAATTTAAATTAATGTAAAAATAGGTTAAGAATGAAGTTCACTTATATATCAATATTTGTAAAAATATAGTTTTATTTTAGTTTGTACCAGTTCCCATAAATAATTTTATCATCGTAGATGATAAATAGAATATAATATATTCTTAGCTATAGTATATATCTTTATCTATCTCTTCATTATTTTTAGGTATTTTTTTATTAAGGTGAACTAAAGTATTTATTGTTCATAACTTAATGATTACCAATAAAATTCAATAGTAAATTAGGAAAAGATACGAAAATATGACATAATTATGGGTGATTATTCTTCGAGTTTCAGCTAATAACACTCCACTAAAATACCAATTTCTATATCTATGTTATTATTATGATTAGTTTCCCCTAATGATTTAAATTGAAAAGCAAAACTCTCCCTTCATACAATCGAACAGCAGATATTTTAGTGTAAACCAAATCCGTTCTTCATACAAATAATTCAAATTATTTCTTATGCTATCTACTTGAGTGCATAACTGGAGTTGTATATTCTTCGCATTGGGAAGAAGAATTTCCATATCTAAAATTTTAATTCTCAAGATTTATTAATAAGTTAATCATCCCTTATCTTTGAAATACCGTATATAAATTACGGATAAATCGGATAAAAATTTCGTTGTTTAATAGTTTAGTTATCATGAAAATTGTTATGGATATTTATTAATTATTTATAAACCTTGGTTTGATTAATTACAGTTACTAACTGTTTGGTAATTTCCTTAGCCAGGAATATTTTGAATTGAACTAGAGATAAACAATATTTGCCCACATTGTACAATCAACCCATTAGCCTGTTACCAATATAAGTTGAAAACTATAAATAATTAAAAATAACCGAATACATACTAGGTGAGCCCATGAACAGATAATGTTCCTGAATAGGTAAATAGCCCAAGAAATAATGAGCCCCAAAACCTTATTATGCTGCAGGAGCACATTTTCATACTAGACATTTATACACATTGCTATTTTTGTGTTGTTGCTAAATAATAAGTCACAAGTTAATCTTCTCTAACTCTAAACTAGTTTGTCTATCTTGTAACTTATCTCAATAAATAACCTATCCCCATAATCCATAGTACAGTTTATTTCGTGCTTACCATAAACCCAATATAGTAATAGAGATGTTCCTATTACTCTTAAAGAATGCATCTGAAATGTTTAAGTTTAACAGCGATAGTTATGACTGTCAGTTGTTGATGCATAGGGTATTTGGAAATCAGTATTAACACTTGTTAGACATTAGATACTCAAAATATTTTAAGCTATTTACACTTAGAATATTGGCATAGCTACTCCTATTATTAAAATGCTAAGCTTCACTTAATATGTCCTTGAGCTGTTCACTTGTTCATCAAAATCCAAAATAACAATTTCATGCTGTTTGATACTGTTCAAGACGATGCAATTGAGTATTTTTTAATCATTCCAGTCACCCCTAGGTGGTATGCGTATCCTTCTGGGAGTACGAGTCAGCTCATCATCTCGACTATTTTCACCCCTTAGCCACTGTCTAATTGCTACCTCGATAACTTTACTGGGGTCGTTCGTCAAGTGTTGAATTTGTTCTAGGAGTTCAGAATCCAAATGAATAGTAATTTCGACCTTATTGGCAAATTTTTGATTGGCCTGGGTAGCTGTACTAGCTGTCTCTTTTGTGTCTTTCATATTCATTGGGCTAGGATGCTCTGATAGTATTCTTCTCAAGACTTTATAAAAATTTTAGTGCTCTTATCATCCAGGATTATTATTACTACATGGATTTTATCTATTGAGTTTGCATTGTAAAATGCTTCATGTATATTGTACGTTGATGTTTGACAAATGCCATTACCTATACTTAAACCCTCATACTATTTGTATATGCTAGCTCCCTTTCCAACTCCCCATATCTAGGTTTAAACCATAAGTTTCTATTCTTGTACTGTAGATTACAGTTAATAAAACATAGGCTTAAGAGTGTCTGAATTTTCTGTTTTCCCATAAATGGGGGGCATCTTTGTTCATAAGGAATTAATATACTTAAAGTAACTACGTTTTTCTTTCAAGTTGCTGGTGGGGCAAATTAAAGTATATGACTGATGTTCCCGTAAATCACATTCGTAATTTCTGTATTATTGCCCATATAGACCACGGGAAATCAACCCTTGCTGATCGCCTGTTACAAGCTACTGGTACCGTGGAAAACAGGCAAATGAAAGAACAGTTCCTTGACAATATGGATTTGGAAAGAGAGCGCGGCATTACAATTAAGTTGCAAGCTGCTCGGATGGATTATCAAGCAGAGAATGGACAGAAGTATGTACTAAATCTGATTGATACTCCTGGACACGTGGATTTTTCTTATGAGGTATCCCGTTCTTTAGCAGCTTGCGAAGGAGCTTTGCTTGTTGTGGATGCTTCGCAAGGTGTGGAAGCACAAACCCTAGCTAATGTTTATTTGGCTCTGGAACACAATCTGGAAATCATTCCTGTTTTAAATAAAATTGACTTGCCTGGTGCCGAACCAGATCGAGTGGTTGGGGAAATAGAAGAAATGATTGGTTTAGATTGCAGTAATGTAATTCATACTTCTGCAAAAGAAGGTATTGGCATTGATGGGATTTTAGAGTCAATTGTTCAGCATATACCATCTCCCCACAATACTATAGAAAAGCCGTTAAGGGCACTGATTTTTGATAGCTACTATGATAGCTATCGGGGTGTAATTGTCTATTTCCGGGTTATCGATGGGACTGTAAGAAAAGGTGATCGTGTTTACTTGATGGCATCAAACAAAGAATATGAAATAGGTGAGTTGGGTGTACTTTCTCCCAATCAGAAACCAGTTGAAGAGCTTCATGCAGGGGAAGTGGGTTATCTCTCGGCAGCAATTAAAGCTGTTGGTGATGCACGAGTAGGAGATACGATCACTCTGGCTAAAGCCAAGGCTTCAAAAGCATTACCAGGTTATGCAGAAGCAAATCCTATGGTATTCTGCGGTATGTTTCCTATTGACGCTGACCACTTTGAGGATTTACGAGAGGCTTTGAATAAACTCGAGCTTAATGATGCAGCCTTAAAGTTTGAGCCGGAAACTTCTAGTGCCATGGGGTTTGGTTTTCGTTGTGGTTTCTTAGGTTTGCTACACATGGAAATTGTCCAGGAAAGATTGGAACGGGAATACAACCTGAATCTAATCATCACTGCACCTTCTGTAGTTTACCGAATAACAACAGTGAAGGGAGAAAAAATATATATTGATAATCCCAGCCATTTGCCAACTCCTAATAAACTAGAAAAAATTGAGGAGCCCTATGTCCGTGTAGAAATGATTACTCCAGAAGACTTTGTGGGAACCTTAATGGAACTGTCACAAAGTCGTCGAGGTATATTTAAGGATATGAAGTATCTTATTCGTGGTCGTACCACTCTAACTTATGAATTGCCATTGGCAGAAGTAGTTACTGACTTTTTTGATCAAATAAAATCGCGAACACGGGGTTATGCCAGTATGGAATATAATCTGATTGATTACCGAGAAAATCCCTTGGTAAAGTTGGATTTAATGATTAATGGCGATCCTGTAGACTCGTTAACCATGATTGTCCATCAAGATAAAGCTTATAGTGTGGGTAGATCTATGGCTGAGAAACTCAAGGAACTTATACCTCGTCACCAGTTTAAAGTTCCTATTCAAGCAGCAATCGGTAGCAAGGTTATCGCAAGCGAACATATTCCAGCCTTGAGGAAAGATGTACTTGCAAAGTGTTATGGTGGTGACATTAGCCGAAAGAAAAAACTGTTACAAAAACAGGCAAAAGGTAAAAAGCGGATGAAGGCTGTTGGTACTGTTGATGTACCTCAAGAGGCATTTATGGCTGTTTTACGTTTAGACCAACAGTAAAAATTATTAAGTATAGTATGGAAGATATTTTTATTTCCTACTTTACACTTCCTGTATTGTTTATTCTGTAGAAAATGCCGTGGTATCATAGAGGCGTTTTTTCTTAGTCAATCTAGAGTTACTATTATATAGTAGGGGGAAATATATTTCATTTACCTTCTTCAATCCTCTATAAAACCTATTTTCTAAAGTTCATAATTGATTCTGGGTTTATAAGAAATATACCTGAGAATAGTTATATTGTAAGAACTATACATCGAAAATAACAGAGTATTTAACCTGTTAAAGGAATACTTTGTATGTTCTATCACAACCCCTCATTGTAATATTCCCATAATTTCTCCACAATTCGCAGTATTTTTCATATAGATGTTATAAAAATCTGCAAGATAATTATTATTGAAGTGATTGCCGCAAAGTAATTATGCATTGCTTATATTTTGGTTTAGTTATGAATTACTTGCATACAACTAATTTAAAAACTCAGGTGTTCTTTTAACAGGTTAAATACTCTGTTATTTTCGATGTATAGTTCTTACAATATAACTATTCTCAGGTATATTTCTTATAAACACAATAACCATTAGATAATCTATTTAGTGAGAAATGCATATTTTTAAGTTAGCCTCTTCGAGTTGATTAGCATCTAGTAATCGTAGGTTTGCAGAATGTAAATTGGCTCTTGCAATTGTCCTAATTTAATTAATTTTTATGGAAATTAAGCCATAAATCTATTAATTATGATGAGAAGCATAAGCTTAGCAAATAAGAATTATCTTATGCGCAAGTAAAATTTCTCACAAAAAAATACCTGGCTTTACAGGTAAAATTAGATAAGCACAAACAATAAAAACTATTACTTATCCAAGTAGAATTAGGTGTAAATATATTGACTGAAAAAATCAAACTGATTTAAATAATAATTTTTGTAAAGGGAGAGTAAGTTCCACCAAAGTTTGTTAACCAAATTATAAGTAATTTCAATCAACAATTAAATTGCTCTTGACTAGAAGGTAGAGCACTATGAGCGAGACTTAATAAAATGGGATATGAAAACAAACAAATAGAAATCGCAGCATTTCTTAGAATCTATCCATTTCCCAAACTCTGGAAGAACTAATACTTGCAACTATCTTGCTTTCTGGTGTTTTTTTTACTCACACCACACTGCTATTTCTACCATATTAGTAGGTTTTTATATGAGCGAACAAAGATCCAATTGTATTTCTCCAGGGGTAATTGCAGCAGTTTCCGCCGCCGTTGTTACTGCCAGTGGAATTGTAGCTTTTGTGGCCTGGAACTCCGGCAAAAATTTACTATTAGATCCTGGAGTACAAACAACTCAGCCAGTATCTTCTGCTCTAAACAATCGAACATCTCAAGAGAAAGGTCCTAGAATTTATTGGCTTCAAGATAGTGGAAAAAATTTGAAATTGGTTGCCCAATCTTTAAAAGTTTCTATTACTGGAGAACCCAATCAAATTCTAACCAAAGCTTTCCAAATCTTATTTGCAGGACCAACAGAAGGTAAAGGCTCTACCACTATTCCCCTTGGCACTAAGCTTTTAAGCATTAAACAAGAAAATAATAGTGTTTATCTGAACTTATCATCAGAATTTATATCTGGTGGTGGCAGTGCTTCCATGCAAGGTCGTTTAGGTCAGGTGCTTTACACAGCAACCAGCTTAAATAAGAATGCCAATGTTTATATTCAGGTTGATGGCAAACCGCTGAATATTTTGGGTGGTGAAGGTGTAGAACTACAACAGCCTATGACTCGTACAGATTTTAAACAAGAATACCAGCCCTAGTTGAAACCAGCGAGTTGAGAGTTTAGAAGTTAGGAGTTTACTAACAACTAACTTCATTTTCACTCCAATACCTAATATTTTATTTGAATGCCTTATGATAATTTGGGAAACTTCTAAATGGTAATATACTTAATGACAATAACAAATATATATACAGTGAATATATTATTATTGACCTCACCCTAAACTTGTAGGGCCCAGATAGTTAGTTAAATAAGGGGAAAACACCTCATAGATTAATGTTAATGGCTTTCCATAATGCCAAAACAAGTAATGACGACCCCAAAAAGGCCCCGTTTCTCCAAAACCCATTTCTAAGGCATGAGAGTAACCACAATAAATTCCCTGTATATCTCTATATAGTTCAGTACGGATTCTAGCCAGACTAGCCCAAATTGGTAATGAACGATTTTGTAAATATTCATCTACATGAGAAGCTTCCCACCAGGAGCTAGCATAACCTAGTCTTTGACCTGAAGAAGTACATAGCCATACTTGTCTCCTTAATCTTGGGGCTGGGAGGGCTTCTATTAATTCTGGAGCACCATCCAAATCCATACCAATTAAAGACATATCAACCACATCTACTTCTGTAGTTTCCCTAGTTAACAACTGTAAGTGTCTTGTCGGCGAACCATCACCCAAAAGGAGTAATTGCCAAGAAGGTGACAATTGAGAATGGGGTAATCCTTGTTGAACTACTTCCTCTCCCCCTTGCCAGACTGAAGTCAAACGATGCCACTTTGTTGGTGTTTCCAATTAATATGTTGCTGTATAAATTACAGTTGATTTTCTCCAAAAAATTAGACTTCCCATTTTCTACATAGGAGAAGTATTAAATTCAAGTTAACACATAATTCTTGGAAAAACAGAATACTTCTTACGAAAAGTATCAATGCCATAAGATAACTAATGAAATTTCTAACAATGCGGATGGCGAGACTCGAACTCGCAAGGCAAAGCCACACGCCCCTCAAACGTGCGCGTATACCAATTCCGCCACATCCGCCTAGTAGCTGTTTAATTATAGCATGTACCACGACAAATGTATATTCAAGCATACTTAGGTTTAAATATTTGCAAATATTTAAACCTAAGTATGCTTGAATATACAAAATTTATGGAGTCCTCCCATCAAACTGAGAAAAATGGGTGATTGTATATATGGCTATTTAATTTTTAACATAGTCCTTATGAGTAAATTATCAAAATAAATAGCTCATAAAATAAGTCAAGATAATTAGAATGTTAGTGATCTGTTTTGGAAAGTGAGTAGAAGTGAGGAATTTCATTTTTGACTTAAAAGCAAACAAAGTTTATAGAATCAACAAAGTAATTTAATTTATGGCAATTCAGACTTGCTAGTCTCATTTCATAATAGTCTGTGAAATGAAGAGAGGACGTAAATTTAACAGGTTAGACATTAGAATACGAAACAATGAAGTTTGATAAAATATTAATTGCTAATAGAGGAGAAATTGCTTTACGCATTATCCGTTCTTGTGAAGAGATGGGAATTGCAACTGTTGCTGTCCACTCGACTGTTGACCGGGATGCTCTCCATGTGCAGTTAGCAGATGAGGCTGTATGTATTGGGGAACCTCCCAGCGGTAAAAGTTATTTAAACATTCCCAATATTATTGCTGCTGCCTTAACTCGTAATGCTAGTGCAATTCATCCAGGTTATGGCTTTCTGTCAGAAAATGCAAAGTTTGCCGAAATCTGTGCAGATCATGATATTGCCTTTATTGGTCCAACTCCAGAGGCAATTTATTTAATGGGGGATAAATCCACCGCCAAAGAAACGATGCAAAGAGCAGGGGTTCCTACGGTTCCAGGTAGTAATGGGTTGGTGGAATCGGAGGCCGAGGCAATTAGTGTTGCCAAAGAAATTGGTTATCCAGTAATGATCAAAGCTACCGCTGGTGGTGGTGGGCGAGGAATGCGTTTAGTACTCGAGGAAAAGAATTTATTACCATCCCTACAAGCTGCACAAGGGGAAGCAGATGCAGCTTTTGGCAATTCCAATATTTATATGGAAAAATTTATTGAATGTCCACGGCACATTGAATTTCAAATTTTGGCAGACAGTTATGGTAGTGTTATCCACTTAGGAGAACGGGATTGTTCAATCCAACGTCGTAACCAGAAACTTTTAGAAGAGGCACCTAGTGCTGCCCTTACTCCAGAACTACGTCAAATAATGGGAGAGGCAGCAGTCAAAGCTACTAAATTTATTAACTATACCGGAGCCGGGACTATTGAGTTTTTACTAGATGTTCATGGTCAATTTTATTTCATGGAAATGAATACCCGGATTCAAGTAGAACATCCAATTACAGAAATGATTACTGGGGTTGATTTAGTTGCAGAACAAATTAGAATTGCTCAAGGAGAAAAGCTGAAATTGAAACAAGACCAAGTTAACTTAACTGGTCATGCCATTGAATGCCGGATTAATGCTGAAGACCCAGAGCATAATTTTCGTCCAGCACCAGGACGGATCAGTGGTTATTTGCCACCTGGTGGTCCAGGAGTACGGATCGATTCACATGTGTATACTGATTACCAGATTCCTCCATACTATGACTCTTTGATTGGTAAACTGGTGGTCTGGGGCCCTGACCGCTCTACAGCTGTTAATCGGATGAAACGAGCCTTAAGAGAATGTGCTATTACCGGATTACCAACAACCATTGGATTCCACCAGAAAATCATGGAAAATCCCCATTTCCTCACAGGGCAAGTTTATACTAACTTTGTGCAAGAAATGATGAATTAATTAGAAGTTAGATTAGAGATTGGATTTTGGATAAAAGTCAAAATAGCAGAAATTCCCAAAATCTATCTATAATTTTGGTACCTAGGTTATAAATTCTGAGCCTTTAACTTTTTATCTATTGATAACCAAGTGTAAATGCTATTTACTACTTCATTGTAAGCGGGTAAGCATAGTGATTAATCCCTGTTGACCCAGGAGTATTTCTCGTAGCAAACTAAAAATCCCCACCCAAATGACTGGGGTAATGTCCACGCCACCTAAAGGTGGTACTAATTTACGCAAGGGAATTAAGAATGGTTCAGTAGGCCAGGCTACAATAATAAAAGGCAACTGTTTTAAATTTACTTGGGAATACCAAGTTAAAACTATCCGTAAAATAAATAGTAAGGTCATCAAAGCTAAAATGGGGCCAAGTGTCCAAGTAGTAATAGTGGTCGCATTCATAATGTATCTAGCTTTGTTTTCTTTGTTCTGAAATTAAAATTGTTGTTAGTCCATATAAAATTAAGCTTTGTAAAGCCCAATATTTTCTATTCTAACCAAAACTCTTCTTATATCCCATTTTTTCCCATGTTGGTATAAGTTAGCCTTACAAAGTTAATACCCCAGTTATTAATTTTAATATCTTTGTTTTCCGCTTCCCAAGGATGTAATAGACAATTAGAATAAGATGGAAGATGTAAAAAAAGGTTGAGTTATCATGACACCTTCTTTAGCAAACTTTCTCTGGAGTCTTGTTTGGGGAGCGGCAATTGTTGTAATTCCTGCAACAGTGGCATTGATTTTTATTAGCCAAAAGGATAAGATAAGACGCTTATAATACTTGAAATATTGGGATTATAAATTTTACAGTCAAATTCATAGCTAGAAAATTTAGTCAACTGCAAAATGCTTTATACATCTGTATTAAGAACATATGTGTCTTATTTATTTTTTGCTGAATTGAGAACTAAATTATCTCTAGTCAATGGCTTCAAGGCATGCTTAATGCTTTGAAGCTTTAATATTATTTAATAGCGATAGTAGTAATTTTAATTTTGGGTAGTTAGTATAGACTGTATATTAGGGAAGAAAAATGATAATTTTCGGGCTGAACTCAGCCAATATTTTGGCTCAGGTAAATTTTGGGACTAACTCGGCCAGCATTCTAGGTATATTCCTGGCCGTAGCTGGGGCATCTCTGTACTTTTTGCGTTCTGTTCGTCCAGAGCTATCACGTGATCAGGATATCTTTTTTGCTGCGGTGGGGTTGCTATGTGGTTTTATTCTAATATTTCAAGGTTGGCGTCTAGACCCAATTTTACAGTTTGGACAGCTACTGTTAGTCGGGACTACCGTATACTTCGCATTTGAAAGTATTCGTTTGCGGGGAATAGCTACAGAACAGGCTAAACGCAATACCAAAATAGTGGATGATGAAAGACCTGTTAGCAGTAATTATAGATATAGCAGAAAGTCTGGTTATCGTGCAGAGGTAGAAGCAGAATTAGAATCTCTTCCATATGATGAGGATTATTATCATGAGGATGAACGCCCTCGTGCTCGAATTCCTGGTAGTCAGGATGGTCGTTTATCTCGTGTTGATAAGGACTATTATGATGGCGAAGCCTCTGTTTATTCTGAAAGTATTTGGGGCAAGAGGCCTTCTAAATCAAAAAGAAGGAATCCTGTCAGCTCCAATAAAAGGTATTCAGAAAGGTCGGATAATAGTGATTGGAGCAGCTCTGTTTATAGATTTGATGATGACTTAGATAATTCCATCAAAGACGAAAGAAGAGGAAGAGAAGGAAAAAAATCTTATAGACGCAATAGCAGCAATCCATCCCAGCATTCGGAATACTACCCTAGTGGGGAAGAGATAGCTAACAAGTCCAGAAAACGTTACCGTCTACCTGCAGAAGAATACCCAACTCCGACAATGGCAGATGATTATGCTGTGCCAGTAGAGTATAAATCAATTAAAACTTCAGAGAATGAATCCGACAATTCAACTAATATAGATGATGATTTGTAAATCATCTTTGGTCATGTAGCTCTAGTAATTTAGAATTCATCTAGCTGAAAATGTTAAATAGTGGATGTAAAAACGAGCGATTAGATTATACCTAAAACTAGACCCCAAAGGCAAAATAATTGGGGTCTAAATATTTAATAAGAGCAATTTTAATGTATTGAAAAAAGATTACATTAAATAATATAGACATGCAATTGTTTGCTTATACTCCCCAACAAAATAATAACAAATTATTCTTATTCGTCATTTACTTCATAAGGTTTTAACAATTGAGATTCTTCTCCCCTAAAGATACATCAAGTTGTTTTCTTTGTTAAGAGTAGCTCTCGTACTTAGCGATTGGAAATGTATAGGAAAATTCTTCTCAGAATTGTCAAATCTTCACTTAACTCATGAATCTTTACACAAATAAATTATTTAAACTAATTCAAAACTTATTATTTCAGGGTAAAGTTTCAAGACTATGACTGAAAGCGATGATTCCTCCATGGTGTTTTTTGTCTCTGTTAAATTTCTTATGACTGAATAAAGATACCAAGCTATGCTTACATCAATTGTGGGTAAATTACTGATAAACACAATTATTTGAAAATCTTTATGATTATTAAATAATCTGTAGTCATAAATCGAGAAAAGTTTCTTGCATAGAGTTTGCAGCAATTATACATAGAAAATTTCAACTAATTAAGCTAACATTGCAATTATTGGTCGAGAAGTTTTCAGCTTAATTAATCAAGCTAAAATCCCGTCAGTACTAAGTTACTCAAACTTAAAAAAATATAAAAATTAAGTATTTAAGAAATACTTCAATGAAGCTATAGTATTTAACATCTGAGTTTCAACTACTGAGTGCTTCTAGAAAAGTTTCTTGGAAATATAAAATTAAGTCTAATAATTATTGCAAATCATACAATGCAAAATCAAGTTAATTAAATCTTCGGTAAAAAAATTAGGAAAACTTGACTGAAATAACTAATAGTGTAGGGAGCAACCTACAACATAATTAGCCAGATCTGAGTTAGTCATTCTCACAATCACATTGAAATATAAATATTTACCTGTATGGAAACGTATTCATGAAGAAGATATAGCTTTTCTAATTCTCACATTATTATCAAAATGTAACATTTCCATACTCTGCCAACCATAAACTCCTTCAATTTGTTGATGACAGCATTCAATGGCAAAATCATTGAA
The DNA here is from genome assembly GCF_000350105.1 of Richelia intracellularis HH01. GTDB lineage: Bacteria > Cyanobacteriota > Cyanobacteriia > Cyanobacteriales > Nostocaceae > Richelia > Richelia intracellularis. Next base: position 20,012 of record NZ_CAIY01000031.1, read on the forward strand.
TTCTTCCAATTTAATAGAATACATTTCCTGAAATATTCCTGGTTCAACACAACAAAAACGGGGACGGTTAGAATAAATATTGCATTCTCTAGTATTATGATCAAAATTAATGCACCATCCTCCTTCCCCTATCATACTCAGATATAACTCCAACTCTTTCGGAGACAAGTAATCACAAATATCTGGACGTTCCTCTAGACTTAGATTACAGCAGGCTCCACAGCACTTTACACATTGCCAAGTTGCCATATTACTAACCTTTGCTAATATTCAGGATTTTACTATTATGCTTCATTCTTTTATACTTTTATTAAGTAAATTAAAATACACCTCCTACAGACAGATATTATTGTCTTTGGGGTTAATTACCGAGTAAATAAATGTTTATAGGAGTATGAGGAAAAGAAATGTTTGAAGCTCTAGTTAACATCAACTTTGAAGTTATTTTCCAACTGCTGTTTGTATCATTGATAATGTTAGCTGGTCCTGTGGTTATTTTCGTGTTGGCATTTCGCAATGGTGACATGTAAGACTTATGGGCTCTAGGCAAATAAATATAAAGTTAGTCCTTAGAAGTCAAGTTTGATAAGGCCATCAGTGCAGCTCTGATAATACTTTTATATGGGGGTTGAGAAATATCAACTTCTTGCGCTTCTTGTCGGTTACTCCCCAATAAGCCGATGGAATTCCGAGGGTTGTTTAACAGTGGTGAGTCCAGCTGAACTGCTAATATCTTGCCCCCAGTATTTTTTATCCTTAATTCGGATATATCACCATGCTTGTACACCCCACAAGTGTAAAAGCGCTGTTGATAATTGAAGTATATGGTGTTTTTTCTATTGGGATTATCATGCGAGACTGATGTTTCAGGTATGTTTATCCCTAAAAGTTCCAGCTCAATACTATGATCTCCATTGAAGGTATTTTCCCTTAGTTTATATGCAATATTAAGATAAGGTGCTAAGGGCAAATAATTGCGCCAACGCCAAGCAATGGCCTTTAATTGACATTGGTGCTTGCCAATAGTTTCTACCACTGTTAATCTAATATGCTCTTTGCCCACAGTTTGCTGCTCTAGGACTTTAACATTTGCTGTCCAGAATATGGGGTTGGGGTTTCCAATTCCACAAGGTTCAAGAGAATAGAGCTGTTCATAAAAACCCCGGGTAATTTGATGCAGATGTATTTGCGTGTCAATTTTTAGAAGTGGTTTCAAGTCGTCTGTATTTAGACATTGATTTGCAAAGTCGCTTAGACGTAATCGTAATTTTGTCAAGTTCTCTACAGATAGGGAAAACCCTCCAGCAGCTTTGTGCCCTCCATATTTAACTAATAGATCCTTGCAATACTCTAATCCATCAAAAACATTAAACTCAGTTATTCCCCTTGCAGAGCCACGAATATGATATTCATCTTCATGGGTACCGATAAACACGGGAATACCATAACGTTCTACTAATCGAGAGGCAACAATGCCAATTACACCATGATGCCAGTTTTGTGAAGTAACAACTATTACTTTATCTTCTTGTAAAGATTGTAGATATTCAGTATCTATAATTGCGATTGCTTCTCTTTCGATTTCCCCGCACATTTCCTGACGCTGACGGTTAGTATTATCGCATTGAAGTGCCTTTTCTAAGGCTATTCTTGTATCATCAGTAGTTAATAAGTCAATGACAATTTGCGGGTCGCTGATTCTCCCAATAGCATTTATCCTTGGTCCTAATCTAAAGCCAATATCATCAGGCTTGAGGGATAAATAATTATTTTCAGCTTTTATTCTTCCTTGCTCCCCTATTTTATTATTTACATGATTAGTTACTCCTGTAAGCTGAATTAAAGCCTGAACTCCAGGTAGCTTAGATTTGGGTAATCCTTGTAAGCCACGTTTTACCCAACGACGATTTACTCCTGTTAAAGGTGCTAAATCTGCTATTGTCCCCAAAGTAAATAATTCCAGCATAGGCTCTAATAAACTTTTGTAATCATCCCCCATTTTTTGTGTCAACGACACTGCCAAAATATAAGCAACCCCAACACCAGCAATTCCATAATAAGGTGAAGATTTGCTAATTAATTTTGGATTGAGAATAGCATTTGCGGGTGGTAATTCTTCAGGAAGGTCATGATGGTCGGTGACAATTACTTTTAGACCCAGTTCTTTCGCCCTAGTAACAGATTCAAATGCAGAAATCCCATTGTCTACCGTGATGATTAGTTTTACTCCTTCTTGTGCAAATTCTTCTACAATTCTATTATTGATACCATAGCCTTCATGCATACGACTAGGAATAGCGTAATCTACTTCTGCACCCAACCAGCGCAAACAACGTAATAATAGTGCAGTACTTGTCATTCCATCAGCATCATAGTCACCACAGATGGCAATTTTATCTTGGTAAGTGATTGCTTCTTGTAATATGTCTAAACTGGTAGCTAGATCAGGAAATTCATTTAGGGGTAAAGGTAAAAGTATAGACTCTGGGTTTAAGAATGACGTTGCTTGTTTTTGGGTTTCTATTCCGCGATTAATCAGTAATTGACAGACCATAGGAGATAAATTGACTACTTCTGCTAGTTCTTGTGCCAATTTTTCTTTTTGAGGATATATTTGCCAACGCTGGTTAGGAAAATTTTTCTGGGTTTTCACTTGTACAGTTATATCAATTGGGGTGATGGCTTCATCTTCAAAAAATATTATAAACTTACGGCAAACTATTATATTTTAAAATGAAAGTTAATACCTAAGAGTATTAGTATCTAGAATAATAAATTTTCCATATTATTCAATCAGCACTTACATAGTATAGTTAATTTGTTGCAAACATTCAGGGCCGGGGTTTACATACAATTTAATATTTAAGGATTTTGTTTGATGAGTTAAAAACTTTTATACCAAAATAATAGCAGAGAGATATTTACTATTATTCTAGTTCCAATTAGTATGTCACAATAGCATTGTTACTTTTGTATTTGTAAAAATAGTGCTGAAAATGAAATGAATTATTTATGCAATTTATTTTTTTAATGATTAATGATCTGTATGTACGTAAGTTAACCTGATATGAATTCAATCAGCCTGGATGAAAATTTAGTTGAAATCACAGTAAGCACAACTATAACAACAGTTACCAGGTATTATATATTTTTATTGAATTCGTAATACCATCAAGTGCACCACCTGCTACTCCTCGTAAATAGTCATGATAATTCTTAGTACACAATATTTCCATATCTACTTAATCTAAAAACTAGTAATCTTTCTTAGATTATCAACTGTATGAGTGAATATTGATTTCATAAACTCATAGTGCTAATAATAACAAGCATATTCTCCACCTGATTTGTAACTGTACTATCATCCAATAATTACAAACTTTTTTATATTGTAGTTTCCACTATTATACAATAATTTCACGGTAATAACTTACAATTGGATATTCTAGTTACTTAGAGTCAGACTCTCAATACGATCACAGCCAAGACCATAGTTTATATCTTTATAAGAATTCTCATTAAAGTGCAACTATCAATATTGAGTATTTTATAAGAAATGTGATAAAAAATAGAGATATAATATATGCATAAAATCGCATATATTATATCTTGGTAAAACAGGACAAATTTAATGTTAAATCAAGGCTTAAAAGTAAGAGAGAAGAATACAAATTTACATTATATGGAATGAAGAATAGAAAAAGCTTTCAGATGTTTTATTCTAAGGGTTAATTACAAGTAATTGCCTACTACTTTTGTCTGATTAATTTGCTAGACCAAGATAAAATAGATATATAGTAATTAGTTCTATTCATACATCAATAATTTCAGGTCATAATGTTTATGAATGTGGGCTTTTATCTAAAATGAATATCGGTTTACCAGTACCTATTACCTAGTAAAATGTAGATTGGCTAGTAATTCTAAATAAATTGCTGAATAAATTAAATTATCTTATACAAAAATCCAGTACCATAGTGTAACTCCAATAAAAGCACATACTAAGCATTCATAAATAAATCTGATTATTGGTCCGTAGTGATTTTTCATATGTATTATACGAAAATTATTAAGTTTCCATAGGTACTATTTGCAACATAAAAAAATAAGCAACCACTATCATTTATAGTATTACATCTGTAATTTATAAAGTCAGTGCAACTTAACCGTACAATATCATGATTGTATGAATAATTATATAATTTCATTGCCTTCTATTGCTTTTATTTGGTTATGTTGTTAACAAATCCTCAAGTAAGGATAAATTATAATCTGCGTCTCCAGGTTCCTCTTGCTCAAAGGCTAAACTCCTTAAAAAAAGTGCATAACTATGCCAGATAGGTTTTTACTCATGATTTCACTAAACTGAATAATGCCTGAAGTGGCTATTACATCATTCAGCTCTTGACTAGATTCTCTGCTAAGTTTGCAGTTACCTTATAAGCTTATAAGAGCAAAGGCATATTTAAATTTGAATTATATATCTTGATAACTATATGTTGCATCTATAAACGGAAATATTAGGACTTAAAGTCAATTCTATTTTTAGATTGTATATTTATAGATTTAACACACAATCTACCCGTCTCATTATCCATAAATACCATTTATTAACTGCAACATACTAGGCCACTGATAGAAAGGAAAATATTAAATAACCCTATCATTACTTCTTACGGAATTACCGTTCAAATTTGATAGATCTGCGAGTTGCTATTGGAAAAGTATCAAAAAGCTATACTATAATTTCCTACCAAATCCTAGAAAATAGAAGATTCTACTTCCGGAGAGCAAATTCATTTGTGAGGGTAATTAACCTACTATAATAGGTAACATCAATAATATAGCCATGTTCCTTAACCTAAAATATATCGATACTGCACTAGTATATACCAGTATATTATTTATCAAACATTTACTTGACTATTATGTTATTATAGGATTATTGTCCCCTAGTAGTATAGATAGGAAATCTGAGTTTACTCTTGCTGCCATAATTACAAAAGATAAATATTTTATTCCTACTGCTTATTGGCTATTTGAAATGTAGGAGAGGGTTTTTCTTTGAATTTCATACTGCTAAATATACTACCTCTCTAATATCGGAACATACTGGCCTATAAATTTTATTATCATGAGACTTTATATTGTTCAGATAGCATTATTTACTAAGGATCTATCGAATGTGAGTGGTTAAATGAAAACCTTACGCTGATATCATCAGCAATAACTATCTTGGCTTTTGCACTAATTAAGCACTTACATAATATTTATATAATAAAACAACAAAATATGACAATATAGGATTTACATATGTTAGTGATTGTAACAGTAATATGTATCATAGGCATACAAATACCAGTATAATTACTTTTGCCTACACCTAAGTTGTTTCAAACTATTGACAGGTTATGAGACCATAGTCTTAATAATACTATGGTAATTTTTTATTTCTCGCCCTGAAATAATCACTCCTTAATTCTTGCGTTAATTAATTATATATCTATCTAAGCAATTAGATTGATTATTAATGCTATATCAGGAAAAATTTAGTCGTCATCTAAGAGCATTATTTGGCTTTTAAAAATAGTGTAATTCCTTTCCTAGCAAATATGCTGAGAATATTTAGGTTTCTGATATAGGTAGATTAGGAAAAAACATAACTAAGTAAGAATGGGTATTTTTTATATAAACGAATCTATTTATAATATGAGTATAATCCTAATTTAAGTTGTTACTTTCAACTTAGAAATTCTTTTGGGTAGAAGTCTATGATAAATAATCACAAGAGAAATATTTAATAGGATCAAGATATAAGGTAGCTATTCAAATAACGTCTGTACCTTCCGATAAAAAATAAGAAAATTAGTGGCGAATAGATGGTAATTAAATGACCTTATATATAAACAGTCATTTAATTACCATCTATTCGCCACTAATTTTTTAAACTATAGCACCTACGTAAGTAATATTTATATTTTCTTCTTTTTCACTTCATCTAATTAATTTATTAGTTTATCTAACCAAGTTTCTACCTGTAGACGAAGACTAGAATTAGAACATTGACTTCTCTGGTTTCCAGTATCAATAGTAGCTATAGCACGCTGATAATCAGCAATTGCACAATTCCAATCTCCCCAAATTTCGTAAGTTCGCCCTCTTTCCGCAAAAATACGACTTTCTAATTGACCAAATAATAATGCTACTTCTAAATCCTCAATTGCTTCTGCATAGTTTCCAAGTTCACGCAAAGTAATCGCCCTATTAATCCAACCACGAACATAGCTTGGATTTAGGTCCAAGGCATGATTATAATTATTAATTGCAATGGCTAATTCCCCGCAAGCAGCATAATAATTAGCCCGGTTATTATATGCCGATGCAAGTTTTGGATCTAACTTTAGAGCCATATTATAGTCACACAAAGCCCTTTGAGGATCACCACTTTGAAAATAAATAAGTCCTCGGTTATTATAATCAACCGCATTTTGGGGATGGCGGTTAATCAAAAGACTTAAAAGCGCAATCGCATTAGTATAGTCTCCTTTTTGAGCAGATTCTAGCGCGCAAGTTCGCAAGTCTTGATCAGCAATTATGACTTCATCCTCAGTACAGGGATAGAATTTCTGGATGATACTAGTGGTTTTGAGTACAGACTTGCATCGGTATTCCTGTGGTTCTCCAAATACAAAAAATGATTGACTCTTCATATCTTCCTACCCTGAGCTCATTGCTCTCTGTTTGAAACCAACTATTTTGATCGTCGTTTTGGTAGCACCCTAATATTGATTGCGTCATACCCGTATTATTTCATGCTTGTAAAAGAGTGGCTACTGTTGATATTACCCAATACAATTAAGAGAATTTTAGAGTTTTACACTGCTGATATTAGAACCTATGGATAGATTTTAACTCCTACCATATATTGGAAAAATGGGAAAATGTTAGAGTTGTTCAGGGGATGAAGATTATAGTATCCAGATAGAAAAATTCTAAACATTGAACAAGTATTGAATTAAAAATCACTCATAAGTGAAATTACTTAATTGCGCAGAAAATAATTTTGATTACCACATTAGTGCTTCTCAGTACTATCTATTTAAAAAATATTAAATTTTCTTCTACCTCAATATAGTTTTGGAAAATTATCAAAAGCTAAATTAATCAATCCCAGAGATAAGTTATTTTTACTCTATTTTTCATATATATAGTCCTTATATGTCTTTTTATGGCTATTGCTAGAGCAGATAATATATGCATAGATAGCAAGAGATTTTAAAACATTTTTTGCTAATACAATAGTATTAATAGAAAAATAAATTAAGGATTATGTAAGAAATCATTAAAAGTTTTGACGAGACTGATATATTGATTATTTGTAAATCGAAAATTCTCATTTTTATGCACCCAACACTTACTCACAAATACTTAGGAATAATAGATAAAAATAGAGGGGTATTAGTTTTCAGAATAGGTAAAATTAAGAAAAGCTCGTTATAGAAAATTTCATAATTATGAGAATCTAGCAGCAAGTATATTTGTATTATATGCCGATCAAAATTTATTTGTGTTTTCTTCAAGCTAATAAATAGAAGAATAATATCGTAATCCCAGTAAAATATTACTGATAGTATTTACCCAAAGAATAAAAGAATCAAAAATGAGAACTGAGTTCATTAAGGTATGGGTTGCAATTTCGATGTTTGTTGTACTTCCCACTAGTACTAAGTAATAGAATTTTTTTCAAAATCAATACAAAGTTAGCTTTGCAGAATGAATAGAATTACATAATAGTATCAACTCATAAGCTAAAACATGTTCCCTAATATATAATGATCAAGTATAAATACATAGGCATATAAGGAAACATCTTGCTTAAGGTTCACAGAAAAAGTCAAGAGGAAAAAATCCTCACTAGAATTTACATATAGCTTAAATCATTTACTTTTACAGAAATTTTTGTCAGAATTAATCTGTTATTTGTAAGTCGTATTTGAAGAGAAAACAGCTAAGAATATCAAAAACAAACTGGAAAGAATCCTTGTACTCACTGAGAACTGAGCAAATTCACAAGACTTACCTTAGTCTGAACTATTGCCGATGGATGTTGGTAAAAACTTTTAACAGTCTTGTCCTGCAGAATAGTCAAATAATCTGAAATATAAAATACGAAATCCCATGACCACAAAAATTCTTTCTAATGAAAATAATGACTTAACTACCAGTGATTACCTTGTAATTGGTTTGGCAACTTGTTTTATTAAAGAGGATGGAGAAATTCACCAAGTAGAAGTAATAGAACCTATACCATCTGCAGCTTTAGAAGTTATTTTGAGAGGTATACCAACCTCCTATAAACTTGCTTATGCTACGACTATAGGTGAAGTCCTCAGCACAAACGCTCAACTGTCTTCCCTCGAACTTCCAAATAATGCTAAGTTGGGGGAGAAATTTCAACAAAGAGCACTTGCAGCTACTCGTACCTACAAACGAAAGGGATCAGTCGCAAAACTTATTCCTATAGGAACAAAATATACTGAGCTCAACTACTCAATTGAGCGAAAACGGCTACTGAATCAGTCCAGGCTTGTTACTAGAGACGATAATATCAAACAGCACCCTAACACCCATAAGACACTTTAATACACAAGACTATGACCCATAAAGTATGAACGTCTTATGATGGTACTCATAGCTGGTAATTTATTATTTAAATTTTAGTCCCGGGGTATGTATATGGGCAAACACAAAATTCTCAAACTTGTGAAACCACTAGATAACATTTCCGTTAATCAAGCCTTTTTTGAAAAACTGCTCTAGTTTATTAGGCATTGTACTTTGATCCCTCTGTCAATGTCATTTCCCTCATACTAAGTCCAGATTTTATTTTAGATGCATGCTATATACAAAAGAATTAGAAGACTTCCTTTTTTCCAAAAGACTATTTACCATCAGTAAAATAGCAGTTATCAGACTATAAAATGTCTATACCTAATCATGAACCGCAAATAATTAGTTGACATAATTTATTCAAAATTAGCGGTAGTTGGTAAATTGTAAAACAATAGGTAGTTCTTCTTGTTTCAATCGTTGGATTACCCCCTGTAGCTCATCCTTGTTTTTCGCAGTAACGCGCACAATATCTCCCTGAATGGAAGTTTGCACGTTTTTGAATTCATCGCGTATCAACTTAGAAATTTTTTTGGCATTATCTTTGCTAATTCCTCTTTTCAGGAGAACTTCTTGACGTACCCGATTACCACTAGCTGTCTCTATTTCCCCAAACTCAAAAATTTTCTGAGACAAGTTGCGCTTCGCTGCCTTCTCTCGAAGCAGTTTTTGTATAGCATCTAGGGTGAAATCACTATTGGTGCTAATAGTAATGGTCTCCTCCCCTAGCTCTAAACTAGTTTTAGTATCTTTTAGATCGTAACGATTCTTGATATCTCTCACAGTTTGGTCAATTGTATTTACCAATTCCTGTCTATCAAAATCACTGACAACATCAAATGAATAGGTTGAAGCCATAATAAACTCCGAATTGTATGTGTCATCTGAGTCTCATAGTGTTTTTATGTTGTGATATGCCAACAGTGTTAAACACATCAAATAATCTTTTCTAGTAATTATAGGAATTGCACCATCGTGAAACTAGAACAATCAAAAGCAAGTGTGAATAGTATTACACTCTAAATGATTAATGGGTAATTTTCATTATACTTAAGGCAAATAAGGTTACCGTGCCCAAAGAGCCAATACCAAACATTAAAGAACGCAACATTGGTAGATTCAAAATATAAAAAGCTGAGTATAAAAAACGAGTGATTACAAAAGTAATTGCAGCCAATCCTGTCAATGGATTATCTACTGCCGTTATATATGCTGTCAATGCAGATGCAGTAAACACCATGAAGACCTCTAGAGAGTTTTCATGCGCCCAAGTTGCTCTTTGAGCATAAGCTGGTAGTTTGTCAAACATAGCACGAGGAGCTGAAATATTATACCCAATTAGAAAACGGGCATATACTACTATCAAAAAAGGTGCATAAATAAGTGCGGCAGCAGCAACAACTGAATAAATTAGAATCACAGGTGAAGATAGTAACATAGAGAAATAGAAACACCAAAGAGTAAAATGTTCATGGCTACTTATTAATAAATATTACAACTACCAAATTGCTTGGTCATTGTAGATACATAAACTTTTGAACGGCATCATTAGTGATATTCCCAGTTTAGTATTTGATAAGAGCTAGTCAAAATAGAACAGAGTAACTACTTTCCTCTGATCTTCTGCATTCTGGCAGGTTTGCAGCAGTGTGCGGCTGTCATGAAAGGCAAAACAAATTAATTGTTGGCAACGAGATATGATCTCCTTGTTACATATGTAACTTGCTTCTGCTAGTGCCAGATTATCATTGCCGGGATTTTCCACCAAGTGCATAACCTGTTCAAGTTGCTGACGAGATTCATTAGGCTGGCATCTTAAGCTTTGAGGTAAAATCACGGTCAGCATATTTGGGTCGCCGCGCATTGCCCCTTTAATAGCAGCAGAATTAGTACCAATAGCACCTGAAGTGATGATGCGATTTCCTAACAGCACTAAGGCGTAGGTCATCATCTCAATTAGGTTTTGGTGAGTTATAGGAACATGACGTGACCCCAGCATAGCGATTCTCTTGGAACCTGTGTGCTGAATTGTTGCCAGTTCTTGCTCTAGGGTATCAATATTGTTGATGAGATCTAGTGATTGACTCAAAGATAGTTGAAATCATATGAACAACCAAGACATTCTAGCAGAATCAGGGCAGCTAAAAAGATAGTTATGTATAAATAAAAATTTCTTCTCTTCTTTACCCAACTAAAAAATAGCCTGTTGATCAAGAGTTAATTCTTACACAAACATGAAATACATACGCAGTCACTTGTTAGTTAATTAGCAAGAATAGCGACTACATAGAAAATAATAAGGTAGTATTTAATACCTTATTTCTGGTATTATCAATATAATTTGAATTTAAATGGCTGTGATTTATGACAAAGTTACTACTGGGATGAAACCCAAAAATTTGGTTAATCGTTCAACATCAAAATGTTTAGACATAACGATGATGAAAATAGTTTACTTTTACTGGTTTACACAACCTAAATTGACCAAACTATAATCCACAAATTCTACTGTTCTTAAAGTTCCTAAATCTACTGTTAAAAAGGGACTTGTTAACTCTTACGAATGACTAAGAATAAATTGGGGAGAGGGTAATTTTCTATTAATCATTAAACTTAGATTTGATAATCTACTGCCCTACTAAAATCATTACATAATAACTCAGGGTCTAATTTATATTCTTTAACTTACTTATCTATGGTGGTTATTTTGATGGCAGCATCAAATAAAACTGGTGTATTGCAATACTACAAAATACAAGAATACTATTGATATTCTCAACATAGCTACTAGATTAGCATGAACATATTAATATATGATTTTATCATTATAAAAGTATTGTTATAAACTATACCGAGTCTATGAAACTCTCGATGATGGTTGAATTCAGATTAAACGCCTATGGAGTAAATATTACAGATAAATGCAAAATATGAATACCCTATATTCCATATGGCAAATGTACACTTTTATGTCACTGCTCTGTTTCATTGATAACAATGCCTCAAAAAATAATCTCTGCTTTTATTTTTCAGTATTTTCCATCTTGTTTGACCTAGAAATTAATGCTTTAAATCGATAAAACTTTTATTTCATAAAGTTTCAGTTTGCTCACATTTATTGAGAAAGTATGATAAGAAAAATTGCTTATAAAAGTTTTTGACTAATTGTAATTTTAGAAGTTAAAGCTAAAGTATAAAGTCAAATTATTTCCCAAATTATGAGGCTTGAAAGGCAAAATTGATTGACTCTTTGTTAACTAAGTTGAAAGATATTTTAAGAAAATACTTGGGTGGATTAGTTAATATTATGGCTCCACTAATTGCAAATTACTATTTAACATATCGCTGCAATGCTCGCTGTCACTTTTGTAACATATGGGCATTAAAACCGGGAAAAGAGGCTGAATTTAAAACTATTAAGCATAATCTTCAAGATTTACGAATTTTAGGAGTCAAATACATTGATTTTACCGGTGGTGAACCCTTACTAAGAGATGATGTTGGGCAAATATATGCTGAGGCTAAACACCAGGGTTTTTATACTAGTATGACAACCAACACTATTCTTTACCCAAGAAAAGCAAAAGAAATTCAGGGTTCGGTTGACTTTTTGAATTTTTCCTTAGATGGTGCAGATGCGGAAACACATGATCAATCTAGAGGTGTAAAAATCTTTGATACTTTGTTAGAATCAGTACAAATTGCTAAGTCTTTGAAAGAGTATCCAGTATTAAATCACACGGTTACAGCTCAGAATTATGAACATCTATCAGAAGTGGGAGATTTAGGCAAAAAATTAGGTGTGAGGATTTGGTTAAATCCAGCTTTTACAGCGCATGAAAATTATAACTCAAAGAAGAATCCTACTCCTGAGATGATAGCTGCAATTAAAGCAGTTGCTAAGAAATATAATAATGTCGGTTACAATAAGGCTGCACTAGCATTTATTGAAGCTGGGGGCAATCAAACGACCAATCCCCGCTGTAAAGCAGTGGATGCAGTCGTTGCCATATCTCCCAATGACGAACTGTTGTTGCCTTGTTACCATTTTGCTCAAACTGGGATTCCAATTAATGGGAAACTCCACGAGTTATATCGGGAGTCAGAAAAGGTCGAAGAGTACCGCCAATCCCAAGGTAAGCTGGATGTTTGCAAAGGTTGCACAGTTTGGTGTTACCTGATTCCCAGTTTCTTTATGGGTGTGGACAAATATTGGTGGTTAAATCAAGTAACCTATGCCAGCGAATTCCTGGCCCGAAAACGATTCTTACAACGAGCTTGATCCGCTCAATTCTCTGCTATCTGATATTTCCATAGCAGAGGATTTGCAAGCAGAGGTGGAAATGAATGATCTATCTCTACCATCGAGATTTCAAAGTCGCAGGTGCAAGGCTGCTCTGGTTTTAACACTAGTCTGGAGTGGTACTGTTGCTCTGAATTTAATCTCTTGGGGCTCTTTGTTTGTATTGGGGCTCACTACTATTCTAAGCCTTCATGCCTTGGTGACGGTCTTTACTAAACCTAGGGAAAATACATCTCAAATTCAGGGTGGTTTTCCCCAAGTTTCCTTAATGGTAGCAGCCAAAAATGAGGAAGCTGTTATTAGCAATATTACTTATAATTTATGCAACTTAGATTACCCATCTGGTAAGTATGAAGTGTGGATTGTAGATGACAACAGTAGTGATCGCACCCCCCAATTACTAGCGACACTAGCAGAACAATATGCCAACTTGAAAGTCTTTCGACGTTCCCCAGATGCTGGCGGGGGCAAGTCAGGGGCGTTGAACCAGATTTTACCACTAACAAAAGGAGAAATTTTAGCAGTATTTGATGCAGATGCCCAAGTTAGATCGGATATATTGCAACAAGTTATACCCATATTCGGACGAGAAAAAGTCGGTGCAGTACAAGTCCGCAAAGCTATTGCCAATGTTAACACGAATTTTTGGACTAGAGGACAAATGGCAGAAATGGCACTAGATGCTTATATGCAGCAACAACGTGCTGCTATTGGTGGAATTGGGGAATTACGAGGTAATGGTCAATTTGTCCGTCGCCAGGCCTTATTAAGCTGTGGTGGCTGGAATGAAGGTACAATTACTGATGATTTGGACTTAACTTTACGGTTGCACTTAAGTCGTTGGGATATTAACTTTATCTTATTCCCAGCAGTATTTGAAGAAGGGGTGACTCAGCTTATCTCTCTTTGGCATCAACGTAGTCGTTGGGCTGAGGGAGGATACCAACGCTATTTAGACTACTGGGATTTAATTCTCCGCAACCGCATGGGAGTTAGGAAGACCTGGGATTTATTAATGTTTGCTATTACTATGTATATTTTCCCCATGGCAGCAGTACCTGATTTAATTATGGCGATTATCAAACACCGTTTGCCTTTATTTATTCCCATCAGTAGTTTGACTGTAATTATGTCCTTAAATGGTATGTTTCATGGTTTAAGGCGCATATATCAAGACAAAAGTTTTCGCGCTTCTGATTACCTGAGAATTTTGTTACAAACTCTGCAGGGAACCCTATATATGCTTCACTGGTTTGTAGTAGTAAGTGCAACTACTGTCAGAATGTCAGTTAGACCAAAGAGCTTAAAATGGGTGAAGACTATTCACCAAGGTTAGCGAATGCTATTCATTCTAATCTTGACAATGAATTCCCAAATATCTTGTCAGGATTATAACAAAGGTCACTTAACTTATCTCAAAGAATCAACCCCAGTCGTAGCAATAGACGAGCTGGGGTTCTATAACTTAAATAAATTTGTTGAATACCCACACAACAATCATAACTACCTAAGTATATATTCATGTCGTTTTAAGTGTAGAACACTGACTTAATTACTTTTGAAAGCAAGCTGCGTAATAAAAAATATTATTTGTAATAATTTCCCTGTATTATCTACCTGAGCCCTTCAATCAAATCCAATATAAGGTTAAAATCTTATATTGCAACTGATAGTTACTAGAGAGCATAATCTTGGGCATAGAACTACGCAGCTTTGTATTTCTTGATAGTCTACAACCTCAACATGCAGCATACATGGGAACAGTAGCCCAAGGTTTCTTACCACTGCCAGGAGATACATCCCTATGGATTGAAGTTTCTCCCGGGGTGGAAATTAATCGGATTACAGATGTAGCACTTAAAGCTGCTTCTGTACATCCTGGTGTACAGGTAGTAGAGCGATTATATGGTTTGTTGGAAATTCATTCTAGCTCCCAAGGAGAAACTATATCCGCAGGACAAGCAATTTTGGCACACATAGGATTAGGGAAAAATGAATGTCTAAAACCCCGTGTAATTTCTAGTCAAATTATCCGCAATATTGATCCTTATCAAACCCAGTTAATTAATCGCACACGACAAGGACAAATGCTATTAGCAGGGCAAACCTTATATGTCTTAGAAGTTGAACCTGCTGCATATGCTGCACTTGCTGCAAATGAAGCAGAAAAAGCTGCAGCTATTAACATTTTACAAGTACAAGCAGTAGGGAGTTTTGGCAGACTTTACTTGGGTGGTCGAGAACAGAATATTCTTGCTGGTGCAGATAGTGCATTAACTGCAATCGTTAATACAGCTGGTAGAACACCCTCCCATAGTAATCGTCAGGAGTAAAGTTTATGGCAAATAAGAAGCATCTAGCTGTACTCAAAGCTGGTGAAGTTTCTTGGATAAATTGGAAAAGTCAAAACCCTGAAATTAAGCCTGATTTCAGTGGTGCAAATCTTTCTCAATTTCACTTAATAAAAGTGGATTTAAGTGCTGCTAATTTTAGTGTTTCCAATTTGAGTGGTGCTAACCTGAGTCAAACAAATCTCAGTGGTGCCAATTTTATTGGTGCTGACCTGAGTAATATAGATCTTAACCACGCTATTATTTGTGATGCCAATCTAATTGGTACTGATTTAAAAAATGCAAACTTAAGACATGCAGATCTTGGTTCAGCCAAACTTCACCGCAGCAACCTCTGTTTTGCAAATCTTATGGCTGCTAATTTGATTACAGCTGATCTAAGCAGGGTAAATTTATATGGTGCAGAATTAATAGGTGCTTATCTCTACAAAACAAACTTATACCAGGCTAATTTGACTCAGGCACATTGTGGTGGTGCATTCCTTCTAAAAGCCAATTTAAAGGAAACTGATTTAAGTAAAGCTGACTTGAGATGGACTAATTTAAGTATGGCAAATCTAAGTGGTGCTAATTTGAGCAGTGCTAATTTAAGTATGGCAAATCTAAGTGGTGCTAATTTGAGTGGTGCTAACCTTCAAGGGGCAATTATGCCTGAATGATAAGTATTTCTGATGTATAGTTATGTATTTGTATATGTATTTAGTCTATCTAATTAGTCGAATCCAGTTTTGACTTTCCTACATATCTTATTTTTTCTTCTTGATTTTTGTATTTTTCCCGGTAATAATGTCTCTGACATGTTAATATGCTAAATGCCTGCTTACCTCTTTTATCTATAGCCTTATTACTCTACTTTAAATCTATTCCAGACTATCTTTTTTCAAGAATTGCCCCTAACAATTACCTGAATACCAAATATTTTAATGTTTTCCCATCAAGTTGCAGAGGTATTTTTTCAACGTCTATAATATCTCTTTAGGTTAAGTTAATGTTATAAACACCTAACCATCTAAATCCTTCTACTTGAAGTATATTACTGTTAAATTAATTCTGGTTTGGAGACTTCTAAGTTTTGGATTGGTATAAAAATTAATGCTAATCTTTTAGATGTGGAAGTTCATATTCTGGACTATGCATTTGATATTAAGCACTATCGGATGAAACCTTATTTGCAACAACCCACTTTTGGCGAGGCGTATCAATTATTTAATCTTACAGACAATATTTGAATTGAAGTACTATAACCATAGTACTTTTTCACCCTGCTATACAGCATTCATTTTAACTTGATTCAACTTACTGCTGCAATTAATATTGATAGCATAGAAGCATTTTATCTCTATAACAATCTAAAATTGTGGGTCCTAATTGGAATTACGACAAATAGAAAAACTTTCAAATCAAGATGATTTCCATTGCACTTATGGTAATTATAGTCTATTGCAAGGGTAGTTATTATTTAGGTATGGAATTCAAGCTTCAGGTACTTCTAAGCATTGTCTTTTTCTCACTACATCTTAATTTTACTTCGGTCATCAAGCATAGCTATGGGTACAATTGTCAGAATGAGCATAATTGAGAATAGATATTCTAGTTTCCAATTACAACATTTTACTATCTATAATTAAAGATAAGAATATAATAATTATTCTCACTGAGACTTCGTCGAAAATTATAACTATCAAACAGTATTTATATTAAATATTCAAAGTATTCTATATGATTAGGTTGTGAATTATGAAAGTATTAATTATGCTTATTATTACCAATGATATCCGCCATATTAGGAATATGGGTGCAATAAATCAAGGAATTTGTACAGTAAAGAGATTAATGAATAAATCATTTCCCATTCACGAGGATAAATAACAATTAGTGATAGTAATCTCCAAGAATTATTGCTACTAACAAATACTTAACTCAATAATTATATTTGATAGTCAAAAGTTAGCATAACGATATATCAACTTGTATACAAAAGTGGATGATTTAAATTTCAAACTTGATTTCTAAGATAGGACTATTTCATCAATGGCATTGATTGATGATATCCGAATTAAAATGGAGGAATATAATTCTGTTTGGTTACAATAATTTGAAGCGTTAGAACTTACATCACTTAAAGCTAAATTAATAAGATAAGATTCCTTTTCTGCAAAAAATTTTATATCTGCAAAATAATAATTTCTTGTGTATTTTAGTAACTAATCCAATCACTCCAACCACCTGTGTATAATTTGGCATTTTGTATCCCAGCTAACTCCAGGGATAATAGGTTAACACAAGCAGTTACTCCGGAGCCGCAGTAAACTATGATATCCTTTATTTTCTCAATTTCTAACCAACGTTGTCGTTGCTCTAGGGAAGAAAAGAAATAACCTTGGCAATCTATGGCTTGTTGCCAAGGAAAATTCACTGCACCAGGAATATGACCAGCAACCTTATCAATTGGTTCCTGAATACCTTTATAACGTTCTACCGTTCTAGAATCTACTAAAACCACTCCTGGCAGGTCTTTACACTGCTCAACTGATTCTCGCTCTGCAACCATTTGTGGTTGAATATTAGGGATAAAATTGCCCTCACACAGGTTAGGTATTGTATCTGTTAAATCATATCCTGCTGTTAGCCATGCATTAAAACCACCATCTAGTACTCTAACTTGTTCATGCCCCATGTATTTTAGTAACCACCACAAACGGGATGCAAAAGGCTGAAAGGAGTCATCATAAGCTACAACCAAAGTTTTTTGACGTTCTATTCCAATAGCCGATAGTTTTTGAGAGAACAATTCAGGTTTTGGTAATGGGTGCCTACCTCCATGTTGCCTTACAGGACTTGAAAGATCATGATTTAAATCTAGATAATAAGAGCCCTGAATATGTCCATGTTGGTATTTATGCCGCCCTAGATTTCCTTTTCCTAGAGAAAAGCGACAATCTGCGATCACAATTTGTGGATCTGCCAAATTCTTCTTCAACCAATCACAACTGACTACCAAATGATTATTCATAAGCCATAGTTTCTTATTCATTAAACTTAATTGATAATTAGGATCAATAAAAAACACTGACACTAAAACGATGAAAAATGCGGTAAGTTTTATTCCCCAGATGACAGCAGATAGTTCTTTTACATTCTTCTCAGCAGAGTTTAGTGAGTATTTTCATAGCCGTCATGGTGCACGCCAGGAAAGTTTTGGTAAATTTGTCATTCCTACACAATTAGCAATTAAGGCAAAACAACAAAGTCTAAGAATATTAGATATTTGCTATGGTCTAGGATATAACACTGCTGCAGCTTTAGAAACTATTTGGACTATAAATCCTGATTGTCATGTAGAATTAATTGGTTTAGAAATCAATCTCTGCGTACCGCAAAGCGCAGTAGAATGGGGTTTATCTGCTAACTGGAGTACTAAATACACAGATGTATTGAGACAACTTGCTTTTACTCAACACATCAATAGTGATCACCTGACAGCCAAATTACTCATGGGTGATGCAAGAAATTTAATTCAATCTCTAAGTAAATCTGGCTTTTGCGCAGATGCTATTTTTCTTGATCCCTTCTCTCTACCTAAGTGTCCCCAATTATGGACTGTTGAATTTATTAGACATGTAACTCAGTGTCTGCATTTTAATGGGTTATTGGCAACTTATTCTTGTGCTGCGGCCATACGTACTGCTTTTATTACTGCTGGTTTATCAATTGCTTCTACTCATCCTGTGGGTAGACTTGCTCCTGGTACTATTGGTGGGTGGACATTAAAGTCAAACGCTTACTTGCCGCTTTCCCAACAAGAACAAGAACATTTACTTACTAATGCAGCTGTTCCTTACCGCGATCCTCAATTAAATGATTCTGCAGATTCAATTATTAAGCGACGAATTCAAGAACAAAAATACTTATCTCTAGAGCCCACATCTCATTGGCGAAAACGATGGTCACAATTCAAGAGTTGACGACGGAATGGTAATTTATATCTAAAACCATATTATTTTAGATACAACTAGGATTTTCTCTATATCTAGAATAGTTAGATTTATAGTTAATGTATATCAGAGTACAGCGATCTCAATGAGGTTAAACTATAGAAAACACCTGTATGAAATACATCATAGTTACATATTATGTGTAGTGCTAATAATTTATTTAGCATACTTTGGAGATCAAAATATTTTATCTAAGAGGTGAGAATTTACCAGGGATAATAAATAATTTGCTAGCAAATTATTTATTAAAGTAATTAATTAACTATATTAATTATTAGAACTTTTAGAATATTAAGCGAGGCTATAAAGATAGTGAATGAATATGTAAGATTATAAGCTTTGAAATAGTGATTACTAATGTCTATGAAAATGTAAACTTCATAAAAATATCCTTAATTTAATTTTAAAATATTTCATTAGAGAGGATAGTTTTATCTATTCTATTGTTTCTTATGTAGTAGAATATCAGTATAAATAAGTAATATTTTATGAGTCCTTCTGTTTTCAGAATACCTTAAGTATTACCATAATTTTGATTTATAAAGATTTCTACTTGATGCAGGAAAATCTAATAATTATTAATTGCATAGACTGCAAAATATTTTATAGATAAGTATAGAGCTAGAATATACAAGTATATGATTTTTAATCAAGCTTTTTAATAGAGTGAAGTAATAAGAAATATTTTGTTCATTTTTCCTGAGAGTATATAAGCTAATAATAGCATGTTTATATTGATAGTAATGAAGCTCCTAAATATATAGTAAGCATTTAAGGTTAAATTCCTATTAATCACTATTATTTTGATGTGTATTCTGTTTATTACTAGTAATATTTATGATTAAAGTATCCTTGTATCTGACACCAATACTTTAAATTACTGTTATCCTGTATTTTGATGTATAGATTGTTACAAATATAAGTTTTCCGGTGAGATAAAGAATGCTAACTCAATCCAATAATAAGGAATATCTTAAAACTAAATTCTCAGAATGGAGATTGGTATTTGATTACTCATTTAAGTTTAGGGACATAAAGCTTCTACTTTTAATAAGAAAAAAGTAATTTACATAAATTCACCTAAAAGAAAAGGGAAATGGTTGAAATTGAGTTGATGATTTCTGATCAGTTTCTGCATTTACAACAAGTGGGGTTATTCTCTGAGCTTAGTTAATCTGTTTAAAACGTTTTTAGCTTTATATGACTTAAAGTTAGTTTTTCTTGGTAAAAGGAACTTCAAAATCAACTGAGATTAATAATTTTGTTGGAGATGAATGATTAACTGTTATTATATGAGCCTAAATATATATTGCCAGATCACTTATTATAGTTAATCTACAATTAACAGCTCATTATGGTAGTCGCAGCAATTCTCGCAGCCGGATGTGGGACAAGAATGAATTCAGAAATACCTAAAGTCTTACACTCTTTAGGTGGAAAGTCCCTCTTGGAACACGTTATTGACAGTTTGAAACCACTATCACCCTCACGTTATATGGTAATTGTGGGGCATCAGGCTCAAACGATTCGGTCTGCGATGCAATTTCGTCCAGAATTAGAGTTTGTAGAACAAACTGAGCAATTAGGTACTGGTCATGCTATTAAACAGTTATTACCATATCTACAAAACTATCAGGGAGATGTTTTGGTCCTGAATGGAGATGTACCATTAATAAGTTCTAACTCTATACTAAAACTGCTTAAAACTCACCAACAAAATCATAATGCAGCAACTATTCTGACTGCACGACTTAATAATCCCAAGGGCTACGGTCGGGTTTTTTGTGGTAGCAATAATTTGGTGGAACAAATAGTAGAAGATAGGGACTGTAATGCAATTCAAAGACAAAATAGTCTTGTCAATGCAGGAGTTTACTGTTTCCATTGGCGAAAATTAGCAAAAATACTACCCGATTTACAGTTAAATCATGCACAAGATGAGTATTATATAACAGATGCTGTTACCCAGGTTGTCCCGTCAATGTCAGTAGATATAGAGGACTATCAGGAGATTTTGGGTGTGAATAACAGGATACAGTTGGCTAGTGCTTATAAAGTCTTGCAAAACCGTATCAGGGAAAAATGGATGATGGCTGGTGTTACCCTCATTGATCCAAGCAGTATTACTATTGATGAAACAGTGGAATTACATATAGGTTCAGTTATTGAGCCCCAAACTCATCTGCGTGGAAATACTCTCATTGAAAGTGGTTGTCGGATTGGTCCAGGAAGTTTGATTGAAAATAGCCAGATTGGTAAAAATGTAACTGTACAATACTCAGTAATTACAGATAGCTCAGTATCTGATTGCACTCGAATTGGACCTTACGCACATTTACGGGGCTGTGTGAATGTGGGAGAGAATTGCCGTGTTGGCAACTTTGTAGAGTTGAAAAATACTCAACTGGGTAATTACAGTAATGTTGCTCATTTGTCTTACCTTGGTGATACAGTAGCAGGAGATCAAATAAATATAGGTGCAGGAACAATTACAGCTAATTATGATGGCGTGAACAAGCACAAAACTATAATTGGTAATCGTATAAAAACTGGTTCTAATAGTGTTTTGGTTGCACCTGTTAGACTCGGTGACGATGTTTATGTTGCAGCAGGTTCCACGGTTACGGGAGATGTGCCTAATGATTCTTTAGTCATTGCACGCGCACGCCAGATAGTTAAACCTGGATGGCGAATGAAGAAGGAGTGACATAGGGAAACGTGTCTGGGAAGATGTACCAAGCAAATGCATCAATGGTAAAGGTATTCCTACTCTACTTTATTCCCTATATCTCCTAAATGCAGTCTATTTGTATACCTGATTTCAGTTCTAGGGTATCACCGATGTTATTACCGTTATGAAAAGCAGCTAGTAATACATTACTAGTCTTTCCCCAAGCTATCGATCCTTCACTACTTAATGCAATCACTCCTAGATCTCGTTTATTTTCCCCAGCTTCTGTTAAAGATTTTTCCATAGCTATTCTCAAAGACATTCCATCACCCACACGAATAACAATCCTGGGTGCTAGACACTCATCAATAATATCTTCTCCAACCCCAGTACAACTAGCACCTGCATCACACGTAGCATAATTACCTGCCGGCATCGCAGAGTCACTTACCCTGCCAATACGTTCAAAACCTTTACCACCAGTAGAAGTACCTGCAGCAATTTTACCATAGGTATCTAATGCTACTACACCAATAGTCCCCTGACCAGGAGCACTAGTTTCTAGTATCTCCGATTCAGCAATGACTCCCGCCATGTTTTTTTAAATTTACCCTGGCGTTCTTGTATCCATTCTTGCAAACGAATATCCGTCATTACATCGCAAATAGGAATTTGTAAATCCCGGACCAATTCGGCTGCACCATAGTCTGACAGCACTCTGTCAGAAGTATCCTGTAAAAAGAGAGCTAAATCAATAGGATTTTTTACCCTGGAAACATTAATTATTCCACTGAAACGTTGATGCCACCCATCCATTAAAGAAGCACTCATTCGTATTTGTCCATCTGATTGAAGAACAGAACCATTGCCCGCATTAAAACAGGGCTCATCCTCCAATAGTTGACAACCGCGGACTACTGCTGACTTAGCAGGGCTCCCTGCCAAGAGCATAGTGTAAACCTCCCCTACAATTTCATGCAGTAACTGACGAACTATAGCAATACCTCCCTTGCTCTGAAGAGAACTACCTGCCCCACCATGGATAACAAGTTTCGGCTGTATTCGAGTGTTCATAGGAAACCATATCCCCAATCCGCGCAGAAGTTACATAGACATACAGAGGATAATATAAATCTTATATTTATTATTTCAAGAGTATATTCTACATAAGAATATCATGTAATGTTTGTTTTGTTACTAAATTTAGAGCGACGACAACGTTCTGAGCAGTACTTAACTTCATCCCAGCAATTACGCCATTTTTTTCGCCAGGTAAAATAAAGTTTACACACAGGACAAATCTTCTTTGGTAAGTCTGATTTTGAGCATTTATTTCCCATAATTGTGATGAATTGTTTTAATGGAAAATATTATTGTAAGGGAACTGTTGATATCATAACCTACTTAACTAAAGAATTAAGATCAGACTATACACTCCATTGACTAAATTATTTATACTTATCAGAATGATACATACGTCTAGTCTCAAAACCGAAACCTGTTTTCCATTCTAATGTCTAATGAACTGAATTATAATGATTAATGCAGCAGTGCATTAACACTTTTAAATGCTATCCAAAGTTATTTGATATGTTTTAATATGTAATTTGTGCAACCCAAAAAGTTTGCTTTTTATTTCTTACACTTATGACCTTTTCCTATTTCTATCAAAACAAGCGTTAATTCTACTTAATAAGCAAGAGGTAATAAAGCTAAATATTCTAAAAAGTTCTCCACTATCTCTTCTCAGACCTGTTTTCTAGATGTTATTTCCTCAAGGCCTTTTACTTTCTCCAAAGCTGTACGCAGAATTTCGGTGTTTGCGCCCTCATAATGCGAGTTTTCCATCAATACTTGTTTCCAAACCCTACTTCCAGGTTGTCCGGAAAACAAATTTAGCATATGTCTAGTAATTCTATTTAACTTCAAGCCTTGTGAAACCCAATAGTCAACATACGGATACATAGACTCTACCACCTGATACTTTGAAGGAGGTGTGTCATTATTACCATGAATGAGTTTATCACTATTCGCAAATAAATAAGGGTTATCATAAGCTGCTCGCCCTATCATCACACCATCAACAAATTGTAATTGTTCTTGTACCTGTTCTAAATCAGTTAGTCCACCATTAATTTCAATAAACACGTGGGGAAAATCTTGCTTGAGATGATGCACTTCCGAATAGCGCAGAGGGGGAATATCACGATTTTCTTTGGGGCTTAACCCTTGTAACCAGGCCTTCCGGGCATGAACTACAAAAACCTCACATCCTGCTTCAGCAACAATACGGACAAAATTGACCATGTCCTCATAGCTGTCATAATTATCAACACCAATGCGGTGTTTTACAGTAACAGGTAGCTTAGTAGCCAACATCATTTCTTCTATACACTTGGCCACTCTTTCTGGATGCATCATTAAAGATACACCAAAACCCCCATCGTATACCCGACTGCTAGGACACCCAACATTTAAGTTTATTTCATCATAGCCCATATCTTCAGCAATATGGGCACACTCGGCTAAATGCTGAGGATTACTACCACCTAATTGAAGAGAAAGAGGTTTCTCTTCTGGGAAGAAACCTAATAGATTTTTACGATCTCCATTTAGTATTGCTGCACTTGTTAGCATCTCCGTATACAATAGGGTATGCTTAGTGATTTGGCGTATAAAGTAACGAAAATGACGGTCAGTACGATCCATCATTGGTGCCATACTAAGTTTACATCTGCCACTTATCGATCTGTTTTTAGTTAAAATAATTGACATATCTGACTCTTACGCAAGTTTATAAAATCCTCTGAGAAAATGTTGGACTTAGAAGAAATATTAGCGACTACCTGCTCAATTGGTTGGGGTGCAGCAGATCTCCTGCGTTCTTACTGCAAGACTGGTAGTAACCAAAATTTAAATGTACATTACAAATATAATGAACCCGTAACGGCTGCTGATTTGGCTGTTAATCACTATATTCTAAAAAGATTACAAGCTGAATTGAATAACCTAAATTTTGGTTATATAAGCGAAGAAACTTATAAGAGAGGAAATAGAGAAAAACTCACTTCTGAATTCGTATGGATTATTGACCCTATAGATGGAACAAGGGATTTTATTAAGAAAACAGGAGAATATGCTATCCAGATAGCTCTGGTAAGAAAAAAACGCCCTATACTAGCAGTTGTAGTTATTCCAGAATTACAGAAGCTCTATTATGCTGTTAAAGGAAATGGGACTTTTGTTAAAACTCCTGATGGCAAATCTCAACCTATCAAAGTATCAACACGAAAAAGCCTAGAAGAAGTGACTTTGGTTTTTAGTCGCTCCCATCGCAATCCAAAACTAGAATATTTGCTGCAAAATTTACCATGTAAAAATCATAAATCTCTAGGTAGTGTAGGTTTTAAAGTGGCAACAATTGTAGAACAGGGAGCAGATATTTATATTTCTCCATGTGGTAAATCTGCTCCTAAAGATTGGGATATGGCCGCTCCAGAATTAATTTTGACAGAAGCTGGTGGCAAATTTACCCATTTTTCTGGGGATGAATTTCAATACAATACTGGGTATATTGATCAGTGGGGTGGTTTATTAGCTAGTAATGGGCAATTACACGAATTACTATCTCGAAAAGTAGAAGCTATATTAGAAACGTATCAAGATTTGGAATAGTGTTAGATGATATATGCTTGCAAGCATAGCTAAGAAAAACTCAAAATCAAAGTGTATTACTATTATTCCTTTAAATCATTTCTTGCCCTAATCCATATTGTCAACTAAACCGCTAAGATTTCTATAAAAAGACCCTTGAAATTTGCTATATCAATGTGGCAAGTATATCTCCGCTTTTTACTAGAAAATTTAAGTTTTTCTAGATGTTACAAGTTGTTAACTATAACCTAGATCAGTTAAAACTCCTAAAAGCCCCTATTAGCATATAAATTTTTAAACAAAATTTGTATTAGATATATAGACTATATAATTTTTATCTGAATTGATCTTAAACTTGATTTGCTTTAAATTTATAAACCATTCCTAATCTCATTTTAAACCCGATACCCTAATTATTTAGGAAATAAAACATCCATTCTGCTATCATCTATACCATTTACATTAAGAATTAAATAAGGCTTTGAGTCTACCATCCTAACTTTTAATGCTAATTTTAGCAATTAAAAAAATCATAAAAGGGAAACTGTATCAATTTAATCGATAGATGGAGAATAGGGGATTTGAACCCCTCACCTCTGCGGTGCGATCGCAGCACTCTACCAAATGAGCTAATTCCCCAGGGTATAAACTCCAATATGATTTTAACATCGTCTCGAAGTTACTTACAGGAATAATTTCTAAAAAAATTCTTGTATACGCTCCCACTCTAAGTCAGTAAAATAATCAACTGTCCAGTTTGCCTGTCTTTGTAACATATGAAAAGGGTAAGTATTTGCAATTCCAACTACTTGCATTCCCACCCTTCTTGCAGCTCTTATACCCTGAGGAGTATTTTCTATGGCAAGACATTCCTTTGGTTGTAAATTTATTTGGGGATATCTTTGATTTAGCCTCTGAACTACCAATTTGTACCCATCTGTTTCTGGCTTAATGCTGGTAGTATCTTCGCTAGATATCATGACTGAAAAGAATTGTTTCAACTGACTACGTTCGAGTACAAATTCTATTTCTTTTCTGGTTGCATCACTAACTATCCCTAGACACACATTGCTATTGTAAATTTGAAATATAAAATCATTTAAGCCCCGATACAAGGGCAGTCCATCTAACTTTTCCAGTTCTAAAATGTAATTTTGGGCTTTTTTGAGTAATATTTTAGTTAAAGTATCTTCGTTAATAACACGTCCATGATTACTTAACAAGTCATATAAACAAGTGCGACTGCTACGTCCTATACATACTTTCTGATATTCTCCCTTCTTAATAAAAAGATTTTCTGACAGCAAAATCTCTTCTATAAGTCTTTGATGAATAGCCTCATCATTAATAATTACCCCATTAAAATCAAATACAACTGCCTTTAAAGTCATTTTCATTAAGCTGGCGATGGAAATCCCTGTAAAGTATCATTTGTTGTTGAATCTGTATAAGTGGAAATATAATGATGCTTATATGTTAACAGTTTGTCATCTTTTGCAATCATTGGTTTTATGCCACTTGTTAACTGGTATACCCACCATATACTATGAGTTTTTACCTTTGCAAATCCAGTTGTACCCATCCATGTCTCCATACATCCGGAGCCATATTGTTTTATATAGGGTTCTTCAAACATATCAGTCAGCCATTCTAATTGGTGAAGATTTCTCTGATTTCCATCTAATATTACAATCTCTCCCCCATTAACTAATAGTCTGAAAGTTTCATTTATAATTGCCTGGGACGTTAATAATGGGATCTCATGAAATAAGAAGGAAATTGTAATTAAATCAAAGTAACTATCAGTAAAAATTGTATTTTCGGCATTCCCATATTGCCAATTTATATCTAAACCAGAACTATTTGATTTATGGGAGGCCCTTACTAACATGTATGGTGAGAGGTCCAAGCCGATTACTTCTGCATTCGGGAAAGTTTGTTTAAGCATCAAAGTATTAGAACCAGTACCACATCCTAAATCTAAAATTCTTCTAGGTTTTCTTATCCTGACAGTATCAATTAAGGCTTGTCTTATCAAGGTTTCATTCGGTAGTAATATATATTGTGCAATTGTGTCATAGCTAATAGCAGAACTGTAATGAAGATGTTCTTGATTGATACCATAAAGGTTCTGACTGCTGTAGTATTCCGGAATGATTACATCATTCCGGTGAAAGCAATAACTTTCCTGTTCCCAATCTACACTTTTTGCATAATTTTCTAATGCTTCCTGATCTATAAATAAACTCATTACTTGCGATAGTAATGTCTGCCAAATAGTATTTTGTTGTAAGAGCATAGAATTTCTCCCAGTAATATTTTCCTTCAGGATTTTAAGTTATTTAATAAAAGTTTGCTGTTGCAATTAAAATTATCGATCTTGAATCAAATGCATCCTAATCTATTGTCAGCACAGCATACTCCTTGCAAATTTTCAGATTCATACCTTATACTTATTTCTAGATGTAACTCTAATAATAGTTTTAAACTTGTTACTATGAGGTGCACCTTTTTCTAAGATTTGTTAGATCGTAATAGAGAGTAATTAAACAAGAACAATTCTAGATATCATCTAGTAATTGAATTAGGAATAAATAAAACGTATATATTTGGATTTAAAATTAACCTAATTTAAGTTATATTAATAAAGGTTTCCAAATGGATAAATAGGTAATAATTTATTCTGCAAATGTAATGTCTATTATAACAGGGATATATTGAGAGCAGAAATCAATTAAATAGTATTGAACTATATACTATTTTTGATATTTTATGAAGGAATTGTAATCAATTTAAATAAGAGTCAAACTATTAATTAGTGACCTATAAATAGTAGCATGCAAAATATAAGAATATTTTGGTATAAGTTAAAGTTCAAATCATACACAGTTATGGAGATGCAGATAGAGTAAGTATAAATAATTAAATCCTTAATGAAATATATTGTAAATTGTTTTGAATCCCAAAAATAGAGGAGATAATACTTACATTTCTAACAATAAGTCTACAACTAAGAGTCATAAAGCAGTATGCTACCTTCAATAATAATTACCTGGAAAAATAGGAATCGAGGAATTTAAATAATGTTTTTTCAGGTTCATTCAAAATCATATTAACAAATAAATAAATGGAGTAAATACTAATATGTAATGATACTGATACCAAGTCAAAAATCAAAAATTCTCTTATTTACTTCTGGGAATGCTAGCTTTGAGTTTTGGATAGGCAATTCTTTTATGATGGAATTGCTGCCAAACTTTTACAAAAATATTGGCAATTTCCGCAATTTCTTCTCTGGTTAGTCCGGAATCTACCAATTGTTTATCTTTCCATCTAGCAAGAAGAATGTTATTTACCATCACCAAAGCTTTCTCTGGTGTTGCATCCTTGAGTGATCGCAAGGCTGCTTCACATGAATCTGCTAGCATTACGATACCCGTTTCCCTAGATTGTGGTATGGGTCCATCATAACGGAAGTCATTTTCATGTACTGTGCGCTTTGAATCCCCCTTGGTAATTTCTTGAGCTTGATAGTAAAAGTAAGCAATTTGCATTGTTCCTTGATGTTCGGGAATAAACGATTGAATTGCCGTGGGTAAACTATGTTTACGGGCCATTGCTAAACCCTTATTTACATGTTGTTTAATAATTTCCGCACTTTTCCAAGGATCTTTTATTTGCGTATCATGTTTATTTGGTCTTCCTATCTGATTTTCAATAAAGGCTTCTGGATCATGCATTTTTCCAACATCATGATATAAGGTACCAGCTCTAACCAACTCCACATTACACTTCAATTTTTTTGCGGCTGCCTCGGCTAGGGTTGCTACAAATAGAGTGTGTTGAAATGTCCCGGGGGTTTTTGTTGCTAATTGCTGTAATAAGGAGCGGTTGGGGTTGGCTAACTCTGCCAACCGAATGGGTGTAACTAAGTCGAAGATTTTTTCCAAATAAGGGCTTAAACCTAAAGCCACAACACTCCAGACTAAACCAGATAGACCAAATAACAATGCCTCACGTAATATCATATAGAAATTTGGACTTAAAATCATACTTCCGGTCAGCAGCTGAATAATTAAATAAACTCCACCTTGGGTAATAGCAATCGCAATTCCTAATAGTGCTAGTTCCTCACGCGAGTGCAATCGCTTTGATACTAGACTACCCAAGGTACCCCCTGCTGTGCCAGAAATCAAAGCAATCCAACTTACTTCTGAACCAATAGGTAATATTAGTAAGAGTAGTCCCATAACTGTAATTCCTAAGGTTGATCCATAAAAACTACCTAGTAATAAACCCACACCACTCCAACTAGCATGTGTAATATCAAATGTTAGTGCTAAAGGGATACTAAGGGTGAGAAGCAAAAATAGTAGGCAATCTCTTTGTCTTAACTTCCGCTTGACTTGTCGTTGTACAAGGATAAATATACAAACACCGACTATAACAGTACATGTTAAGTACCCTAAACCTTGCCAATGAATTTCTCTACGGCTGAGACGATAATGTTCTAGAACTGTGAATTGCCATTGGGTAATAGTTTGTCCCTTATAAACAATCACATCCCCTTTTTTGACAGTTATAATAACAGGCTCAACTTCCGCAGCAGCCTGTTGGGCTTGTATTTTGGTTTTAATTTCATCCTTACAAAGATTTGGTTGTAGTATTTCTTGTAAGATAATTACGGCTATTTTTTGCCCTTCTTTGGGTACAGAAGCCTGGACATTTAGTCTTATTACGTCTAGTAACATTTTTTCTGGTAATCCTGGAGGAATACCCTGAGCTAATATACGTTCTTTAATTTGCCTAATTGCTACTTGTGTTTTTTTCCAATCATCACTAGCTATTTCTAAAAAGTTCTTTTCATAAAAGATGGGTTGTTGTTTTTTTATGGCAATTTTGGAAATCTGGGCCTGAGCCAGAGCATAACGTTGACGAGCAGTAGAGATTTCTGATAGTAGTAATGATAAGTTTCTGGCAGATTTATTCAGGCTATATGATTTTATTTCTGCAAAGGCTTGATTGAATTTCTGAGAATTATTAGTAGTATTATTTTTTAGTTTGGCCGGTAATTCACGAAGATATGAGTGTTTCCCTACAATTTTTCCTGGTTTCTGTTTTAGTACTATTCGTAGTATTTCCCAATTTTCCTCATCACATGAACGTAAGTAGGCTTGAGAAGCAGAAGAAAGAATAGAAATATTAACGAAGGGGAGAGGACTAGCTAAACTATAAAAATCATTGAGCTGACTTAAAAGTTTTTGTAAGTGTTGACTGATCTTTTTATTTGCAGAGACATCAACCATCAATGCAGGAAGAAAATTCTGACTTGCAGCCAGTCTTTTTTCATTAGTCTGCTCTTCATCTTCTATCAAACCTGTTCTGGGTATAGTAATAGTCTGTGGCGCAATAGTTCCAACTTTTAACTTGGGCTGATTGTAGAACTTATGACCCATTGCCCCTGTAAGACAAACTACAGACATTACAGAAATTACATGATAGTGCAACCTGATTGAGTCCAAATTCAAATTAATAATGGGAATCTTAGTTTTCACTGATGTTACTGTGCAACCAGATACAGATTGGTGTAGCTTGCTAGCCTAATCATGACTAATTTTCCTCCATAAGTCCTGTAAACATTGACATATGTCATTTCAAGTTGCCATTTTGCATTGACAGATTATAACCAGGGGCTAATAAACTAGTAGTACAATTAAATATTAATATCTATTTTGAATTACATTTGCATATTCGTTTATTCAATAGTTCAATCATAATATGATCTTCAAATTCTGCGGTTGCAACACAGAAAAATCGAAATAATACAAGTGTTTCTTATTATCATAAGATGCATTAATTCAATTCCATATTAATTATTAATATAGGATTCAACGGATAATATTAGGATCTGCAACAACCTGGGAGCTAAATGCATTTTCATTTAATAATATAAATCCGTCTGAGATTAGTTCGGTTTGATATGAGTTTAATTTATATAACCCTGACCATTGTTCTAGTAATCCATCTGCTAATGTTAGCATTTGCAAGTATTGACTATGTTGTAGCCGTGAAAAAGTAGAGGATAGTAAAGAAGCACGCCAAGTTGTAGGTATACCTAACACGCCATTTGCAGTTCCAGATAATGCACTAACAAGGGTAACTATGAGGGGTGAATTTCCTGTTTGTAGGGAGTGTAAAACTGCTAATCTAAAGTCTTCTGGGGCAACCAAGCAACTATAAAACACCATTACTATCATGGCATCTGATTGTTCCAATTTATCCAGCTCTATTTTTATTCTGTTTAATCCTGCCCCTTGCTTTAAAAGAAAATCAAGTTTTAATAATTGTTGCGATAGATTATTAGAGATGTCATCAATGAAATATATAGTTTCTCTTATAACAGTTTCAGGGCAAATATTTTCTCTGACAGCTTGAGCAACTATGTAGGAAAATGCCAAGGTCACATCGCGCCAAAATATCTTTACCCTTAATACTTCTAGCAGACCTAGCACATTACGGCGTAATTTGATGAAATTATCATGGAAAGTTAAAGCTATTGGCAAAGTGCCTAGGATAACTTGATATAAGCTAGTCAAACTATTATCCAAACAGAGATACTCTTCCTGAAGCGATTCCTGCCAAAGTTTTAAGTCGAATTGATCTTGCCCTATGAGTAATTGAGTTACTTTAAGTAATAATTGGTAATGGGGAAATTTCCTATTTGAGGAACACCCATATCCATTGGCAAGCAAATCCCCTAGGTATACACCCGCAAAAGTACCTCGAAAATGACTAACTAAGGCATGGCGCATAGTATAAATTCATTATTACTTCTCTACAATTACAAATACAAGCAGACACTTTACTTATGAGCATTTGTGTACACCCTGAAAGTCTGTAAAATATCAAACGTTTATACTTCTGTAGGGGATAGTTTAACACTTATCATACACTCTAGACCTTACTAAACCTCTATTTTTATTTACTAGGTTCTTGTAAATAATGTACTAATGCCTGCAACCCCAGTAAATAACTTTGCTTCCCAAAACCACTAATTTGACCAATTACAACTGGGGCTAAGTACGAAAAGCTACGGAAATCATCTCGACTGTAGATATTGCTCAAATGCACTTCCACAGCCGGCAAGTTTACCCCTACAATTGCATCTCTTAGGGCTATGCTAGTGTGGGTGTAGGCTCCAGCATTAATCAAGATACCCTGATGTAGGCCTAGAGCATTTTGAATAGCATCTACTAATAAGCCCTCATGATTTGATTGAATAGGGACAATTTTAACACCCATTCTAGCAGCACTTTTATTTAATGAATCATTAATACTATCTAAGGTTTCAAAGCCATACACCCCTGTTTCCCTGAGACCCAACAGGTTCAAGTTAGGTCCATGTACCACCAAAACACTGGAGATGCAAGGTTGTGAATTAAACACTTTAATTGCTTAACACCTAAATATTCTACTATCAACGGGAATCGGAATTAACTCCGGCTCCGGCTCAGTTGCTGGTCCTAAAAGGGACTCAATTAGCTTTCCAGCTAATTCTCTTAATTTTTCTAGTACCTTTTCAATATAGTCCATTAAACTGAACGCTCCTAAGAGACTACCTCAATTCATAGTTTTCACACATTTTAGAGAAAGTAGCACGTTAACTTAATTTTTGCATCATTGTTAATTATGACTGAAGGTCAATCATAACTTAAATACAGAAGATGATATGGTGCATACGTACTAACTTTTGTATTGTTTTCTCCCTCACCCTATTACAATATCACATCCGTCATACATTAAGATACTAATGACCTTATCGCAGTTGCATCTTGTATCATTATCGTAGTAAATAAATTATTAATTATCCTTAATGAAGGTAATTGGGAATCCAGCAACTATCAATGTTCTCCAGCAACCAACGAGCTATGCTTGGGTAGAACAGGCAATCACCAATTTAGATACTATTTTGCTCGATCATGCCCATTGCGAGCTTAAGGCTGCAAGTTCAGCTATTCACTTGATGTTTCGTTATCCTTCCAAGACTAAAATGGTTCAGGAATTAACAAAAATTGCCAAAGAAGAATTGGAGCATTTCGACCAAGTCAATAATTGGTTGGAGAAACGGAACATACCAATGGCCCCATTAAACGCCCCCCCCTATGGTGCAGCTTTAAAAGCCCAAATTCGACATCAGGAACCACTAAGATTTCTGGATTCTTTGTTGGTCAGTGGGTTAATTGAGGCTCGAAGTCATGAACGGTTGGGTTTGTTATCAACTTATTGTCTGGAAGTAGATTTAGCAGCCTTTTATAGTAGTTTGATGTCTTCCGAAGCTAGGCATTATGGGGTTTACTGGAGATTGGCTGATACATATTTCGCGCGAGATATATTTATGTCACGGTTGCAAGAATTAGCATTACTGGAAAGTGAGTTATTAACTAATTTATATCCTCAACCAAGAGTACATAGTTAGATGAAAGGATAAGATAGATAAAAGAATATATTATGAATTTACTAGGGAATAATTCAGATGTATAAATTAAATTACTCCCTAGACTCAAATGTGTATAAGGCTTATTTTAAAACGAAATCAAAAAGAAATTTTCATAAAAATGATAGTCAAACAAAATCCTTACTCTAAACATAGAAATTTTACAAGAAAATTTTCACAAATTGCATAAACTTGAGGATTTTATAATTAAGCTTTTCATTCTCCTAAGACACGATTATATAAATAATAATACACTTAGTTTTTTATTCATAAGCCCTATTAGGGTTGGTGTATAGAATATCAAGGGTTTTAATCTTGGATTAGATTATACCCAATATTACTTACTCTTAACTTTAGTGTATTCTTAGCATTTATTATTGTTACAGTCATGGTAATAAACTGATTATGCTTTATTTCCCAGTAAGTTTAAGATTGAAAATATTCTATATTCAATCTTAAATTAAATATACCCATACCAATTTATTATCGAATTCATTATCAAAGTTTTTTTATTTTTAACGAGCAAAAGAATAATTATAATTCTCTTACTGAAACTCTTAGCTTTGTTTTAGGTAAGTATAGCCCAGTTTAGAAACCTGAATATTAGGAAAATATTTGTTACAGTATTTGAAGGTTTTAATTGCAAATTGTGGGTTTGAGCAAATCTAGGTTGAGACTGCTTTTTACTAGCTGGAATTATTAGAATACATTCAAACAATAGTTTTCAGGCAGAGGCTAGGGCCTTAACACATCTTGTGATTAGGCTATACACTTCCACATATAATTATTAGCAGCAAGTTTAAGGCATTATGGAGGATGGAAACTGATTTGTTGGTGATTCAACTTCAATAATTAAAAAATTATACTGTTTAATAAACTAGCTTATACGGCTCGACAACTTTGTTGGTTTAAATTTAACTCTTACTAGTACTTAATATGGGGTGGCCATAATAATTATTTCATAGAAAATGTTAACACTCTGGGGACAGTAATAACTGCACACATTCTCCACAAAGTAATCAGTTTGCAGTTAAAACCTAAGGATATAGTGCCAATTAAGCAAATAATATTCAGAATCTGCTCATATAAAAACTATATTGAGCATTACTTTTTCTACTATTTATTCCAATTACAAGTGCTGTTTTTCTATACCAAGGGTTTAATTATGAGAACTTTCTTCACTATGTTTTAATTAAAATAAGTGTATCAACCACAGCGGTCGTTGAAAGGCTTGTATCAGTGTAGGTAAAAATAAATGCTTACAGCTAATATTATCCATTAAACAATACCACCATTAATAATGGTAGTAGGGGGACAAGTAAATCCAAGTCTCTGAAACTTGAGATTATACTTTAGGTATTAAGCTAGATGTAAACTCTGAAGAATTTCCTCATCTATAGAGAAATCAATATCAGCCTTGTCTCTGCCAAAAGCGAGATAATCATTCTCAAAGGAATCTTCAAGTCCAGTAATCAAATCATACAAAGGTTTCCATTTTAAGTCCTTCATGGCTTTGTTTACTCCGGCAAAAAAGTGTTGTACACGCAGGGGAAATGCTTTTCCCTTTATGGAATTAAATTGTTTTGGGTCATAGTGAATAATCCTAATACTGTCAGGAGATTTACCCGCGGCTACAGCACAAGAACGTGCTAAACCATCAAAAGTGATAAAGCGATCACCTGAAACATTATAAATTTGGCCCACAGCTTGTGGATTGTCTAAAACTTGACACATGGCACCAGCCAAATCTTTAACATGAACTAGTTGGGTAAATTGTAGTCCATCACCAGGTATTAGAATAGGTCTATCACGGATAATACGATCAAAAAACCAAGCCTCTAAATCATTATAGTTTCCAGGACCATAGATATAAGTGGGACGGATAGATGTATAAGGAAATTTCTTATCCATCAGGTAAATTTCCGTTTCATACTTGCCAAAATGACGACTTTTGGGATCAATAGCATCTCCTTCCATATAGGGCATTTGGTCTGAATTTAGGTACACTCCTGCTGAACTCATATAAATAAATTGCCGTAAGCGATTTTTAAAAATCATTGTTAATGGTTTGGTATCAGTAAGTTTACGACCACTGTTGTCGAAAATAACATCAAAATTCTCCGTAGATAATTTTTCCCTTAGTTGAGCTATATTAGTACGATCACCTATGATAGTTTTTACATGTTTCAATGGAGCAGATCGATTGCCCCGGTTAAACAGCACTACATTATGTCCTTTTTCTAGCAACATTTGTGTTAAGTGTACGCCTATAAAACGATTACCACCCATAATTAGAATCTGCATAAATCTCCCACTTTTTTACTTATGACTACAATTCTGTTCAAAAATAGAAATTAAAAATGCACTTAAATAAATAATGCTAATAAATCCATGGATAAGAATTGGGTTAAATTATCATATTATCATTTACTACTTTTGTTGATAATTTAATTACAACAGTCAATTTTCGAGTTTATCATTTAGGGAATACAAATAGAATCTGTTTTCTAAATATATAGTCTTCAAAACATGAAAAGTCATATTACAGGAAATTTATAATCAGCGGTATTATTTATTATTTAAAGAGGTCAATAATTTATCGCAGTTAATACTTAAGACTTTGGTTAAGCTTATATATTTAGTTAAGGAATTGTCACCATATTAAAATTTTTTAATATAAATTATGTAAAAAGAGTATATCCCAAATAATGATTTAAGCTTTTCTAATCGATTTACTTATTTCTTCTATATGTACACTGCCAATTCAGAAAGCTGACATTTGGTTGGGAGGGTTCATTGTTATCTTGTTGGGAAGTACCCAGATTGAGCACATTTTAGAATGTATTATTAGGGATTATGAGAGATTTTGCGTATGAATCAACAAAAGTAATAAGCGAAGGTAGTTTGGTTATCTACAGTGAAGTTTTATGAGAGTAAGGTTATAAGGCTCATAGGTTTATTTCTTCACATTATCTTGTGACATTGTTATACCTAAATATAGACTAGATTCGATCATCTAATTATGAAATTACCCATGAGAAGGGATAAAATAACCCTGCATTCTATCTTAATAAGAAGTTCAAACAACCAAAATTTCTAATACTTTTGCTTAATCTGATGTTCTCATGTATAGTTTTTACTTGATGTACCAGAATATAGGAAAGTATCAATTTATGGCTTGATTAATTTAACTTTGCGAATAAATTTTGGAAAATTAGGGGTAAAGTTCTTAAGAAACGAACAAACCAAATAAAAAAGTACCTTGGAGGATTTACCAATATAATTGCTAAGTATTTATTATTAACACTTTGTTTAATACTTTATTTAATTTAAAAGGTGGGATTTTACCATTAGTTATTGAATATAAGCATATAATTGCACCATCCTAGAATTTATGAATATACTTTTTTTGCTCTTGTGGACAAGTACAAACTACGTCGAAAATTAATAATGCACCGTGAATCAATGTTATTTTCACAGTGGCAACAAAATAATAATTGTATTATTAAACATATACAGTCTTTATCACTATTTATACATGCAAGAACTGTATTAGCTTATTTTAGCTTTCGCCAAGAACCAGACTTAAGTCCTCTATTTACTGATAATAGTTACATTTGGGGTTTCCCTCGTTGTGTTGGGAGATCTCTCTATTGGCATAAAGTTATATCACTAGACCCTGTAAAAGTTGGTATGTATGGAATTCTAGAACCCAATGAAAATAGCCCTCGGATTAATTTAGAAGAAGTTGATTTAATACTTGTTCCTTCAGTTGCATGTGACCATCAAGGTTATAGACTAGGTTATGGTGGTGGATATTACGATTACTTTTTAAGTTCTCCTCTGGTGCGAAATACACCTACAATTGGGATTATATTCGAGTTTGCCTATATAGAGAAATTACCTATTCAACCTTGGGATATTAAATTAAGTGGTATTTGTACAGAGATCGGTATACAGATGATTTGAAGGCTAGTTATTCACAGTTATTTATTTTCAGTTACAATGAGACACTATTATATTCCATATAAACAATGGTCAGAATAATACCAACAACTATTATATCAAAATTTGAAGTTCTGGCACAGAGAGTTTTTACAATGAGTTGTCCTAATAGTTGGTAAATAATTAATTAAATTAATATTATAATGAGTAAATATCCGACTAGAATGCAAATAAGTATAACCTCCATAGTTTTAAATGCAAAGATATGTTTAACTTAATTACTAAATCAATTATGTTACTCTAACCAAAATACTAACTGAAAATCATTTTTATATTAGGTCTAACCAATAATAATCATGATTTATTAGATAATAAGAAAAAATAGAAAAGGGTAAACTGATAAGAATAATAACAAACATATTTTAAACAGTGGGGAATAGTAAAAACAATGAACTTATCGAGTATAAAAGCTTTTTATACTAAGTTATACGAGTCATCATTAATTGTATTTTCTGGTAAAAATTGTAGTAATTCTATTACAAGCCAAAATTTATATAGTAATGATTTTAGTTAGTGTAGACGAAGCTTAAAGCTATTACTAAATGTATGGATTATAAGTGAATTTATAAATTGCACTTGGATAGAAAAAATTATTAAGCATTATTGCAGTATTTAGTTAATTATGACTAATAAAGTTGAATTTATATTCATCCTTATTTTACTTAACAAAGCATAAAGTCGAATTCTCCCAGTAAAAAGCAAATACATAACTGCAATAACTTTAAATAATTAGACTAAGTTAATTATATTTAAGCCTTAAATAAGATAAGTGAACATAAAGGTAATAATCATTATTACAGATATGAAAATATCATGCCAAATATATTTGGTGATATTCTAATTGGGATCGTTTTTTTTGTTTCTTGAATTCCAAAAAACAGCACAGCAACTTTCCCATATTCAATAAAAGATGAAATTTAAGGAATTTTTCTAAAGGCAGAATAATAAAAAGCTAGGGTCTATTAAACAGACCCTAGCTTTCATAATGGTGTAATAAGTCAGTTTATCTCTATAGAACTAAGGATTTTGATGAGTGACCAATAATTCATGATACTGAATTATTAAATTATGAGAATTTTATATAATGGTTTTACAAAATAAGTACTATAAACACATGATTATAGGGTATTAACTTGAATACTGATTCGTTTTTCAAGAGTAACAGCATAGATTGAGCTTTACAGAAAAAGTCTTAATAGTGAGATGTAGAAAGTGGGGAATCTTCTATGTAAGAAGATTGGTATCACTATTCCAATTAATTTCTCTAGTGAGAGTACGTTACTTTTTTATTGACATCTCAAACTATAAAAATGTTTATACTAAAATATTTAATATTAAGAATAACTGCTGTAATACTACAAACAAACTATATACTTTCTGTTTGATGTTAGTATAGTTGATACTGACATTGCTTAAAGTCTTTTCATATTATATGGGATAATCACTTAGGTTATACTTGTATTTGATTGGTACCAGTTTATTTATATAGGTTTTTTATATTACAAATTTATCCAGGTTTTCTTTGCGCCATTTTGCATCGACTTGACGGTTTGTCTGTATTTCTAAGACCCTGACTCCTTCTGCAGGTAAAAATTTTAGTTCGTCTTTCAGTTGTTTCCAAGAAGTAATTAATTGGTATCCAACCCCATAAGCATCACATAAACTCTTAAAATTCACATTTTGAGGTGCAGCAAAAAACTCTTCAAAGGGTGGATTAAATTCAGCAATGGGTAACATTTCGAAAATGCCACCACCATTATTATTAATTAAAATTATTGTTAAATGGCCAACAAATTTATTTTTGAGTAAAAAGCCGTTGTTGTCATGAAGTAAAGCTAAATCTCCCGTTAGCATAACGCTGCCTTGTTGCTGATGTGCTATTCCCAAAGCAGTGGATAATGTACCATCAATCCCATTAGCACCTCGATTAAAGTAGGGGATAATATGAGAATTATTGGGTCTCCAAAAAAATTCTACATCTCTCACTGGCATGCTATTAGAAATGAAAACCGGCGTTGCAGAAGGTAAACTGTGGGATAGGAGCCAAGCTAATTTAGCTTCACATATATCTTCCATCTGCATAAAACATTTATCTACCGATTGCCTTGTCTTGATTTCTGCTGACAGCCACATTTTGATAAAAGAGTCCTCTTTATTTCCTTTTACCTTTAACTTATCTTGGGAATACTTGTAAGGTCTATCAACTCTTCTACTTTCCCATTCCCGTAGGTGAATAGTCTTGCTATGGGTAGGATCTAGATTTTGGTATGTGGGGTCTATTACCCACACTTTGGCTGATATGCTACTTAACCACTGGCGTAATTGCTTACTGGTAGGCATATCCCCAACTAGAATAACTATCTGTGGGGTTAATCGTTCTGCCAATTTAGAGTTACGGAGAATTAAGTCATAGGTAGAAATAATGTTAGGGTTTTTTTCAGCATAATTACGAACAGGGGATAATCCTTCTGCCAGTACTGGATATTGTAAACTTTCAGATAATTGAGCGATTGCAAGACAATATTTTTGAGTTTTAAGTGGTTGAGATACTCCGGCGATAATTATACCACGATCATATTCTTGCCATTCAGGTAATATTGGTAGCTTGTTATCAATATCTGCTAATGGTGTATTAATCCTCACCCCATCTAGAAATTCCTCTAGTTTTAGTTGGGATTTCAATAGTTCTAGGAGTCGGACCTGTAAGTTACTTTCATGGGGAATAGGTAAGAGAGGGTCTCTCAAAGGAACATTTATATGAACCACACCAGGAATAGGACTTATAGATCGTTCCCAGGCGTAGATTAACATTTGGCGCATATATTTTAAGACTTCTATATCTGCAATAGGTACTGCTAACTCTATTTGCCAGTTAACATAGTTACCATACAA
The DNA here is from genome assembly GCF_000350105.1 of Richelia intracellularis HH01. Classification (GTDB taxonomy): domain Bacteria; phylum Cyanobacteriota; class Cyanobacteriia; order Cyanobacteriales; family Nostocaceae; genus Richelia; species Richelia intracellularis. The sequence continues at coordinate 61,047 of NZ_CAIY01000031.1, forward strand.
TTTCACTTGATCTATTGTTTGCCCAGAATGACAATCTCGCAATTCTGGAGGTCGATCAGCAGTCAAAATCAGCAATGGTATACGACTTTCTTTTGCCTCAATAACTGCTGGATAAAAGTTAGCTCCTGCAGTACCAGAAGTACATACTAGTACTGTAGGTAAACCTGTTGCCTTTGCTCTTCCCAAGGCAAAAAAAGCAGCAGAACGCTCATCTAAAATAGAAATTACCTCAATATCTAGTAATGATTGAACAAAGGCCATTACCATAGGAGTAGAACGTGAACCAGGACAAATGATGGCTGTTTTTAATCCAAGGCGCTTCAAAGTTTCTACTGCAATCACAGACCAAATTTGATTTATATTTTTATAATCAGTTGACATGAAATAATTATAGTTAGCTAGTCAAAGTAATTTTTATCTATCCACCTATTTATTGGTCAAGTAATAAAGAAAACTCATCCAGTTTCATTTTAGATTATATTATGTACATTATTAATTTTTTCCTCGTCTTCCTCTCCCATTAAAAGTATTTTTTGTTGTCTACTCCTAGGCCTAAAATTATATGATAAAGTTACTTTTCAAAATCAATATTAAGTATATATTATGATGGACTGCATTCACGTCTCTGGAATTCGTGCTTATGGTTACACTGGTTATTTACCAGAGGAGCAGGCATTAGGACAATGGTTCGAAGTAAATGCTAAACTTTGGCTAGACATTTCTACAGCTGCAAAAACAGAAGACATAAAAAAAACAGTAGATTATCGTAGTACTATTGATATAGTTAAAAATTTAATACAAGACTCTAAATTTATTTTGATAGAAAGATTAGTAGAAGCTATTGCTAATTCTATTCTCCAACAAAGTGAGCATATTTCACAAGTACAAGTAATTTTGAGTAAAATAAATGCACCAATTCCTGATTTTGGTGGCACAGTTAGTATTGATGTGACTAGAAGTAGATCATTATATGCCGTTAATCAGTAGTAATAACTAAATTTGTTTTTAGTGAGCAACTTTTTTAATAGGATGATAAATATAATTTTGAATTGTAGATTAAATATCTTTTATACAGAAAATATTTTTGTATATGAAATCATATCAATCTATGATTCAAAATCATTACTCGTTAGAGGCAATATTTCTATCTATTATTAATTTGCCAGTATTTTTACTTTTTTAATCCATGTCTTTTTGTACTTTTAAAAAAAAAGTCTTTTGTGCTCTGATTTACCATTCACAATTAAAAAAAATATACAATTTATTTCAAAGATTATTTAGCACTATTTTTAAAAATGAGATATCAAAAAATACTGGATTTTAATAGTTTGTTTTATTTATAACATTACTTAAAATCGGGTTTATACGCAATCTAAATAAATACATAAAAGCAATGATATATTAACTAATTATCGAAAGATAGAGCATAGTCTTGATGAGTACAAACTTATTATTATAATTGGTAAGAATCAATAGCTATATTATTGAATATTAATTATAGTGTTATTAGCAGTACGATTTTTAATCATTAATAGTAACTAATATCTAAGCCTTAATTTATAGGTAAATTTCAAATGGATCTTTTCAGAATCATAGTTATTGAGGATAAAAATATAGCATATGTAGAGATTGAGCAAAAGTTGCAAAAAATAGGATATAGCATATCAGAAATAAATGGATTAGCCTCAGATATTATTAAAAGAATATCTGAGGCTAATCCAAATGTAGTTTTATTAGGTAGCTACTCTTCAGAGTGTAACAAGTACGTGGAAATTGCAGGTCTAATTCAGGAGAAACTTAATATACCAGTATTATATTTGGGTAAGGATTCTATAGAGCCAAGATTATGTAATCAAAATACATGTAATTGGTATTATGGAAATTGTATTTTAAAAAATATGATAAGAAAAAACTATATACCACAATTAAAGTAGCTCTTTACCAGCAACAAATTGAAATTAGGATTCAGCAAGAACATCATAAATGGTTAACTGCAATTAACAGTATGGGTAGCGCAGTTATCATTATAGATATTCATAGCAAAATTGAACTCATGAATCCTATGGCAGAAGCGCTAACTGGGTGGCATGAATCGGAAGCATTAGCAGTTAGCATAGAAAGGGTATTAGAAATTATAGATTCACATACAGGGAGAAAGATAGATTATTTATTTCAACAGGTAATAGTTACAGGTGAGGTTGTTACTTTGCCGGATACCTGTATATTAATTACAAAAAGTGGAAAACAGATACCTATAGGAGATAGTATTGCTCCCATTTGTGATGATCATGGAAATATTAATGGTGCCATAATAATTTTTCAAGATATTAGCGAACGTAAAAAAATAGAATCACAATTACTTCGCCACGCTTTTTATGATTCTCTAACTTCATTACCAAATAGAGTTCTATTTCAGGATGTTTTACAACAAGTTTTTGAGAGGAGTAAGCAACAAAAAGATTACCAATTTGCTGTTTTATTTATAGATTTGGATGGTTTTAAAGGAATTAATGATAAATTTGGGCATAGAATAGGAGATGAATTCTTAGCAGTTGCAGCTCAACGTTTAGAGTCATGTTTGCGTAATGAGGATACTATAGCCAGGCTTGGAGGAGATGAATTTGCTATCCTCCTAGAAGATATAATTAATATTACTTCTGCTACCCAAGTTGCTCAACGTATCCATAAAACTTTAGAGTCTCCCTTAAATATAAATGGGCATGAGATTTTTACCACAGCTAGCATCGGTATTAGTATAAGTAATCATGAATATGAAGAGGCTGGGCTACTTTTGCGAGATGCTGATATTGCTATGTATCATGCTAAGGATAAAGGTAAAGCAAATTACGTTATTTTTCATGAAAGACTAATTAGTTAAATAACTTGGAATTGTAGAGCACTCTGTATATAAATAGCTATATAACTAACCAATGGTTTACAAGTTTTTCCTGGTCATATTTTAGTGTAATTGCAATTAATTATATATTGATTATTAGTTAAGCTGTATTACTTATAATTATTTGCATTTTATTTCCTCAAAAATTATTACTACAATTCTGATTTTTAGGCTACATTTTTTTATTAATGATAATTTTATATTTTGATTAATAAGAACATATCAATTCTGTATACTATTATTGTGTATTGACTTAATAAACGCTTATATCATATTAGAATTTGGATTTAAATTTTAGTAATTATATAAAAATTTGTGCAATATATTGACTGTTTCTCCCATAGAACCTTCAATACATTGAAGGTTCTACTGAAATAATTAAGAGATTAGAATAATATCTGTCAGGCTAATATATAAAAAAA
>NZ_CAIY01000030.1 GCF_000350105.1 Richelia intracellularis HH01
TTACTTAGGAAGTATTAATATTTTAATCAGTCAGACTAATAAAAGTAACTTTCAATTTCTGGAACAATATATTTGAGTTGAGATAAAAATAATAATAGAAGTAGAATACTTAAGATTAAAGAGGCTAAAAATCCAATTTTATTGTAAATTAAACTTAATAGATATCCTAGCCTGATTTGAATGATAGTATGACTTAATCAAGAGTTTTAAATCTGATGTTAGTGTAAAGGAGTAAAACTAGTATGGTTAGATTTGCTCGGGCAATCGATGCCTTTTTATAATTCACTTTTAAAAATACATTTATAACTTTTTGACATAAGTCACTGAAATTAATTTTATTTTATGAAAACTCTCTATTCAAGAAATATCTGTGGAATGTTCTCATAATTATTAATTATCTGATGGTAATGAGATAATTAGCATAGTTTATTTTTAAATGCATTTATTTAGTTTTGAGAATATTTATCCCGAATTCAAATAATAGTAACACTACACTTCTGAACAATATAATGCTAAAAATATTTTAGCAAACTCTATATAAAAACTATAAGAATACCCTATGCACTAAAAACCAGAATTGAATTATCAAAGTGGAATAAGTCAACCGAATATATTCAGATATAAACCTTGTATCATTTTATTTTTTATTAGCCCAAATAAAGTTTTATAATACAAGTATTTGGTATCCCTGAATTATATTTAGAATAACATTGAGAGTTTAAATATATAGATTATAAAATTTTTGCTTGTACGTAGTGCTATAAAATTTCGATAGTGGTAAGTTAATATCCTATTTTTAGTACCATTTAGTCCATCATAATATCATAAAATATTTATCAAATTAAATCATTTAAGATTTATTCTAAGGAAGCTAGCTTTAATTAGTAAATTAGAAAGTTATTATGGAAGTTATAAATGTCTTAAATTCAAATGAGTGAAATAAATTCTTAATAAACTAAAGGATTTTTATGATTAGTAAAATGTTGTTTTAGAAAGTCAAAAGATTATGGAAATTAGTTGTTGAGCAAAAAAGTATTTGATGCTTTATTAAAACTCTTTAACATTGTCTGCAACCAAATCATAAGTACCTTCCATTATACTCTAAAATCTTACTAGAATATAACAAAAATATTGATTATGCTATCTCATAATAAGTTTTCTTATACTCCATCCCATATCAAATTCTGCTTAAAAATATCTTTTATAAGATTTTGATTGGATAAAGTAGAGTATTTTAAAACCCAGGATATAAATGTATGGATTAAAATT
>NZ_CAIY01000029.1 GCF_000350105.1 Richelia intracellularis HH01
ATGTTAAAATGTAGAGCATTAATTCATTATTGCTTTTAACCTGTGATTATTGTTAAGTTTATACATGTTTAACTGATTACATGTAAATATTATGAATATTTATACCTTTAAGTATCAGCATTATATTTTGCTATTTTTTCTACAGTTATACTATAGTCAATGATAATAATCATAGAATTAATTTTCAGTTTCTTAGAAAATTTAACTAATAACTATTATCTGTTGGCAAACCATATTTTAGCTGGATTTATAGCTATAGCTATAGCTATAGTTAATTCTATAAGCTAATAAATTAGCTACTAGTTTGGAAAGTAACTGTTTATAGGAAATGAATGAACTTATAGAACACAATAAATAGCAACTCAGACTGTTAGTATGATGATGTATCATTTGGTATTAGTTATTTATCTACATATGGATTATAATTATATAAATTAATGAAAATGTTTGTATAGCTTTCTTATATTCTTAAAGACTATTAAAATCATGCTTGATGGATTCTGGGATAATGTAGTGCGCTACATTCGCTACTTTGTAACGACAATGTTGGGTGTAATTTTGACTGCGCCTGCATCGCTAGGCTCTTTGGCAAAGAGTCCAGTAACTGTGATTGTTATTTTGGGATTGTTAGCTGGTGGTTTTGTATTTTTAATTTTAACACTTCGAGCCATGCTGGGATTGAGTACAATTATCTGAAGGGTTTTTCCCGGAAATTCTTATATTTCTTTATGTTGTACATACCTCTGTTAGGAGTAAGATCATTATGGCTACAAATCGCCGTATTTCCCGGGTTGCAGAACTAATTAAACGGGAAGTTAGCCAAATGCTACTAAGTAGTATTAAAGATGACCGAGTTGGCATAGGTATGGTTAGTGTTACTAATGTAGACGTTTCAGGCGATCTGCAACACGCCAAAATTTATGTCAGCATTTATGGCACGGATGAAGCAAAAGCAGAAACAATGGCAGGTTTAAAGTCGGCAACTGGGTTTGTCCGCAGCGAACTGGGTGCTAGGGTACGTTTGCGCCGAACTCCAGAGGTCATGTTTATTGAAGATCATTCTATTGAAAGGGGAACTAAAGTTTTATCTTTGTTAAATCAACTCCAAAATCAGCGATTGCTCTCAGAAAATTCTTACAACCCAGAACAAGAAGATTTTAGCGAGGAGTAATCTCTATTATCTTAAGTATTATTCCATTAAATACTTAAGTTTTATCTTCCCACAGAGTAAAGTATGGGGAGAAGCCTAGTTCTCCCTAGTCTAATAACTAAATATTTTGTGGTTAGGAATATCTAACAGTAATAAACATTAGACTGACTTAATATTGCTATAAAATTACCAGGTAAAAATGTTTATATTAACTCGATTAATTAAGAGAACTTACTCATAACAATTGGAATAGTATTCACTACAATTATCTTAAGCAGATATTACAAAATGATGATATGAATACAATGTTTTGAATAATTTAGTTGAGTAGATAAGTTGTTTAACATCGATAGAATGTATCAAAACAATTATCATTAAGCCTAATTAAGTAATTAACAACTTTTTTATATCTATATTTAAAATCCTAATTATTTGTAGGTGAGTCTATTTAAATGCCAAATTTAGTCTGAATATAAAGTTAGGTGATTACAGTCGGTTTTTCTCGTCCTGTGAATTGACGGACTAGGGCTATTTCATTACTCAAAGTGATCAAGTCCTCCAAGGCCTTTTGAGGGTCCATATTTTGCCTTTTAATATTTGGTTCATAACTTTCTATATAAATTCTCAGGGTTGCTCCTTTAGTCCCCGTCCCAGAAAGGCGGAAGACAATCCTTGAACCATCAGTAAAATTAATGCGGATGCCTTGTTTATTGCTGATTATTCCATCTACAGGATCAGTATAACTAAAATCATCTGCATAATTTACCTGATACTTACCAAACTGTTTACCCGTAATAATTGGTACTAAAGAACGCAGATTCTCTATTAGGATGTTAGCTTGTTCTAAATCTACCTCTTCATAATCGTGACGAGAATAGTAATTACGTCCGTAGATGTACCAATGTTCTTGAACAATTTCTTCTACGGATTTCATTTTTACAGCTAGTATATTTAACCAGAACAAAACTGCCCATAAGCCATCCTTCTCCCTAACATGCATAGAACCTGTACCAAAACTTTCCTCACCACATAGATTGGCTTTGCCAGCATCTAAAAGATTACCAAAAAATTTCCAACCAGTGGGAGTCTCATAACAATCTATCCCTAGTTTTGCTGCTACCCTATCAACAGCTTGGCTAGTGGGCATAGAACGTGCGACCCCAACTAAACCAGAACTATAACCAGGGACCAAATTAGCATTAGCTGCAAGAATGGCAAGACTATCACTGGGGGTAACAAAAAACCTACGTCCTAAAATCATATTACGATCTCCATCTCCATCAGAAGCTGCACCAAAATTTGGTGCTTTATCCCCATATAAAATACTTACTAATTCACGGGCATAAACTAAATTTGGATCTGGGTGTCCACCACCAAAATCTTCCAAAGGGGTTCCATTTTTAACAGTTCCAATAGGTGCACCTAATCTGTTCTCAAAGATATCAATAGCATAGGGTCCGGTTACAGCATTCATAGAATCTATGCACATTTGGAAGTTTTCCCCAGAAATAAACTTACGAATGAGGTCAAAATCAAACAGGGATTCCATCATATCAGCATAATCTGCTACTGGGTTTATTACTTCTACTTTCATTGAACCCAATTGCAGAACTGCCGGTTTGTCTAAATTAATATCTTCTGTATCAATGATCTTATAGCTAGTTATCTTTCCTGTCTGAATATAAATTGCATTTGTTACTTTTTCTGGTGCTGGACCACCATTGCTAATATTATATTTAATGCCAAAATCTTTATCAGGACCACCTGGATTATGACTAGCAGAAAGAATTATACCCCCAAAAGCCTTAATTTTACGAATGATACAGGATACAGCAGGAGTAGATAAGATACCTCCTTTACCAACTAATACCTTACCAAATCCATTAGCAGCAGCCATTCTCAAGATAATTTGAATGGCTTGGCGGTTGTAGTAGCGACCATCACCACCAACAACTAGGATTTTTCCCTGATAACCTTCGATGCTATTGAATAAAGACTGGACAAAATTCTCCAAATAATTAGGCTGCTGAAAAACTTTAACATGCTTGCGTAATCCCGATGTACCGGGTTTTTGGTCTGCAAATGGTTGTGTAGATATTCTTTTCACGAACATAACAAAGATCCCCAGGCAAAGTAAGAAAATGTCAACTCTATAACGAAAATTTTTACTATATAAAAAAATACTGTGAGAAAATCGTAGAAGTAAGAGGATATTTTAAAAGTGAATTATTTTACAGAAAGGCTCTCTCAGGGAAGTAAGAATCTTACTTCCAAATTCTATTAATAGCCTTAACCATTATATAGGAATTACTAACTACTGAGTTACTTCCCAGAATATTTAGATAATTTTTCATTTTTTAACTATTAAAACTTATCATGATAGAGGGATAAAAATAAATTTTTTGCCTATCAATACGGCATTACTAATTGAAATCAAGGTACACTTTAAATAGTCAGATGAGCGTTATGACAAAAATTTTCAGAGTTTATCCCACTATTGAATCATTCCAATCTTAGATTATTGCCTCTTAAAATTTAGTGGCTTTATTTATATGTTGTTCATGTAATATCAAGAAGTCACATTGTTAATTGTAATAATACTTCTATATTTCAGATTAATTGCAAATAGCTGCCTTGCCATAATGATAATAATATTTTTATTATCGATGATACATATCTATTTTATCTACATAAATTAAGTTGATTAAGATTTTTAATTTTCATTATTTGTTTAAATTATTGATTACTGATATTTTGGATTACTATCTCCATTTTTGTTTAAATCTATAAACTATTTCCTAATGAAGTATTTTACAGATACAGTGATACCAGAAATTAATCATTACTTCAAATTACCTTATCTACTATATCTATTTGAGGTTTTAGGCTAAAATCACGAAGTATTCCAGCCAATATAAAATATCCAAAGTACATTTACTGTCTTTTCTCATCACCTTAATAATTTAACTCATTCCATATTTAGATAATAATTACAAGACTCCCATATTATTTATTTCTCTATTATTCACTCTTTGGTAATACATTTTAATATGTATTTCTGTTCACATGCACTTAATTATGGTGCCATGAATTTTCAAGTATATTTTATTAACATAAGTCATTTATTGTTAAGGCACTGCATAAATTGAAAAATAATTAATACTGGTAAATTTATAGACTAGATGATAGAAGAGACTACAAATCATCTGTTTAAAATAACACGAACCAAAGGAATATAGTAGTTACATGTATGATGACCTAATCTTAAACTTTTGCAACTAAATACACTGTAATTAGTGCAACCTAGAATTTATTTTCGGATTATGTATTGTATATGTGATCATAAATACAAATATTTATAACTTTAACTAAGGTTACTATGTTACCCAATATAGATAAACTTTCTCTAACTCAACAGGTAGCACAAATGTTGGTTGTCCGCGCTTCTGGTTACCTTTTCGACCATCAAATTCAATATCCTGATTGGGAGACATCAACAGCAAAGTTAATCAATTGGGTACAAAATTTAGGAATTGGGGGAATAATTTTTGTAGGAGCTAGTGCAGGAGAGATAGCAATTAGAACTTCACAGTTGCAAAGTAGAGCAAAGATACCGTTATTAATGGCAGCTGATATTGAAGAAGGTGTAGGACAACGTTTTAGTGGTGCGACATGGTTCCCACCACCAATGGCATTAAGTGCTATTTTTCGCCAAAATTCAAAGCTGGGGGTTTATTATGCCGAACAAATGGGGATTTTTACGGCTCAAGAAGCTTTAGGTATTGGGATTAATTGGGTGCTTGCTCCGGTGGTGGATGTGAATAACAATCCCAATAACCCGGTAATTAATGTCCGCGCTTTTGGGGAAACAACAGATGAAGTAAAGGAATTAGCCTGTGCTTTTATTCGTGGTGTCAACAAATATCCCATACTTACCACAGCCAAGCATTTCCCTGGTCATGGGGACACAGAGGTTGATTCCCATTTAGAACTACCAAAAATAAGTCACTCTGAAAGTCATTTAGCTGAAGTGGAATTACCTCCTTTCCTAGCAGCAATCGATAGTGGTGCAGATATGGTGATGGCTGCCCATCTTTTGATCCCTAGTTGGGATGATCGATTTCCTGCTACCCTCTCACACAAGATTTTGACGGGTAAATTACGTCAGGAATTGGGCTTTTCTGGCTTAATTACCACAGATGCCCTAGTTATGGGAGCAATTACTAACTATTATGAGCCTAATGAAGCCCCAGTAATGGCCGTAGAAGCTGGAGCTGATATTTTATTAATGACTGTCGATCCAGAAGGGGCAATAAATGCTATCTGTAAGGCTGTGGAAAATGGAAGAATCACACCATTACAAATTAGGGAGTCTGTAGAACGTATTTGGCGGGCTAAAGAGAAAACAGCCCAAAATCGAATGGATGTTATTTCTTCCACTCAACTAGTTGGAACTCCAGAAGCTCGGATGACTGTCAAGGAAATAGTGCAACACAGTCTAATCACCAATATTTCCCTAAATCTATCCCCAACTAAATTCATAAACTCAACACCAGCTAATAATTTTCCCTCTAACAAAACATTTACTGAACTTCGTAACCTAATTGTGGTTGATAATCCCCTAAAATGTCCACATATTAACCATATGGCTCCAGCAGTTGACTTACCAGAAAAGATGGGATATCACACACAAATATGTGATCATGAGTACTTCCAAACAATCAACTTACAAGGTGATTTTCCAACACTTCTACAACTATTTATCCGAGGCAATCCTTTTAATGGAAGTGCTAGTTTCAATGAAACCGCAATCGACTTTCTAAAAGGAGTATTAACAAACAAAGGTCTTCAGGCTTTTGTTGTATATGGTAGCCCTTACGTGTGGAGACAGTTTATACCATTAATGAATGTAAATACCCCGGGCGTTTTTTCATATGGACAAATGCCCATAGCTCAAGAGGTAGCCTTACTCTATTTATTTGGTTCTTAACTTATTTGGTTCTTAACTTTTATATATCATCATAAGTATTTTTTTTAATTTAGCAGTTAAAATTACATAATTTTCTAATGGGGTGAATATATAGACTTAAGTATTTATAATGCAAGTATTTTAATTTAGTCTAAGCTGTTACTAAATTAACAAATAAGAATTTTAAAGATAAGCTAATATAAAAATCCTAATACTTGATTTATCTTTTTTCAGTAAGTATTACCTGAAATATCTTTGAAGTTATCTGAACCATGTCAAAAAACTGATATGATACAGAACATCTAAAAATAGATTCTAGTTAAATAACTACCAATTTGGTTAAAATTTATAGGAGAAACACCTAAATTAAAATTAGAGATGATCTGATAACTTGATATTAGTAATATCACTACAAATAAAATATAGTTTATGAGCCTATGCATGAAGACAGTTATATCTGCTGAAATGATAAAGAGATATCAATCTGTTTGTTCCTGAAGGGCTTTTTCAGTATGTTTTAAAATATCTATTTATCTGTGAACTCACCAGTAAGAATAATAAGAATGAATACTGCTTCTATAATTGATTTATTTTATTTTAAGGTAATATAAGGATCAAATAATCCGGAATGCAAAAATAGTAATTTTTAGCTATCAATAAAAAGTCCAATGCAATTCTAAATAATACTTATTAGTAGGTGATCAAGTATGCATCCAATGTTAATCTAAAGTGCTACATAATTTTATTATGTGATTTAAATATTGATTTCATAGAAAAAACTGGGAGAATAACTAGTGTGGGTATGATAGCAAATTTATAATCATAAATTTATAACCAGTAAGCATATTTATATCAAAATATGTATTTTATAGTTACCATAAATTCAATTATGTGAACTCTAGCTTCGATAATCATAATAGCTAATTTCTTATTATTTTCTATATTATACAGAACTGCATTATGCCTATCATAAATAATCGAGCATTCTTATTAACTATTATAAGTAATTCTCATATTTATCTTAACTGCTTTAACTTATAAAATATGTATTTTACCGATGTTTGCTACTATTTCCCTATGCTTATATTTAAGATATGATGATTATCAGAATATTTTTTGGAAAATATTCCTGTTCTATATTTATGTTTATTTACCTAATATGACAATAATTATTTATCTTGAACTATATGACAGAAATACTTCTTTATTTTTGGGTAAATAAATTACTAATAAACTAGTTCTAACTTTTAATATTAGGCCTGTGATTTTAGTAATTAGTTAAAATTGCATTCTACTTGGGCTAAATACACATTTCCAAATATTGATTAATATCTTCAATTATTCTAGTTAATTCTGCTTCCGTTGTTAAGCGAATATTTTTATCATGGATTGTGATTAAAACTTTAGCAGCAAAGGGTGTAGGCCAAATATTTGGGTTGCAAAAGATTTCTAGAAAAACTTCTCCTATATGTTGGTAGTCCATGACATTCTGGGGAACAGATTTTGCTTTACCCAAACCTTGGTGATTAGTGACAGTCTTTAAACTTTCTATTAGCAAATTAATTTCCGCTTTTAGCTCTTGGGCTGCTGTTGATGAAAAATTGAAAGAAACAGAGCCTTCTAATAAATTCAACGTTAAATGATGTGAAGACATGAGCTGGAGGGTTTATTTTTGAATTGATAATTAACACCTGTACCTGACTCATAATATATCAATCTGTCACATTTTATTACCAAGATATTATGATCAGCTTGATAAACACAATTTAAACAGGGGAAACAAACATCTATCAAAAATATACTCAGTTAAGACCGCTCTTCTGTGAATAAGGGATGGCAAAAAGTCCGGAAACATATGGGAAAACAACAAATTTCGAGCACATATTAAGCTAGTAGAAAATAATACAGATGAGGCTTAACTTCAACAATAGAATCATTAGAGCTTAATTTGCTTATTAGAACAAAAGTACTGTCCTATTTACTTTTAATTTTAGAATCTAAGCAGATGTAAATATATTTCAATTATTTAATTAATATTGCTCATCTTACTCAGTAATTACAACAAATTGATTCATAAAGCAATTGAACCGGTAAAATTTACCTTAAGTTCAACACTTGTAAATGTCATACCTACTAGGCAATATTCAATCAAGATGTATCTAACTCCAAAAGTCTGACTTTACTCACGGTGCAAAATGCACTTATTGGTTAATTACTGGAAAATCCTTGCCATGAAGTAATTTTATGTTTGCAAGGATTATCAAATAATTTGGCCGAGGAATTGATAAATAAAACTAGAGACAATAAAAAATAATGATATATCAATTCTTCTGTGGGGATTGTAAGCTCTCACTAATTACGATTTAGGATTATTTGAATCCCAAAACTTAGTATAAGATCTATTTGGATGATAAACCTGTTTGGGGTGTTGATGAGATAGTTTTTGCTTGAATGGTTTTTGATGGGGTGATTCTCACTTGGCTTGCCATTTCTAGAAAGGCATTCATATTGGGGCCAGGACGACGTCGAGCATTTGTACAATTAGGAATCAAATATTTAGGTGCAAAGGTTTTCGGGCCTGTATTTTCTAATGTGGTTTTAATAGCAATTACGGGTGTGGGAGAAAGCCCAGAAGTGCTTGCTGAATTATTTACTGGGGTTCCTTCACTAATTACCTTCTGTTTTCTAAAAGTCTTTTTTCTAGTTGTACCAGAATCTGCCTTGGCTTTTAATGCTGGTTTACTAATCTCTAGGAGCGATTGCTCTACTTTGACAGATTCTTCCTCATGTCCAGTTTCTAAAGATTCTGGAATATTATTATCAATAATGCTGGTAGATTGAGATAATGTTTGGGACTTATCTTCTTTTAGTTCTAAATAGAAATTGTTATTACCACCACCAAAAAGTCTCTTAAACATTTTTTGTTACCCCTATATTTTATTTACGAGTGTAAAAACCACTCGCAGTTTCACTATACTGCAATGATTTGTCCATTACATTAATGGAATTATATTCAGTCTCGTTCACAAATATTCTTTGTATATCTCTAAATCAATCACTATTGTTTAAATTTCTTAAAGAGTGAATGAAACTTAACCGAATTACATAGTATATACAGGTTAAATTTTTTTACTTCAACTATCACAAGTTTAGTTCAGCATTTGTCAGCTTTATACATGAAAATTTTTATAATTATGCCATTTTACAAAAGCCTTAAAATATTTATTGTTTCTATAATCTAGGTATCTACATTTAAACTCAAAGTCAAATATTCCATTCATCAATAAAACTTACAAACTTATTTAAGTATTACAGTAATGGTATTATCCTCCAAACTATGTCAGTGATATAGTTTATTTGGTAGTCACAAAAAAATAAAGGAAATTTTTACTCAAGGCATCAGTTGATTGATAGCTATATATACTTATCATATTAAATATCTTGTGTAATTCAGTTTCCTGACTAAGCTATCTTCGCGAAAGTTACTAGTTTGTCTGTTCCTGAAAACTAGTCCAAGATTTTAGTATGTTTTAATAGATTTATATACATTATCGCCATTATATTCTCCAGCAATTACAGCTGCTATAAATCCTGTAAATATAGGATGGGAAGCACTAGGGCGGGATTGAAATTCTGGATGGAATTGGCAAGCTAAAAAGAAGGGATGATTTGGTAGTTCAACAATTTCTACTAGCCGCCCATCAGGAGATGTACCACTAATTACATAACCAGAATCTAGTAACATATTGCGGTACGCATTGTTAAATTCGTACCGATGGCGATGACGCTCATAAATTACTTCATTTTGATAGAGTTTATATGCTAAGGTGTTAGTGGAGATACGACAGGGATATAATCCCAAACGCATAGTACCGCCCAAATCAACTACATCTTGCTGTTCTGGAAGAAGATTAATAACCGCATTGTTTGTATAGATTTCAAATTCCGCACTATGGGCATCCCTTAGCCCAGCAACATTTCTTGCCCATTCAATTACACAACACTGCATTCCTAAGCATAATCCTAAAAAAGGGATTTGTTGGTTACGAGCATAATTGATAGCGGAAATTTTACCATCAACCCCACGAATACCGAAACCTCCAGGGACAACTATACCATCCACTCCTTCCAGGTATTGTTCTGCTGGCTCTGTTTCCAATTTTTCCGAGTCTACCCATCGTAAATGTAGACCTCCATGAGTGGGGATTGCAGCATGATTTAGTGCTTCAACAACGGACAGATAAGCATCACTTAAACGTACATACTTACCCACAATAGCAACCTCAATATGGTGTTTGGGAGTATATAGTCTATCAACTAGGGTTTGCCACTGTTTTAAATTGGGATGAGATTGTTCCATGTTTAACAATCCTAAGGTCTGTTCTGCTAAACCTTCCCGCTCTAAAATTAATGGAACCTCATAAATGCTCTTAGCATCGGGTGAGGTAATTACACATTCAGGAGAAACATCGCAAAATTCTGACAATTTTTGTTTCAAATTCATCGTTAAAGGTTGATCGCAACGGCATACTATAATGTCAGGCTGAATGCCAATTGAACGCAACTCTTTGACAGAGTGTTGGGTAGGCTTGGTTTTCATTTCTCCAGCAGAAGCAATCCAAGGTAACAAAGTAACATGCATATACAAGACATTCTGTTTTCCCACATCCTTGCGAAACTGACGTATAGCTTCTAGAAAAGGAAGTGATTCAATATCCCCTACAGTCCCACCGATTTCCGTAATCACTACATCTGGATTAGTACTTCTAGCAACCCTGTGTATTCTTGCCTTAATTTCGTTGGTGATGTGAGGAATTACCTGTACTGTACCCCCTTCATAGTCGCCACGACGCTCTTTATTGATAACCGTTTGATAAATAGAACCAGTAGTGACGCTGTTTAACCGGGACATGTAAGTATCGGTGAAACGCTCATAATGCCCTAAATCTAAATCAGTTTCTGCACCATCCCTAGTTACAAAAACTTCCCCGTGCTGAAAAGGACTCATTGTTCCTGGGTCAATATTAATATAAGGGTCGAGTTTGAGAATGGATACAGAATAATCCCGCGATTTGAGTAAACGTCCCAAACTAGCTGCTACAATACCTTTACCAATACTAGAAACTACACCACCTGTAACAAAAACAAACTTAGTCATGATATTTAATATTTCAATCACTTACAAAATAAATACATTCTGAGATTTTCTCATAGTCAATGTGGTCAGTTAATAAGTAT
Organism: Richelia intracellularis HH01; assembly: GCF_000350105.1. GTDB lineage: Bacteria > Cyanobacteriota > Cyanobacteriia > Cyanobacteriales > Nostocaceae > Richelia > Richelia intracellularis. The sequence continues at coordinate 11,358 of NZ_CAIY01000029.1, forward strand.
ATTTTCAAAAAAAATTAATAGTTGGCAATTAAACTAATGATATTTTGTAAACTAGTGGAAACTATTTTGACGTGATACAGTTTTTGGGATTACTTGGTCTAAGTGCAACCTTTCCTACTTCCCTTGCTTCTGCTCAGGAAAAATCATTATTAGTGGTCTATCCCCGTAACAATTATCAAACTAAAGCAGAAAAAGTATTTTTCATTGGGACAGCCCCATCATCAGGAAATGTATTTATCAATGGTCAAGTTGTTATCCGCAGTAAGTCTGGTCATTTTGCCCCTAGTTTTCCCCTAAAACTAGGAGAGAATCTTTTTAAGATAAGCTATCAGAATCAAAAGATCAAAATAAAAGTAACTAGGAATACAAACCAATCCATAATTCCAGAGAGCTTAGCCTTCGCTAAAAATTCGTTGTTCCCAAAATCAGATATTGCGAGGATGCCAGGTGAAATAATCTGTTTTGGTGCAATTGCAACCCCAAATGCTAACGCAATTGTACAATTAGGAAATGTCAATATACCCCTGTTACCTCAAATACAACACGTACAACTACCCAGTCATATTGTTGCTTTAACAGGACAGAATCAGCCCAAAATCCGAGATAATATTACTAAATACCAGGGTTGTAAAACACTAGATAGTCCTGGTGATTTTGGAAAGCCCCTATTTAAACTTACACAAGCAGGGCAGACATTGACTCAAGAAGGCGTAGGTAGGGTGCAAATCCTTTCCCCAAAACAAGTAGAAGTAGCTGAAATCACAGCAAATATGGGATTGACACGTACGGGCCCTAATACCAGTTATTCCAGGCTTACACCCCTACCCCAAGGAACACAAGCAGTCATTAGTGGAAAAGAAGGGAAATGGCTGCGATTAGACTATGGTGCTTGGATTAATAGTAAGGAAACCCGAATCGTATCTAATGTTATCCAACCCCAATCAATAATTCGTGGCGTGGGTTATAAACAAATTTCCCAGACGACAGAAATTACTTTTCTTCTAGATTCTCCTGTCCCTATCGATGTCCAACAAGGTAATAAAACTTTCATTCTCACCCTCTACAATGCTACTGCCCAGACAGACACCATTCGCACTGATAATGACCCTTTGATTTCCCGTCTGGACTGGCGGCAAGTTAATCCCAAAAAATTACAATATACTTTTACCTTAAAAACAGATCAACAGTGGGGTTATAAGCTTAGATATATTGGTAAAAGTCTAGTTTTAACTATGCGTCATCCTTCAAAACTCGAACGCAGCCGTTACAGACCTTTATCTGGGATTAAGATTCTCCTTGACCCTGGCCATGGAGGTCATGAGTCTGGAGCAGTTGGACCCACTGGTTATCAAGAAAAGGATGTAAATCTGGTGGTTTCCAAACTACTACGCCAAGAATTGGTAAGACGAGGTGCTATTGTCGTAATGACAAGGGAAGAAGATAAAAACGTATCTTTGGCTAATCGTCAGTTAATAATTACCCAAGAAAAACCTGCAATTTCTCTTTCTATCCATTATAATGCCCTTCCCGATACAGGTAATGCTGAAAAGACTAAGGGTATAGGTACATTTTGGTATCATCCCCAAGCTCACAGTTTAGCTATGTTTCTCCAAAACTACTTGGTAAAAAAACTTAAGCGTCCTTCCTATGGGGTATTTTGGGGAAACCTTGCCCTTACCCGCCCGGCAATAGCACCAAGTATATTGCTGGAATTGGGGTTTATCATTAATCCAGATGAATTTGAGTGGATAACTAATGAGAAGGAACAAAAGAAATTAGTAAAAGTTTTGGCAGATGGAATTATTAAATGGTTTAAGGATTCCCTTACACGGTGAGAATACTTACTTCCTCTAGAATTGTAGGTGTTAAGTTCATGATGAAATTGACATACTTCAACAAATATTATAGGTTTTAAAAAAATGTCTGCCTTCTGCAACTAAGCATATGGAACATTTAAATAACTGAAGGTAGAATACATAGGAGCAATATTGAGAATGAAAACACCATAAAATGGCTAAGAGAAAGGATAATTATAATTGATATAGCTAAAATAAAAGTAGATAAATTCAAGGTAGCGAGAGGCCTAGATAGTCTAATAATATCCGAATTAATATCAAGATAAACTATGAAGAATTAATAGTAAATAAATATATACTTACCATACAATAGATGTATTTATGTTTTTATCTTTATTTGACAACCAATTGATTAAAAATAAAATCTATCACGAAACAAGCATCTAGTATCTTTGAACTTATTTTAGGTTTTAATATATAAGCATTAATATTTTCATGCATTAGTATTAGTTATTATATTTAGCAGCATCAAGTTGCTAAAACTGTAGGATTATTATAATTGTATTTTTAATACTAGATAATTAGTGAAGATCATTTCGATAATACGGAAATTAAATAATTGTCACTAGCAAAAATTTTATTGCCATTTTGGCAATAAAATTTATTAGTTTTGTTATTATCAATAGTACGGTCTTGCACAGAAGATACACATTAAAATAGAAATAAACTTTATTCCCTAGAGAATTTCTGGGGAATTTTATGTATAATTAACATTATTCAATAGTATAGATATATACTATCAGATTAGTGAGAAATATTGTATATCAATATTTGAGGTCGAACTAATATTACATAGACAACTAATATAAAAGAAAAATATAATTTCTCTTGATATACTAACCTACTTGGGCTTATGTATTATTACGAATGCACTATACTAATTCTAATAATTGTTCACAATAATTTGTAGTCTAATCTCATTAGTATAGCAGTTAATTATTAATTCTTGACTACATCACTTAGAAGTGAGTCATTATATTATTGATAGTTTATATTTAGATGAATAATGAAGATAGCATTTTAAATATTTACAAGAAGAAACTAGTTTTTGGTCTACATCTATACTCAACTATTAGAATGTAAAAATAGTTAGGAATATGAATATAAATTAGGACAATTATGATTTAGATAGAATGTAAGTTCAAAGTGATAGAAGACTATGCTATTCATTAAGGTTTAATTTATATTAAAGCTTTTGATATGATTGTTGTCATTAAAAATGATAGAGTTAAGTAATCTAATCTTATATTAAAATTTTCAATAATAAAAAATACCACCTACTACAGTAAAAAATAGAAGCTGATATATTTGAGCCTCGATTACCTTATCTCTAAATCATTGTATTTTGCCGTCAATTTGTATTTATCCTAAAATAATTTCTAGGATAAGATATCTTAAATATTCCTGGCCATGTACTAGCAATATTATTGTAATTCATAAGCTTAAATATCTATCCTGACTAAAAAACTGACGTTAAGAAAACATTGCTTTCCATATCATTTCATTGATAAATGATATGCCAGAAGGGATATTAGCATTTTTCAATATCACATTATAAAAGTATTTATATTCATAGTAGAACATATGTATATTACCCAATAGATTTAGAAAGTATACTTAAGGAAATGTCCAAGCACAAATATAATTAATTTTGGTATGTTACACATGGTAGTACTTAATACATTAGAAATGGGTAATCAGTAAATCATCCTTCCTCAGTTTTTTATAAGTCTTACTCTAACGCCTTATACTATCAAAAAAGGTCTGAAGTCAAACTGGTATTGCAACTTTGTAAGTTCATTAATTAATATCTATGATTAAAGCAGCTTATCTCCAATGTCCAACAGGTATTTCAGGTGATATGTGTTTGGGGGCAATTATCAGTTCTGGAGTTCCCATAACATATTTAATTAATAAGTTGAACAATTTGGGAATAGCAGCAGAATATAACCTGTGGGCTGAGTTAGTTATGCGTAAGGGGCAACAAGCTACTCAAGCCCATGTGGAAATTGCCCATAACCACCGAGGGCCACATTCTAGCAGACATCTACCCGAAATTAAGCAGATGATTCTCCAAGCAGACTTACCACCAAGGGCTAAAGATTGGAGTTTAAAAGTTTTTCAAAATTTAGCAATTGCTGAAGGTGCTGTCCATGGTATTTCCCCAGAAAAGGTATACTTCCACGAAATTGGCGCTGTGGATGCCATAGTAGATATTGTAGGTACTTGTGTGGGGTTAGATTTTCTGGGAATTAGTAGCAATCTGCAAGGCTTACCTATGCTTTATTGTTCACCCTTACCAACGGGGGGGGGATGATCAAAAGTGCCCATGGAATTATTAGTGTACCTGTACCAGCAGTATTAAAGCTTTGGGAGATGCGGGGTTGTCCAATATATAGTAATGGTATAGCTAAAGAATTGGTCACACCCACAGGAGCTGCACTCGCTATGACCTTAGCTGTTGAGTTTGGTGAACCACCAAGAATGACAATTAGTCAAATTGGCCTGGGTACAGGCCAATTTGATTTGCAAATCTCCAATATTTTGCAACTATGGCTGGGGGAAGTTTCCGAAATTTCTCCAAAGGCTACTGGCAATCATCTGGAAAATATATCTATTCTGGAAACACAACTTGATGATTTAAATCCCCAAGTTGTTGGTTATGTGTTCGAAGCATTATTTGCTGTAGGTGCAGTGGATGTCTTTACTCAGCAAATAGGTATGAAAAAATCTCGTCCAGGATGCTTGTTAACTGTTATCTGCTATCCAGAAGATGTTTGTAAATGTGAGCAGATTTTATTTCGGGAAACCACAACTTTAGGTATTCGTCGTTTCACTCAACAACGTGTTGTATTACGGAGGGAAACTCAAGATGTGAAAACGAAGTATGGTACTGTGCGGATAAAATTAGCATGGCAAGGGGAAAAAGAATCAAAAGATATTATAAATATCCAACCGGAATATGAAGACTGTGCAAAACTTGCCCGTCAAAATAGTCTTGCTTTGAAAGAAATATGGATGCTGGCACTACATCATTGGTATTTAGAACAAAACTAATGAGCAAATCACTAATTGCCATGAGCCAGAAAAGCTTTACTCTGTTTGATTTTAGGGATAACCCTATTTTTTATAGTTAAAATTAAGTTGAGGTTATTGAAGTTGATAGTACTGACTGGTTAATTCTAATTATTGCTGCTATTATTAGCTTGTTAGCAAATATTTAGGCTGTATGAGCATGAACCTAGATTATTAAATATTTATATCAATCTATAACATATCATTTATTTCATTCATATATATTTAAGAACGAATATTGCCAAATACTTACTTGGAAATATTTAGCACTAATATGATCAGATAATTTTGTACTCAAGTGACTGATATTTCCTTAAGTATTGCTATTCCAGGTTTATTACCAGAGCCACCACTAATGGTAGCAACAGCCTTAATAGTTAGTTGTAATTTTGGTATCTCAATTTACTATGTTGTCTAGAAGTTCTACTTTCTTTATGGTTGAAGTCGTCAATTTGTTAATTATATTGACTGATATAAATCACTTATTTTTCAATTACCTTCTAAGTGGTAATATACAAAGCAAAACTAACAAAATCGCTACAGAACCTTTTGTTGAATAACCCCACAAATTTAAGACATTATCCTATTATTCCCTTATTAGGAGAATTAGGTTTAGTCTGTCTAACAGTGCTTTCCTACTGATTATACGTATCCTTAAACCTTTACATTATCAACAAATATGTTTAATTATTACCACTTTGAATTTGTGCTGGTTACTTAGGAAGCACCTAGCGGTTTAGGAGTATTTAAAGCAACTTTAATTAAGTAACTTACACAGTTATTTCCCCTTGTTAAGTAAGGAAAAGTATTAATAACCAGTCTAACTTCCTGGTTTATTAGGGTGTGTTTGGCACAGTTAAGTATTCTATAACAGACCTTGTTATTACAGTAGCAAAAGATATAAGTACTGGTAGAGGTCTAAGGACTATTTTTATAGTGCAAGTTAGAATTAAATACATAATTTTCAGTTTTCTTGAAGAGAAAATCATAGGAGAATAATATTTTAATAAGTTTATGACAACTGCTAATAACTACATACCCAGTAAATATTATGTGCACCAGCCAACATTCCTAATTTAGGAATGTTTCAATGGTATATATGCAGTAGTAGTAATCGCGTTAGATTCAACTGCCACTGATGCCTGTAAGTATGTTATCTTTATCTTTCAACAAATACTCTCAACACTTTCTATAGTCAAAATATAGTAAATTTCTATAGCAAATTTCTGTTATATATGACCTGAGATTTTAGCATTATCCAATAACGCAGAAATAAGGTTTTGAAATTAAACCTTATTTCTTTTAAATCTAAAAGCTTTCTACAGCAAAGATTTTAGAGGACAATCTCGGATTGTATATTACACTAAACTAATATTGTATTAGTTATATGGGTTGAGGGAAATAAAAGAATAATTTCACTGTTAAAACCTACCCATATCTCAAGTTTATAATCCCAACACTGCCAAAACATCGCTAGCATGAGTAGATGTATTTACACTAGAATCAACATGGATAATCTTACCATTACCATCAATGATATAGGTAACACGCTTAGCATAACCCCCACCATCAACATCATAAGCCTTAATCAGTTTTTGCTCTGTATCTGCCAAAAGAGGAAAAGTTAGGTTGTACTTTTGGGTGAATACTTTATGGGAATCTTCATCATCTGAACTTACCCCTAATATTACCACATTTTTATTTTTATATTTTTCTATGGCATCACGAAAACTACAAGCCTGCTTGGTACATCCTGGAGTATCATCTTTCGGATAGAAGTATAAAACTATGGTTTTACCTTTGAAATCAATTAGTGAAACGGTATTGCCATCGGTATCTTTTACGGTAAATGCAGGTGCATCTGTACCAACACTTAAAGGCATAATTTTCCTTCCTGTAATATATTTGGTCTTAAGTATTTATCTGAAATTATTGATGCACTTGTGATTCTACAATAATTTATGGTAACTACCCAAGTAAAGCTGTAATGAATATCTTATGAATTAAAGAATTCATAAGATATTCATTACATTCAATTCAGTCTAGAAGAATCAATATAAAAAAATACCAAGCTTGCTTTGAATAAGTTATCAAAAATTTTCAATTCTATCCTGACTTTGCTTTGCAAAGTAATTGAGTATAAGCTAACAAAATTCAGTTTTATTTTGATGTTAGATCTGGAAAGCCAAACATCAATATATAGAATTTATAGCTTTATTACTTTGCTATAGTATCACCAATTGTTTACAAATATTGCTAATGGCCATTCTCCCTATATAAATATAGCTCTAATAACTTCTACTTGTAATAGGGTTAATAACTAATGAAAAACTCAATCTAGTTATTAGAATAGCCAAAAAATACAACCATATTTCTATCTTTGAGATTATAAAAAAATATCTTTTTCTCATAAGCTATAAGTATGTTGTTTTTTAATAGTCATACTTAAGTTTATTCATAAATACAAGTGGATTGTTATATATTATTTTTCATAACTCCTTGAAAATATTCATGATTGATTAAGTTTGATCATTCATAAAATATATGTTTCTTGTAGATAAGATAATTTTTGTTGCTGCAGAAAAAATTAATAATAAACTAGTTAATAAATATTTTTTTGTTTATTAAAACAAATTTTAATAAGGTAGATTGATACCCATGAATTTATTTTTAGCTTATTCAGCCTATGAATTCAGTGAATAAGCTAAAAATGATTTATATTAACTAATATTTATTTGTAAAATACTATTTATATTAATATTTAGAATATATTTTTATTTGAGATTTTTTTAATATAAATAAATGCTATTAATAGTAGCATTCAATAATCCCGAAAACAATATCTGGGTATTATAATATATAAGTGAATACTATCCATATGGTAATAGTTTTTTTGCTATCTTATCACCTAATTCTACTACCTAGATTGCTGCTAACTTATAATAGAACGATTAACCGATATCAACTGATATTAAAAGTCAAGTATTAAGCTTGATTTGCATCTTTATTCATAAACCTACCTCATGATAGAATCACTATATAATAGATACAATAAAAATTATTTTTGTTTCCATTTTGATTGATAAGGCTAATCAACTGTAGAATTATATTGAAAGTAAGAAGATTGGGCTATAGCAACTACTTATTCTAATTACCTAAATTATAGTTTGGCTTTTCAGGTATTAATGTGATTCGCCCTTGTAACAATGTCCAGAATAATCAAATTTCGCTATATGGATGATGTTCGACTGGATAAATATTTAGAGTATGGATATGATAAAAAGACTTGAAAGAAAATCCATAGGTTTCATCTTTTCATTGGTATATCTAATTGTCTCCATCAAATTATTATAAAAACAAAAAGTTAAAGCTAAACCTAAAACCAATAGTATTTAAAGTATGAAAGCAATTATGGTAGTGGGAACTACATCCCATGCAGGTAAATCACTTATAAGTACAGCTATTTGCCGAATTTTGTCAAAGCGTGGTTGGCAAGTAGCTCCCTTCAAGGGGCAAAATATGGCTTTGAATGCCTATGTAACCCCTAATGGCGGAGAAATTGGTTATGCGCAGGCAGTACAAGCTTGGGCAGCGGGGGTAGTCCCCCAGGTGGAAATGAACCCAATTTTGCTTAAGCCTCAAGGTGATATGACTTCTCAGGTAATCATAAGAGGCAAGTATGTAGATCAGGTAAGTGCAAGTGCTTATTATAAACAATATTTTGAGGTGGGTTGGCAAGCAATTGAGGAATCCCTGAAATATTTGGGCTCAGAGTATGATTTGTTGGTATGTGAGGGAGCTGGAAGTCCAGCAGAAATAAACCTAAAACAACGAGATTTAACGAATATGAGAGTGGCAAAGCATTTGAAGGCTGCTACCATATTAGTAGTTGATATTGATCGTGGTGGTGCATTTGCTCATGTAGTGGGGACTCTAGAATTATTAGATTTAGAAGAACGAGAATTAATTAAAGGGATTGTAATTAACAAATTTCGAGGACAGAGATCACTTTTACAATCAGGGATAAAATGGCTGGAAGATTATACTGGTATTCCCGTATTAGGAATAATTCCGTACTTAGAACATCCATTTCCTGCAGAAGACTCTCTAGATTTATTGGGATATAAACCAAAAAAAGCCAACAAGAAATTAAAATTAGTGTGATTCGCTTGCCCAGGATTTCTAATTTCACCGACTTTGACCCTCTGGAATCAGAGCCTAGTGTTGGAATTAACTATGTGAATCCCAAAAACGACTTGGGCCGTCCCGATGCCGTTATTATACCAGGGACTAAAACATCTATCCTTGATTTACTCTTTTTGCAAAAAACTGGTATGGCAGAGGCAATTCATAACTATGCTATTGGTGGCGGTACAGTATTAGGTATTTGTGGTGGTTATCAAATACTAGGCCAAATGGTTGCTGATCCTGAAGGATTTGAAGGACATGCTGGTAGATATCAAGGACTTGGATTATTACCCATCAAAACTGTTATTACTGGACAAAAAGTTGCTCGTCAACGTCAAGTCACATCAAATTATCCACAGATGGGTCTACCCATAAATGGGTTTGAAATTCATCAGGGAAGATCGCGTGTAGAAATAACGGCTATGGGTACGGAGAAACAAGAATATCAACCTTTATTTGATGACATAAATTTGGGTTTGGTAGATAAATGCCAATCAGTTTGGGGTACCTATCTCCATGGTATATTTGACAATGGACCTTGGCGAAGGGCTTGGCTGAACCGCTTACGTCAACAAAGGGGTTTACAATCGTTACCCACTGGTGTAGGTAATTATGAGGAACAAAGAGAACAAATTTTAGATGCTATTGCCAATGATGTAGAACAGCATTTAGACTTAACCTCATTGTTATAGTCTAAATGCTGTTATAGTTAGCGACCACTTAATATGAGTGTTGTTATTCATTTTTTACCGGATGATATTACTGTAGAGGCTGAAGTTGGGGAATCTATACTCGATGTTGCCGAACGTGCTGGCATGTTTATTCCTACTGGCTGCCTGATGGGTTCTTGTCATGCCTGTACTGTCGAACTAGAAGATGGAGACTTAATCCGTGCTTGTATTAGTTCTGTAAATCCAGGAAAACAAGAACTCACCATTAATTTGCTTAGTGATCCCACATGGTAGTACTTAGAGATGGGATTAGGATTTTATATCCTTGCTTTTTATCTGGGATTGTATCTGTAAAGCATATTCCCTAAAGCGATTCATGTCAGCTTGAATAGTCGACTTTACCATATTGCCCAAGAATAAGTTGTCCATAACTTTCCCTAAAATACCAGGAATAGCATAAGCAACAGTCAATTTTATAGTACTGCTACCATGACGATCATAAAAACGTATAGCCCCACGATTGGGCAGTCCATCAATAGATTCCCACTCAATTATTTGGCGAGGAATTACTCTGAGCATTCTGGATTTCCAATCAAATTTCCAAATCCCACTTTTAAGAGTCCAAACAGATATCTCAGGGTTATCTGTTTGGATTTTGACTGCATCAATCCACTTCATCCACTTAGGCATTTGCTCTAAGTCGGACCAGAGATTCCATACGTAATCAATGGGGATTTCTACTTGTACTTGTACACTATGTTCTAACCAATCAGACATTTGGATTTAAAATTCATGTTTATGTATTTGGGTGACTGTGGTTGGGTAAAAGCCTATATGAAATTCAGTACAGAGTATTAAACTATAATTCTTGTTGCATATTTTCTAAAATTTCCTTAGCTGCCTTTCTTCCAGAAATTGTTGCCCCTTCCATACTATCAATGTAATCTTGCTGTGTGTAACTCCCAGCTAAAAAGAAGTTTGCCACAGGTGTTTTTTGTCGGGGACGAAAAATGTCCATTCCTGGTGCCTCACGATATAAAGATTGGGCTAATTTCACCACACTATACCAAGTCATGTTCAATTCTTGGGATGAAGGGAATAGTTTGTGTACTTGCCTTAGAACATGTTGAGCAATTTCCTCATTTTTTTTCTTAATAAATGGATCTCCTGGTGTCAAAACTAACTGTAGTAGGGAACCTTCACCCGGGCGATAATAATCCGCAGGACTGGTTAAAGCCAAATCTGCAAAACAGGAAAAATCTGCATCCGCAGTATATAGCAAATTATCAATTCCTGCTGCATGGTCTAGTTGTTTAAGCTTGTGTCGATTTTGTAGTTCTGTTACCCAGCCATCAAAACGCAACTGCACAGTTGCGACAGGTACAGCTTCCAACTTATAGATGTTATCTAATTCCGGCCATTGTCGCCACTCCTGGGGTAGAAGACGCTGAATACCAGCAATGTCACAAGCTGCAACATAAGCATCAGAAGTAATACTTTCTTCCTCATGCCCTTTTGCTACAATCATTGATGTTACTTCAATCTGTTGACCTTGTTGATGAAACTGAATTCGGCGGATCTGACGACTAGTATAAATTTTTACGCCTCTAAGTTCCAAATATTTTAGAATGGGTTTGTGTAAATATTCGTAGGGAGATCCTTCCAGCATCCGCAATATAGAAGCTTCTGTTCTAGCAGAAAATAGCTGGAAAATTGTTAACATACAGCGGGCAGAAATGTTTTCACAATCGATAAAGCCAAGAGCATAAGCAATAGGATTCCACATCCGCTTTATACTGCCGTTATTTCCACCATGACTACGAAACCAATCCGCAAAGCTGATTTTATCCAAATTACGAATAGTTTTCATAGCCCCATCAAAGTCAACTAATCCCCTTACTATTGGGCTAGTAGCAAGTGCTAGAGCATTTTGAACTTTATCTTGCAAGGATAATTGAGAGGTAGTAAAAAAAGCCTTTAAACCATTGAAAGGTGCACCAGTAAAAAAGCGGAAATCCAAATGACCAACTTGCCCCCCTTGATTTATGAAGGTGTGAGCATGTTCTTTCAAGCGTAAATTATCTAATGCTCCAACTTTTTTCATCAAGTCAAATAGGTTGTAGTAGCAACCAAAAAAAACGTGTAATCCCATCTCAATATGGTTGCCATCATCTAGCCAGCTACCAACTTTACCACCAACAAAAGGTCGAGATTCAAAAATCTGAACCTCACAACCAGCATCAGCCAAATATACAGCTGTTGATAGTCCAGCTAGTCCAGCACCTACAATTGCAACGCGCATTCAATCCCCCTATAGGCTTTACTTACAAATTGTAACTGTGTAGGAGTTGAAATTTATTAGTATGACTGAATTATTAGGCATATATTTCAATATATTTAATTTGTGTTGGGTATAGTTTTGAAGTTTATAAATTAACTCATAATTATTTACTGCCAGTTCAATACCATAACTGATAACTACCGAAGGAGAGTAAATATTGAACCAACTAGATTACCTGTACTTCAAAGATAAATTAGTATGATTTTGCAATAAAAAAATATGAGTTAGACTTATAGTTCAGGTTACTTATGATCCCACAAGTTTTTCATAATATTACTCTAATATTTTCAGTTTTTGTATGGCTAAATAAAATATAGTTTCTGAATCTTCCATATTTCTATTTCGTATTATTCATTATTTCATTAAGTCATTATTATAAAAGCGATTTCAATGATTTTATAAGATAAGTAATAATGTATATTATTACTTATCTTATAAAGATTTAGCCTCAGATACTCATTAAAAAAAATAGTAAGTTTTAATATCAAGCTTAGATGTAAACTGCACGTTATCACCTTGCCGAGATGTAAAATAAATATTTCTACTGGAGAAGTAAGTCATTGAGTGAAGGTTATTATTGGGTTGAAATCTCTCTGATTATTAGTGAAGCTGAAACCCTATTAAATTTTATCAACATACAGAAAAAATTGAACTTTTCTAGAAAGAATCAATATATAGTAGTAGGCAAGCTTGATATTTTAATCTCAGTAGATTGATTTTTTTCGAAAGTTTAGACAAATATCAACAACATACTTATTCCCCATAAAAATACATTTGAATAGCTAACCAGAAGAGAAAATAATTGAAATTGAGATTTTAGTTAATTAGCTACAACTTGTAAAAATACTTTTCCTAGACAAAGCCATCATGATGCGGTGATGGCACCATATAAAAACAAGTATTTTATATAAAATCGGTTGGTATACTATGCTGTGTATTATTTATAGGTAAGTACATAGTTTCAAGTAAAAATTGGTTATGCAGTAACATACCTCATAAATAATATAGATAAAGCTAATTCAAGTGTTGATTTCTAAGTTATTTCCTGAGGATTACAACGAAAATATAAATGATTTAAATCAGATAAGGAAATATCCTGATGTTTTGTATCTCTAAGAAAATAGGGATGAATTGGTAATAAGCTGTTAGTGTTTTGCGTGGGAATAGCCACAATTTTTTCTAGTGTTTTTAGGTACTCTTGTGCTGTTTGATTCCAAGTATAAAATTTTAGGATATGAGCACGGCAACATTTTTGTAAATCTTCCCAAATATTGGTTTGGGAGATTAGTACTTCTAAACCTCGAGCTATATCCTTAGGAGAGGTAGGGTCGATGAAAATACAAAATTGTTCATCTCCTTCCTGTAAACTTTCCTTAGGACCACCATCTTGGGTAGCTACTACTGGTAAACCAGATACAGCAGCTTCCAAAGGAGCTAATCCAAATGGCTCATGGAGAGAAACCAAGGCAAACACAGAGCGATATTGAACAAAAAAGCGATAAGCTGCTGCAAGAGCCGATTGACTGGGGATAGAAAAGGCACTCACTTTACCCCATAGATTGCAATCATCAATAATTCTTCTTATCGGTTCAAGTACTTGTGTTTCACTGATTTCATCATTGGCTTTGTTACGCAATGGGTCATCTTCTCCCTTTGTAAAAATCACCAGGTTAGCTTTTTCTTGTAGAGTCGAACTGGAAGCATATGCTTGCACTAAACCAATATGATTTTTTTGGGTTCTAAACGACTAGAAGCAATAATTGCAGGCAGGGTTGTTCTATCGCTAACAATATCCCGTTCCAACCTAGATTGAATTTGTTGGTAAATTATCTCCTCATTCTCAAGACATATATCAGGCCCAAAAACATCAGGATTTACTCCTGGAGAAATAGTTGCAAAGCGCTTGCCATTATTCACATCTACAGCTCCATGGTAGGCTGGGTGAGCGTACTGATAAAATCTTTCTTGGGTAAGGGTACTAGTAATATTTACCCCTGAATGATTCATACTTAAGCGTTCTGCAACGAGGCGACAACCAAAATGGAAATACTCATTCATTTCCGCTATATTATCTGGATTAACATGGAGTCTATCCATTTTCAGTGCGCCTAGAGAATGAGCTGTAAAGGTAAAAGGAATACCGGTTTGTGCACGAATTAAAACTGCACTCAAACCTCCATCAGCAAAATGAGCAGTCATAGCATCTGGAAATTGCTCCTCTTCTCTATAAAAATTAATAATATTAGGTACCCAATCTTGAACCAAATATGGCCAGAGTAATTCTTTACGTAGAAATTCCTCTGGTCCAGCAGGCAGGCGAATAATACGAATATTTGGCTGGTCTGCATAAGAGTCGAACTTTTCCGCAAATGCAGGCCATTCAGTATCGATAATCTGTCGAGTAAGAATATCAACTTTATGACCTTGTGCAGCGATTGCCAAGGCAAGTTGTTTTACATATACTAACTGACCTCCAAAATCAGGATGTTCTGTCCAGTGACTATCGTTGTAATCAAAGTTTCCTTGGGGGTTAATAAATCCAATATGCATATGACAAAGATGTGAGTCAATAAAGCTGGTTTAAACAACAGGGAATAGAGAACAGAAGGTTTTTATACTTAGTTGAATAATTTTATGAATGTGCTATGCAGCTGATAGGATTTTAAATTATAATTGCGATATCATCTGTACAAAAAACACTGTAAGCATAGCACTGGTTCTTTAATGTTGTCTTTATATCCTAAGATGATAATGATGAGTTAGGGTGTGGAGTCGTTGGTAAATAATTAGATTATTTTTCTGAGACAACTGAAAAATTTCGTTCGGATTTTTTTCCAAGAATGCCAGCACTTTTGAGTAATAGCCAGGTTGTATAGTTTCACTAGAAAGACATATTATTATTTTTATAACTTAGCCAAATCAAGGCTAAATAAATATTAAGGAATAAATTGAATATATTAAAAATAATGTAGGTTATCCCAATATCAAGCATAAGTACTAAAAAACTTTGGGGAATTGCCCAGGTCTAATTTTTCTGGATGGCCACTGTTATTTTGAGAGCATCAGCCAGTCAAAAGAGTTAAATATCCTTCTGCTCTCTATTGTTGCAAGATTAATAGTTAAAAAAAGAAAAGTATGCTGATAGATAGAAGATTAATTATTTCCTTTACTTGACACAAACACTATGTTGTTAACAATACTACTCTGCTGATTATAAAGACTCTTTACAATATCCATTGTCTGTCTAAATAATATTTTTGCCCCCAAGGCAATAGGTTATAAATTTACTGAAGGCTCATGTCTGTATACATTTATTATAATCTTTATTAAGATAAATCAGGATCGAATTTGAGGTTATACTGTCCCATGGATTTATAGTACGTATCTGCTTATCTTGTAATTATATAAAAATAAATTTTACACAACTGCCATAGTAGTAAAAACTTGCTAAATGATAGATAAAACCATATATTTTGATTATTACAAACGACTCAATTCCATTTTTCGCCTTTTCAAAAGGCTAGCATCAAATTCTCGTGATGTTCTCTTTGCTTTAAACTTTATCAGAATAATTTACTTTTTATCTTTCTGGTATGTGATTGATTTAAATTTTCTATTCAACTCCACCTATCATTGCTTATTCTATCCAACCAAGTAATCAATTAGTTGCTTGAAACTGTATGATTTATCTTTTTTCTAAAACTATCCCTTGAAGTAAATATATATTCTAAAAATCTCTACAATTTACGTATGCAAATAATCAGTTTGAGAATATCCTATTTCAAGTAAAACTACTGCTAAATTGAACATTGAAATTATGGTTTAACTTTTTAAAAGTTCCCTTTTTCAATCTGATTAATATTTCACTTTATCCTTGGTCAAATAATTGCTCCCAAGGTAAATTAATGCTTAATATCTATCTAGCATTCTTACAATCTGGTTAATTACTTTCTACCCCCATCATTTTTAGATAACCTCATGAGTGTTGAACTATTAACAGATAGTCTCAAAATAATTTTGAGAGTCTTGAGACCCCACATTTCTCATAAAGACTGTATTTTATGATTTTAGGAAAATAGTATTTATTTATTCTTAATTTTATTTCCAATAACTTTGGAAGTATTTGTAGCAGTGTTAAATCATAAACCATTATTACTATTGTTAATAGTTCAAAAACTTTATTTGTTTAAGTTTACCAATGTAGAAAAGTGGAAATCTTGTGAACTATACCATCCAACCAAAAATGAAAACCTAATATTTAGAGCCTTTACCTAATTAATATATCCCGAATTTAATTTGTTATATTGATAGTTGAATCCAAATCTGTAATAGCACCCAGACTACTTGAAGAGACAAGTTTAGAATACTTTGCTAGTACACCCCTAGTATA
Organism: Richelia intracellularis HH01; assembly: GCF_000350105.1. Lineage (GTDB taxonomy): Bacteria > Cyanobacteriota > Cyanobacteriia > Cyanobacteriales > Nostocaceae > Richelia > Richelia intracellularis. The sequence goes on from NZ_CAIY01000029.1 coordinate 27,879, forward strand.
ACGTGGCGGGCGTGGTCTCCATCTGGTAAACCTTTGAGCTAACTCTGTATCGGAAATATTTAATTGTAACAAACGAGCATTGGCATCAATAGTAATACTATCACCCTCTTTGACTATTGCGATTACACCACCAACAGCTGCTTCTGGAGCAACATGACCAACTACCATGCCATAAGTACCACCTGAAAATCTACCATCGGTAATTAGTCCTACAGAATCTCCTAAACCAGCACCAATAAGGGCAGAGGTAGGAGCCAACATTTCTCTCATCCCTGGGCCACCTTTTGGGCCCTCATAACGTATTACAATTATATCCCCAGCTTGAATGTTGCCATCCAGAATTGTTTGTAAACATTCTTCTTCAGATTCAAAGACTCTGGCTGGTCCAGTAATAACAGGTTCCTTAACTCCTGTAATTTTTGCTACAGAGCCTTCTAAGGCCAGATTACCCTTGAGAACTGTTAGGTGCCCTTGAGAATATATAGGACGACTCCAGGGACGAATTACATCTTGGTCTTGGGGGGGTTCTAGAGGTACACCTTCTAAAACCTCAGCAATAGTTTGTCCAGTAATTGTAATACAGTCACCATATAACAGGTTATGCTCCAGGAGTATTTTCATAACCTGTGGAATACCTCCAACTCTGTGTAGGTCAGTGGTTACATATTTTCCACTAGGTTTCAAATTACATAAAACGGGTGTACGAGCACGAATAACCTCGAAGTCATCTAGGCTAAAATCTACATCGGCAGCATGAGCAATTGCCAAAAAATGTAATATGGCATTTGTAGAACCACCTACTGCCATAACCACGGAAATAGCGTTTTCAATGGATTCACGGGTAATAATGTCTCGGGGCAGGAGTTGTTTGTAGATCGCTTCTATGAGTACAACCGCAGATTTTTCTGCACTTTCAGCCTTCTCAGTATCTTCTGCTGCCATGGTGGAAGAATATGGTAAACTCATGCCCATAGCCTCAAAAGCAGAGGACATAGTATTTGCTGTATACATTCCCCCACAAGAACCGGGACCAGGGCAGGCATTGCGTTCTACAGCCAGCAATCTGTCTTCATCAATTTTGCCGGCACTATATTCACCAACGGCCTCGAAGGCACTCACCACAGTAAGGTCAGACCCTTGAAACTTTCCTGGCTTGATTGTCCCTCCATAGACAAAAATCGCAGGTACATTCATCCGAGCGATCGCAATCATTGCTCCAGGCATGTTTTTATCACAACCACCAATTGCTAATAAACCATCCATGCTTTGTCCATTACAAGCAGTTTCAATGGAGTCAGCAATAACCTCCCGCGAAACGAGGGAATATTTCATTCCCTCAGTCCCCATGGAAATACCATCACTAATAGTAATGGTGCCAAACATTTGTGGCATTGCCCCAGCCTGCTTAATACCTTTTTCTACCCTCTTTGCTAATTCATTAATACCTATATTGCAAGGTGTGATTGTACTATAACCATTAGCAATTCCAACTATTGGTTTTTCGAAATCTTCATCCTGAAAACCAACAGCCCTTAGCATTGCACGATTAGGGGACCTTTGTACTCCTTGGGTGATTGCCTGACTCCTTAAATTTTTCGCCATTCTGAAAATACCTCTAGTATCATTTTATTTTTGATGGCACTTATTTAGTTAGACCATCTTACAACAATTAGAATTACTTTTATTGTATTTCTCTCTCTTCCTTTTATCTTGAAAATACAAGAGATAAGGCTATCTACAAAAGATATTAAAATGAAACTAATTTTATTTAATAATTTATTTAATAAGAGAAGTAATTAAACTGAAGTATTTTCTAAAATTTTCGTCTGATCCTTAATACTATATGAAGTAATTCATAAAAATCTAGAATTTTGGAAACCTGATGCTACATATGAGAATTTACTAATAACCTTTAAAGAGAAGAAAGGAATTTTAATAATGTTGCTAAGTTATACTCAATATTTACAACATAAGCAGTGGATGCAAGTCTCCTTAGAACTAGCTCAGGCTGCAGGAGAAGCTGGCGATGTTCCTGTGGGGGCAGTTATCGTTGATTCATATGGTAATCTTGTGGGGAAAGGAGAAAATCGCAAAGAGAGAGACCAAGATCCCACTGCCCATGCGGAAATAATTGCTTTAAGAACGGCAGCTCGCACACTAGACACTTGGCGATTGAACAGATGTACCCTCTATGTGACCCTCGAACCCTGTCCAATGTGTGCAGGAGCGATCCTCCAATCCCGTTTAGGACTACTGGTTTATGGAGTAGATGATCCCAGAACAGGCGCAATTCGCACGGTTGAAAATATTCCTGACAGTTCAGCATCCAACCACAAACTAATTGTTATCGGAGGCATACTTGAATCTTCTTGCTGCCAAACACTAAAAGCCTGGTTTACTAGCAAGCGACGTCAAACAGAATAAAGGACATAATTCAAATTGCCTAGTTGGAATAATAGAAAAAGGCACTATTTCGCCATACTTATAAACATTTAAATAATTAAGGAGTGATAGCAATCAGAACTGAAAGTAAATCCTAGTTTAACTTTGCAAATCAAATGCAGTTATCTTGATAACTGGAAAGTGAAGGCTCTAAAATATTTTGCCTGCTACATGTAATATCTGACAGCTAATCCGTGTATTAGAAGGAACAGTATGTATTTATTAATACTAATAATAAACTGCACAAGTATATTCCTATGAAATACTCCAGCACAAATAAGCAAAGTAAAATGGGATTACTATAGTTAGTAGTTGACATAATCTGAAAGTCTGTTACTAATCCTTTATCACGGAGTCAAACTATTGAATAATATTCAAAAATACTTAAAATGTTTCCAGTATAATTACCATTCCCCAACCTATAGAAGCTAACCCTGACTGCAGTATGGTAGAAACTATGTACAATTTAGACTCTATTTTTCTTATTTCCCCGCGATATTCACGTTAATAACTATTGCCATTTGACATCTTCATGATCAATAATTATTTTCGTTTGAGTTAATTACCAATTGTGTGTTACCACATTAAATTACGACTGAGATTAAATTGATAAGAAAATCAGTTTATTTGTTTTGCCAGAATGCAAGACAAGCTAGTAGTCCCCTGATACCTTTATCAGTTAGCCATGTTAGATTGTTATGGGGGGAATAATACTATCAGGACTTGTAATGCCTCATACATGTTCCTTGCATAATATAATGGAAAAACATAACTACTAACATCATAAACATCAACCTTATTACAAAACAATTAATAACATATTGACTCTTAGATTATGAATATATTCAAGTGATAACTTTTGACTTTAACTTTCTTGCTTTTTAGCTATTCGACATTCTCATTTATTCCTAGTTGGGACTGAAAATAAATCTGACATTTAGTACTACCAGTGTACTTAGTAGCATTTTACACGTTGTTGATTTTTGCTATTTGACTCCCCCTGAAACCCAATAGTAGTTGATAAGGTGTTATTCTCCGGGCTAAATGATTACCAGTAAAACCACTATTACTATTTGCCCACTACAGAATAGAATTTTTCATGTTGGCAAAATACTTATACTGTGCGAAACCAATATGGAAAAAGACATATAAAAGGATTAAGTAAAGGCACAAGTGCTTGGTATATTAGACATAACAATGTTTTATGAAGTTAAGAGTGGATACCGAATAAATCATTCTTATGCCATTCTTCGTGTAAATCTCACTCCAAGGCCTCTATCCCATCAAAAAAAAGGCTACATTCGAGTATTGGAGATTCTACTTGTATTCCAGTCACGCAACTACCAGCACCGTTATGATGGAACTTCACTCCTATTCTGAAAATAAGTACAAAACAAAAATTCAGACTACTGGTCACAACATTCAGACTACTGGTCACAATATAACGACCTCTCATGTTTGTCCTTGGTTTAGTCCTGTAGCTTATTTTTTGGGACATAACCTAGTTCTGCCCTGTTTCTTTCGTCAAATAAAAATCACAGGGCAAGAAAACATACCTAAAACCGGACCAGTTATTCTTGCTCCTACCCATCGTTCTCGTTGGGATGCATTATTGATTCCCTATGCTACAGGGCGTTGTGTTACTGGTAGAGATTTAAGATTTATGGTGACAATAAATGAGTGTAAAGGCTTACAAGGATGGTTTGTAAGACGTATGGGGGGTTTTCCTGTCAATCCCCAACACCCTTCAATCAAAACCCTACGTCATGGTGTTGATTTGCTTTGCCAACAAGAATCTGTGGTAATCTTCCCAGAAGGGGGTATTTTTCGAGATGGTCAAGTACATACTCTTAAAGCAGGAATTGCTCGCTTGGCTTTAACTGCCGAATCTAGTCATCCAGGATTGGGAATTCAAATCCTACCTATAGGCATTAACTATAGTCAAGCCTATCCCCAATGGGGTGCTGATGCTAGAATCAGCATCGGTATCAGTATTCCAGTTGTGGATTATGTCAATGGTTGTGTCAAACAAGACGCAAAAAACCTGACTCAAGATTTAAGAACAGCCTTACAACAATTGAGTAATGATCGTCTTGTGATTACTAATCATCCAGCACTGGCGCAAACATCTAACCCTTAAAATCATCACTGATAATTATATTCATAGTTTGTATTTTAAATATTTACTTTTAGTTTAACCACCCAGAGATAGTTGCCAACCATTGATGGTTCCCATATCTCGTGGTGAAAAATCTATAACCCATAAATACCAATCTCCTTGAGATTGCAAGTGCAGTACTTGCTTAAGTTTAGGATGAGAAATCAGTGTGCATATGGTTTTGAAATTTGTACGGCAACCTAATGTGCGATTTTGTAATAAGACTCGTTGATTATTAGGAGTGATTAAGTAAATTTCCAAATCTCCCAGGAATTGGTGGTAAATATCAATAGTAACTCGGATATCTTTCACTAGAATGGATTCTGAAATTTTAATTCCACTGGTAATTCCCTGAGGATCGTAATCGGGTATTTTAATAGGGTGATTGTTCATTCCCACTATATGTTTACTCATGCTATTAGGGATAATCCGCATTTGGGAAGCTAACTTTACAGCTCTCCCTGCGTTCACCTTCCCATGACCGAACCATAGGGAATGACCATTTTCATCATAGGTTCCTCCACACATACCTAATTGAGAGTCGGGATTAGTATCAACAATCTTGTCCGCTGTTTGTTCTAAAATTGTTCTGATTTGGGAAGTTGTTAAATCAGGGTTTATAGACAGAATTAAAGCTACTACTCCTGCCACAATGGAAGTTGCGCTAGAAGTCCCACCAAAGTTACTTGTAAAATCTCCAGGACTGTAACCGGCTTCTTCCAGTTGCTTTGTGTCAAACATTCCTCTTCCTGGAAGGTCATTAATAATAGCAGGTTGAGTAAAAACAAATCCTGCTTCTTGAAACCACATTCCTGGAGGTGCATTATTACTAGGAGAACATATAGATATATTTTCTCCCCAATTACTATAGGCAGCTTTTCGATTTAAACTAGTTGATGCAGATACAGTTATCACATCTGGATGCACTGCAAAACCATTGAGCCAATGGGTATTTTCTTGTATCATGTCCTTTGGCCAATTGCACTCGTAGACTGTGCCATTGATAGGACGGTTGGTATTACCCGCAGAAAATAAAATTACACATCCATTACCATTTCTACCTTCAGCAGCTGCATAAGCAATTACAGCCCTTTGTCGCAAGGATAGGGGAAAATATACTGCTGAAGCTCCCCAACAGCAGGAAATTATACTAGCTCCATTTTCCACAGACCAGTTAAAAATGCTTTCAATAGAATTATCATCAATAAAACCCGTAGTACGAATGGGCATTAAGGCACATCCAGGAGCTACACCTATAATTCCACAACCATTATCTTCTGCCAGTGCAATTCCTGCGCTGGCGTTACCATGACTGATTCTATTGTCTCCTGGTAGTGGAAGGAAGTTATTGTCCTTTAAATCTTTGGGAGCAACAATTTTACTAGTACCCTGAAAATCAGGATGGTTTAAATCGAAAGAATCATCCACTACAGCTATTACCACGGAACGATTACCTCGAGTCATATCCCAGGCTTTTTCCACTGAAATATGTGACAGAGAAGCTAATTCTGAGCCTCCATTATGGTTGAGGTACCACTGGTATGAGTATAGGAAATCTTGGCGTTGATGATGGGTTTCCTGACGTATAATAATATTCGGTTCAGCTACCAAAACCTCGGGAAATATGATTATACTATTAGTGATTTTTATAGGGTTAATAGGGGCTTGTTGACTTACACGGAAACTGAAAGTATTGGGCAGAAAATTCACGTGTTGAGCATCACATAAATTAAGTTTCGCTACTAAAGAGTTTATTTGAGTTTCATTAACCCCAGAAGCAAATTGAACCGTTATTTCATCGGAAAGGTATATAGAAGTACCTGGACTATTTGGAAATTGATAAACATGACTGGCGAAAGCCACATTCTTATTAAGCCTGGCTAGAGACATAGACTTTTCTAAGTTTTCTGGAAGAACTTGAAATAGGTCCAACCTCACCTGGGGTATATGGCACTGCCATATACCCCAGGTGAGGTTGGATAAATCTTGGGAAGAAAGTGGAACTCGAAAACGTAAAGTAAAGTAATTGCCCAATTTCTCCAAGCAAAATTCTTCTCCGCCACGTTGTAAAATAATTCCCATAATACTTCTTGGAAATCCTTCATAATGGAAATATCAGCAGGACTTGAACTATTTTTTATAACAGTATTTTAATTACTTTAAATGATGTTGTGAAAACTATGATAACTATAGAAAATAGAAACAAATTAGTTTACGGTTAAATTGAGTGTAAACAATAGTACAAATGAGAAATAGTGTTTGAGAGTTTGCAAAGCCAAAAGTTACCATTCAGTAAATCAAGCTGTAAAGTGGCTGACTCACTAAAAATCATAAAATACAGTTAACTCAAAGTCTTTCTTACCCTTATATTCATCACACTCTTCCCTAGTATTGTTGAATAATAAGGAAGCCCACTGGTTAATGAAAAACCACAGGTGAAGGTGCTAGTGTTGTCAACCAATTATTTAGTAAAAGCAAGACTGAATAGTAAAACTTATGGTATTGAATCAGCAGTTTTTTACAATAAACACAACCTACTTATTTTTTTGTGAGTAGATTATATTTGACCCCAGTATGTTATGTTCTCACGCTAACATCACAAGATATAGTTCAACTCTAGGTTTAACCGTCGTTGTCAGTTTATACTCTAAATTTTTTTGATTAATATAATTGTTTTCTGTCTAAACTGTACCTAAGCATTTCATTAAATCAACAACAAATTACAAGAAGCTGTAGTAACAAAGTGCTTTTAGTAAAAAAAGTAACATTGCCTAAAGTCAAAATAAGAAATTTAAAAGACTTCACTAAAATAAAAATTGTTATTGGGTTTTGGGAAATTATGATTAGGTGAATTGAATATCCTCATCTACCACTCTTAAAATCTAAGCTAACTAAGTTTTTTTTCTGGTCAAAGGCTAAAGACATATTTGCAAGAAATTTGCAGGAGCTGGGTAAAGTAAGAGTATGTTACTTTTTAATCAAGGTATGTTTAGAAGAGACCCATAAATTTTTTCATCAGTTAATCGACATAATTCTTAAAAATAAAAGTTATAAAGTAGGTTATATTAACCTACTTTATAACTTTTATTTCCTGGAAAAATCCTTAAATTATTATCATGACTATCAATTTATTAAATATTCAAACTTTAGCCAATATGCAAATCAGACTTGTGATGCTTCCAGGACAGTTATCTGTGAAACTTGATATTTATCCATCTAAATAACGGCAAGTGATTCCCAAACTCGAGTTACTTGTATCATTTAGAATGATATAGCAAGGTAACAGCCTGGCATTTGTTAATAAAAGTAAAAGTCATTTTTAGTAATTGCGATGGTTAATACCAAAGAAATTGAGGCAATGATTAAGGCACACATGCCAGATGCTCAGGTGGAGGTTCAAGACTTAACAGGTGGTGGTGACCACTACCAATTAACTGTTGTCTCGTCGCAATTTGCCGACAAAGGACTGGTACAACAGCACAAACTCGTTTATGCCACTTTGCAGGAAGCTATATCTAGCGAAGCCATTCATGCCTTAGCTATAAAAACATATACACCAGAAACCTGGAAAACCAAATCCATCTGCTAGAACCCAAATAATATGACACTTACTGAGTGGTATATTAGCCAATACAATACTGATTACCAATAAAAAAACTACCAGAAGGCAAACATCATGATATCAGAAGTCAAGGAAAAAATTGATACTTTGATCGAACAGAATAAGATTTTAGTTTTTATGAAAGGAACCAAACTGATGCCCCAATGTGGTTTTTCTAACAATGTAGTACAGATTCTCAATTCTTTAGGAATTAACTTTGAAACTGTTGATATTTTGGAAGATAATGAAATTCGTCAGGGAATCAAGGAATATTCCAATTGGCCTACCATTCCCCAAGTTTATATTAATGGTGAGTTTGTTGGTGGTTCTGATATCATGATTGAACTTTACCAGAAAGGTGAGCTACAGCAAATGGTAGAAGTTGCTTTAGCTTCATAGAGGGCAAACATTGTTTGTTGTTAATACAACAAACAATGTTTGCCCTGCGGGGATTAAAGTTCTATTAAGTGATCTATAAATAACCGCTCTATGTTTGAAGAGAAAAGGAGATTAGTTCTTACCAGTATAAAACTCGACAAATAGGGGTGATGTTAGGCAATGTTATAAGATTGCCAAAACTTATTAAAAATGATGTAGATCAGCCGTATTTATCCGAGAATCGCAGGAATGATTAGTGTTCAGTTAGGTCCTAGTGGAATTCAATGATAATCGGGTTCAGGCTCTGTTTGAACCATAATGAAATTAGAGATATCATACAAATAACGAGTTACCTCCTCTTCTAGACGGTGTATCAGAAAAGGCTCAATAGTATTGCTGTGCCTAAGTGCAGCTAGGTAACCATCCAAATATATACGTATATCATCTGTGCGGTAACCCCGATTCCATAATTCAACAAAGGCATCCGTTAGTTTCTGGTAGTGGCGGATAGTACTTGTATCTTGGAGCATAGCTTCTATGGCAGTCCCTGTAGAATGAATGTCACAAGCAATTGAAACTTTTCTTATTTAAGTCTCATTCAGACTTTTATGTGCGGGAATTTGATAATTCTAGCGATTACATACTTGTTAACCACTAGCAACACTTTATTTAAAGATCCTATTCCAGAGAATAGTAAGTTTGCCAACTTGGTTAAGTTATTGTGATAATTTGACTTCATTTCCATATAAATCCAATAGTTATTTTACAAGTAAAAAAGACTGATGAATAACTTTTGTAGCAAGTTACACAGTTATTATGATTATTTAGAGCTGATTACAAGGTACTTTAACAAGACCAACAAAAATCTAAAAAGACTAAGACTATATTTCATTATTAAAATCTAGTAATAAGGTGATTAGTAAAATTTTATGAGCGGAAAAACTATTTTGATTATGGAGAGGTAACAATCGCTACAAAACTCAAGATATAGGCTTTGTTACTTTGAAGGTCATAGACGCTGAGGGGTCTTGACTGTGAGTTCGGTTAGTATTCAGATAATTGAGGGAAATCCCCATCTTAGGTCATTGTTAGGTTGGCATTTGCAACAACTTGACTATCGGGTTTACCAAGCAGCCAGTATTTACCAAGCAAGGGAGGTTTTCTTGAACCATCAGCCAACACTAATTATTCTTGATGCGGATTTGTCTGATGGAGATGGTTTAGAATTTTGTCACTGGTTGTATAATCAGCAACAGCCTTTGATATTGATGTTATCTATCCAAAATAGCGAGGCTGATATTGTTAAGGGCTTAAATGCAGGTGCAGATGACTACCTGAGCAAACCCTTCGGTATGCAAGAGTTTCTGGCACGAGTGCGGGTGCTAACTCGGCGAAAGCGTACTACTGCCGCACCAGTGTATTTAGATTATGGAAGTTTACAGATTGATTTGATTCAACGTAGGGTACGTTTCCAAGGGAAGTTTATAGATTTAACTCCTCAAGAATTTAGCCTATTATATGTTCTAGCACAGGCTGAAGGGGTTCCTCTGAGTAGAGCAGAGTTATTGCGCCGTGCTTGGCCTAATGCTATTGATAACCCACGTACAATTGATACCCATGTATTATCATTGCGAAAAAAGGTGGAGTTTGATCCTAGACAGCCCAGTTTAATTCAAACTATCCGAAATGTAGGATACAGATTTAATATGGAAATGTTGGATTCTAATTTTTCTTCTAATCATTTGAATTTAAGTCAAGAAATATTAAACAATCAAAGGATAACTTTGAATGCCCAATTTAATACTCAAAGTTAGGCTTAAACTGTCACTTGTAGAAGTGTTATATTAGCAATAATAGAAAAATCCTACAGACTATAATGTGATCATATTGTGATTTTTAGTTATTACTTGGCATTATTCGGAGTTTATTAAAAGTCAAAGTCATCTTTTTTATATGCTGCATTGTGAATATTTTGATTTAATTTTTGCCAATTGACCATGTTTTTTGTTTGATTTAGTATAAGACAGCCTTCATGTAAATGTAGCAAGCGATCACAAAATCCCTCAACTAAATCTAACCTATGGTTCACCATGACAATTGTAGTTTGGTAATTTTGGGATATCCATTTAAGTGTTCGTAAGACTAAATTGGCTGTAGTGAAGTCCAGGGATGAGGTTGGTTCATCTAAGAGTAATATTTGCGGTTCAATAGCCAAAACACGCGCGATTGCAATCAATTGTCGCTGTCCTGATGATAATTGTGTTTCTGTGAGCTTCAGCCATTCATCAGAAATTTGTAATTTTTCCCGCCATTTTCTAACTCGTTGTGCTATCACCTGTTGGGGAAGATTACGTAAAAGTAATGGGTAGTCTAGGGCTTCTTGTACTGTCATTCCTAATAATTTTGATTCCTGAGGCATTAAAACTATTTGCTTGCGTAATAAAATTACAGGAACCCTATTATATTCTTGGCCATCCCAGAATATTCTACCTTTACTTGGTGTACTTAGGCGGTTTATGAGTCGTAACAAGAGGGTTTTGCCTGCACCGGGATAACCCACAATGGCAACTTTCTCGCCTTTAAATATTTCAAAGGATATGTCTTGTAGGATAGGATATCCTTGTTTTTTATCTGGTAAACTACCATACAAGTAAACTTTTTCTAGTTTCAGTTTTGGGTATTGAGAAGTTTCCAAAGTAGATTATCACTTAGTAAATGTTATAAATTATTTCATTGCCGCCATTTTGTCCTTTATCCAAAATTATAGGATAGGATGACGGCACCGCCTTGTAGTTGTTAGAATCCCTGCATACCATTACTTAGTGTTAAGGCATTAGTAATCGTCCAAGCATCTACTAGCAACAACACGAAGGTTAATCCAAGCAAAATCATATACATCCAAGGTTGTGCCAAAGGATAGACATTACTGGTATCTATACCTGTTTTTGCTTGTACTAGATTTACCAGTCGAGCAAAGCCCGCAATACGCATTGGTAGCAAGTAAGCTTTACCTTGTGAGGTGATAAAATAGTAAACTATACCCCCTTGTCCTGTAGTTCGGGACTTTAATTGAGTTATTTCTGACCAATATAAAGACCAGTCCCTGCGCAAGAAAGCCCTAATCCAATTGGTATAAGTGACTTCTATCTTTGCTTCATCAGCAATAACTCTTTCTGTCATAATTCCATATAATCCCACAAAACCTATAACAATTCCCAACCAAAGGAAGCTAGGTGGAATGGAAGCACTGACAAATTTTGCCAAGAAAGGTAAAGGGATTGTCAAGGCGATATACATGGTTAATAGGGTAATCCTGATTAACGGGGAAATGTTAAAAACAACAGGATTATTATTGACTAAGCTCACTGTCATTTAATTTTGGGTTGAGGTTTATTTCAGGGATAAATTGGGTAAACATCTAAAACTAATGGAAGAATTTAGTACCCAAATATATGGTAACTGGCATGGCCAGTGATTGAATAGAATTTCCAAAAATTGAGTATGATATAAACAACTTGTGCTTATTACCTATTTAAATGATGATATGTGCCCCACGTAGATGCTTACCAAGTGTCAAATTAGTAGAAAATGCTAGTAAATTAGTTATTTTAAGAGTTAATACTTAATAAAAACGGCAGAATTTTTTCTACTATTAAAAATAGTAGAAAAAACTAATTTTGGTGCAATTGCTAAGAATACTTAATAGGTAAAAAAGACATAACCAAATGGTCACTGATTATGTCTTTTCATTAATATGTAACTAATTATAGATAATGCCTGTAGTAATTAATGCAAAATTCCAAGTTTCATTTGCGTAGGGACAACTATGCAATAACAAGTACCCAGTAACCAATATATTTTCTACTAAAAATTGAAAAAATAAGCCATAAAAATAATTTTTATTTAAATTAAGTAATCCAGATTATTTCAAAATTGTTAATACTCAGTTGAGAAAGTATTTATTTTAAGCTGTTACTCCCTTTATTCATGTGGCTCCGTTAATCTTTCTACTAAACATTTTCATTTAGATGTTTATATTATAAAGATATCAATACTCCTATAGCTACCTGACTAGGCTTGAAAAGTAAGTAAAAAACTATTTTGTTTCAAATAGGAAAAATAAAGTTATTTGTATAGATAAAGTTCTTCTAAGTTAAGTCCATATATTTTTTTGTTCTTCTATTAAGTTAAATACTTTTGCACAATTCCCCACCCTGTCAGAGAAACCCAAACAAAACCAAAAAACAGTACTATATTTACACCAATATGAATTTTTCTAGCCCAGTTATAACCCTTGCGGATCATCAAAGCACTACCTGTAGATACTAAAACTAGGGCTACTACTGTCAAGCCGGCAAATAAGTGGGACGACTGCCCTAAAAAACCGAAATGGCCTAAAGTACCAATAATTCCGATAAACAACAAAAGAAGTACTAAACTTGCCATACACCAACCGATAAAATAGTGGAACCCAGCCAAGTTTCTCTTGTTTCTTATTCTCCAAATCCAATCTGGAATAGTTTTGTTCTTTTTACCGTTTGTCTTGGCAATTAACATTAATATACCAGTGAACGCCAAAATAAAATAAAATAATAATGATAGACTCATTGACCATGCTGCAATTTTCCATAGCCAAAGGAAAGAAGGTAAATTCATAGCGTATGTTTACATTTATTTGTATTCAAATATAACTTGGAAATTTATCAAACCATAAGAAAATCAATGGAGAAAACCACTATAAACGTATCTTTGATACCACAAATTGTCCCTGAGTTTTACTCTAAGAAAACACATAAATACTGATTCAGTTTAAGGTTAATTGTGCAGGGCTTAATAAGTTTAAATTATATAACTGTTAGCCATCTGCTGATTTATTTTCTTGAGTAACTAGAAACTATTCAGATTATCCTACAGAGCAACTAACTATTTGGAATAATGACCAGGCCAGATGACCTATTAAGGTTAGTCTCTAACCCATTGGTAATTACAAGTGGAAAATCGTTTACTTAAAAACCAAAATTTATATAAGTGAATTGATTAAGTGATAGGTTGTAAATTGAGATTAAGCTTGATTAGAAAATCGACTTATCATGTGATTCTACTAATGCAACTTTTATAATAGGCATTTGACGACTTCATAACTATGATTTCAGGTAATTCTTACAATCCTTGTTAAGAGTAAATATGTTTATACTTAACATGAAGAGTGCCAAATTTTATTCCTTACAAGTTTTTGATTTTATTATTTCATATCTTGCAAACTTCATTTAATAAATTGATTATATAAGGAACTAGAAGCTGTTAGGCTTTTAGAGGTAGTGGTTTTTGCTTTTTTTTGTACAAGGAGAATCACATCCCCCTGTATTTTTGCTTTTCAAAAAAACTACAATCAAATATTAATCTGGAATACTTGTAAGCCAATTTGGTATTTGTTGTATCACTTCGGCTTATGAAACAATTGTATTTAGTATCATTGCTTGCTAGCAACCCCTGCTCAATTTAGGTAAATACATCAAAAATGTTAGAAGGATCTATTTTACAAAAGCTGGCTGTTTCCCATCAACATAGTATTAGACCACTTAAACTTGGGGTTTATTATAAAAACACCCTGGTTTCCTTATGCCATGCTTTAGAAGACCATATCTTAACCGGTAAATATAAACCCTTGGTAATTTCTGCCTTCCAAGAGGGTAAATGGTACTTACAAGAGGCTGAGAGATATGCAGGTATTGCCAGGAAAGCTAGCCATGTATCAATTATGGCTAGCTCAGACGCTCAATGGGCACAATATCCCACTAGCAACATGGGCAATCTTAATCTAGTTACATTAAATAGTGACGACCCCGTGGGAAGGGAATGGCATTTAATAATTATTTCTCCCACTTATACAGCAATGGTACTGTGTCAAGAATTGACCGAAACCGATTATGGTCCAGGTGGTAGACCAAAATCAGACTTAGAACGCAAGTTTTATGGGATATGGACATTCGAACCAGGTTTAGTTAAGGAAGCAGCTGAATTAGCAATTATTCACATTCAACAATACGATTCAGAGTTAAGTAAGACTCTTACTGACTATATACATAGTGTAAGACTTCAGTACCCTCTTACAGAGGAGTTAGGAATGGCAGTGGCTCGTGTCGTCAATTATCTCCAAACAGGTAAAAAAATACCCAAGCTCACTTTTTGGATCGCAACTTAATTTCTAATGAAATCCAAGCATTCTTAAGGATGGGGCAAATAATGGATTCTGCGGATGTTGATAATCCGATGGCAGCAGCAGAAGTTATGGCACTAAATGAAGCTATAGGCCAGATGTTAGAGCTCCCATATTGGCAAATAAAAAGATTACGTTTGGCCGGTTTATTACACCGAATAGATTCCTTGCAGACAGCAAAGAGTATATTGGAAATTGAAGGTAAATCAAATTATCCTAATTGCCCCTTGGTGGTAGGAACCCAAATGTTACGTACCATGCCTAGATTGCGTGCAATTGCACAAATAATTACACACCACACTGAGCATTGGGATGGTAGTGGTGTACCAGCAGGGCTCGCAGGAGACGCAATTCCTCTAGAATCAAGGATTTTAGCTTTGACTGTTAATTTTCAATATCGCATTAAGCATAATAAAGTTCATGGTTTATGCAAAGAAGAGTTATTGACCAAAGCTCTAAATGAATGCAGGCAGGAATCCCACTGTTTTGACCCCAAGTTATTAGACGCATTAACTTTATTAGTAATGGGTTTACAGCAAGGCATGGAATTGGGAGTAAAAACACCCAAGGTTGCTCCCAGCATGTGGGTGTTAGATTCCAGATGGGAAAGTAACCAAATAGACTAACAAATTGTTAATTGTTAATTGTCAATTGTTAATTTTGAGATGACAATGAGTACTATTAACTATTAATTTTTTTAGATAAATACATATTTGTCTTTAACTTGGGAGTATTAACAAGTGACTGTTAAAGCTATGAAATTGTGGAATCTCAAGCAAATTTCTGTGGCAGATTTAGAAGATGAGGATCTTTCTCGGCTGGATTTATGCAGAATTAATTTAGCTGGAGCGAATTTGGTTGGTGCTAATCTTACCCAAAGTAATTTGAAAGAGGCTCATTTAGAAGGTAGTAACTTAATGGGGGCTAACCTCATGCAGGCAGATATACGAGCGAATTTAATGGGGGCCAACCTCATGCAGGCAGAGTTCACAGATGCAGACCTCCGTGGGAGTAATTTGCGAGGTGCTAACCTAATGGGTGTAAATTTAAGTCAGGTATCTTTAGCAGGTGCTTTTTTAAGTGGTGCTAACTTAATAGGTGGGAATTTACAAGATGCTGACTTACGAAGTGCTGACTTACGGGGTGCCAACTTTTCCCGGGCAAACCTTAGTGGTGCTGACTTAAGTGACGCTGACTTACACGGAGCAATATTCATCGAAGCTAATTTGGAAGAAGTCGACTTGAGGTTTGCAAATCTGTCTGGAGCAAATATGACGGGTGCTAACCTACTTTGTGCAGAGTTAGAAGGGACTAATTTGAATGGGGTAATTTTTGAAAAAGCCTGTTTATTAGGAACTTTAATAGCAGGAAAAATCTGACTTATGGATTTGCCTTTTTGGTATGATTCCTAACATTGTTTCATACTCTGAGAGCAAATCTAACAAGTAATAATCATGCTTAGGAACAACAGAACTAGCAGTCCAGCTAAGGGATTACAATTAATTAATGCTAGTTACCCACTTCAGTAGTTACCCAGAATACAGTGTTTCTCCTGCATTCACAATATGGTCTCCCCTCCCGATACTAAGCCTCCATGCAAACCACTAGGAATTTCCAATCACCCCATCACTTTGACTATACCAAGGTCAAAACCAGTAGAGCTAAACCCAAAAATTGTGTCCAAGTGTTGAGTATAGCTTATAAAGAACGAATAAAATGTAGAACAGCAAAAATTATTCCATTAGCCCATAATACATTGTGTATTAAATAGTCTCGTTGTCACTCATCCAGTAGCCAACTACGAAAAACCATTTCCTCTGCTGAACCTACTAAACTAACCAGCAAACCTTCCATAGCAAACCCAAATAAGACCATTCATAGATAAAGAGCAACTAGCCTAGAGGTTCTTATATAACAAGCAAAACTAGGATTCCAGATAGCCCTATAGCCAAACCCCAAACAAGTTCTACCAGGTTTTTACCACTAGATTCTAAACTGTAATATGTTAGGATTTGAGCTGACCTGTAGATTTTCCTTCCCCATAATCTTATTAAGAAGATAAATTTTATATATTAAATAGAGATGCTATTGCCAGGATGCTTGCCAGATTATCGGTGCTGATAAACAAATAAATTGGAAGTGTTAAAGAAAAGTAACCATAAAACCAATAAAATCAAGATTATACAACCTGTTCTCACAAATATAGAGCTGGTAGCTAGATTAGAGATATTTATCTTCATACCAGGTTTGCTTTTTATGCCAGTAGATTTTACGGAAAGTTGAGAAGTATTATGAAAAAAACCATTCTGTCACCTTGGCTTTACCGAAATTTAACTCTACTAAGACCACCAATAACAACAGTTACTTTCTTATAACTATTTATGGGAAAACCTGATGAAAATAAATGTTTAGCCAGCTGAAGAATGGATGGCATGACACAAATATCTAGATTTTGGGTTTGGCTCACATGACCAATGGACCACAGCACCTATTCATCTGGCTCAATAGTACTAGTTAGTCCATGATTATTTAATGTTTCACTATAGAATTCCGCATGCTCTTGAGCACAGGAAATCACTAAAGCAATAGTGTTTATGTGGGCTTCCATCATAATGTTAACTGCTTGGGATTGAGTTAGGCTAGGCACAGTAGTTAACAATGTTTGAACCACATATTCCATGGAATTGACATCATCATTATGAAGTAACACTCGATATTTAGGGGCGAGTTTACGAAAAGTAGAACGCTTTTCCAGAGTTTCAACTGACATAGTTTTTAGCTCTCTTTAACTACATACACCATATTTCTTGCAAAGCAAATGCTTAAAACCCATTAATCTATTTTATAGTATCTCCATCCAATGACTGTACGGGCTAGTGATTAAAATGAATATTTTTTTATGAATATTTTTTTATGATTTCAGAACCATATTAACCTCACTTGAAATCTTCTGGTACATATGGTTTTATCAAAAATTATCTATAATTTTATTCTTTAATACCAAAGTCGGTAATATATGTTATACCTAACACTTAGTGTTTAATATTTATTCTGTAGAAACCATAGTGTAATTTAATTTTACTTATACACAAGTGAACCAACTTGCAAATAAATAAGCCCTGTGGAGTATTAAAGGGAAATTTTGAGTTACAGGGATAACAAATTGTATATTTAGAAAATGGTAGGTAATAACTGTAGATAGAATCGATAAAAATAGCTAGTGCCTTTTCAGATTCAGAAAATAACAACAGAGGTGATTCGTGCTGGATAGACTCCTTAATATTGGTAGATAGTAGTTAAAAATCATCCGATCTGCTTTGGTAGATAGATTCATTTATAACTGTCTTGGATACAGGAGTAACTAATTATTATTACCAAATATAAAAAAGCTTAATAGCCTTGTCTGATATCTGGTATAACATCAAAAACAGTTAATCAGGACAATGAAGAGAGGAACAGCTTAGGAAAAAGATATTAACAGTTATAATTAATCATTATCCTACCTCTTTTTTAACTTCTCTAAATTCCTTATAATATAGATAAATACTGTATCACATATTCTTTAGATTGCCTATTTTATCCTTGCTTCAGATTCTGTTAAAGCTATCCGGAAAAATCCTTTACCCTCTACACCATAACCAAGTAATATGTAGCACATTTATTTAATAAAAAATTAGTGAATTCTGTGGAAGTGTAACCTTTAGATACAGGTGGTCCAAGCGTACAAAGTAAGTTTGGACACTTTGTATGCTTGGACCTAGTTCCTCTATGATAGATAACATCTCGACTATTTTGGTACCTTAATACAAAGAGTTTGAATTGCTCTTCCTTTATATCAAAGGCTTCTATTGCTACTTTCTGAATTGCCTTAAACACTCCGGAATCAACATTGGTTTTTACCTGATACATGCTCTTGATTCTCTTAGGATTACCAACAACAAAACTAACTCGCCACCTTGTCATATTGTGGAACTTTAATAGCCTATAAAATTCAATAGTAATAACCTTTAGCTCCATCAATTTGCAAAGTACTTGATGATTTCTAGCCATCATATATAATTTCCTATTAGTCATAGTCATGACACAAAAAAAATATTGTAATAACGACAAAAAGCCACCAATTCTTCAAAAAAAAGTTTGCTATTGCTCCTGTAGGATTATTAGGGTAGTTGACACATAGTAATTTTGCTTTCTGAGCTACTCTTTTGTAGTTGATTTTCAGAATAAGGAAGAATTTTTTCTAGGCATTGAGCAAATTGCATCGCAATTGACTATTGGAAATAAGTGCAAGTTGTGGAAACATACTAGCTCAATTTTCACTATGATGGGTGTGTAGATGTTTGGCAAAATAAAAAACATCCATACTAGCTTGTCATTCTAAAGTTATTTTCAGATTAAAATTCAAGATTTCTTATTTTTCTAAAAAATTATCATCTGAATATAGATGATTCTCTTACAAATACCCTGCCTAAGTTTGTGTTAACTTTAACTTATAATAGGAAAAATTATAAGTTAAAGTTAAGAACTTAGAAGTTACCTATTGTAGGTATTAAAGGCGATTTAAAATAATTTTAGTTTAGAAGATAAAACAGTTTAAAAATAAAACTAAAGAGAAGAAGTTATATTAACATAATCTCTTATTATTCATGTCACTAATAATTCCAAGACTTCATATTAAAACTGAACTAATTTTAATAATGTCCAGCTTTAAAAATTAAGGAATGTGTATCTTTTCAGAATCTTTCAAACTAGTAATAAACTATTGATTATATATAATGGAGAATTTAGCAGGGAAATAAATAATATAAAATATATGGATGCATTTTGCGTTTAGTGTAATCAAAAATAAATTCTACGCTTTTCGCATTTCAAACCTTCAAATATTTTTATACTTGAGAGCAGACTTTAAATTTAGTAAAATACTACCAGAAATATTTTAAACCAGGAAAACTAGCTCATAGAAAACCTATAATAGCATTTTCGTATAGGTTCTTTATGAGTTGATTTTACAATTACAAGAATCATCAGTTTACTAAGTACAATTTTTATTAGATTTTTCAAACTTCATAAAAATTGAATCAAATTAAAAGATAATTAAATATCCCAAATACCATCGAGTAGTTTTATTTATTAAAACTCTGAAATTTATTTAAGACACCGGCTCAAATTCATATACACCTATAATAAATAAAATTTACAATTATTAGCCATGATTCTACTAATAGATAATAATAGGTCAACATCTAATTCACCTGACCCTAAGAAAAAATATATGGGTATTGTACTCAGGGGAAATTTAGGTGGGAAGCACAAATTACTATATTTCTGTATGAAGCACTTCTCCCTTTAATATTGGTAGTGGATTGCATATACTTTGGATATTACTTACTAAATACACAAATGAATAATCTGTTGAAAAAAAATAATAAATATAAAAGAGAATCTAAGCAACTTAAATTAAGTATTCCCAAGCCCAGGTTTTGAATTATTGGATATAAATACAATTCATTGTAAAATAAGCAGAATTAATCAAAGGTAATAAACTACCGACCGACCATGGTAGTTATTTGTGAGATAAATTAGCTAGGTTTAATACTCTGAAATATTTACAGTTAACACTAGGACCCAATTATTAGTGCAAATTATTCATATCGTCAGATATTAAACTACAACATAAGATAAATGAACATTTACAATTAATAGCCCTGCTGAATGCAAGCAATCTATATAGATAAAGACTCAATCAATGTTAACTTAGTAAACTAGTAGCTGTAATTTAAAAAGCTTAAGAATAGCATAGTGGCTGTTGCAGTAGAAAAATTAATAACATCAGATATCTTAAAACCCTCTCGTTACTTGGGTAACGAACCTCTGGCAGTAAACAAACCGTGGCATGAAGCCGAAATCCGTTGGGTATTGAGTTACCCGGAAATTTACGAAGTTGGTGCATCCAACCTTGGTCATATTATCCTTTACAATATTTTGAACGCTCAGCCACGGCAGTTATGTGATCGTACTTATTTACCTGGTAAAGATCTATCAGCAAAGTTAAGGTCAACGAATACTCTCTTGTTTGGTGTAGAATCCAAGCGATCACTTATAGAATTCGATATTCTTGGCTTTAGCCTTAGTTACGAATTGGGTGCCACTAACATCTTAGAAATGCTTGACCTAGCAGGGATTCCCTTAACCTGGCAAGAACGGTTAATAGGAAATTACCCTCTAATTTTTGCAGGAGGACAAACTGCTACATCCAATCCTGAACCATACAGCGATTTTTTTGACTTTATTGCCTTGGGTGATGGGGAAGAGTTGCTACCAGAGATTGGTTTGGTATTAGAAGAAGGTAAAAGAGCAGGATTAGAAAGGAGGAAATTATTATTGGACTTAGCTCAGATACCGGGGGTATATGTACCACAGTTCTATACTATAGCTGCTGATGGCTTAGTATCTCCCCTAACTACAGATGTACCTCCGCGAATCATCCGTCGGGTATCTGCACCCATACCAGCCTATTCTATTGGTTTAGTCCCCTATATTCAAACTGTACATGATCGTCTAACCATCGAAGTTCGTCGCGGTTGTACTCGTGGTTGTCGTTTTTGTCAACCAGGAATGCTAACCCGTCCTGCAAGAGATGTGGAACCTGAGCAAGTGGTAACAGCCATAGAAAAGGGAATGAATATGACTGGTTATAATGAGTTTTCTTTACTGTCATTGAGCTGTTCTGATTATTTGTCCCTGCCAGCAGTTGGAGTAGAGATCAAAAATCACCTCAAGCATGAGAACATTTCCTTATCTCTGCCTAGTCAAAGAGTAGATCGTTTTGATGAGAATATAGCTAATATTTTAGGTGGCTTACGTCAGAGTGGCTTGACTTTTGCTCCTGAAGCTGGGACCCAAAGGATGCGGGATATTATTAATAAAGGTCTAACCAACGAAGAATTATTAAGGGGAGTAAAAACGGCTTGGGAAAAGGGTTGGGATAAAATAAAGCTCTATTTTATGATTGGCCTGCCAGGAGAAACTGATACTGACGTGATTGGCATTACTGAGACTATCAAGTGGTTGCGAAGGCAATGTCAATTACCCGGACGCCGGACTTTAAATTTTAATTTAACCATTTCTAACTTTACTCCCAAGCCACATACACCTTTTCAATGGCATTCAGTATCAACAGATGAGTTTAAACGTAAACAGGAGCTTTTACGCCAACAATTCCGCCGGATGAAGGGAGTCAAAGTGAATTTTACTGATGTCCGCATTTCCGCTATGGAAGACTTTATTGGTAGAGGTGACCGTAGCTTAAGTAAAGTTTTACAAAGGGCCTGGGAGTTAGGCGCAGGAACAGATTCTTGGTATGAGAGTTTGGATAAGGCTTTTACTGCTTGGGAACAAGCAATCAGTGAAGCTGGATTAGATTGGAAGTATCGCCTTATAGAAAATGGTAAATGGAACCCATTTCACCAAGAATCTCTAGCGGAAGTGGAAGATATGTACCTTGAGCAAACTTTACCTTGGGATCACATTAATACAGGGGTCGACAAAAAATGGTTACAAGAAGACCTCAAGCGCTCGCTGGCTGAGGCTATTGTTCCGGACTGTTCTTTTGATGTATGCTCAAGCTGTGGAGTATGTGGCACGGACTTCGGTCATAATATAGTCATTCCTCCTCCAGATATTCCTAAGTTTGTGGGTAAATTTGTCCCCAATACTTCCAAAGTTCAACGCTTGCGAGTGTGGTTTGGCAAACGAGGGTATATGACTTTAAATAGTCATTTGGACTTAGTAAGATTATTGGAAAGGGCAGTCCGCAAAGCCAAATTACCAGTATCTTTTTCAGGAGGATTTCACCCTCATCCCCGAATTTCCATCGCCATGGCTTTGTGTTTAGGAGCTTCTAGTAGCGGCGAAATTATGGATTTTGAATTAACTCAATCCATGGAAATAGATGACTTCAAAGAGAAACTTATATCTGTACTACCCACAGATATTCCCATATATATGGTAGAAGAAATAAGTTTAAAAGCTCCTGCAACTAGTCAAACCCTATATGCAGCTGAATATATACTTACTATTACAACTGATTATGAAGCTACCCCAGTAAACTGGCACAATTGGATTTATATGGTCAAAACCACTCCAGAAATTTGGTGGGAACACACAACTAAGTCCGGAAAAAATAAGTTGGTAAATCTGCGCGATCGCTTATTAGAGCTGGAGGTGGATTCAACTAATATAAGCCAAGATAACTATCTTTCAAATACAATTCAACTGCGTTATTTGGGTAGTTGTCGTAACGACGGTACAATATTGAATCCAGAACAACTTCTGTTTATGCTGGAAAAAGCAGCAGGTAGGGAATTTCAACTATTACATATTCACCGTCAACGATTAATTCTGGCTGTATGATTATCATTGGAAAAAGCAGAATACTTATCTTGCCTTTTCATAAGAGAATGCAGGAATTGATTTTTGGCAAGGTTGCGTTAGAATTATATGAAGAGAAAATGGCTGGCACTGCATTGAGTAAAATGATTCCCAACCCTGAAATTCAGGGAGGCAAGTAAGATTATTAGAGTCAATCTTTTAAGATATAATCCCAGGCAAGCAGCATGCAGATTAACACAACTCTTTTTACTGTTAAGGATGAATCATTGAGCCATGACTAGCTCCGTCGAAACCTCTAAAATGTATGTTTTTCCATGACTGCCCAATACCCCTAATAGCTTTCGGTAATCCTGAGTACAGCATATACTGTGAGCATAATTAGTCTAAAAGTGTGTAATAAAAAGCACTTCTTAAAATAAAATCCTCATAAATTGAAGACAAGGAAGCGCTTCCTATTCTTAACAACTAGGATTTTTAATTAAAGGCAAGATATGGCATTAAACATTAATCATGGACGAATAATTTAATTGTTTGGAAATATTTGGCTGTTCCGAAATGTAAAGAGTTAATTGACTCTATAACAATGCAAAACATTTGAAATTTCAGATGAAATTTCAGAGGATGAAGTACTTGCTGCGCAGGATATGGTACATATACCCCCAGCGTTATTCTCCAGTTACAAAGAGTCCTCAACTGGAAAATTAAACTTTAACAGTTGAGACTTCTAAATTTGTATCAGAATCTTTCTTCTCTTCTTCTCTTAGTCTTGAATCTAGATGAAAAATTTTAATTACCATCAGTACCTTGTGAGGCTTGCAGGAAAAATAGAAATAAAACTAACCTCCAAGAAACTTAGTGCTGCAATATTTTGAGGAAATTGAATGCCAAAACAAATTATCATTGCTGAACAGCATCAAATCGCTGCTGTTTTCTCGGAAGATCAAATACAGGAATTAGTTGTTGCTACTGGTCATCACCAGATTGGTGATATCTATCTTGGTATAGTAGAAAATGTACTCCCTGGGATAGATGCAGCTTTTGTAAATATTGGAGATCCAGAGCGGAATGGTTTTATTCATGTAACAGATTTGGGCCCATTGCGTCTTAGACGTACAGCAGCTGCAATTACAGAGCTATTAGCGCCACAGCAGAAGGTTTTAGTGCAAGTCATGAAAGAACCTACGGGAACTAAAGGTCCCAGATTGACTGGTAACATTACGTTACCAGGGCGTTATATAGTTTTGATGCCTTATGGGCGGGGGGTAAACTTATCCCGACGGATTAGAAATGAGAATGAACGTAATCGTTTACGTGCCCTGGCAATTCTGCTGAAACCTTCAGGAATGGGATTATTGATTCGTACTGAGGCAGAAGGTAAGCCAGAAGAAGCAATTATTGAAGATTTAGAATCCCTGCAACGACAGTGGGAGTTAATTCAACAAGAAGCTCAATCTACTAGGGCCCCAGCATTATTAAATAGAGATGATGACTTCATTCAAAGGGTACTACGGGATATGTATGGTGCAGACGTGAATCGAATTGTTGTGGATTCTAGTACTGGCCTAAAGCGTGTAAAGCAGTACTTGCAGAACTGGAGTGGAGGACAAACACCCCAAGGATTGTTGATTGATCATCACCGTGATCGCTCCCCTGTGTTAGAATACTTCCGAGTGAATGCAGCTATTAAGGAAGCCTTAAAAACCAGGGTAGATTTACCTTCTGGCGGTTACATAATTATTGAACCAACAGAAGCTTTAACAGTTATAGATGTTAACTCCGGCTCCTTTACCCGTTCCGCAACAGCTAGGGAAACAGTACTTTGGACTAATTGTGAAGCTGCTACGGAAATAGCACGCCAACTTCGACTACGAAACATTGCTGGGGTAATTGTGGTAGATTTCATTGATATGGAATCTCGCAGAGATCAGCAACATGTGCTAGAACACTTCAACAAAGCACTTAAAGCAGATAAAGCTCGTCCCCAAATAGCCCAACTTACAGAACTGGGTTTAGTAGAACTTACCCGTAAGCGTCAAGGACAAAATATTTATGAACTATTTGGTGAGATCTGTCCTTCCTGTAGTGGTTTAGGACATATTGTCCATCTTCCAGGAGAAACTGAGACTAGAATACTCCAACCCACGGATATGCCAGATAGATTAGGAGTGATGCCTCCCAGAGAACCAAGACTGCCTATGCCCCGAATACCAGAACCACGGGAAAACTATGATTCACTTGGGGATGGATATGAAGCTGAACCTGATATTGCTGCCTTAGACTTAGTTAACCATCCTAGTTATCAGGAGTTAGGAGATGGCAGCAAACGACGTGCACGTCGTCGTCGTATCAATATTAATAGTGGTAATGGAAAGGATGAATCAAGGGTTGGGACTAATCCTTTAGCATTCATCAATGAACCAGATTTAGATGTGGATCCTGACAATGAACTGTCAGTTAGTTCTGATTTGCCAATGCCCAGTTTAGGTAAACAAGGTTGGGGTATCCGTGCAGGAGTTCCAGATGAATCACGCACAGAAAGGGGACGGAGTCCCCGATCAGATTTGGTTAAACCTGTAATAGAACCATCAGAAATAGTTACAGTAGAAATGACTTCGGAAGAACAAGATGTCTATGCAGAAATGGGAGTATCTCCCTTAGAAAAATTAGATCGAGAAGTGAAAAACCCCAAATCTTTAATTATTAACGTTACTTTGCCTGGCCAACAAACTGATTTTTCGGAAGAAGAGATATCCTCCATAGCAGAAGTATCCTCCCCATTAACTACAATAATACCAACTAAAAAAGTTGTATTAGATAAATCACAGCCAGAATCATCTTCCGAAATTCTAGAAGAAAAGGAACAACAAGCATTGGCTTTATTAACTGATGAAAATACATCCACCAGTTCATCTATTCTCAAACGCAGGGTTCGCCGTCGTTCTTCAGCTAAAGATATAGATTAATAGTGAGATGACTAATGAATACGGAGAATATTCATAAATCGTCTTATAAATCCTCAGTTTCCAATGCTAAAAGTTGGTTGGAGTTATCTATATACTCACAATTTCCAGGGTTAGTGGCTGGTATTGATGAAGTAGGGAGAGGGGCATTATTTGGACCAGTAGTAGCAGCAGCAGTTATTTTGCCCAGGAATGTTTTGATGGAACCCATTGCTTCTGAGATCAAAGATAGTAAACAGCTATCTAGTTCTTGCCGTGATCGTTTAGCAAAAAAGATTTGTCAGTTATCTATAGATTGGAAAATAGGTTTTGCTACCACTAGGGAAATTGATCACTGGAATATTTTACAGGCAACTCTTTTAGCTATGAGGCGAGCCGTGGTGATACTGGAGCTACAGCCATCATTATGTCTGGTTGATGGGAATCAATCTATTAAGGATTTACCCTTACCACAAAAAACCATCGTGAAAGGGGATTCTCTTTCTTTATCTATTGCTGCTGCTAGTATTGTGGCAAAGGTTTGGCGTGATAATTTGATTATAAGGCTTGCTCGGAAATACACGCTATATGATTTACATAGGAATAAAGGTTATGGCAGTACACATCATTTATCCGCATTGCGTCAGCATGGTCCTTCTCCTTTACATCGTCTTTCTTTTCGTCCTTGCCAAGTTCATTCAGAAATATAGGTATCAATTGTAAATTCTAGATAAGGGCCTCAGCTTAAGTTAATAAGTCGAGGCTCTTCGTTTATTATAACTTCAATACTTGAAAGAGAGGCATGTATAAGACTTAATACGGATTGATGCCAAGGCATAATCAGTCAATAATCTCTAGGTAAAAGGTTTATGATAGATATAAAGTTTTAATCGTATCCTAAAGTAATTAATTCAGTAGCATATTTGAGTTATTAAGCAAATTATCAAGGTAACTTCTAACTCAGCTATTTTTAAAGACTTATTTTTCAACTCCTCAAATTCATAAATAAACTCCTCAATAATGTTTGAAAAGTTAGATATGACGATACAAAATTATCTTTAAAATGAAAAAAATAGATAAAAAACTGAGTCTAGACCCTTACAAAGATCAAATAAGTCAGTATTAGTATCCTAGGTAAAATAGCAGAGCATAGATATATATTCAATATTCCATATTAGCTAGAACATCCTAAATTCTTAGCCTGGGTTATGAAGATAAAAACTATTAGGAAAATGTAAAGTACTAATCAAGTATCCATAGGTTTATATTCATAGTAATTATTACTAAAAAATATTCTCCAAAATTGCAAAATATTTCTACGGTAACAATTTGGGTAAAAAATATAAGTTATAAAAAAATAATATAACATATAAAAAGTAATGCTCTTAAAGAATTGTGGTTAGTCATAAAAAGACTAATTTAGAATATTGAGAAAAGACTAAATAGAATATCAATAATTTTAACAAGGAATGAAAATTCAATTTCTTTGCTAACTTTTATATTTAGATAAAACAGATATAGATAACCAAGAATAATATACTTATGGTTAGGATGATACAAGGTAAAACCTTGGTATTCTTGAATGTGATAATTATACTTAATAAAGTGGCTGGAGAATAACATCAAATTAAGAAATGTGTTTGCTTCATTTGACTATTTATTAATTGGAATTTCTATATTATTTTAGAAATAGTGGGATCCTAATATTAGTTTCTATAAGAGTTGCCGTAAGTGGTGTAATAAAGAAAATAGTAAGCTCAAACGCATAATGGTCCCAAAAAATAGGCTGGGATAAGAATTTCTTAATATAAGATTCTATGTAAAGTACTCATCCTGGTTAATTATGTTTTTCTGTTGATATCATTGATATAATTGTCGTAGATATACTTAAAGATATGAAATATAGTGTGGCATAAGAATGATCATAAGATATTCATCATTGTCTGACTTTTGAATATAAATAACCGAAATTTTATTCATGTCGATGGAATATATTAGACAACAAAAAAATTTTTATCCAGTTTATTACATCATCTAATTTGCCATACGCAAACAGTAAAAATTTTTATTGTCGGTACCTAGTTACAACTTTGGTAATAGTGCATCTTCAATAGATTCTTGTTTGGAATACCTCCCATCAGTCTTAAGGTAAATTATTTTCCTAATTCTAAGGATGCTAATCTGACTCACTCAGTGGATCTTCATATTTTTATATAATAGGGCAATTTCCTATTCCATAAAAATGGTAAGTGTATCATTCTCCATTACACTTTACTTCCAGACACAAATCAACTGGGGTTTTGTTTTTAATTTTCCTTTGAGATGCTTGATTTTTTCTATTTTTGAGTGACTAATACTTCATTTCCTGGTGGCACAAATTGTACTTTTTATATCATATTCTCTCTCCATAAATCGGCTATCTAATTTATCATATCAACCAGATTTATCTAGCAAATATTAAAAATATTTCTTAATCAGTAATTTCATAAATACAGAACTTGTATAAATTAATAATTATTCTATAATATTCCACATTTATCTATTCATTAGGATACGAAGATTTCATGGATTCTAGCTAATATAATATGAAAATATATTCCTCGGTTTTCTAACTTTATCCTATCCTCCCTAGATGATTTTATATTTAGTATATAGTCGCAGTACCAATCTAGTTAATTGTTATTTTCACTTGAAATTATATCTAGTTTATTCTCAAACCGGGCTAGTATTTTGTTAATTGAGATTGCAATGATTTTATATAAAAACTGCCTAAAGGTGAAAGTTTTGCTATTAGGGTTCTCCATCATTGTTATTATTTTTTTCTTGACTAGTGAAGCATAAGTTCTAATATCAACGCCTTCATTTATCAAAATTTGTACATAAAACACCTTCAAATATATGAAAATATTGCTACGAATTAGAATATTTTAAGTGGTGAATTTGATTGGATTTCAGAAAAATTATGTTTCCTGGAAATATCATCATTAACCAGGTTTGCATTTGCTAATTATCCCCTAATTATTTTTGTTTGAACTGCAACATCTATAAATTAAATGTATTTACTATAACAGTATAGTGGTCAGGCGAATCCAATCTAATCAAAAATGAAAAATACCCAAGCATGTATTAAATTTTTCTAAAGGCTCTATAAATCCTGGTTAATAGGTTTTAAATTTTAATGGGTTTTGATTAGTTTCTTTTAAATATCCAGTTTTAATATCAATTCTAGTAATTATACTATTATATTTACATTATATCTACATTAGATATAAAATATATAAATTCTCATTTACAAGTGTTTTATTTCAACGTAAACTCCACAGGCAAAAGGATAATACCCTAGAATTTTAGTTCATAAATCTTGACAGAAAAAACAGTCGTTAAAGTAAAAGTGATTGATTCTATAATTCCAAAATTTTAAATAGATAACTCTTGGGTATTCAGAGTGAATTGTGATTCTTGGGTTTGGACTTTTACCCAAAGACAATAATCTACAATTAATTGATACAATAATCTTTTCTTAATCGTTAATAAAATACTTTTCAGCAGACTATTACCAGCAGTTTCCAGAATTGGCTTGGTAGCGAAGGAAAATGGTACTGGCAGTTCTACATCCACTTGTAAGTTAGCATTTCCCTGTAAACGGATAATACCCTTAAAACTATAAGGTGATAAGTGTCCTTTTAGATCTAAGTTGAATCTGTGGTTAATATAATCAACACCAACTATTTCGCAACCTATTGAATGCAAATATATTGTACCGTCAGATGCTGTCCAAACTTTTATATCGACGGTAGGTTGAATCTTCAATGAAACAAATACTAGTGGGCGCATGTGTAGGCGAAAAACGTTGTTACTCAGGGATTGAATACGACTGCTATCGGCTAAGGCGTTAATGAGGCGTTTAGGCTGATGCAAATACTGCTGGATAGGGATAGATTTTGGTGGAATATAAATATCCACTGACTGAAAAGCATTAAATTGGGTAAACATTAATTAGGTTGTCAAATTTTCTATGAGAGTCAATTATATTTATAATATCATTCAATTTATGCTGTTTATTTACTATTTTTATAGTATAAAAATAGTAAATAAACATAGTGATTTTAATTTTATACTAGTAATCTAAAAATATTTTACTGTTGTAGTAAAATATAATGAGTAATACCATATAAATGGTATAATTACACAATTTTAAATTTATTATCAGGCATGAATTCATGTAAATTATAAAGTCAAATCTCTCATTATATCAGACTTAGATAAATCACCATTTTTAGAGTTAAAGTAGTTATTTTTTTATCATCATAAATAGTTCGAATTAAATTATAAAATTGACTCTTAAATCTCTTTTTTAATACTGTAGATAGATATTATCAGTAATTCCTATAATCAGATTAGTCCTATATGTCCTTGAACTTATTTATAGATAAATAACAAAATCATCTGACTGAAGCTATGGCTAGTTATTTGTAGTGATATATATTTTTTCCATTTGTTAAACCTATTGTTGAAATAGATGATTTATGTCACAATCATTTTTAGTTTGGATAATAGTTTTGATGATTAATATTAATTCAATATTTAATTAATTGTGTCTTTTCTCTCATGTCTTTTATTTTTATCCTTAACTACTTGTAGATAAAACTACTTGTAGATAAAACTACTTTTCTAAATCCATAGCTGAACTTAATCTGAGCTATGTAATCATCGAGTATAACTCTTACAATAGCATTCAGTTCTAACCATGTTAGGTGTGGGTCATTTGATCCTTCATTTATTAGGTTATTTTGCAGCAATTGCTGCAAAATAACTCTATTTAGTTTTTAAGTAGAGCAGTATGACATGATACTCTGGCCATATTTTTTATAATTCCTCCTCTGTCTTTCTCACTTAAAGTTATTAGGAGATATATACAAATATAAATCGCTATTAGGGATCGATGATTATTAGTTAAAAGAATAAGCACTACAGTTAGCAATCTAAAACTTAAAACCAATATGACTATTTCTATTGCCCATTTAGCTCCTCCTGGTACTTATGCAGAACAGGCAGCAATCATCTATCGCAATTGGCTTACTCAAGTTACAAATGAACAAGCTTTTTTGTGTCCCCACTCTACCATTCCCCAAAGCCTACGTTCCGTTTCTGAAGGTGAGACTTCCTTGGCAGTTGTACCTGTGGAAAATTCAATCGAGGGGAGTGTTAATATCACTTTTGATACCTTATGGCAATTAAATAATTTACGTATTCAATTAGCTTTGGTTATGCCTATTACTCACATGCTAGTATCCTGTGCAAACGACTTGGCAACAATTCAAACAGTTTATTCTCATCCTCAAGCCCTAGCACAATGCCAAAAATGGCTAGAAGATTTTTTACCCCACGTACAAGCAATTTCTGCCAGCTCGACAACAGAAGCATTGAAAGTACTTAAAGAAGATATCACAGTTGCAGCGATATCTTCCCAAAGGGCAGCACAGTTATATGATCTACCAATATTAAGAACAAGTATTAATGATTACCCAGATAACTGCACACGTTTTTGGGTCATTAGCCAAAATCAGCAACCCAATACCTATAAGAGCCTTAAAAATACTGCTAGTTGTACCTCTATAGCTTTTACAGTGCCTTCTAATATACCTGGTGCTCTGGTCAAGCCACTACAGGTATTTGCCCATTTAGGTATAAATTTGAGGAAAATTGAATCACGCCCCACGAAGCGCTCACTAGGCGAATACCTATTTTTTATTGATTTGGAGGCAGATATAGCTTCCCCATCAATGGATTCTGCTCTGGCAGAATTATGTAATCATACAGAAGTAATTAAACTATTGGGTACTTATAATGTCATATCTGTTACCAACACTTCAATTTAAATTCAAGG
Organism: Richelia intracellularis HH01; assembly: GCF_000350105.1. Taxonomy (GTDB): domain Bacteria; phylum Cyanobacteriota; class Cyanobacteriia; order Cyanobacteriales; family Nostocaceae; genus Richelia; species Richelia intracellularis. Next base: position 59,892 of record NZ_CAIY01000029.1, read on the forward strand.
ATAATTACATCTCGATAAAATCTACGGCTTTGAGTCTCAACCTTGGAATATTGCAATGTTGACAGGAAACCTAAGGGGAGAAATTGTTACCTTATCACTCAAAATCAAAAAAACTACAAAAGTCCAGACATACTTGAAATTCTCTAATGATTTTTGTATTTAGGCTTAAATTCTTAAGTATTTTTGACTTGGTTTTTCAAATCCTCAAATCTAATCCGATATCAGTCACTTTAAATTAAAAGCAATTTTTCTGCTATTAATATTCTGGGGATTACCCAATGATAATTATCTTGTTATTTATCAATAAAATTTGAAAAGTTTCAGAAATCAAGTTATGCCTCATAATCCACTGTGATCTTTTTATATTTCAGATGTAGTTAAATTTAATAGATGAAGACTAATTTATGGCAGACCATAAATTAAAAGTTATTGTCAAAAGTGTCTTTTAAAACAGTGCGGGCAGCCAAATGGTTACGAGTTGAAGTGAGGATTTCCGATTCTCTCTGTAAACGCATACCTACATCCTGCATTTCCAACAATGCTTGCTGTTCCGTAGCCACTCCATATAAGTTACTGGCAATCCAATAAGAGAGTTCAACAGGTAAATTTGGTATATCTTCCGGTAATTCAATTTTCTGCCCAGTTAACTTACCTGAAAGGCGCATTACATCCCGTAATAACTGCCCTACTTCAGTCGTCATAGGATGCAGATCCTCTTTGCTTGGTATATCCTCAATCCATTCTACCAAACCTACTCGATAGGGTTTTTCCCTCATATATTCCAAAAGACGAAATCTTTGCTGTCCCATCGTTACCATTCTCATCCGTCCATCTTGCAGCCTCTGGCAATCAGTTATTTTTGCACAGCACCCGACTTGGGCAAGTGTACCCTGCACTGGATCTACCATTAGCACTCCAAACCTGCGATCGCCAGATAAAATAGTATTCATCATAATACGATAGCGGAATTCAAAAATATGTAGTGGTAATGAACGATTGGGAAAAAGAACTACTTCTGGTAATGGGAAAAGAGGTAGCTCGCAAACAGCAATGTTAGGGGATGTTGTCATTATAATTAGTATCGATTGAATCTTTTAAAAATTTCTAATCAGCTTTTTCCCTCATTCCCAATATGTTTTAGCATATTATTTCCCCCAGAGAAAAGTTCTCGAGAAATTATTTCTAGGATGCAAGTCAACAATACTAATATTTAACTCAACTTTAGAGATTATTCACAAAGTAAATTATTAAATACGTAGTTTCGACTATTACTAGTTTTATAAGCGATTAAATACACTGAGTCCTCGCATAACAAACTGCTGGGAATTTTACCCTTCAGACTATTTAAAGGTTACCTCATAAATAGCCTCTTCTCTAAAATGAATAACTTGCTTGTCTCTACCATTAAAAATCCTGATTTTTAGCAAATTTTGCTTAAGTGTCACCGATCAATCAATTATGAAATTTGAATTATACATGGTGATTTTAGAGTAGACACTTGCATTTTTTTTTCATCTAAAAGTGGGGTTTGACACTATAATTTGACTTCAATATCTACGCCAGAGGGTAAATCCAGCTTCATCAAGGCATCAATTGTTTTGGAAGAAGGCTGATAAATATCAATAATGCGTCGATGGGTACGAGTTTCAAAGTGTTCACGCGAATCTTTATCAACGTGGGGTGATCGTAAAACACAATAAATGCGGCGTTTTGTTGGCAAAGGAATTGGTCCAATAGCTGTGGCATTAGTACGATTAGCCGTATCTACAATCTTTTCACAAGATGTATCCAAAAGACGACGATCAAAAGCCTGTAAACGAATTCTAATCTTTTGTTGTTGCAGAGTTGCCATATTAAATTATTCTGGTCTTTGTTAATTGTAAGATTTGATATTTGAGATTTTGGACTGTTAGTTGGTTATTTACAGTTAGAAATAACGTAACATAAGATTCTTGCCTGTATATTACCTAAAAAAATCATTATTCAGTATTCAGTCATAACAGTTCATGCAAAAAGAGCAGAGAGAAATGGCAACCATCTCTGCTCCTGATATTTATTACAGTTTGAAGATACTAATCCGCGATCTTAGAAACTACACCAGCACCAATGGTACGACCACCTTCACGAATTGCAAAACGCATTCCCTGCTCAATTGCAATAGGGCTAATTAACTCTACGGTCATTTTAATACGGTCACCAGGCATAACCATTTCTACTGAACTACCATCATCAGAAGTGAAAGTTGTAATTGTTCCAGTTACATCGGTAGTACGCACATAGAACTGAGGACGATAGCCAGAGAAGAAGGGTGTTTTACGGCCACCTTCCTTATCGGTTAACACATAAACCTCACCTTCAAATTTTAGATGGGGGGTAATAGAAGTAGGTTTAGCAAGAACCATGCCCCTTTCTATATCGTCTTTCTGCACACCACGTAGTAGCAAACCTGCATTATCCCCAGCCATACCTTCATCAAGACTTTTCTTAAACATCTCGATACCAGTAACAGTTGTATTGCGGGTTTCCCTAATACCTACCAATTCCACAACATCACCAATTTTTACCTTACCACGCTCAATTCTACCAGTAGCAACAGTACCACGCCCTGTAATTGAGAACACATCTTCAACAGCCATCAAGAATGGTTTATCTACATCACGCTCAGGAGTAGGTATGTAGGAGTCTACACTATCCATGAGATCATAAATTTTATCTATCCATTTACTATCTCCACGTTGGGCTTTGGGATTAGCTGTCATAAACTCTATTGCCTGTAGACCAGAGCCAGAAATAATAGGGATGTCGTCACCAGGAAAATCGTAGCTAGTAAGCAACTCGCGTACTTCTAATTCCACTAGTTCCATTAGTTCTTCATCATCCACCATATCTTCCTTATTCAAGAAGACCACCAAGTTTGGGACGCCTACCTGACGTGCTAATAGAATGTGTTCCCGGGTTTGGGGCATGGGTCCATCAGCTGCAGATACAACCAAGATAGCACCATCCATTTGTGCAGCACCGGTAATCATATTTTTCACGTAGTCAGCATGTCCAGGACAATCCACGTGAGCATAGTGACGCCCATCTGTTTCATATTCTACGTGAGCTGTATTGATTGTAATACCCCGTGCCTTTTCTTCAGGGGCATTATCGATTTGGTCATAAGCCCTTGCCTGAGCTTGACCGAGAGCTGACAATGTCATCGTGATGGCTGCCGTTAACGTGGTTTTACCGTGGTCAACGTGTCCAATGGTGCCAATGTTTACGTGGGGTTTAGTTCTTTCAAACTTTGCGCGTGCCATGTTATATTGATTTCCTTTTCTAATTCTAAATTAAGCGTTCCCTTTGCTTTTAGCTATTATTGCCTCAGACACGTTGCGAGGCACTTCTTCGTAGTGGCTAAACTCCATGGAGAAGACGCCCCGACCCTGAGTCTTTGACCGGATATCAGTAGCGTAGCCAAACATCTCTGCCAACGGTACTTTAGCAGTCACATTGGACAGTCCATCTTCGGAACCCATCCCTTCAATTTGCCCACGACGAGAATTGAGGTCGCCCATTACATCCCCAAGGAAGTTTTCAGGCACTTCTACTTCAACTTTCATCATTGGCTCCAATAGGATGGGTGAAGCCTTTATAGCAGCTTCTTTAACTGCCATTGAGGCGGCAATTTTGAAAGCCATTTCTGAAGAGTCTACATCATGATAAGAGCCATCTACCAGTGTTGCCCTAATATCTATAAGGGGATATCCGGCTAAAATTCCTGATTCACAGGTTTCTTTTATACCTGCTTCAACTGGTTTAATATACTCTTTGGGAACTGAACCACCAACTATTTTAGAAATAAATTCAAAGCCACTTCCTGGTTCTCCCGGCTCTAAATTAACTACAACATGACCATATTGACCTTTACCACCACTTTGACGAATGAACTTACCCTCAACTTCATTCGCAGCTTTACGGACTGTTTCTCGGTAAGCCACTTGTGGTGCGCCAATGTTAGCTTCCACCTTAAATTCCCTCAGCATTCTGTCTATTAGAATTTCGAGGTGCAACTCTCCCATACCAGCTATTATGGTTTGGTTGGTCTCAGAAGCTATACTCACACGGAATGTTGGGTCTTCCTCTGAAAGTATTTGCAGAGCCTTGGAAAGCTTATCCATGTCATTCTTGGTTTTAGGTTCGACTGCCACCGAAATCACGGGTTCAGGAACATATAACGACTCCAATACCACTGGGTACTCCTTATCACAAAGAGTATCTCCTGTCAGTGTGACTTTTAAACCGACAGCAGCACCCAAATCTCCTGCATGGAGTTGATCAACATCAATTCTCTCATCTGCTTTCATCACCACTAAACGCGCAATACGCTCTTTTTTCCCTTTAGTGGCGTTATAAATGTAACTCCCTTTTTTCAAAATACCAGAGTAGACACGGATAAAAGTCAGACGACCATAGGGGTCAGCCATAATTTTGAAAGCTAGTGCAGACAATGGTGCATCATCATCTGCATATCTTTCTGTATTGCCACCATCAGGTAATGTACCTTGAATTGGTGGTACTTCAGTTGGGGAAGGTAGATAATCTACAACGGCATCCAGTAATAGTTGTATTCCCTTATTCTTAAATGCAGAACCGCAAAGCATTGGTACAATCGTACCTGTAAGTACTCCTTGACGCAGAGCCCTACATATTTCTTGCTCTTTAAGTTCTTCACCCTCGAAATATTTACTCATTAACTCATCATCAGTTTCTGCTACTGCTTCTACTAACTTGGTATGGTAATCTTCTACCAAATCCCTCATCTCATCTGGAATATCTGTTTGTTGAATGTCAGTTCCTTGGTCATTGGAGTATATGTAAGCACACATTTTCACCAAGTCTATAATTCCTTGGAACTCATTTTCACTACCAATCGGCAACTGAGTAGCAATCGCATTAGCCCGTAAGTTATTACGTACTTGTTCCAAGACCCTATAGAAGTTAGCACCAGTACGGTCCATCTTATTGACAAAAACTATACGTGGTACCTTATAACGATCTGCCTGTCGCCAAACCGTCTCTGTTTGTGGCTGTACACCACCCACAGAACATAAAACGGTTATTACACCGTCAAGCACGCGCATAGAACGTTCTACTTCAATTGTAAAATCTACATGCCCTGGAGTATCAATAATATTCACTTGATGGTCCTGCCAACTGGTGCTAATCGCAGCTGCTGTGATGGTAATCCCTCTTTCACGCTCCTGCTCCATCCAGTCCGTTACAGCTGTACCCTCATGGACTTCACCAATTTTATGAATGATGCCAGAGTAGAATAATATTCTCTCTGTAGTTGTTGTTTTCCCCGCATCTATGTGTGCTGCAATGCCTATATTGCGAATTTTTTCCAGAGGATGGGTACGTGCCACAGCTGCCTCCTATAGTCTTGGCCTGATGAGACTTGTATATTATGGTTATTTGGGACTCTATTTTCAGTTTAAAAACATACAAGTCATACCTCTTAGATTAGAGAATAGCTTCAATGGTTTTGAACCTAGTAACGATAGTGCGCAAAGGCTTTATTCGCTTCTGCCATTCGGTGAGTTTCTTCCCGTTTGCGGATTGCATTGCCGGTTTCATTGGCAGCATCCATTAACTCGTTTGCTAATCTACCAGCCATTGTTCTCCCAGAACGTTGGCGTGAGAACTGTACTAGCCAGCGTAACGCCAGAGTGGTTCCCCTCTCTGAACGAACTTCCATTGGTACTTGATAAGTTGCACCACCTACACGACGAGCCTTAACTTCTACTAGAGGAGTAGCATTTCTAACTGCTCTCTCAAAAGTTTCTAAGGCCTCACTACCAGTACGTTCCTCAATCATTTTCATGGCACTGTAAAAAATCCTTGCTGCCAAGGACTTTTTACCATGACGCATGATGCGGCGGACCATCATACTGACAAGACGGCTATTATAGACTGAGTCAGGAGGAACTTGGCGCTTTTGTATAACACCACGACGAGACATATTTCAACCTTGAAATTGTAATTTGGTAAAAAATTAAGCCATTTAATTTAGACTGAAAACCCGTAAATGGGATATCACTGTCTTTAGCGAAAAAATAACAGATAGAGCGACAACTAATTATATAACCCTAATAAGCAGATTAAAATATACCTGCGGCTCATAGCAGTTAAAAATTGCCTGCATATCTTGTGAATAGCAGACAATAGTAGGTCTTACAGGTTAGGAGATTGTTGTGTCTAATAACCAGTACCAGCAATTACTTACTAGTCTTGGCACATGAGATAAAAGCCATAGCTAAAATCAACACCAAAATCATTGATTTCCTTGTATTTCCCTACTTAGGACGTTTAGTTCCATACTTAGAACGGCCTTGCTTACGGTCTTTGACGCCGGCAGTATCCAAGGTACCACGAATGACATGGTATCTCACCCCTGGGAGATCTTTAACCCTACCGCCACGAATCATGACTACAGAGTGTTCTTGTAAGTTATGTCCAATTCCTGGGATGTAAGCAGTAACTTCAAACCCAGAGGTAAGTCTAACCCTTGCTACCTTACGGAGAGCAGAATTAGGTTTCTTTGGAGTAGTTGTGTAAACCCTAGTACACACCCCACGACGTTGTGGGCATTCCCTGAGAGCAGGAGATTTTGTCTTTTGACTTGCTTTTTCACGTTCGGTTCTTATTAATTGCTGTATTGTTGGCATGGTTTACAGCACATAAAGTGACTTGCTATGTGTATGAGAGTTTGAGTAAATAACAATTGTATCGTCTTCAACTTTTTTCTGTCAAACCTTTCTTGGCTTGTAACATATTAACTATAAATGTTGTAAATTTTGGAGTTCTAGATTAAGGGATATCAACAAGATATTGAGTATGCTAAATAAGTTGCATTAACATAGTAAGTATAATGAACTTCTGGTTATTATGTAGTAGTTTGAACTGGCAAAAGAATAAAAATGAAAAATGTGGATCACCCAGATTGAAATTAAATTTATGTTACAAGAATAATTCATAAGTTCTGCTTATAATTAATCACATCATGGATGGCTGCTTATAAGTTGATGACTGCAAATATCCGCTTACTTTCCATGGGTTGTTATGGAAAAACCGTCAGTGTTAGGTAAGATAATTCATCCAGTAATGTTAGTGGTTGACCAGCAGGTAGGAATTAGGGAAATTTATCAGGGGGTCCATGCAATTGCAGCCCTAGCCTATGAAATACAAAATATACCAAAGTGACGTAAATGTTGCCATGTCCCATAATCATATTTACGTCATTTTAGCAATGAAACCAGTTTATCGCTTTGGGGTTGATTGTCTATCAAAACTGGGTGAAGTCATAAATAATTGCCGATAAAATAGCTAATGCTCTTCATAGTAGGAACAGATTTGGTAATATAAGCGGAAAAGGACCTCATGGTGTCACCAATTTTAATGACAAGGGCTATCAAATTAGCCGAGTGTGGACGATACTCCGTAGCCAGATAATTAGTTAGGTATCCCAGATACTTACTGATAGAAAAATACTTGCAGATTATGGCTTAATTGCTGCCGTTAAATTATTAGCGATTACAGCAAATCTTTGGAATGAATTCGCACCTCAAAATCTATAATTGCACACAGAAGAACTCTGGAAATTGTTGCCATTAATTCATCATGTGGGAGTAATTTCTATTGGTTACTCAACACCAGAATTTACAGGAGAATATATTGAGAAACTTTCTCCTCTCGGTAATGCATATCAGGCAAAGACTCCAAAGACGATAAATAAATACTAAATTTCTAGTTTTTTGTATATATTTTTGAGATAATGGGAATTACATTTGCACACTTAAATCTTAAAACTACACAAATTGTAAAACTCTATAAGGAAGATATAGTTAGGGATACAACTCCTATAGTGACTGGTAATTTATGCTTTCCTAGTACTGGTCTGGAGAGTTAGCTTTCTTGGAGATAACAGGATTGCTTAAAACTATTGTCGTAGCTTTAGATGTTTCGGAACTTGCAGAGCAAGTGATACAAACCTTGCAAGACTTGGGTTTGATAGATCAAGGAAGGATAATACTTTGTCATGTATTTCAAATACCAGATGTAGGAGGAGAAACTCCTGCTGATATACCCCATACAGGATCAGCAGAAATTTCTTATTTACAAGCAGAAAAGCTATTACAGTTTTTTCAAAAACAGTTAATCAATACAAAATTGGAATTAGTTATGGGTGATCCTTCAGAGGAAATTATTTGCCAATATTCACCAAGCTGACTTAATTGTGATTGGCAGTCGTGGCCTCACAGATATGAAGCGGATTATTCAAGGTTCTGTGAGTAGTCAAGTAGTTGAAGATGCCCATTGCTCGGTGCTTGTAGTTAAACCTAAATAGCTTACAAGATATATCAGAATAGATAAAAAAAGGAAATAGGAAATACATAATCATTAAACATAGGTCAAGTTTAAAAACTTGCCAGTAAGAGCTCTTAAACTTTATTAAATTGCACTGAGTCTCAGATAAAAGAGTAAACTAATTGGTTTTAAGTCATTTCTTAGGGGACCTTATCCCATAAGCTGTAAATTGTCTAATTTTATCTAGACACTCAGCCAGCCAATTATCTAATAATATCTGATTTTTGTTACAAACAAATTGCTCAATTTTTAGTGTTATCTATTTTCTCTTATTTACTAAAAATTATATTAACTAATGGAATGTGGTAGGTCGAGACAACTACCACATTAACCGCTGCGGATTCGATGATGTTTATAGAATAAAATCGCACTCTTCCTATTTAGCCACGGAGAGGGTACGACGCTGAGTTACCATCTGGAAGGCTTCAATCATATCTCCCTGTTCCCAATTAGTATATTTATCAATACCAACACCACATTCATAGCCGGCATTAACCTCTTTCACATCATCTTTTATACGTTTGAGGGAATCAAGAGCATTTTCGTGAATTAAAGCACCATTTCGCATAATGCGAACTCTACAATTACGGAGCAACTTACCAGACTGCACATAACAACCAGCTACTGCACCCTTGCCAACTGCGAACACAGCTCTAACTTCAGCTTGACCCAAAGTTTCTTCTATCAATTCTGGCTCTAACAGACCTTCCAAAGCATCTTGTATGTCCTCCAGCAATTTATATATGATATTGTACTCACGCACATCAACCCCAGCTTCGTCAGCAGCATGACGTGACCCACTTGCATAGGTAGTATTAAAACCAACAATTACTGCCCCACTAGCTGCTGCCAGGTCAATATCTGTCTGGGTAATTTCTCCAGCAGATGCCAATAATAGTCTAAGTTGTACTTCATTTTGTGGAATTTGTTTCAACGAACCCACAATAGCCTCAATAGATCCCTGTACATCAGCTTTAAGAATTAAGTTAAGTTCTTTTAAATCTCCTTCTTGTGCCTGAGCAGAAATACTGGTTAAAGTAACCCTTCCACCTTGCAATAGGCGGGATAAACGCTGTTTCTCAGTACGCTGGGCAGCTAATGTTCTGCCTTCTTTCTCATTTTGGAATACATCAAATTCATCTCCAGCAGCAGGTACATCACTCAAACCTAAAACCTCTACAGCAAAGGAGGGATAGGCTTTATCTACACGATAACCGTGATCATTTACCATAGCCCTGACTTTACCAAATACAGGTCCAGCTACTACTAGATCTCCCACACTTAAGGTTCCGTTTTGGATAAGTAGGGTTGCCACTGCTCCTTTAGCTTTATCTAGGTGGGCTTCAATCACAGTACCCTTGGCAGGACGATTGGGATTAGCGGAAAGTTCTTCTACCTCTGATACCAAAAGAAGCATTTCCAAAAGTGTATCTAGGTTTTCACCTTGAATTGCACTTACTGGAACCATAATGGTTTCACCACCCCATTCTTCTGGGGTTAAGTTATATTTGGTTAGTTCTTGCTTAACTCGGTCTGGTTGTGCTTCCTCTTTATCAATCTTATTGATCGCAACCACAATGGGCACCTTTGCTGCTTGAGCATGACTAATAGCCTCAATAGTCTGTGGGCGTACACCATCATCAGCAGCAACTACCAAAATAGCAATATCAGTTACCCGAGCTCCTCTAGCTCGCATTGCAGTAAAAGCTTCATGACCAGGAGTATCTAAAAATACTATTTGCTGGGTTTTGCCATTATTTTCAATGTCCACATGGTAAGCACCAATATGTTGAGTAATACCTCCGGCTTCCCCTGCAGCTACCTTGGTCTTGCGAATTGAGTCTAACAAAGTAGTTTTGCCATGATCTACATGGCCCATAATAGTAACTACGGGAGGACGACGCTGAAGATTTTCTAAATCAGTCACATCCAGCATCTCAGTTACTTTACGGGCTTCTGCTTCTGGCTCTCTAATTTCAACTTCAATTTCAAGTTCGTTCGCAACCAGAGTAATAGTAGGTATATCCAAATTTTGGGTAATACTTACTGCCATTCCTTTCAAGAAAAGAATTTTAACAATCTCTGTATCTGCAACAGCCAAAGCGCCAGCAAGTTCTTGGACCGTCATCGTACTGGTGATAGTCAGGCTAGTTGGGCGTTCTAACTTTATTTCTAATTCCTTACGACCTTTTACCTCTCGTGGAGTACTAGATTTTTTACCTCTAGTTAATGGTGCTGCTGCATGAGATTTGGCTGTATTAGGCTGAGACTGCTTCAGAGATTTTGGTTTAGGAGGTCTAACAATAGCATTGCTAACTTGTATGGTGTCATCCCCATCTAGGTCCTCACCATCTAGTAAATCATCTTCAAAATCATCTTCAACTATCGGTTTACTTCGTTTTCCTTTACTACTGCTACCCTTACCAGGCCGAATAGACTCCTTGATCTCTTCAACTTCTTCAGATTTATGGCGTTTTTTATTAACCTTGTTCAAACGAGGAGGAGTTGGCCGTTTAAGCTCGAGAACATCAGATTCTCCTACAACATCACTATCATCAGTGTCCTGATCTTCTGTCTTAGTAGAAACCGATTTTTGTGGTCCTGTGATTAGAACTGGAACGGGTGTACTTACTTCTGAGGGTACAGAACGGGAGGGTCTTATTTTTACTGGTTCTAAGCCAGATTTTGTACCTTTAGATTCAGGTTTGACAGATAATGCCGGGCGTGAAGATTTTTGTGCTGGTGTTACCGAAATATCCTCATGATTTGCCTCAGACTTGCTTTGTATCTTTGATTGATCACGATTACGCTTAAGAACTGGGCGTTCACTCAGATTTCCTTGACCGGACTTGCCTGGTTTCTGAGAAGAAGGCCTGCTTGGAGGAGATACTAATTGTTGTTTTTTTGGCTTTTCTAATTTGCCTTTAGAGTTATTTATTTCTTGATTTGCATATTTTTTTTCCTGAGTAAGATTTTTCTTCTCTTCACTCACAGTATCTGGCTGAGAATCTTGAGAATTTTCCCTAGATATTGGTCGGGTTGGTGCCGTTGGCTTCATGGATGGGGCTGGTGGCGCAAAGGGTTTGGGTGGAGAAGGATGAGAAGCTTCAGAAGACAAAAACTGTTTGTTAATGGTAGCTTCTGGGGCTGGGTTTATAGAATCTTTCAATTGAATTTTGGGGGGCCTACGAATTTCCAAAATTTTTTGTTTGTTAGCGTCAACTTGATTAGGTGAACTGGCTGAGTCGTCGGAATAATTGATTTGGGATGTGCGATCCTGTTTTGGCATTACATTTGTTGTTATTGCCACTTTCATCGCAGCCGTCCTAATTCGTTCCGCATCTAACTCTGTAATTGTACTACTATGGCTTTTAACTGCAATGCTGAGCTGGTCGCAAATTGCTAATAGCTCCTTATTATCCAAATTCAATTCCTTTGATAATTCGTAAATTCTAACTTTGCCGTTGTTCATCCACTCTTCCCTTTTCAAATAACAGTAGTTTTAGCGGATGGTTGCCCGCCGTTGCGACACCTTCATCCTACGATTACTGTTTTTGGTTGCCGTTGTTTGTGTTGACGGTGCCTCCAATCAGGAAAGAGAGATGTTTCGGTCTATTGTTGGCATCTCCACCGATAATGATGACTGATGCTAAAGTGCGCACGGGCGCTACCAATTTGCTGTTTTGTAATTATTAATTTTGCTTTTTTGGATTGTGAGTCTTCCACAAGTCCATTTATTAAATCCTGTTTTGGAAGTTTTAGTTTGCCCCTTTGGATGTTGGACATTTTTTATTTATGCCACTCTTTTTACTATTTTGGCATTTACATTTACTTTAGTGATTACAGTACTGGTTGTTCGAGAAGGTTATCTAACTTTCAAAACGGTTTTTACGATGATGTATCATCTCCCGTTTGGATTAGACGTTGCCATAACAACTGGTACAACGCTTTTGGTACCAATGTATTTAGTGACCGTCCTAGTCGGTTTTTTTTCTGAGCTACAGATAGACAATTAGATGTCGGGCAAATATAAGCAGAACGCCCCATACCCTCATCTAATTGTACCTGTCTAGAGGGAAACACGCGGATAACCCGCCAAAATTCCTGTTTCAGTCCTATTTTACGGCAACTAATACAACGACGATAATTTGCTTTCATTATCCCAAACTATAATTACCTAGTCGAAGCTAGTAGGTAATAAGAATAACCTAATATTACCCAATTAATATTATGTAATTAATCCCCATTTTTTGCCTCATCATGATCATTTGTTTCTTTTAAAACTTCTTCAATCACTATTTTCTCAGTATCCATGTGCATCTCTATTGTATCTTCTTGTGGCTCTGGTTTAAGGTTTTCATCTGTAGCTTCTACCTCCAAATCTTCCTCTTCTTGGTCTGTATGATATTGTGCTCTAGCTTCAGCAAATTTTTCATCTTCTCCAGCATGACTATACTTGGCTTTATCCTTAATATCTATTTTCCAGCCAGTAAGTTTTGCTGCCAGGCGAACATTTTGTCCTTCTTTCCCAATGGCTAAACTTAGTTGGTCTTCTGCTACTAAAACGTGAGTTTGCCTAGTTTCCGGATCCATCAGACGTACTTCATCTACTCGTGCTGGACTTAAGGCATTAGCAATATATGTTGCTGGATCTGGAGACCAACGGATTACATCTATTTTTTCTCCTCTTAATTCATTCACCACCACTTGAATCCGCGATCCCCGAGCTCCAATACAAGCTCCTACAGGGTCTACATCCCGGTCTAATGTATCAACTGCAATTTTAGTTCTAGGACCAACATGACGAGAAGGAGGATTTGCCTCCCTAGCTACAGCAACAATTCTAACGACCTCATCCTCAATTTCTGGAACTTCATTGGCAAATAAATAAACTACTAACCCAGCGTCAGCCCTAGACATCAAAAGTTGAGGTCCCCGTTGTTGAACTTGGGAAACTTTTTTCAAATAGGCTTTGAATCCTGAATTTACCCGATAATTATCATTAGGTAGTTGTTCCCGTTTGGGTAATTCAGCTTCTACCTCTGGCTGACCAAAACTGCTGGTAACTGCCAAAATTATGGATTGTCTTTCAAAGCGCAAAACTCTTGCATTTAATACAGTACTTTCCAATTCCTGGAACTCTTCTTGCACCATTTGGCGCTGTTGATCCCGAAGCTTTTGTGCTAGAACCTGCTTAGTTTGCATTGCTGCCATACGACCAAAATCTTTCTGTCCAGGAGTCACATCTAGTACAACAGAGTCACCCAATTGTGCTTCAGGAGCTACTTCTTGAACTTCTTGTAAAGAAATTTGGTGATCAGAGTTTTCTACTTCTTTAATAATTGTTTTAGTTGAAAGAACTCTAAAACCCTCCTCTTCAATATCCAACTCTACTTCAAAATTATCAAAGTATTCTTCATCAAAATGATTACGTTCTAAGTTCTGGGCACGACGGTATCGTTCATATCCTTTGAGCAATGCCTCTCTAAGTGCAGATTGTACTGCCAGACGAGGCAAATTGCGTTCGCGGCCAATACTTTCTATCAGTTCCTTCAATCCTGGTAAATTTACCATTGACATAAAATCAGCTCCCTAAATTTTTCCATAAGCACTTAATTGTTATTGATTATTTGGTCTTGTTTGTGTATAAATTTCTGCATGCAACCCATAATCATTAATTTACTAATGAGATAACCCCATGAATTCATTCATATTAGGGAAATATACGGTAATCCACCAAATTTTACATCCCGCCCACTCACAATTTTTTATCACTTGGGTATTCTGAAAGATTTTATTCTCAATGGCCAAATTCCTTCTTTCCTAATAGTTAAGAGCCAAAGCTTCATGTATTTCGGCTCATCAAAACACTATGTATAAACTTGTACTTGTTATCTATTCTCCTAGGTTTTACTGCTTTAATGCCTTTAGTGAAGGAGATAACAACCTTAGGAGGCTAGGGGCAATCATTTCTCCGTTCTTGTCTCCTATATGGTGAATGCTAATATACATTCTTAAGTAATCAAAATAATAATGTATTAGGATATTATCTCCAGATCATGAATTTTACTTTGGGCAACAAACTTGCTACCTGATTATTGTGTTGGCGTTGGGAACATATATATCGGGTAATTCTTGTATATGAATTATATGAATTAACTGCCTTTGCCTAGCAGCACCATGGAAACTTTAGAACGAGGAATACTGACCATACGACCTTTTTGATTTAAGTAGATGGTCTCATTGTCTCTACTGATTAATGTACCTATCCACTCTTGTTGCCCTTTAAAGGCTGGGGAAGTAGAGACAATTATCGTAAACCCTTTAAAGCAAATAAATTCCCTATCTGTTGTTAAGTATCTAGAAATACCAGGACTAGATATTTCCAAAGTGTAGGCCTCTGGAATGAACTCCGCCGCGTCTAAGTAGGCTTCTAAAGCATGACTTATACGTTCGCAATCATCTAAACCAGTTTCTTGATAAGGATTACGGATATCTACCCGTAACACGGGTGGGTATTGGTTAGTATGGAACACCACACCGACCAAATCCAACCCCAGGTCTGCCACCACCGGTTTTGCCAAATCAATAATTTTCGGAACTAAGGGATGAGTCATGCAAAAATTCCAATAAAAAAAGTGGGTCCCGACCCACTTCTTGTAATAGGGATATCTTCCAAGAAGCATTTTTAACGAATTGCCACTAATTCGTTTATAAAATGAGTGTAGCGCATTTTTTCTGGGACGATGAGACAAAAATAATATTAACTATCATCCAAAATTATACGGCCCTCAGATTATACATATTTATGGGTTAGGAGTAGGGACAGAAAAAGCAGGAAAATATTAACATTTAAGTTAAAATCTAAAATCTATATGACTGAAAAACAACCTATAGTACTTATTCTCGGTGGAGGCTTCGGTGGACTCTACACTGCTTTAAGACTAAGCCAGTTACCATGGGACAATTCACCCAAGCCAAAAATTACAGTTGTAGACCGCAATGATCGTTTTGTCTTCTATCCTTTACTTTACGAATTACTCACTGGAGAGTTGCAAACTTGGGAAATAGCGCCTCCCTTTGTAGAATTACTTCAAAACACTGGGATAATGTTCCATCAAGGGGTCGTATCAAATATCAACTTACAAGAAAAAAGAGTAAGATTCCAAGACAATTTAGAGATTAGTTGTGACCGCTTAGTTTTAGCCCTGGGTGGAGAAACTCCAACTAAATCCACTCCTGGAGTTGCTTCTCATGCCTACACCTTCCGTACAATACATGATGTTTGCCAATTAGAAAAACAACTACAGCTCTTAAAAGAATCTAATACTGGGAAAATACGAGTAGTGATTGTTGGTGGAGGTTATAGTGGTGTAGAACTAGCCTGTAAATTAGCTGATAGGCTTGGTGACCGCGGTAGATTACGACTTGTTGAAATCAGTGACTTTATCCTATGTAATTCTCCAGATTATAATCGCAAAGCTGCAACTAGAGCTTTAGATGCTAGAAGAGTATTCATTGATTTCAATACAAAGGTCAAAGCTATAGCACAGGGTTCTATAACTTTAGAATATAAAGGAACTACGGATACAATTCCTGTAGATTTAGTAATTTGGACAATCGGAAATGAGGTAAGCCCAGTTATTCAAAGTTTAGATTGTCATAAAAACCAACAGGGACAAAAAATAGTGGTTTTTCCCACCTTGCAACTTGTAGAACACCCACATATTTTTGCGTTGGGAGACATCGCTGAATTTATTAACACTAAAGGTAAGGAATTTCCAGCTACAGCACAGGTTGCTTTTCAACAATCTGACTATGTTGCCTGGAATATCTGGGCGACTCTAACCAATCGACCTTTACTCCCCTTCCAATATCAAAATCTAGGAGAGATGATGACATTAGGAGTTAATAATGCAACGCTTACAGGCTTAGGTTTGAATTTACAAGGACCATTAGCATCATTTTTCCGTAGTCTTGTATACTTGTACAGGATGCCCACCTTAGAACATAAGTTGAGAGTTGGGGTTAATTGGCTAACACGCCCAGTGATAGATATCCTGCAAAGATAAGGTGAGGAATCAATAAATTAATCGAAAAATGAAAGAGAATGATCAACTGATCAGCAGATGAGAAAAAACAAAGAATTAAGTGAGGAATGACCAAGAGTGAGTAGTGCAGTTAATTAATTATCCCCGAATTAGAAAAGAAAAACCCTGGTAATTGATTCAGCAACTTTGTTATGAGCTATAAGCAGAAAATATACCCTTGTTTCACCCAACATGATTTTTGAGCAAGACATAAACTTAAGTAGTATTATTCCTAGAATAAATTGCTTTTAATTCTGTTTTAATCTGAATTACAAACAAACTAATATTAGCCAGGGATTTCAATTGATAGGGGCAGTACTTGATCTGATGATTGGAAAGTATCATAGGGATTTAAGATTATATTTTTATCGAATAAAGATCGAACCTACAACACAAATAAAATTACACGGAAAATTTAATTAAGCACTTTTCTAAAATGTAAAGACTTGTGACCAATTAAGGTAAGTATTCCCATTCAGACTCTTATAGACTAATAAAAACAAAAATAATGGTTATTCTATTATTAAGCAGTAATAGACTTATCAGAAATTTGTGCTCTACTGGATCAATACAAGGGCAAAAATTAAACATACATCAATAGAATATTGCAAAGCAGACTTGCAATATTCTATTGATGTAAATCTGGGTTTTCTTGGTTGATAAACACGTAATGAAAAATATTCCATTACGTGTTTATCAACCAAAAGTAAGTTAATTCACCGAAGAATCAAAATAGAAGTTTGCGTTTATTTAGGTAAGTTTGTCAAAAAGCTTTTTCTGTAGGGTAAAATACTATAGTTTAGCAGGGGCTCAATAACAATCAAGTATAAATATTTCATAATGAAGTTTGCTTCATAAACAAATGGGATTCAAGGATTTCAAATTAAAATCTGAGTTATCAATCAATGAATTTGTTATTTACTTCGAGTATTTATAGCCAGATATTGTTTCTAAATTTATTACTAACCAAACTTCATTTCAAAGAATTAATATTAAATTCGCATGAAGTTTAGGGTAGGTAAAAACAAGAAGTATTTGATTCATAGTCCTTGTAATTACCTCCCAGACCCCTTTTACTTTTGCATCAACTTGGATAGTTTTTATGAGTTAATCCATTCCCATGTAATGTATTGGAAGTTAAGGGGACCTGAGAAATATCGGCTTTAGTATGTTTTTTATTAGAAACAGACTAAAAGCAAAAAATTGCATCAATCCTCATCAAGCATAGGAAACATTTCCTCAATAGTCCATAATTCATCTTTGTTCTCAATGAACCATACCCTAGTTTCTAGTGACATTTTTCCCCAAATAATTTCTGGTGGAACGTGAGGGGAGGAATATTGATATTCCTTTCCTAGGGCTTTTAAATTTTCCAGGACATCATTAGGAATACCTATTATTTCCCAATTAACATCTGCATAAACCCTAGAAATACCTTTAGATGGTAGGAATATAAGTTGGCATGCTCTGATCAAATCAGCAAAATGGACTTCTCTGACTTGGTAAAATTGCACTGGGGTGTCGGATTTCTTTTCTGCGGACATAACAAAATTTTAGTAGTATTTCTGTGTAGATTTGCAGAATTTATCACTAGAGATATCCACCTCAATATTTATTAGTTTAGCCTAAGAGTTTAGTTCAAGCTATTGTTAAATTTGATATTATGTATTACAATAATGGCTATTTCCTCTTACTTATGCTCCGGTCTTAGCTAACCAATCATTAAAGCTAAATTCAGTAAGTATAGGAAGTTGGGGTTTTACCAGCATCATCTATTTCAAATAATGTAGTTTCTTAAAACTGAAAAGTTTTGCTAGTTCCTAACATTATCAGTCTCACAGCAGTATTAATTACCAGCGAGAAATACATCTCCAGTTTGTGTATACAATTGTAAGCAACTTTTCTATTATTCCTAATCTAAAATAGGAATAGAAGTGATGTCAGTTTCTATAATCACAAATACATACCATAAGATACCAGGGGTTTTTATAATTTTGATAAAGGCTTTTTATAAAAAACCATTAGTTCAAAAGTTCAAAGAACTACTTTAAGAAAAAATATCCATTCGGTTTATAAGAAGAAATACAATCCCTAATTTTTTTATCTGAAACTCAGTACGTAAGATTATAGTTATTCTAATTTGCTTTGCAGCAATTGGGTAAAGAGTAGTTGATTCCTCACTGCATTTATAATTAAGGCTTATATCGAGTTACAAATTGGTATTATCATTGCATTTATACATCTTGTGCAAAGATTATGTATCTCGATGAGTTTAGTTGTTGTTAAAATTGCATAGCAACTCTATTAGTATTTTTTGAGGGTAATAATAAAGGTAAATTAATACTTTATAGTCAATCATATTGCTGAAGATAATTACTTATGGACTGATAATCAGCTTTGTAACTGATTTCTCTGGTGGTAAAATGTACTACTGATATAGTACATTTAGTATTTTTCTTCAAAATAGATGCCTTTACCTCGTGACATAAATATTAGGAGAAGATATTAAAATTTAATAACCTATATTTTAGGATTATAAAGACTATTAGTCATATTAAGTCTTGCTTTCCCTCCACAATTCATAATTACCAGAATAATCTTTATATTTCCACATTTTTAAAGAGTAAATATATTTAATATTTATACTAATTTGGTGTGAAGATAAGATAAGTTCCCCCCAATGCTTCGATAATAGTACGGGTATTTGTAGTCATCATTTTTTGATATGTATCAGCCTCGCTTCCTGGATTACTTAAAGCATCAGTATATAATTTTTTGTTAGCAATTTTAACTCCTGCTTGCCTCGCAACTTTTATGATTAACTCGGTGTTAATAGTAAATTCGGGAAAAATTGTGAATACCTTGGCTTTTATTATACTTTTAGCCAATGTTTGTAAATGGTTAGAATAGGGCTGAGATATTCTGCTGCTATTATAGAGAGAACCTGATAAATTGAAGTTATATTTTTTGGCATAATAGCTCATAGAATTATGGACTGTAATTAGTTTTCGTTTATGTTTAGGAATACTTTTTACCCTATTTGTAATCCATGTATCTAGTTGGAATAATTCTGATTTTAGAGTATTTGCATTTTTCTGATATATATATTTATTTTGAGGGAACTTTTGTCCTAAGAAACTATTAATTACGGCTATCATACGTACGGCATATCCCACATTATGCCAAACATGGGGGTTGGGGCTTTGATGCCCTTTATTTATAAAATATAAAGGTTTTTTAACTGCGAACTTGGCAACGGCTACCTTAGGTGATCTATTTTGAGTAGTTCTAATAGCTTTTATTATTTGTGTTTCCAAACTATAACCATTATAAAAAATTAAATCAGCTTGATTAATTGCCTGCTGATCAGCATTACTTAATTGATAAGTATGAGGATCAGTATTTGGAGGAATTAAACAATTAAGGTTAATAGTTCGACCAGTAATTTTACTAACTAAATCACATATAATAGTAGTTGTGGCAACTACTTTAGGCAACTTATTATGTACATGTTTATCATTAGTAGTGGTTACAGAGACAAAACTAGGTGTATTAACAAGGTTGTTACAACCAAATAAGCTCCAACCAAGAGTAAATATTACTATATATAAACTAGGAGCTAAATTTACTTGCTTTAACATAAATGAAAAAATGATTTTTGAGCATCAAATAAATTGTCCCTGCTGACTTTTATAAAAGGTTTATAAGTATTCATTTATGTTGTAATTGCTAGCGCACTTAGCTCAAGGAATTACAACCAACTTACAAAGCAATGTAATTATGCTTATCAGTACAGAGCAATTTTTCAGCTAGTCATAATATTTGCTGGTTATAAGGTATGACATAAAAACTTTAAACTTGAACTCTACTGGCAAATACAATGGGACAAGCAAACACCAAACTTATATTAAAAATCAACGAAAAATACAAAATAAATAATATTAATTATTATTCTTGACAGCTACTGCTTTTACTAAAAATAGCGAACTAATACTGATTAATTTATTAGTTCCTGATTCTGCCCAAAAAATAAATCAAGAAAAGTTATTCTAAGGATAATTAGATATTGAAACTAATAAATTAAGATTTATGAAAGATTTGTAGTTCTTCAGAGATATTTTGTTTTCGGATTTTAGAGGTACATATGAGTTAAAAGTGGCACTTCAAAAGTGGTAATAATTGTAGATCTGAGTTGAGTTTTTATAATCAAGTTATCTTGCAGTTTTTTACTTCATTCAATATGTAAATAGTTTAGGATGGTTGAATCAATATAGTGTTGTTAAGCCAAAAAAATTTCAATGTCATTGAAATTCCCTAAAATAAAATTTATTAGTAATAATGCCATTATAATATGTAATGATGGTTTTACAAGCCTCCTGACTAAAAAATTGTTTTCTTATAACCAATATCGAATAGGAAATTATTGAATTACCTTGCTACTAAATGAATAGTAAGCCTTATCCTAATATTAAGATAGTATAAAGCAGTTATAATTAGGATGTTCAGAGCAGAGCCCATCGATGTTTCGATTCAGAGAACTGCCTTATGAAATAGTAAAACCATGTTTCCACTTGTAATTATTATCAGTATTGAGATATAGGCTGATATTTATGTTTAACATGATAGTAAGTATCATTTAATTAATCAAAATGCTATGCATATATACTCACATGTATTGAATTCATATAAAACTAGACTATTTGGTAAAAAATTTGCCCACAAGAGTAAATTTTCCTTCCTGCTCATTAGTAATAATTATACTGATAAAATAAAAGAGTTTAGTTATTTAAAGTAATTAGAGTAAGTATATTTACATTCTTCTTTACTTGATATGATTATAATTTAAAACCAAGCACATTATCTCAGACAATATAGTTTCAACGGATGATTATTGTTTTGGAATTATTATGGTTCTAATGATGTAAGAATAAATCCGTAGATAGTCTACATTTACCCTTGCTCGAATTTAAGAATTAGTTATTGGATAAATAACCCTACATACATAAATATTAGTAATTTAAGTTACAGGAATGTAACTTTACATTCCGTTGCTCAATTTACACCATAATCCGAATATCTTATGGCTAATCCTTTACTATAATAAGAGTAATTTATGTCCTAGTTGCAGAAATTAAATGTGATTATTTCGAGTTAAAGTTGATTACCTTATGCAAGTAAATATTCTCCCAGAAAATGCTCATATTTTTATGAAATTCTTCGATTTTTTTTATTTACAGGTTAATAGTATTTATATCAAAATTAATTTGATTACTAAACATTTTTGTTATTTTAAATAGGCTAATTAAGTGTGTTGTTGAACAAATATAAACTCATTGTTTGAGGTTATTTAAAGTCTAGGAATTTTCTACGAAACAAATCATAGTATAGGCAGTCAGTAGTAAATTTACAAGTGATATTAATTTAAGATAAGAGTTAACCCCCAGCAATCTGGCATATCCACAATATTAGTTTATGAGCAATTTGATTTCTATAGTCAAACTAGATGATTATGAACTTAAAGGCAATATGCTAGAAACCTACTATTAGGATAAGATATGAAATGCAATTCTCCATATTTTGCCCAAAGTGTTGAGATAAATAGGTTAACCTAAGACCTTTTACTACAGTAGAAAGTATACACATATTTCCGTAACTCGCTTAAAATAGATATCTCAGGATGTATAGTATTGGTTAAGATTAATGTCCAATTCGTAGGCATACCACCTAATTTATACAGATAAATAGTGGATATTAGTAATGTAAAACTCCGATAGAGTTATACATCAGAGAAATTTCTTTAGGAAATTCATAAATAAACTTCACAGGGTTATGGATGGATAAATTAAATCCTGGTAGGCTGTGCAATAATTGGTATGTTTTTATGTTTCATGAGAATTGGGGATTTTGACTCAATAGAGGGTAACAAGAAAGTCGTATGTAAACGCTAGAAAAACTAGGTAAGGCTTTTCTTAGGATTAAGAGAGAAAGAATGACATATAGAAAGAAAAAATGTAAACATCTCATCCACAACTTAATTAGATGTTACACTTTGTAACTTAACAGGGCATATAAAACAAATGGGGAAAATAGAAGTAACAATGACTTTATGGGGCTAAAAGCTTGTGATTGAGGCAGAAGTTCATTTATCTTTACACAACTTCCTGCGGTCGCAGGTGGGTTTTCCTTCTTGGAATCACCATCTTACTATGGCAAGATTGGTAGCGCGAACTTTGCGGACCGGACGTAGTTCCTTAATTCAAGTGGGGGCAACTTGTGGTTATCAGGGACTATATCGTACTAGTTTTGTAGCTTCTGCCTTGATTTGGTATGGTGCTGTAATTATTGTGGCCACTGAAGAGGTACAAAACCGATTGTTAAGAGTTGAAATTCCCAAGCTCCAGCAGTGGTTACAAGTTGATAAACCCATCCGTATTGGCGATACTTTCCCTGGAGAGGATTTTCCTGGGCTTTTATTAATTTCTCCCCAAGCTTGGTTAAAGGCACAACTTTTACCTACTAATAGTAACTTTCCTATAAATATCCCTACAATTATTGATGGAGTAGATGATTTAGAAGATTGGGTGCGTGAGGAATTAACCATTACAATTCAACCCCAAGACTGGGAAAAATTACAACTGGCTTTCCCCCAAGAGGTAGAAGTCATTAGTAATGCCAAGATACAACTCACCCATAATATCTTCCAACACCCAGCTAATCCCTACAAATGCCATTTAATCTCTTCTGCAGAAACAGAGATATTGCAACGTTTATACTCAGTTTTGGATATTTTCCATCTTCTGGAACCTTGGCAAAAGTTCCGGAATTTATTTATGAATATAACTTCTGCTTCCCCCACTTCTCTTTGTTGGACAACTATTGCCCGTCGCCAAGGTTTATTTTCTCTACACTGTGCTCCCATTGAAATTAATGCATTACTTACACCAATTTGGCTAAGGCAACCTGTAGTTTTGATTGGGAGCGTCTTGGAAGTAGATACAGAGGCTCCGTTATTTCGTAAACGTATGGGTTTAGAGGATGTTACCTGCTTAAAGTTTTCCGGTGATCGACAAACAGAAGCAGTTCAGTTGTATATTCCTTATCAGTTACCCTTGCCCAACACCCCAGAGTTCCAACCAGCATTTATGCATAAGCTCCGTACCCTAATTTGTTTAAGTGCCACTACGTCAGGATTAACAGTAGTCTTATTGGGTGATATACCTTTAAGGACACAGGTCGCTGCTATACTTGCTGCTGAATACGGCTCACGGTTACAGGTAGAGAAAACCTGTTTGGATGAAAATAGTATTTTAGTTAGTGGTTGGGAATTTTGGCGATCAAATCAAAATATTTTACCATCACCCCAGTTATTGATTATTTCCACCTTACCTTTACCATCCTTAGAGCATCCGCTCGTTGCTGGAAAAGTAGCTCATTACAAACGCTTACACCAGGATTGGTTCCGCTTATATTTGCTGCCGGTTGCCACAAATAAGTTACAAAGAGCTATCGCTCCTTTAAGAGAAAATCAAGGCATTGTTGCCTTATTAGATAGTCGGGTAGTAAATCGGAGTTATGGAGCACAAATCCTAGAAGCTTTGAGTCCCATGTCGAGAATCAATTACCTTGAACCCAGCCTGTTTAATCCAAACCAAAAAGATAGTTATGACTTATAATAAGTTTTGACTTATCAATGTTTGGAAAAATCAATTTATTGGTCAATCCCACCAAAATACAATTATTAGTCCTCTATGGGGAATCAATTTAGAAGGATAAAGCAAGCTAATAAATAACTTTCAAGCTTTGAGTTTAAATTGTTGAGGCTTTGCTTCTTAAAGTACCGGGACTTATTCTCATTTAGAAGCTTAGCAATAAGATACATTAGGAACTTGACATTAAGTCAATACTAATAGAGACTTGCACTTACTTTATTGTTTATAATTACTATTCTAAGTTCGATTAGTAGCACTACAAACGTTATCATCTAGCTATAGACGATATTCGAGTTTTAAATATATGGGTGAAGCAAAACGTCGTAAAACTGCATTAGGAGAAAAATATGGTCAGGAATTTCGCATTCTTCCCTGGATCCCAATTACCAAAACTCAAGCAGATAAATTTATGAAGTTAACAACCAGGGTTAGTTGGTTTGGTATTGGTCTGATGGTATTAATTTGGCTTACTATCCGTTTTATTGGACCAGTTTTTGGTTGGTGGGAAGTAGTTGGTTAGACTTAATAGCATAGTATAAATTTAGGTATTATAAGCTGGTTATCGATTATGTTTGTAGATTATTATAATTAGTCAAAAGATATTTAAAGATATTTTTGGAATATACATAATCTTTAAGCTAATTATGTAACATCATAAGCAAATTTTACACAGAAATACCTATCCATACCGGGGCTCAATATAATTATACTTAGATTTATATATATTGATTTACATACAGAATAAATTATACGTCAAAAAATACTTAGAAAATAATAATTATGAAAATAATTAAGGATTAAATCCTAACAGATAAATTTTGCTTTGGGAAAAACTGTAAACAGTTTTGATTAATTTTATATTTAGACAATAAGTTATTAAGATAGTGACTTTTATAAATAAGATATATAATTCAAATTAATTATAAAAAGTTATAAATTAATTATATTTTGGATATATTGATTATAAGGCAATAGTAAATCAAGGTAGTATAGTTAATATTAAATAAAAAAATAGAGCAATAATTAATTACACTACTGCAGAATAACATAAGCAAGTAATAACAAATTATAAACCTTTATGATGGAAATTGAATCCATAGCTAAAGTTTTTTGCAAATAAAGAAGTAAAGCTGCTAATCTAGCATAGTGAGATGTATCCGATAATAATTAATAGTCTAATTAGTAATTAATATCTTGGATACAAGAAAATTAACATTCAATTGTCTACATTAGCTAATATAGAAAAGGTAATGAAGAATAGAAATATATACTCTGAGATAGATATAATTTTTGTATATCTTATTTAATGTCTGTATGACAGATGAAAATACTTTGTTGGTTTAATTTATTGATAGTAAATATTTTTCAGTCTCTTAATTGAAGAGTATCAATAATTTGGTTGATATGTGGCTAATATTTTAGTAGGAAATAGATTATATATTCAATTAGTATAATGAGTTTAAAAATTTATATGTGCTCTAAAAAGTCTCTCATCGTATAAACTCTGAATAGAATAGGTTAAGCACTTGCAGGTAAAATAAGCAAAACAGACTTCATAAACCCGGTATATAAGCATGTGAATGTATTGTTAATCTCACTCCTTAAGCTAAATTAGGTAGGTCTAATTAATGAGACTTTCTATATTTTCGCCGAATAGTTAGAACAGGAGAATTTAACTGTAGACTTTCCACAGCGGTATATGATAAAAAAATATTTATTATTTAAAGGGTAATTTATAGTTATTAACTCAGATCCTTACTTAGGAAAGATATCAGAAATTTTTCCGCCTTTGATATTTAGAGTAACAAACTCATCATATTTATATACTAAATCAACAAATGTTATTAGAGAAAAAGTAGCTTATAAACTAAATATGGTATTGTATTCTCTTACTTTTCTATGATGACTAAAAATAGTAACAACTGCCATCAGAAATATTTGGTTTTCGGATGTAGCAGGATCATTTAAATTTGAGTAAATTATCGTTATTATATTCGTTTAATGGAACTATAATTAATTTATAAATAAAATCATAATTTTTGTCTGATAATATTTTAGTGGTATAGTCAATTTTTCATTTGACCATATTGATGTTTAGGCTTGTTTAATAAATAACTTATTATTTATAATCATAATGTATTTTTACAAATATTTATCAGATAAGTATTTCAAAGATAATCTGCCAGTACCATTCATGAAAAAATTCAATCTTTCATAATAAAAGTGTTACTAATATTAAACTTAGCCCTTTTATTTTGCAGCTAGTCATCATTATTAATACTTTTTATAAAGTAAGTAATATTAAGGTTTTTACCTATATAAATGGATAAATTGCTAGGTTATTAATTTTCGTAAGTTTCTTTTGCTCAGTTATGGTGTAAAGCAAATGGAGGGAAAACAGCCCTTGATATTTACCTATATGTGATATTTACTTATATGAAAATGGGGTAAGCATAATGTCTAATAAGGATAATTAGAAATAGATAAGCATATATTTTATTAAGACTTTTCAATTACGTGAACCTCGTCTTCTTTGTAGAAAATCTGGAATATCTAAACCTGGTTTTGGATAGCTGATTCGTGTTTGTGATTGTAACTGGTATTTTTGTTGAGATTGTTTTCCAGATGAAACTGCTGAAGAAGCCTGGTTTCTATTTGAATTTTGCTGTGGCGCAGCCACTTCCGTAGTAAAACCAGTTGCAATCACTGTAATTCTTACTTCACCTTGTAAACGATCATCAATTACAGCTCCGAAAATAATATTAGCATTAGGATCTACTACCTCATAAACTGCCTCAGCTGCAGAGTTTACTTCATGTAAAGTTAGATCACTACCACCAGTAATATTAAATACAACCCCCCTTGCTCCCTCTATCGAACATTCAAGCAAAGGTGAAGAAATGGCTGCCACTGCAGCTTCCTTTGCTCTAGATTTACCAGAACTAATACCAATACCCATTAGTGCTGAACCTGCATCTGCCATAACAGCTCTTACGTCGGCAAAGTCTACATTTACTAATCCTGGAATAGTAATAATATCGGAGATACCTTGTACACCCTGACGTAGTACATCATCTGCATAACGAAATGCCTCCTGTACTGGAGTTTGTTCAGGGATCACTTCCAGTAACTTATTATTGGGAATAATAATTAGAGTATCTACACAATCCTTTAATCCCCCAATACCTTGCTCAGCTTGCGTGGTACGGCGACGGCCTTCAAAAATAAATGGGCGAGTAACCACACCCACTGTCAATGCCCCCATTTCCTTTGCCACTTCAGCAACAATAGGAGCCGCACCAGTTCCAGTACCGCCTCCCATCCCTGCTGTGATAAAAACCAAATCTGCCCCTTCTAGGGCTGTTATAATCTCGTCCCGTGATTCTTCTGCTGCTTTTTGACCAATAGCAGGATTTCCTCCAGCACCTAATCCCCTAGTTAATTTCTGTCCAATTTGCAGACGACTAGGAGATGAAGCCAGAGTCAATGCCTGAGCATCTGTATTAATCGTCCAAAATTCTACGCTTTCAACATCAGAGGCAATCATTCTATTAACAGCATTACCGCCACCACCACCTACACCAATTACTTTGATGTTAGCTACTCGGCCAGGAATGATATCACCAATATTGCTATTCTCATGGGAGATTTTCTGGCTATGGTGATTATGTCCTAAGTTCACTTCAGAATGACTAAAGGGATTATTTTCACTTACTGCTAGGGAAAATGCTGACTGCCCAGGATGTTGGGGATTCGCATAGCTGATTTCTTGGTTATTATCAAGTGTCATTAGATTTATAAAGGTAGATAAACAACTTTTTTGATGTACTTAAACTGAAGATGTAACTATCACAATATGACTTGCTTGCTGATGAACACTTTTTACTAACTTCATACCTAAATTGGTATTAGTTAATTTGTAAGCTTACTGCGATACGTGTAAATAACCTATATGCTTACACAGCTAATTTTAGAGAAGTATACCTAATATTTAACTAAAATTGACTTATCTTAAGAGCAAGCAAATGGAGTAATTTTACTTTTGTAATATTCATGTGTATGCTCTAAAACTCTCACACATTGGTTTATTTAGCAGTGCCTGACTAATAATTAAGTGTATTACCATAGTTCACGTTACAACTTACGGGGTTATATTTTTACTGTTCTCCATACTATGTAAACAATTAAGTGTTGATATAAAGCAATACCTTTATTCAAGGTTTATGACTAGCATAATTAAGATGATTAACTTAAAACTACTTGTTTTTTGCACATATAACTTTTTTTGTCAATTGTTTTATTATCTGTTTACTAAATAAGTAACTATATTATTATGTTATGGGTCAAGAGCGTGATTTTCCAAAAAACAACTTAGGAATAGGACCTATAACTTTCTCGCAATCCTGAATTGAACTAAGATTTATTGAATACCCGATTAGAATCTGAAATTGTTGCTGGCAACATATGAACCCATAAGAAAAAAGTACAGAGAAAAAAACAAGTAGGAGTTTATATGTGTTTACGAGGCTTGTGATAGGCTTTCTCCTCTTTATGATCCCCAGTTTAAATAATGATTTAGGATTATTGGATGAATAATAGTTTTGTATTTGCAGCCATCTAGACAAGTAATTATTCTTGTGATTACAAATTTAAGGAAAATGTAGATGGGAGTAATCTATTTGTTAAGTTTGCCGATTTATATTAATGCAAAAATCTGATGGCATATAATTTCTTAAATACCAAGGAAATATAACTGGCTAAGTCTTTACTAAAGATATTCTTTGATAAAAAATTCACCAAGCATATTTATCAAAGCTAATCTCAAACTCTAACTTGATTTCTCTAAACAGAGTATATCAGAAATGTAATAAAGAAAACTAATACATGCTCAATCTATAGAGAGAAGAGCTGACTATAGTTAAATATAGAGTGTATATATCCTCAATAATCCCCATAATAAGGATGAAATCTAACAATTGTAGTCTTCCCACTTTACATGGAGAAGAGCAGTATGTTTTTACCCAATTATCAATCTGAAATATAAGTATATTAAATACATAGTTTAAATAAATATAAAAAAATATATCGATTATGATAGCTATATGTGGAAGATTTTACTAAATTAGAGTTTTTGAAGATTATTTCTGTCCCTGTTTATATTTCGTATATATTATTGGAGAGCTTGGATTTTTTAAAACAATATAATCAATACTCTGAAGGGAAACTTTTTGCGGTAGTTGCCGCAGGTGAGAAAGGGCTTCTATCTTTTCCGATAGTTTATTAACTGGGGAACCAAGATGAATCTCACCTAATTCTGTTGTCAGGATCAAATTTGTTTGATCCTGAAAGTCTATTTTTGTGATTTCAATTTTAGCTATCTTAATTAATTTATAGAGTTTAGTCCAGAAAGAACGATACTGTTCAGGAAGTCCAATAATTTTTAGCTTAGGTAGTTTTAATTGTGAATTATAGGATTTATATTTCTCTAGAGAAATCCATAAGCCAGTGATGTCTAATAAACCGATAGATGTCTTTTTAGTATTGGATGATTTTGGTAGTTCAGCGATCGCGACTGGAATTCTTTCCTGAATCTCAATTTGTAACCCTGCAGGGAAAAGACGCCGACTAACTTGAACTTGGGTAATCATTGGTTGTTTTCGTAATAAATTAGCAATTCGTGATGGTTTTACCCTCAATAAAAATTTGGGGTAAGATAAATTAATCAAAGATAGAATGAATTTATCGGAAAGTACTCGATTTCCTGAGATCTCAATAGCCTTAGATGTTTTGATCACCCACATCGGTTGAGATACTCCCCATAGTAACCCTCCAGCAATACTAGCAATAGTCAAGGTTTGGCAAACTTTCTGCAAGTTTTTGAGTTGTCGACGTCGACGCAAACGCTGACGACGTTGAACTAAATCTGTATCTGAAACTGATAACATTCTAGTTATAAAAACCCCTTTATATTTCCAACTCAGAGTGATTTCTAAGCTTAATGCCGAGAATAATTCATTGTTACGAACGGCTACGGGTAGCTATAATGCAAACTTACTTGTATCGGAACCTAACTACATATTTGTTATTTGAATAATATCTCAGCTTTAAAGCTTTAAAGAAATTAAAACTTTATCAATACTAGTGATACATACTACATTAGCAGTGACGATAATTACTACAGTGTACGTTGCAATTATTACCACTAAACTAAACAGACAAAAAATATAAATAGAAATCAATCGAACATTCTACGGAAAATCACTATCACTCAAGCTTCCAACTGCTTTTATTAGTAAAAATAATTCAGACTAGCTACTACTTTAACCGTAAAATTACGGTTGTGGTAAGAAAAGTCCACTAAAGAGTCGCCATTTTGACATATATCAATTATCCTGTAGAGCATAATTACCACACCTGGTAAGTTCAAAATTCCAAGAGAGGGGGTTTTTCAAATAAGGAAGTTATTAAATTAGTTCTGAGCTTATGTGATATTAACTAATTATTTCCTTAATTTCTGTTTAGGGGATTGAATACTTAGACAAATTAGACAAAAATGAAATCTTTGCATTAATTGTAAAAACATCACATTGGAAGTAGTTTAGTCTAACAAGAAAGTTTACTGATCAAGAAAATAAATTTCTTTTCTCTAAAAAGGAATTTATTTAAGTTAAATGAATTATATGGACTTCAAATAATTCATTTAACTTAAAATTTTGCTGACTTGCGAAAAGAGAAAATAATATACAGATACCTAAAATCAGGCCATCATCACTCAGGGCATTTGTATCTCACAATACAAATTCATATGCATCTACATGAACAGAATACTTGATTTACCACGTTTTTTCAAAGCCTGTAATCCCAGTAAAACTCTAATTATGGGTGATTTGATAGACAGGCAATATTACATAGATTTTTCAGATGTTAGAGGTTGCAAGATAGTTGAGGAATTGCAACGTACAATTACTCGTATTTCTCCAGATGAACCAACTTGCCAGTTATTTACAGGCCACATTGGTTGTGGTAAGTCTACTGAACTGCAACGCCTGAAATCAGAGTTAGAAATGGCTGGGTTTCATGTAGTTTATTTTGAGTCCAGCCAAGACTTGGACATGGCGGATATTGATATTAGTGACATCCTTTTGAGTGTTGCACGTCAAGTAAGTATTAGCCTAGAAGAAATTAATATCACTATAAAACCAGGTTATTTTGTTAATCTCTTCCAAGAGATTGGAGAATTTTTACAAACACCAATTGCAACCCAAGCAGAGCTATCTGTAGGTATTGCGAAAATTAGTGCCAAAGCTAAAGATAGTCCTCAAACACGTAATCAGCTACGGCAATATCTGGAACCCCGTACCAATAGTATTCTGCAGGCAATTAATGATGAGGTTCTAAACAGAGCAATTCAACTGCTAAAGCAAAGGGGTCAGAAGGGACTAGTAGTTATTGTTGATAACTTAGATAGAGTTGACATGCGTCCTCTTCCATCTGGGCGTTCACAACCCGAGTATTTATTTATTGATCGTGGGGAGCAACTGCGCAGATTAAATTGTCATTTGGTATATACAATTCCTCTAGCCCTAATTTTTTCCAAAGAGTATGAAGCTCTAAAAAATCGTTTAGGGGGAGGTATTGCTCCCAAGGTATTGCCCATGGTGCAAGTACAGAAAAGAAATGGTGATGATCATGAACCAGGGATTTCCCTACTTCGCCAATTATTATTAGCTAGGGCATTTCCAGAAATTCCTATCCATCAAAGATTAGAGTTGATCCACGAATTATTTGATGATTGTCAAACCTTAGATCGTTTGTGTCGTATTAGTGGTGGTCATATTCGTAATCTATTGGGACTATTATATAGCTGTTTGCAAAGGCAGGACCCCCCTTTTGCAAGTAATTGTTTAGAAACAGTAATTAAAGACTATCGTAACGATTTGCTATTAGCCATTAATCAAGAAGAGTGGGATTTACTGTATGAAGTGGTTCATCAACAAAATCTCAAAGGTGAAACCGAATATCAAAGGCTTTTACGCAGTATGTTTGTCTTTGAATATCGTGATATTCAAGGCCGATGGTTTGGTATCAGTCCTGCTTTGGCAGAAACTGAAAAAGTTCTTGCATGGCAGGACCGGGAATTATATAGCTAACCCTTAACAGAAGATTCCCCAGTAAACCAACCAGCTGATAAATATCATAACTTTTAAAATGCAATTCTTGTTGATGCAGTTAGATTGTAAGCTATGACCGATTGCAAATTGACAACAGTAAATACAGCCAGAGACAATCAGCGTTCTTTGCAAAGACTGATTCGGGCAATTAACCTTTCCAAAGGTCAGTTTGCTTTAATTCTCGTTCGTTGTAATTATCAGCAATTACGTCAGAGAATGTTAGATAATCTGCGTGCCGTAACTAAAAGCTTATATCTCCGAGAACTATTCCTAGAATCTTCTACAAAAGTACTCCACACTACTATTATGAGAGAGTTGGAGTTGTATTCAGATAATCCAGCCATAGCCACAAATTCTTTCCCATCAGCTGTCACGGTTTTTGGATTGGATACTAACTTATTTCTTGAAGATTTACTCACCGGAATTAACCAAGCTAGAGACACATATTCTACTATTTTTCCTTTCCCTATAATCTTTTGGCTTACAGATGAAGTAGCTATATCTCTTTCCCGACTTGCTCCAGATTTTAAAAGTTGGGCAGCAACCACTATTAAATTTGAAATGGAACAAGCCGACTTGATTAATTTAGTTCGGCAACAAACAGAAAATTTGTTTTCTCAGATTTTAGCTGCAGGAGCTGATAAATTTTTACCCAATGCAGCTCTTAATTTAGATCCATCATCCCAACATCGACGTGAAATTGAGGCAGCACGCAATGATTTGCTGCATTTTTATAGAGTTAAATTAGAACCCAAATTGGAAGCCAGCTTGGAGTTTGTTTTGGGCAGAGATGGTTACGCTAATGATGAAATCGACACTGCTTTAAATCATTTCCATCGAAGCTTAGAAGTCTGGCAACAAGAAATAAGAAAGCAGGAAAATATACCTGATCAATCCCAATTAAATTGTCCTATTGTCCGCAAGGCAATAGTACTATTCCATTTAGGCTTGTGTTATCGCCGTATGGCCGAGCTGCAACCACCGAAAAGCAATAGACATTGGCAAAAAGCTCTACTGTGGTTTAAACAGTGTGTTGCAGTTTTACAAGCAGCACACCAAACTGATTTGGTTGCCAAATTTATAGCTCCTACCTGCGAAATGTTACAGAAACTCGAAGTGTGGGATGATTTGAGTCAACTAGCCAAATTTGCCTTAAAAATTAATGATAAACACCAACAGAAGTATCAGTTAGCCCAGAATTATGGTTTTTTAGCTACTGTTGCTGCTGCTAAATCTGACTGGTTACAAGTCTATGAATTGGCCAACATGGCCCTTGTCTTATCGGAAGATGCCGCTAATATTTCCCGTCAGCAAGAAAGTAGATATCTTTTATTATTAGGACGTGCCCAGCGTCATCTGGGAGAATGGGAAGAAGCAGTTAATAATTTGGAATGGGCAAAATTAGTTTGCGAACTACAGTATGAGCCATCTCTATATCTAGAGATTGTAGAAGAATTACGAAATCTTTACTTTATCGAACTTCATAATTACTTAGAAGCGTTTAGACTCAAACAAGAGAAAATCCAGGTTGAACATCAATATGGTTTTCGAGCTTTCATTGGAGCCAATCAATTACAGCCACAACGTTATAGAATCAACCCTGCGATTCAAACACCTAATTTATCTTTTATATCAGAAGGTGTAGCACAGGAAATAGCTGCATCTGGAAGACAGGAAGATGTTAATCAGTTGATAGAAAGAATTAGTCGTGCTGATTATAAATTAACCATAATTCATGGGCCGTCGGGTGTTGGAAAAAGTTCTATCCTTAAGGCAGGACTATTGCCTGCTTTAAGACAACAGGTAATTGGAGGTAGGATTCCTTTACCCATTATTTTATCTGTATATAGTGATTGGTTAACAGCTCTAGGCCATAGTTTGAATCAGGCTTTAGCACAAACAGACTTGACGGCAACTTTAGAAACTACTTCTGCAAGCATTTTAGAAAAGCTAAGATTTTTAGCGGAGAATCACCATACTGTAGTTCTAGTATTTGACCAATTTGAGGAATTATTTTTTGTTGTCAAGGACATATCTCAGAGACGAGAGTTCTATGATTTGTTTTGTAGTTGTTTAAATATTCCCTATATTAAGGTAATTATTTCATTAAGGGAAGATTATTTACATTATCTATTGGAAATTGAGCGTTTGAGCAGAAGTATTAATAATACAGAAAATGATTTAGCAATAATTAATAGAAATATTTTAGATAAAGATATTCGCTACTACTTAGGCAACTTTTCAATTCAAGATGCCCAAGGCATTATTTATAGTTTGACTCAACGCTCTCACTTTGAATTGAGCAATGATTTAATTCAGCAGTTGGTTAAGGATTTAGCCGAGAATACGGGAAGTGTACATCCTATTGAACTGCAAATAGTGGGAGCTCAACTACAGTCTGAGGGTATTACCACATTGGGTCAATATCAACATAGTGGAGGAGTTAAGAGGCTAGTAGCCCGTTGGCTAGGTGAAGTCGTCAAAGATTGTGGTCGGGAAAATGAAGAAGTTAGCTGGCAATTGCTCTTTGAATTGACTGATCTTAAAGGTAGACGACCCCTAAAAACTAAACAGGAATTAGCATTGGCTGTTATGACCCATCCAAATGCAGCATATAAGTGTAATTACTCGTGGGAATTAATTTTAGAGCTTTTAGTTGATTCTGGTCTGGTATTGCGTATGCGGGAAGAGACTGGTAACCGTTATCAGTTAGTTCATGATTATTTGGTCGCACCAATCCGCCAGCAAAAAAAACACGGCATAGTAGTGGAATTGGAAAGAGTAAGACTTGAAAAAAGCCAAGCAGAAATAGCTAGGAAAATTAGCCAAGGACAACTTACTGCTGTCCTTAAAAAACGCCTCAAGGAAGCACGTATAGTTGGTGTTGTATTGGCAACGATGTCATCAGTCATTGCTGGATTATGGTGGCAGGCAGATTTGCAGAAAAGGTCTGCCATGCAGCAAAGTATTAGAGCAGAAAGTAGCGAAACCAACTTGAAAATTAGTGCTTTAACAGCTGCTTCCGAGGCTTTATTTGCTTCTAACAAGGAGTTTGATGCTCTTTTAGAAAGTTTACGTGCATGGAGAAAATTACAACAGTCTTCAAGTGTAGAACCAGAAACCCGGATGCGAGTAGTAACAGCTTTGCAACAGGCTGTCTTTGGTGTCAAGGAGCTCAACCGTTTAGAGGGACATAGTGAAATAGTTTGGGGCGTGAGTTTTAGTCCTGATGGTCAATTGATTGCTTCCGGGAGCCGTGACCACACAATCAAAATTTGGCGACCTGATGGAACTCTACTGCAAACTCTCAATGGTCATAATGGCGCAGTAACCAGTTTAAGTTTTAGCCCTGATTCCAAAACTTTGGCATCTGCTAGTTTGGATAATACCGTACAAATTTGGAGTAGGAATCCTACTACAGGGGGGTTTATTACTCGACCAAAAGTAACATTAAATGCCCACGAAGACTGGATTTACAGCGTAAATATTAGCCCTAACGGCAGGGAATTAGCAACTGCCAGCAAGGATGGAACTATTAAACTTTGGAATCTG
Organism: Richelia intracellularis HH01; assembly: GCF_000350105.1. Lineage (GTDB taxonomy): Bacteria > Cyanobacteriota > Cyanobacteriia > Cyanobacteriales > Nostocaceae > Richelia > Richelia intracellularis. The sequence goes on from NZ_CAIY01000029.1 coordinate 95,826, forward strand.
GATGGAAAATTAATACAAACCATAGGAGGACATAAGGACTGGGTAAATTGGGTTAGCTTTAGTCCTGATGGAAAGTTATTGGCATCTGCAAGTGAAGATGAAACAGTTAAAATTTGGCAAAGAGATGGAATACTGGTTGCCACATTAAACGCACATAAGGGCGGAGTTACTAGTATTGATTTTAGCCCAGATGGTAAAACCATTGCTACTGCTGGAAGAGATAGAACAGTGAAACTTTGGCTTAGAAAATATAACAGTCAAAATGACCAAGTATTTGTTCGGCAAACTACCTTGAAACAAGTTGCCAGCGTAGTTTGGAGTCTCAAGTTTAGTCCAGATGGCAAGTACCTGGCCTCTGGGGGTGATGACAACATAATTCATTTGTGGAATAGCAAGAATAGAACTTTAGTTAAAACTCTAAAAGGACACAGCGATGCGATTGCCAGCCTGTCTTTCAGTTCTAACAACCAGCTATTAGCCTCAGCTAGTTACGACAAAAGCATTAAGATTTGGAGTTTATATCCTCCACAATTAGTAACTCTATTAGGACATAAAGACCAGGTCCTGAATGTAAGTTGGAGCCCAGATGGAAAGTTAATAGCCTCTAGCAGTCGTGACAAAACAATTAAACTATGGCAAAGAAATTTAAGTGATTATCATCAAACTAGTACTAGACTATATAAAACTTTAACTGGTCATAAAGATGGGGTTTCCAGCATTGCCTTCTCCCCTACGAAGAAGATATTAGCATCAGCTAGTTATGATCGCACTATCAAGTTGTGGGACCATAATGGCAAATTACTCAAAACACTCGTAGGACATAAGGATAGTATTATGAGTGTTGCTTTTAGCCCTAATGGTAAGTTTTTTGCTTCAGCTAGTAAAGACAAAACAGTAAAAATTTGGGACTTACAAGGTAACCTAATTAGTACATTAATAGGACATGGCGATCAGGTGAATCATGTTAGATTTAGTCCTGACAACCAAATAATTGCCTCTGCTAGTGACGACCAAACTATTAAGCTTTGGCAGATGGATGGGACTTTTTTAGATACTTTATCACCCCATAAGGGTTGGGTCTTAGGACTTAGTTTCAGCCCGAAAGATCGTCTCCTCGCCTCAGCAAGTTGGGATAATACAGTCAAACTTTGGAGTTGGGATGGTAAGTTATTAAAAACTTTATTAAAGGGCTATAGTGACAGTGTTAACGCTGTCACATTTAGTCCCAATGGAGAAATTATAGCTGCAGCCGGCTGGGATAGCACTGTCAAACTGTGGAGCCTAGATGGTAAGTTAATAAAAACCCTTAATGGACACAATGCCCCTGTTCTAAGTATTAGTTTTAGTCCAGATGGTCAGACCTTGGCATCCGCTGGTGATGATAACAAAATTATCTTGTGGAATTTGGATATGAAAGATCTATTGAGACGAGGTTGCAGCTGGGTAAAGAATTATCTTCAGCATAACTACAATATAGAGAAGAAAGAGCGGATGTTGTGTGAGGAGATTCTTAGGGATAAATGATTAATATACTTAACTATTATACCTTCTATTTTGTTAAGTGTTCTAAGCATTATCACTATCATTTTCTATGACAACCAAATTCCTTAGAAGTTTTTGCACATTCATCCTTTCAATGTATGGCCACCCACCCTCTGTCTCAATGTTTTTAAGGAATGTGTACAGTGCCTGACGATTATTAGGCAAACTAGACTGAAATGCATTGTCACATATTTCTCTGTGCAAATTTTCTAACTTTCTTAATAAGGCTAATAAGGTTATCGCATCCCCCTGACAATTCTCTGCTGTTTCATCAATAGCACTTGCTATTTGTTGTAATCTAATATTGAAAACCTCTGAGTCGATTTTAATACTTTGATTCATCCTAATATTTGATTGCCTAAAGTTCAATCTAAAATTTATCGAAATTTTCCTGTGTGGTTTGTCTAATATGAAACCCAACAATTAGAAAATTCCATTAACTATTTATCAATTAGGATATTTTATTGTTTCATAAAATTCAGCAGGTCAATATTCATCTAAAATACTCCCACATACACATACTAGTTTATATGTCATGTAGATAGTTACTTTTACTAAAATTATTAGGCCAATTATACTGATATCACCAAACTATATTTTTCAGATTGAGACCACAGAATTATGGGTAAATACCAGACCACTTTGATTTTAAGTTTGAAAAAATCGTATGATCTGGCTGAATGGCCCATAAGGTCACTAAGTGTAAGTAGTGGCAACAAACACACGATACATTAATTACACCTGGTAGTACCCTAACAGTCAATCAATGCCAGAAGTAATCTGTCTGAGTTTTGTTATCTGTTGTTATATCTGTAGTTTGGTAAGGTTCTCCTAAAAGTTGTGTGTTGGAACTTAATTGTTCAATTCATAATACTTTCAAGAAAATCAAAACTGCTGGAATCCACCAGAAATAAACTTTGCACAGCGTCGTTATTCATGAAGGGGAAGTCTCACAAGAGACAAATACCTTGGTGTAGTTTCGCAATTTAAACATTAATTTTTGAGATTGAGGTTGGCTATGAGGTTTCGTACTCTAATTGTTACAATCTTCGTTGTATGTATTTGCTTTCTAAGTGCCTGTAGTAATGTTCCTGATAACATCACCAATTCTGAATTCCTCACCTATGAACAAATTAAAGGTAGTGGTTTAGCTAATAAATGTCCTCAATTATCTGCAATCAGTCGTGGCTCTATCCCCATTGATGGCGATAAATCATACATTATTAAGAATATGTGCTTGGAACCAACTAATTTTTTTGTTAAAGAAGAGCCAAAAAATAAACGACTAGAAGCAAAATTTATCCCCGGAAGATTATTAAGTTTTTCAACTAAAGCTTACTCTTTGTTAAATATAGAGGGTCCTCTAAATATTAATTCTAATAGGAGTCTCACATTTAAAGAAAAAGATGGTCTTGACTTCCAAGCAATTACCGTTAAACTACCTGGTGGTGAAAGTATTCCCTTTTTATTTACTGTAAAAGGTTTAGTAGCTGAAACACAACCTGATATCACTAATATTAATACTTCTACTGATTTTAAAGGCTCATTCCGAGTACCCTCTTACCGTGGTGCAACTTTCCTAGATCCAAAAGGCAGAGGTGTTGCAACTGGTTATGATAATGCCGTGGCACTACCTGCAGATGCTGATGACACAGACCTTAATCGAGCGAATGTTAAGAGCTTTTCAGTATTAGATGGTAGTATTTCTCTGTCTGTTGCAAAGGTAGATGGCTCTACTGGTGAAATTGCTGGCACTTTTGAAAGTATACAACCATCCGACACTGATTTAGGTGCTGACGAGCCTGAAGAAGTTAAAATTCGCGGTTTGTTTTATGCTCTTATAGAAACATCTGAAGCTTAAATCAAAATCATTAGTGTTCATAATTAACACATAGAATTTTTGTCTTTTGCCCTTCTATTTAGTTTTTAATCCTGGAAGGGCTTTTTCATACTTATCAACTAAACCTTGCCTTTGCTATCCTGTAACTTTAAGAATTCAGTTGGGGAAGTAATAATAAGAGCAATATGTACCAGGGAAATATCATTTAGTATGTCAACAGCCACATATTTAAATTCAGTAGATAAAAGAGGATAGAGCAGCTAGTATCCAGACTCTATTACTCTGGATACCTCAAGGTAAATATGAGTTTAACCAGTAAAAAATTATCGAAGCTACTGTTATCAAATCTTTGAAATATAAAGCCGTAACCAATAACTACTAGTAAAAACATCATGAGAAGATATTAAAATAAGAATTTTAATATCTAGAAATTGAGTTGAGAATTTTGTGGTGTTTGTTTATATCAACTGTTACTAAATTATATTATTTTTGCTTGATAGTAGTTTAAAGTTAGTTGCAAAAATACAGGGCCTTGCAAATTAATTTCTGAGTTGTTATACAATGACTTTATCCTTTTGGCTGTTAGAATTAATCTAAAATTTGAGCAATAAAACCTAATAATAGTAATTATATTATGGTTTCATTATGATATTTGATCTGTGGTTATATAAATTTAACTGCAGTTGGTAAATACATAAATTTGTTATTGCTATATGCAACTGTAATCAAGCCGGATTGTGGGTTTTAAATAAACCTAACCATAAATAATTAGGGAAGAATATCCATCTTCTACTGTTTTCTTTAGCTTGAAAAGCTTTACACATACAATTCTCTTATTTTATAGTTATCTAAGATACCTTCTTGTAGCTTATGGCAACTTTTACAGATAAATATTGTTAACTTATTAAGAAAAGTACAATTATTACTTGATAAATTCCTAATAAATTCCTAGAAAGACTGATGTATTCTAAAAGCTAATTATCTTGATAATTAGCTTTTAGAATACATGCATAAAAATCATAATGAGCAGACATTAATAGAAAAACTTCTATAATAACTTTAAAGCCTATTTTTATGGGTAATTTATAATGCAAAAAAATGCTATTTTTTATTATCAAAATCTCTTTTATTTTTCTGGTAAAGTTCATTCATTATCATAATCTTTATAGTGTAATCCAAAATCAACAAAAATAACCGAATAGCCTTCTATAAACCTAGTGATCTCGACAGATGAGAAATTACAGTAGATTGTATTAATGGCATTCAACTAAATTTAAACTGCAAATGCATAAGAGCAAAGAAACCTTATCATATAAAGGTTATTCTAATAGATTTATTTGAATTATAGAGTAGATATTCCCAACCCTGAATAGAAGTACAATAGGAAATTAGAATAAATTAGTTATAATTCTGACTAAATTGTAGAATCTTAAATTCAAATCGTCAATTATCGTCAATTTCTGCAAATACATATGTAAAGCCTCATGTCAATACATCTTAACTAATAGCCCAACATAAATTTCCATATTTTCAAATGTATTACCCTAAATAGTTATTACCCAAAAGTTAGCAACATTGATACTACCATCACCCATATAGGAACCCATATAGGAATTAGCTGGAGCTAGAATTATTTCAGGGATGATTGCAGTAATTAATAACACACTCCAAGTAATTATTAAAGTTCCTAATAAGCTTACAAGTTTTCATTTGAAGACATAATATAGTCTAAGAAATAGTATATTGATGGAATAGATCCACCTCAATAATGATTTGGAAGCCAAAGTCATTTTGGAAAAATTTGTTGTAAAAGTTGCAAAAAATGTAGGGAAAACTTTATCTTATACATAAGATATGTCAGGCTTCTAAAAAAATAAGACCCTCGACAACAGTCTAAAAATTACAACTATAATTTAAATAAAAACGGAAAAATAGTGGAGACAAAAGAAAAAGTTGAGTTCCATAATCTGCCCTTAGCTATTTATAGAGAGATTGCAGCTCATTTAAGTCAATTAGAAGGAGTAATAGTTGAATTAATCCCTCAATCATCCCCAGAATTTGATTATAACCAAAGCCAAATAGCTGGATTATGGGTTAATTACACTCAAGATGTTGCTCAACAAGTAGAAACGATTCTTGCTTTCTACCGTACTCGCTATGAAGTTTAATTTGTTTTATCTTGCCAATATTTTGCAGGCTATAAAATAACATTAATAATTTTTGTAAAAGCCACCAAAATATTTTTTCTGCTGCTGCATTCTAAATTAGATATTTATATTTCTAAGTAACATTGACTATCATTTGTTAATAATGGTAACAATTTCAATGTTATCAAACATACATAAACTATTCATAGGGAAATTATAATGCAAACCCTAAAAATTACTTGGTATTAATTGTTGCCTACCTATCAATCTTTTCTACAAGTTGTCATGAGTATACATTTTCTTAAAATTACTGATTGTATAGTATTGACTATAACGAAAATTTTCCATGAACTGAGTAAAATTATCCAATCATCCAGAAATAATAAAACAAGCCAAGAAATTAAGAATAAGAAGTATAAGAAAAACCAGTCCTGAGAATTAAAGTTTTTATAGCATAATTATATAGTTATCTATAAGCATGTTAAATCGCTAATTATATAGCAGTAAATATCTTCACTGTCTTACCCATATCACTTTTTCGACCACTATTTTGTAGGTGACATAGTTACCAATAAGTCCTTTTAATTTAGTTAAAAATAGAGCATAAAGTTCTCGTCATATAGCAGGTACGTAAAGTTATTTCATACCATCTTGAACAAAGGTGCAAAATGTCAATATTCCAAACCGAAAAGTACTAAAAGTTGTCCTGTATCAACATTAAAAATATCAATGAGTAAACGCTTCAAAAGTCGGTTTTTATTTTGTAACCGCTGGCTAGATAGACGGACAATTGTAAGTAATATGGAGGCTTTTCAAGACTTAATAGTAATTGTACTGTGTCTGGGGTTGTTTGCCGTAATGCTAACACAGTTGTGGGGAATCTTTGCTATTCTCTCCCAACCTTCCGGCTATAAGCAAGTAACCGCAAAAATACTTTTTATTTTGATTCTGGTAGAATTATTTCGACTTTTGATAGTTTACCTACAAGAACATAGTATTTCTGTAGGTGTTGCAGTGGAAGTGACAATTGTCTCTGTGCTCAGGGAAGTTATTGTTTACGGTGCGCTGGGTATATCTGAAGTAAAGACTGCATCTATTTGTGGATTATTGCTAATTCTGGGGGGGTTATTATTCGTATGTTCTAAAAAGCCCTATATAGATTGTAAGAGTTCGAATAAGAATTTTTGCCCCCTCATCGAGCAAGATAAGCTCAACTCCTGAATTTAATGTGTAAAGCTATTACAACAGTAGAATTAAATCGTTAGCTCATATTTCTCTTGAAAGCTAACCCACTGTACAAATGAAAAACTGGATCCCACTTGGGTTTTTCCTGATCAAACAGATACATGTTAGAGGGAATTTTATGTAATACTTCTGTCTCTCCTAGAATTGTTTCTGTAAAGATTGCAAATTCAGACCAAACCCTTCCTGGAGGTAAGTACTTTTCTAACCACTCCAGGAGGTTATTCCAATTTATTTTCATTGTGCTCTGGGTATTTAGGGGAGCTAATATTGCACCTTGCTGGAATTCATAACCATGATCATAAATTCTTAAGATACAACTGCGACTGGGTAAATGCAAGTCACAGAAGTGGATATAGTTTTCAATTTTGGTTGTTCGTTCTAATTTTCCCCGTATGTTAAAATCCAATCCCTCCTCAAAGATTGGTATTAATCCCAGTACTCGCTGTTCTACTTCTGCCCAATCAAAATTTAGAATACCGATTTGGTTTAATGCATTCCGACAAACTACGTTACCCTGGTTGACAGATTCAGTAAAATAACAGACTTGAAACACAGTAATATTTCTAATATCAGATAAATTAACCCAGAAACAGGGTATACCTGCATTTTTTAATTGTTTCCCATAAAATTGAAGTTCCTCCATTCCAGCACTGCGATAAATTCGCCATCCCTTATTAGGTATAACTGAAATGGCAGTATAGGGATCTATATGCATAATTTGAGCAAATTTGTCAGCTACTTGGGTTTTTGTTTCACCACTTACTGGTTCTAATACTAAAACGCCGATTTCTGTATTACCAGACTGAAATTTAGCTTGAGTTATTACCTGTTGAGTTTCCGCCTGTTTAATATCTTGTAATCTTTGCATACCTTCCCGAGCTTGGGCGAGTATTTTCAAGTTATTTGTACTGCGCAGCAGCTGCATATACATTTTTTCTGCATCTTGGTGTTTACCAGATACTTCCTGTAATTGACCCAGGTAAAATTGCACCCATAAATTTTCAGGAGATTGTTTCAGTAGCTGTTTGATTAATTTGGCTGCAGTACGGTAATCTTGACTAGCAAAAGCAGTCGCAACTTGCTCAATCATAAATAAATTTGTTTTATTTTACTTAAATCAAATTTTGGCATGTGAGTATGCAAGCCAAATTATTCCATATGAATTAGGCATATTCTGGAATTATAGTGTACCTTGATGTATAGAATGCCTAACGGTTGCTTCCAACTCACTTGTAACCACAGATAAAGCCAGTATAGGAGCTGTTACTGCCCGTAATATACGTTTTCCTAGAGATACTGGCTGAAACCCATTAGTAATTGCTAACTGTATTTCTGTTTCTGTCCACCCCCCTTCTGGTCCTATAGCAATTACTATTTCACTTGTAACATAACTTGACGATACTATCTGTTTCAAGTGAGGGTAATAGTCATGACACTCGCAAATAAAACTATATTTAGCTGTATTCTTAAGTATTGCACTTTCAAAGTTGACTGGCCCAATAATAGTAGGAATAAAAGCCCTTTTTGACTGTTCTGCAGCCTCTTTGGCAATCCTATGCCACCGTGCTAATTTTTGGAGACTGGGTTTGAGGAGAGTCCGAGTACTCAGTACCAGAGTGATACAAGTCACTCCTAGCTCTGTACAACAACGTATTACCTCATCGAATCCATTACCCTTGGGTAAAGCTGCGATGAGAGTAACTGGAACTGGCAATTCTGTTTCGACTTGAAGAGACTTAACAATTTTTGCTGTCCCCTCGTTTAGCTTGGCTAACCACCATTGTCCCATACCATCCATAGCAATAAAGCTACCATTATTTTGTAGCCGTAGAACTGTGGATAAATAATGTTTTTGGGGAGATGTAAGGTTAATTTTTCCATTACCAATTTGATCAGGTGCTATCACTATGCGTTGCAATTGTGCCATAAAATAAGAATGGGGAATATTTAATTAACTGGTATCTATACAGGAAAATCATAAAATAGTACAAAGTTAGAAATTTCATGTGGATTAGTGAGAAAATGAATCAATAAGGTTCTTAAACCTAATTTATGTCGTTTTTCCCTTTTAATCTTGATTGTTTATTACCGTATGGTATTTAATTCTACGCTGAAGCTTTAATTATGGTTCCTATCTAGCAAAATTTTTTCTGGGTATTAATAAAGATTATAAGTTGATCAAATAATTACCGATATAGCAATTGCAGTTTATATAAACTCTTTAGAAGTTTCATTTAGAACATTATTTTTACCAAAGTTAATAATCTCCAAAAATATATTAAGGACATTAAATTTTTATGCCTGTTAGACTGTTCATAAGTATTAGTTTTAGTAGTATTCAGAATGCAGCATTTATTTTGTATAACGATAACAATCGACAGCAAACCATAACAAACACGGTTATAAAACTTCCGTATAATGAGGCACGGATTTTCTAGTTAAAGCCAGAATCTGAACATAAAATAATTCTGTGCTCTAAGTATTAAGAAAAATTTATTGAGTTATCAAAATTTTCTATATTGGTTTTTTCACATTAATTATCCTTTTATACCTTATTGGAGATTTCTTCTAATTTTAGAATTGAAATAAAGGTAGTGTATTGATCGGAAATGGTGAATACTTTTCCCGAAAACTAACTATAAGTTTATTATAGCAGGTTTATAAGTGTAAACTTCCAATTATTGATTATGCCCGTTTGATACAAATTCTCATTAAACTTTCTATTTTTTTGTATATCTTGGAATAACTCATTGATAGGTGACAATGTAATAGAAAATCTTTAAAAAATAGGCCTATTATGTTAATTTAATTAACTGCATATCCGTATTAATAATTGCCGTAAATATGTAAAATGTAGAGGGATAATCGATGCTAACTACCTATAGCTCTTACCTAGAGAAATAAAGTGGAAAACAAACAGGATGTATTTTGTATAGTTGACCATTTCATAATAAGAATTGTTTTACATCCTTCTTTCAATTCAATATCTAAGGTAGAGCAAGACTTTTGCCTAACATCGTTTCTTCTTAAGCCTATGATTAATAAGTGTTATAAAATCCTGTTCTGCGGTATTTTTTATGGATGAGTAACAGGACCAAAATATAAGTTAATCAGTACATGAGTAATTATTTAAGTATTTTGAGAAAGCTAAATGGGATTTTAACCTCTTCAAAACTCAAAAAAATAAACATTATATTTTTCTTGTAAAATAAAAATTAAAAACACACTTGTAATGACCTGATAGCAGTACATTAATCCTAAATTAAGGGGGTGGTATTGATAATATTCGATACTAAAATGAATTTGGAGTTTCTATAACTTTTGAAATATGATAATTCTTCTATCAACTATAAATATATTTAATTTAAAAATGGCAAATTTAATTAAGAATAAAAAAATCAATATCTAGAGTTTGATAAATCAGATATAGTACATAAATATGCCCTTACTCAAATAAGATTCCGTATCAGAAGAATCTCAGATTATTGCAATATAGCCGTAAATTATAATGATTATTTAGGGTTTACTGTACTATGTATTGGTAATAGTATGAAATGTACTTTATAAAAAAATATGTTTATGATATTAAAACTTTAAATTTTTTAACCTTGATAAATTTCCCTATGGTAATATTATACTGAAATATTGTTTGTTCTCAACTTCTGGCTTGATTGGATTTAAACTCCTAACAGCCAATGAGTAATTAGCAAAATAAGTGTAGAAAATATGATAATTACAGCGCAGGAGCAGTTGTATTCCTGGTAAGCAAAAATTGCAACCAGGAAATTTAGTAGAGGATCAGGCCAGGATGTCTTGTTTCATAAGAGTTTACATCAAAGAGAGTCTTGCAAAAAATATGTTTAATTTAGTTATCCTCAAAAATAATAATACCCTTACCTATTAATAAGTAATTCAACCCAAAAATATGGGCTGATTTATGATTTTTTTACTCAGTTTTTAAATATGCCTTGAGTGCAGCATCCAATATATCCGTCATGGATTTACTCTTAGTCTCAGCAGTGGCTTTTAGTTGATTGTAAACATCATCACGCACTGTTATTCTATGGCCCCCTGTGTTTCTGCGTTTATCTACTCTACTCTGGTAATTTTCCACAAATGTACGGATAGCCTCAAAACCAACACGGGTACAAAAATCACCAAAGCTTTCATGATTCTCACGTGAATTTTTAAAGAAGACAAAAATTGGTTCTAGAAATTTTTCCAAATCATTATGATGCAATTTTTGAATATAAGGTTTTGCTAGTCTGGTTTGATTAGGTGAACCTCCTAACCAAACTTGGTAATACTCTGGTGCACTACCTACAAATCCTAGTTCTGCCATATAAGGGCGGGCACAACCATTAGGACAGCCAGTCATCCTAATTACAAAATGCTCTTTCTTTAAACCCAATTTATTTAAAAGTGCCCGAATCCTTTCTAAAAAACCTGGGATAGCTCTTTCCGACTCCGTAATAGCTAGGCCACAGGTAGGTAATGCTGGGCATGCCATGGAATATCTGACCAGAGATTCAATCTTTTCAGGATTGGTAATAATACCAAAACGGTAGAAAACTTCTTCAATAGCTACCTTGTTTTCTGGTGCTATTTCATATAGCAATAGATTTTGGCTGGGAGTAATACGGATTGGCAGATCAAATAGCTGTATAACTTCCCTTAAAGCTGTTTTTAATTGGAAATTACCTTCATCTTTAATTCGGCCATTATTAATAGGAACTCCCAAAAATAGCTTGCCATCGCCTTGCTGATTCCAACCCAAGAAATCCTGGTATCTAAACTCTGGTAGTGATTTGGATATTTCTATAGATTTACCAAAATAATTTTCTACCATGGAGCGAAATTTTTCTATGCCCCAGTCATGTATTAAGTATTTTAATCGGGCACGACGACGATTGGTGCGATTACCATAATCTCTCTGAGTAGCAATAATAGCCTTTACTAAATTATAAACTTCTTCCTTCGCCACGTAACCAAAAGGAACAGCTGCTCTAGCAAAGGTTTCTTCCTTATTATGTGTTCTTCCTAAACCTCCACCAGCAAAAATATTAAAGCCTCGTAATTCTCCCTCTGTACCTGTAATTACTACTAGGCTCAAATCTTGAGTATATATATCAATGGAATTGTCCCCAGGAACTGTAACCGAGATTTTAAACTTACGTGGCATATAGTGATTGCCATAGATAGGTTCCTCCTGGCCTCTTATAACGGTACCATTGGGATCATTTAATCTGGCAACTTTTACCTCTGGATTTTCCTCACCACTTATTGCCTTTTCCCCATCTAGCCAAATCTCGTAGTATGCACCTGTTTGTGGTGTGAGTACATTTGCAATCTTGTCAGCATACTCCCAAGCATACTTGTATTCTGCCCGATTTTTAAAAGGTGCAGGTGGTGCCATTACATTGCGATTTAAATCTCCACAAGCCCCTAAAGTCGAACCCATATTCCTAATAATGGCTGCAACTGTTGCTTTAAGATTCTTTTTTAAAATCCCGTGCAATTGAAATCCCTGTCTAGTAGTAGCTCTTAGGGTATTATTCCCATATTGATAAGACAGTTTATCCAGAGTTAAGTAAAGCTGAGGAGGAATAAAACCACCAGGACTTCTGGTACGTAGCATCATCTGATAGTCTTTTTCCTGCCCCTTGACTCGATTATCACGGTTATCCTGCTGGTATGAACCATGAAACTTAAGAATTTGTATGGCTTCTTCACTGAAGTGAGTTGTATCCTGAAGTAACTCGGTTGCTACAGGCTCGCGCAGAAAATTACTGCGTCCCTTAATACCTTCTAGTTTGGAAGGCTTTTGGCTAGTTGTTGCAGGAGGAGCAGATTTCACCATTTCAATTGTTGTCGTTTTCTCAATAAGGCATAAATAAAAACCGAAGTAGAAATTCAGCAGCACTAAATTCGGCTTGTTTCCACGGGGACCGGGTCGCATTCTAGAAGAATATATACAATATTACCATGGGTAAAAGTTGGGTTCATTAGCAATACAATATTTATTGTAAAAACCAATCATAAAGTTGCATTGCTGCTTGATTGAGCTAATAAATTATTGAAAGCCCAAACTTATGATTAGCATGTTGTTACTTCTTACTTTCCACTGTTAGCTGGTGTATATCATTATTCTAGTTGTCTATTTTCAGTTATGAATTATACCTATGTTAGAAGTATACGGCTTAATTGACACTTAATTTGATATAATAGTTAATTGAAAGTCTTTTAACTTATTATTTCTAATATCAATGCTATTATCAACAAATTGAAGCAGTAGTAGATGTGATAATTAGTGATAACTATAGGAACATAAGTTTATTCTTATGATGAATGAACTTATGTTCAGTTCCATACTTTGCCCTAGATTTTTGTTGCTTGAGTATCTTTGAATAATATTCAAAGATACTCAAAAGATTGGCCTTACCATATTTATAATGCAAAGTAATAATACATATTTATCATGTAAACAAACCTAGTTTTCCAGTAATGAGTGAATATAAAAACACTTAATAAATATTATTATCATATAATCATTTCGTAGAAAGTTACCTTAGGCAGATGTGGAAAATTTTACCACTGAAATAGACTAATTTCTCCATATCAAATCCTTCCCTCTCATAAGTAACTTCAGAAAATATGCTGACATTAGTATCCCTGGTATTTATTCTCTATGTGGACTTGCCATATACTTGGTCATCTATACTAAAAATAAATATAAAAACAAGTTAAAATAATACAATAAATTTTTGTGAGAACTTATAGAAGTTTAGGTCCAAAAAGACAAATATTCTATTCAAAGAAATTGCACCATTATTTAAATATATTAAATCAACGAATTTGCATCATTTTTAAGGGCTTCACTTTAACGATAACTTGCATAATAATGCCACTAACAGGTTGATTATTGTACAATACCAAATAATTTTATGTATATATAAGTTATTATGTGTATGGGCTAGGAAATTTTCTATTTTGAATCGAGTTTCTAAGTATTTATCTAAAAAAATACTAAGAGCATAATAATTGCGACTTTTATTAAAATTCTGAAGATTCCTATATGTCAAATTAATAGATGCCAGACTTTATAATAATAATAATTGGTTATAAAAGTAAACAAATCTGATTATTAGTTGAAATAGAGGAAAATATATTAGTACATAAGATGTCCCAGGAGAATCAAAAATCAACTATTTTTTTACCTAAATTTTGCAAATACAAAGTCTATATTATTAGTTAATTAACTTTTATTAGTGAGGATATTCTTTTTCGGATATATTATGAAATTAAAATTTATATGTATTGCTCTAAATATGGATTTTATAGTCGCTATTTTAGCATAACCAAAATAACTAAACTCAGAGAAAATATTTCAGCATTTATCTATAAGTAATTGGTTGCTAATAATTAATAATATTCTAGTTAAACTAACCTATTTATCATCATAGGAGTTATTATGGTTTACAAACTAGTCAATAACTATCACTATTATAAATATAGCTACCGTATAACATGACAAGTTAAATAAAAGGTTGATCGAAAACTAAATTTACCATTTTGACCTGACAGTATCTCAAAATGTAATTTTTTAAGATAAACATGATTTCCAATTGATATTGGGGTATATTTAAATTTAAAGCACTGGTAAAATATCGAAATTAATTTAGTTTTAGAATTTAAAAACTAAAACCAAAACCATAGGATAAAATAGTATTACTGATTATATAAATATAATCAGTAATACTATTTTCGTAAGTGCTAGTAATAATAAAATTTCATACAGATCATTTATTGAATTTTTATTAGATTTATATTAGGCAAAAAAGTGATATTATTGCTGTCTACCTTAATACCTATCTATCAACAATTACATCAATATTTATCATAATCCATAAACTACAAAAATATTGGGATTAAGAGAAATAAAAGTATATGAAAATAAAGAGAAAATATTAGTCCTTTCTACTATTGCTATCTTCCTGATGCAAACAAATGATAAAAGTGGACCCTGGCGAATTATTTGATGAAATTATGGACTCTAGGGCAGGGCTAAAAACTTCTAACCTACCTTGCATTTGCTCGATTAATTGTTTAGCAATTGCTAAACCTAAGCCTTTTCCAGAAATTTCTGTTTGAGCCTTGACACCACGGTAATACCTGACCCCGAGATGTTGTAAATCCCCAGGGGGAATTCCGGGGCCTGTATCACTAACAATTATACTGTAATTATTCTCTTGCTTTACAGTTTTAATCAAAATTTTTCCCCCACTGGGGGTATATTTGAGGGCATTATCAACTATATTAGTCAAAATCTCTGTTAGTGCCTTCTGATTAATCCTGATTGTATCAAAATTATCTTCTAGTTCTGTTATTAATTGTAGATTGCTTTCTTGAGCAATTGCCCTAGCAGATGATAATACAATATCTACTATTTCTTGCAGGTTACAGTCAGTATCTCTTTCTCCTATTCCCGGTAATAACAAGGGTATTTGTTTCTCCTCTGATAAATTTGCTTCTACTAAAAATCCACTATCATTAGTTAATTGGAAATGCTTGAAATCATCCGCTTTCAAATCGATTAACTCGTCAATTTTCTTTAGTAGTTCCTGTAAGTGCTCACTTTCTCTAACAATGCCAGCTGCCACACTTCTATTTGGTTCTCCTGGATGTAATCGCTTCATTAATAATTTGCCAAATGTACGCAAGGCTGTCAGGGGATTTCGGAATTGATGTAGCAAGCTGTCAAGTAAATCCTGCTGCTTTTCTTGTAATATTTGTTGTTGGTGTAATTGATGCTGAAGCCATGCACGACGCTGGTCTAGAATACAACCAACTGCTAGAGTTTGAGCAATTCTTTCTATTTTATAATGCTCTCCTTGAGACCATGGACGATCACCTCTAACTGTCACTAGCAAACCTATCATTAAACCTTCATGGATGAAGGGTAAAATTATCTTGTTTTCATTTAAAACTGATTCTTCCTGGAAATACTCTTTTGCTTGTGGAGGTATATAAGACTGTATAGAATCTAAACTGCCTGAACCCAATAAATTTTGACTTAACTGAGGTAACCCTTGAGAGTTAAAGCTATGTCTCAAAGTGGCTGTTTCCGGATAAACTATAATCGGTATTAATTCAGTCTTTCTTGCTGAAACTTCCTCTAATTCTTTTGTTAAATAGACAATGCTTAAGGAAGCTCCTAATCCTTGACTTAACAACACCATTTGTTCTCGGCAAAGAGCAATAAACTCGGGACTCGTAGAACTTAACATTGGCAGTGCTATTGCTCGCTCACTAAAAAATATTACTAAAGGAAAATTTTGTATCCATCAATAATTTTCATGATTAATGGCTGCATAAAATTACCTGTATTTTTAAATTACACATAGTTTGAAACTAACGTCTACGTTGCCTTGTTATTATCTAGTCTCAATACAAGATCCCTAGTGTAGATGTATCAAAAGCGTAGATTACTATTGATTTTTTTAGTTAAAACTTTTATAATATCCACGGATTTTGTAGCTACAACTACAATAACTACAATATGTAGTTTTCAAGAGGAGGACAATAGATTGGCAAGGAGACGGAAGCGGAAGAGCCGTCGCCGCCAAGAGGGACGGCGAATCTTGGAGCATGTTGCTCAATATAGCATTGAAAGTGGCGAAGATAAACCAGTAACAGCAGCAAGAAAATTCATTCAAGCTGAAGGCATATTACCGCCAGCACTTCTACTGGTAAAAAGAAACGAGCACACCACAGATAGGTATTTTTGGGCAGAAAAGGGCTTGTTTGGAGCTCAGTATGTTGAGGAGAACCACTTCTTGTTTCCCAGTCTCAGGACACTTGAGCCTGTCCCAATACAAGAGGTAATGGTTGCAGCAGATGTAATGCTTGCAGCTGGTTGTTGAAGTAGGAAGATTATACACATCGGGCTTGGCTTTTTGCAATACATGAGGTGCTACAATTGCTCAGTTTCTTGGGAAAACTAATCTTTTTGTTTTGAAGTCAATTTATTAC
Organism: Richelia intracellularis HH01; assembly: GCF_000350105.1. Taxonomy (GTDB): domain Bacteria; phylum Cyanobacteriota; class Cyanobacteriia; order Cyanobacteriales; family Nostocaceae; genus Richelia; species Richelia intracellularis. Next base: position 112,632 of record NZ_CAIY01000029.1, read on the forward strand.
TACCTAGTCAGATTCTTAGCATTGCAACAGTTTAAATCATCTCAGGGCTTAACTTATGCTGGCTGACCACATCGTTATTACTTAATTGGTCATTCACCATCTGTTAAACCCTGAGGTTTTATCTAATAAGTTCAAGCATACTTGCAAACCCTATGTATGAAACGGTGGTTACCATAATAATTTAGGATTACTACTTTGCCTCCGGATTTTCAGATATGACCATGATTATAGTTCGTAGATAAAATAAGCTAGATTCGGAATCTAATATTCCTGATTTAGAAGACCCTTGCCATCTGGCTAATATATGGGTCTTCTTTATTCATCTACTGTAAAATTACCCCACAGAGAATTAAGATTTTTCGCCAGGAATCATATTACTATGTAGGCAACAAACAAAAAAATAATTTCTTATTTTAGTCGATTTGTTTTAATTGCAACTTTTTTTGTAACCCGAGCAGCTCGTCTCTATGAGCAATTACAGTTATTTTACTAGAGTCATAGGGCTTATTATCCTGGTTGGATAATTTTAGTATCACTTTCTCTAGCTTTCCCGCTTTTTTCCAATAGAAAATTCCACTCATCGGAGATATTCCAATCATTCCGAAAAATAGCCACATCAATTTAGGAAACAGATAGGACATCACCAATGATAGACAAAGAATACCAATAGCACTTAATGTGCTTAGAAAGATAGCCAAAAACCAACTTGGCTTTACAAACCCTTCAAATATAACTTGATTTTGTTTACGGTCTACTGCTGCCACTCGGTAAGACCGTGTCTGAAAGTATTCTTGCAGTTGATTTATTAGAGTGTTTTCATCTTGTTTACCTATAAGTTCTAGGCTTTGCAAACGTTCTTTTGTAGAAGCACGAACGAAAAATAATAATCCAACTGCTAACAATAGAGAGAGTATTAGGGTAGATGGCAGGGTAATGATATTCATAACAGACTACTATTTTGTTAATGGAGGAGATCTATTCATAATCAATTATTTGCTAGTTTCCCCTCCTATTCATATACTGTTGCCACAAAGTAGATAAGTCCTCCGCTATTTTTTGCCATTCTGGGGAAATTTGATACATCCGTCTAGGGCGACCACGTCCTTCGAGCTTCTTCCAGTATCCAATAACAGCTCCCTCCTCTTCCAAAAACTTGATTGCGCTGTAAAGCACAGTATCAGAAAGGCGATAAGTAGGATATTCGGATTCTAGCTTTTGAATCAACTCAGTACCATAGGACTCCATATGTATCAAAATATATAATATATAGCAAGTTGCTAGCTCTTGACAGAGATAGGTTGGCGGAGGACTCTCAAAAAATTGATGTATATCCTCTAGTTTCATGGTTGCTGAATTGCTAAGATTATGCATTTGGGTTAAGCCTACAAACCATGTAGTAAGTATATAGTGCTACACCCTGATTAGTTAGTGAATAGTACTGCTTAAGCATAAATGCTAAGGCAAAAACATCTAAACAGTACTCCAAGCCAATGGGGCATAGAAGTCAAGCAGAGTCTTGTAGATGCAAAGAGCATATGCTCTCACTTGAGTTTAATGTAATTAAATGAGAAGCGTTTGGACAGTAACATTACTGCTGTCTTGGTGTCAAGTGATGCTAAGTTACTGAGAAATAAAAAAGTTGGAGAAACCTTTTAAGGGATGCGATGGAATAATATGAGAGATATGTTGGATAACACTTAATTCTTCCTGAAAAGATTAATATTCAATTTTGTAGAGCTACAGAATGACTAAATATTCAGTATATTTAAATTGGAAAGTGAAAATAGTAATACATATTAATTCAGTACTAGGCATAGAGAAAATAAAATTTTTATACTAGGCTTAGTAAATATACTTGTCAGTATCATCAATAAAGCTTCAAGAAATTTGGTAGAGTTGCTGATAATGGAGAGCACACCCAAATACAGGGTGTTCAGCAAATTGTATAAAACTGAGTAATTAACACTAGCAGGACTTGCAGGGTTAAAATAATTTAGTTCCGGTAACATAACACTAGCAATTACCTAATCACCTTAATTCATATCTATTCAAAAAAAGGCTACTCTGTATTAATGACTTCGAACAAAAATTCTAGGATTGATTACTACGAATATTTATATTTTACAATTGAATGGAAAGAAGAATTTCTTTAAAAATCAAATGCTGGCACTTACAACTATTTTTATACTAGCTTTTTAAAATACAATTATATTTAAGAAATAAGTTAAGTTTTAAGTTATTTATGTTAAGGAACTGCAATTTCGGTAATTAGTATGACAGACAAAACAGATAGCCAATCATACTCCAGATTAGCTATCGCTAGGATATTTAGTTTTGTTGGCTGGGTGAGTTTTTGGACACAACTATTACTAGGTGTAGTTGCTACAGGAATTTTTTTGGGTTTCAAGATTCAAAGGTCTGGTAATCAAATAGGTAATCCCGGATCAGGTTTTGGTGTATTTTTTGCGGCCCTGGGGTTATTAAGCCTAGCAGGAGGGGTTGTTGTAGCCTTCCGCTATACTAGAATTGGGAAGAAACTAGCATCTTCTAATTACTCTAACCATCCACGGAGAATAGAAACCCTAAATGTAATACGAATGGGATTTATGGTGAATTTAATTGGAATGCTATTAACCTTATTTGGAGCACAGGCAATTAGTGGCTCTCTATTATTAAAGGCACTGAGCGTTCCCCAAGGTGCAGTTGGATTCTCCCCGGAGCAATTGAGCAGATTAGTACAGCCAATTGATGTACTAGTCGTACAGGCAAATATCAACACGGTGACGGCTCATTTCTCTGGATTTGTAGGCTCACTATGGCTTTTTAATAGGATTCATAAATAGTAAGCAAGTTAGGGTTTTACTGAAATTAGTTTAAACAAGATAAAATCGTCTTTTCTTTGTATTCTAAATTCCATGACTTATTGTTAATTTTATGTCTCTTATTTTTAAATTGATACTCCTTTAAAAAACTATTTGACTTCCTCATTTTTCTCTAAAATTGTTATTGTTTAGATGTTAACAAAAACAAACATGCGCTTGGCAATTTATCATTATCATGATCAACATGTAATATAATGCTAATAATCAGTTCATCAAGATATTCTTGAGCATAATTCATTTGTAGAATGAAGGGCTAAGACCTAAATAGATACTAACATTTTTATTTTTTTAAGCTTCATAAGTTTCTCTAATATTGAGACTAAACTATTTGCTAAAAATATATGCCCTGTTATTATTTAGCCTATGGAGTAATTGAAAATATAAAATTTAGTAAATATCAGTGTACGACAGTCATATACTTGTTTTCTATTGAAAAATTCTGGACAACTAAAAAAACTATAAAAATCTGTGCTGGATATTAACCAAATCAAGGAAAACCCACGAGTCATTGAAAAACGCTTGAACAGCCGTGGTAGCAGCTACGATTTCAATCCCCTACTGGAGTTGAATCGACAGCAGAGAGAATTGGGAGAACAAAAGATTCAACTTCAAACACGCAGTAATGAAATTTCCAAAATTATACCAGAGCAAATTAAATCCGGTTGCGATCCTAACAGTTTAGAAATTATGGCCCTGCGCTCGGAGGGAAGTTCTATCAAGATCAAAATTGGGAATATAGAGATCCAAGAGAAGAATATTACCTCCCAGCTTATGAACACCATAATGACATTCCCAAATTTGCCTAGTGAGTCTACACCATTAGGAAAAAATGAAGATGAGAATGTAGAAGTACGGCGTTGGGGCGATGAGTATATTCCTGAAAACACTGCTTCTATCATGCCTCATTGGGAAATAGGTGAGAAATTAGGAATTTTAAATACAAAAAGGGCAGTTAAAATTTCCCAAAGTCGTTTTGTAGCACTGATTGGTGCGGGGGCTGCATTGGAAAGATCTCTGATTCAACTAATGCTTACGCACCAAATTGCTGCAGGTTATGTAGAAGTAATGCCCCCAGTACTAGTAAATACAATTTCTCTCACTGCTACAGGACAATTACCCAAGTTTGCTGAAGATAGCTTTAAATGTGCTGATGATGACTTGTGGTTGTCTCCAACTGCTGAGGTCCCTTTAACTAATTTGTATAGGGGGGAAATTCTCAGTGACGAAGATTTACCTATTTATCACTGTGCCTATACCCCTTGTTTTCGAAGGGAAGCTGGAAGCTACGGACGTGATATGAGAGGTCTTATTCGTCTCCATCAATTCAATAAAGTGGAAATGGTAAAACTCGTACATCCAAATGAATCCTTTGCTGAATTAGAGAAGATGGTAGGTAATGCGGAAACTATTTTGAAGATTTTAAATTTACCTTACCGGGTTGTTGAAATATGTACAGGGGATTTGGGATTTTCGTCAACAAAAACCTATGACTTAGAGGTTTGGTTGCCTTCTTCTGGGAAATACCGAGAAATTTCTAGTTGTTCCAACTGTTTGGATTTTCAATCTAGAAGAGGTAATATTCGTTTCAAGGAAAAGGGTAAGAAAGGTACCAAATTTGTCCATACTCTCAATGGTTCTGGTTTAGCCGTAGGTCGGACTATGGCCGCTATTCTGGAGAATTACCAAAACCTTGATGGGACAGTAAGGATTCCAGAGGTCTTACAGCCTTATTTAGGAAGAGATTTACTTTAGAAAAATGAAGGAAGGTAAAAGGGATTATAATTATTAGTTGGTATGGGTTGAATTCTAAATAATTGCGGTTTTTGGGTTTTTAATAGCTAAAATTCAGTTTCCAGAAAGATTTTTAAACCCCACACTATAACGAAAGTAGTTTTATATCAACCATCATTGGTGAGTTATATTAATTTGGAAAATACCTTTCTAAGATTCTGTCTTTAAAATAGAAATATCCTTATTTAGCCCAATCATTTCACATTAAATTCTTCTATGTCAGTTTTAGCAGCGATAACAGTCTTGGCTATTTTAATATTGGTGCACGAGTTAGGACACTTCCTCGCTGCTCGTTCTCAAGGTATTTATGTTAACCGTTTTTCTTTAGGTTTTGGTCCAACTCTATGGAAATATCAAGGTTCTCAAACAGAATATGCTGTTCGTGCTTTCCCTCTTGGGGGTTTTGTTGGTTTTCCCGATGATGATCCAGATAGTAAGATCTCACCAGATGACCCCAATCTTCTGCGCAATCGTCCTATTTTAGATCGAGCAGTGGTTGTTAGTGCTGGGGTAATAGCAAATTTAGTCTTTGCCTATTTAGTGCTAATAGTCCTGTTTGGAATTGTTGGTATTCCGGATTTACAATACGAGCCAGGTGTTGTTGTTCAACCGGATACAGAACAGTCTCTTGCCTATGAAGCAGGTATTAGGAAAGGAGACATTATTATTGCCATACAAGATAAAGAACTCAAAGCATCTAAAAATGCGGTTACACTACTAAAAACTGAAATAGAAAATCATCCAAATCAACCAGTTTATTTAAAAATTCAACGTCAACAAGAGAACTTATCTCTATATATCACCCCACAATTAAAAGATAGCAAGGGTCGTATTGGAATTAGGTTGATAGAAAATGCCACTCCAATTTATCACCGTCCCCGCAATATTCAGGAAGTTTTTGGTACTGCTGCTAATAAATTTCAGCAATTAGTGATGAGAACATTTCAGGGATTTGGACAACTAATTACTAATTTCCAAAATACTGCTGATAAATTGGCTGGCCCTGTAAAAATTGTAGAGGCAGGAGCAAAATTAGCTGCTACTGACAGTACTAACTTATTATTCTTTGCTGCTATTATTAGCATTAATCTGGCTGTGATTAATATTTTGCCTCTACCAGCTTTGGATGGTGGGCAATTAGCTTTTCTATTGATAGAAGGTTTGCGTGGTAAACCCCTACCCAATAGAGTTCAGGAGAATGTTATGCAAACTGGTTTAGTATTACTTCTAGGGTTAGGTATTTTCTTGATAGTGAAAGATACATCCCAGTTGGAGTGGGTGCAAAAATTATTCCAGTGATTAATAGTCGTAAGAATTTGGGTATAAAGCAAAGAGCATTAGAAATACTTGTGCGTCTTACGTGCTTGTATCCTGAAGCTACTTGCTCTCTAAAATACTCAAGTACTATCCAACTTTTGGTCGCAACTATTTTATCTGCTCAGTGTAGAGATGACGTGGTCAATAAAGTGACACAAGAACTCTTCCGGAGTTTTCCAGATGCAGCGAGTTTGGGTAATGCCGACGTAAAAGATTTAGAGATATTGGTACATTCCACCGGTTTCTATCGGAATAAGGCAAAAAATATTCAGGCAGCATGTAAAATGATCAATCAGGAGTTTGGTGGAGAGGTGCCCCAAACGATAGAACAGTTATTAAAACTGCCTGGCGTAGCACGAAAGACAGCCAATGTTGTCTTAGCACATGGCTATGGAATTAATATGGGAGTGACAGTAGATACTCACGTCGGACGTCTGAGTCAGCGCTTGGGTTTAACAGAATACAAAGATCCAATTAGGATTGAGCAGGATTTAATGAAGCTATTACCCCAGGTGGAGTGGGAAAATTGGTCAATTCGGCTTATTTATCATGGACGTGCTGTCTGCAAGGCCCGTTCTCCTGAATGTGAGATTTGTGAACTGGCTGATTTATGCCCTAGTAAAAAGTGAGAAGTGAGTTAAGAGGTACTAACCTAATAAGCAATTGCCTTCTGAGGAAATAAAAATATTTGGTCAACAGTATGAATAAGTATGGTTTTTATAGTACTACTCATCTCCCAGAAGAATCGAAAATTCACAATTGTTAGAAGTAGGGTTAGTAGCATAAGATAGGAAATGCTATTAAAATTTGGTTTGAGTGTTCATGGCAAAAAAGAGCATGATTGAGCGCAATAAAAAACGCGCTAGGATAGCAGATAAATATGCTACTAAAAGAAGAGCTTTGTTGGAAGAATTCAGACAGGCTGAGTCCCCCCTAGACAAACTAGATATTCACCGTAAAATCCAACAGCTACCACGCAACAGTGCTCCTAATCGTCACCATAATCGGTGTTGGGTTACAGGTCGTCCTAGAGGATACTATCGTGATTTTGGGCTGTCTAGGAATATTCTTAGGGAGTGGGCACATAAGGGTTTATTGCCCGGAGTTGTAAAGTCAAGCTGGTAAGCTTAACAAGCAAAGGTGATATTTAATGGTTAATGGGTAACCATTTGTCTAATATAAACATGCTCATAATCACCAGGCTTTTCATTGTCCGCAATACTTGTCAAAATCAAGACTTTTTACTAAGAGATCGCTAACGCTGTTAGCGATCTCAAATTCTCCATAGAAACTTTCAGAGAAATCAAATGACTTCATTTCTATGATAATGGCAATCATCAAACAACCAAGATCATTTTCCCCTTCCATTCTCTGCCTCATGAAAACCTGAGCAGTACGTTCGGCAATATCCCTATTAATTTCTTCTGTTATAAATTCTTCATTTAGCCATTTGTGTAAGGACTTTTGTAACCAATTTTTTTCCTTTTCTGGGTTGTTAGCTGGTGGCAGTATTATCGGGTTAATTGGTACATCCATTGTAAATTGTGTTTGAGACAAATATAGTTGTAGCAGTTATATAGTTGTCTTATTTTCTACTCTTTCTAGTATCAGTTATTTTCTTATTACTCCTAAATATTGTAAAATAAAAGGGGAAAGTGAAGAATAGGAACCTCTTCACATCATGATATCTATTTCTCCTGTAACTTTCCTCGCTCTTTCTTATGCAGTATGATGTCACCTCTATTATTCAAGGCTATGCCCAAGGTTATTTTCTAATGGCTGACAAGGATAATGTCTTAGGATGGTATAGTAGCCGTGGCCGAACTCTGATACCCTTAGATAAAAGGTTTCGCTATCCAAAGTCTCTGCAGCGAGTTTTAAATCAAAATCGATTTCAAGTGTCAGTTAATAAGAATTTTCGAGCAGTTATTGAAGGTTGTGCCAGCCGAGAAACTACGTGGATTTCCTCGGAATTACAAAATATTTATTACCTACTGTACCAAACTGGCTGGGCTCATAGTTTTGAAACTTGGCAAGATGACAAGTTAGCTGGGGGAATTTTAGGTATTGTTATTGGTGGTGCTTTTATTGGCGAGTCTATGTTTTATCAAATTCCAGAAGGCTCAAAAGTAGCAATGGTAAAGTTGGTAGAAAGGTTACGAGAAAAACAATTTCTTTTGTTTGATGCTCAAATGATGAATCCCCATTTGGAGAGATTTGGTGCTTATCGTATCAGTGAAGAAGAATATCGAAATTTACTTTGCAAAGCTTTAGAGACTATTTGTAATCTAAATCTTTAGAATATCCTTCAATAGAGTATAGTGGTGAGTTGCAACAGCATATATAACATACAAGCATCTACAACTTTAGAAGAATATTTTTAGATATTTGTTAAAATAACAATGTTAGTTAAAATAGTTAAATACTTATTATATTAACCAAACTAAGGTATTTAATAATTTTCTCCGTAATCTCCCCATAAATATTACTGGGAAAATATAAGCAGTCAACAATTTAGAGTTAGATTTTTTCAATAAAAATATCTTATAAAAGATATTTTTATTGATTCTTTTCTCCCAAAAAAACTTACTTACCATAAATATTTGAACGTTTTACTAACTAATACTATTTTCAGTAGAACTAAACTTTTTTTCTTTTGATTATTTATCTTTTACTCATACATGCAAACATTCCTGACCTTTACTATCTATATTAAAGGAGTCTTCTTAGATATACCTAGATTATCAAACACTCAATAAAATTGATTAATTAAAGAATGAGTATGTAAAATATACTTAAACATTTTCTAGATGAAGATTATCTGGCTATCAAATAATAATTATTATTTATATTTTTCAAAAAATAGATGAATAGAATAATATTCTACTTTGAGTTAAAACTCCAAAATTATACCGCGATAATCCTCAATACCGTGAAAAAATATATCAATAAATCCAAAAAATATTAACCTAATATCTTGCCCATTTAACTAAGTATATTAAAGGGAGTAATTTAATATATGTACATATTTGAGTTTGGCT